>CAWAKY010000030.1:0-268021 GCA_963782695.1 uncultured Actinomycetota bacterium | reverse complement strand
GAGGCGGTGCCCGAGACCGGGCTGTTCGTGGCCGGGCTGGCGTCGTTCGTGCTGCTCGCCGGGATGTTCGGGCTGTCGGTGCAGTACGGCTTCGCCGGGGTGCCGCACCTGCGCGCCGACGCCGTGCCGGCGCGGCTCGGGCTCGCGCTGCACTGCGTGGTCACCGGGGTGATCGCGACGGTCTCGGTGGGGCTCGCGGCGGTCGTCGAGCACGGCAACGAGCCGCTCGACGACGGGCCGCGCTGGCTGCTCTGCGGGGCGGTGGCCGCGTACTTCCTGATCGGCCAGCTCGTCGCGATCGTGGTCGCTGGGCGGTCGGATGCCGTGCGCACCCTGTGGATCTCCAGCGGCGTCGTCGTTCCGCTGCTGCTCGGGCTGGTCGGCGCTGCGCTGCCGGCCACCGTGCTCACCGGTCTGATCGCGGCGGTGGTCGTGGGCCAGGTGGTCGTCGAGGCCCGGGCCGAGCGCCCGGCCACCGACTGACCCGACGCGCGGGTCACGGGTGGAGCAGGGCCGCCAGCTCCTCGACGCCGTCGACCAGGCGCGGGCCGGGCCGTGCCCAGAGCGCCGTTGGCGTCGACGGCGTGCACGACCACGCCGGCCGGCAGCCGCCCGGCCGCCACCAGGCCGTCGGCCTGCTGTTGCGCCGCCGCCCGGTCGAACCCGCACGGGGCGACCACGACGACGTCGGGTCGGGCTGCGTGCACGGCGTCCCAGGTGACGCGCACCGACTTCTCGCCGGCCGCGCCGAGCACCGGCTCTCCCCCGGCCGCCGTGACCATCTCCGGGATCCAGTGGCCCGGCGCGTAGGGCGGGTCGGTCCACTCGAGCACGACCACCCGCGGACGCTCGCGTCCGTCGACCCGCGAGCGCACGGCATCCAGCCGCTCGCGCAGCGACGCGACCAGGGTGAGCGCGTCGCCCTCGTGGCCGGTCGCGCGACCGACCGCCACCACGGAGTCGAGCACGTCGTCGAGGGTGTGCGGGTCGACGGTGAGCACGTCGGCGGTGCAGCCGAGGTGGGCCAGCGCGTCGTCGACGGCGGTGACGTCGACGGCGCAGACCGCGCAGAGGTCCTGGGTGACGACGAGGTCGGCGTCGAGGTCGGTCAGGGCATTCGCGTCGAGGCGGTAGAGGTCCTCCCCCGCGGCCACCGCGCGCGCCACGGCGTCGTCGATCTCGCGCGGGGTCAGCCCCTCGGGCAGCGTGGTCGACGACACGACCCGCCGTTCGCGGGCCTGCGCCGGGTGGTCGCACTCGAAGGTCACCCCGACGACGTCGTCACCGGCCCCCACCGCGAAGAGGATCTCGGTGGCCGACGGGATGAGGCTGACGATGCGCACCCGACGACCCTACGGCGGGCGGATGCCGGTGGCGCGGCTCAGCGGGCGAGCCGCACCTCGTCGCCGAGCCGGGTCAGCTTGTCGGGGTTGCGCACGAAGTAGAGCGAGGCGACCACGCCGTCGACGGCGTCGATGGTGATGACGCTGTCGACCACGCCGTCGATGACCGCGACCAGGCCGGGCTGGCCACCGACCGACTCGACGCGCAGCTCGACGTCGACGTCCTGGGGGGTGACGGCGGCGAGGAAGCGCAGCACCTTGTCGCGGCCGAGGATGGGGCGCAGCGCGGCCTTGCGCACTCCCCCGCCGTCGGTGACGAGCACGACGTCGGGCGAGAGCACGTCGATGAGCGCCTGGAGGTCACCGGTGTCGGCGGCCCGGCGGAAGCGCTCGAGCACCGCGGCGTGCTCGGCGCGGTCGACCCGCTGCCTCGGGCGGCGGGCGGCGACGTGCTCGCGGGCCCGGTGGGCGATCTGCCGCACGGCGGCCGGGGTGCGGTCGACCCCCTCGGCGATCTCGTCGTACGGCACGTCGAACACCTCGCGCAGCACGAACACGGCGCGCTCGACCGGGGTGAGGGTCTGCAGCACGAGCAGCATCGCGGTCGACACGCTGTCGGCGAGCTCCACGTCATCCGCGACGTCCTTGACGGTGAGCAGCGGCTCGGGCAGCCACGGGCCGACGTAGGTCTCGCGCTGGCGGCTCACCGTACGGAAACGGTTGAGCGACAGCCGGATGACGATGCGCACCAGGTAGGCGCGGTGGTCGCGGACCGTCGTGGGGTCGACGCGCGACCAGCGCAGCCAGGCCTCCTGCACGACGTCCTCGGCGTCGGCGGCGACCTCGAGCATCTCGTAGGCCACCGTGAAGAGCAGCGGCCGCAGCGCCTCGAACTCCTGCGCGTCGGGGCCCTCGGTCATGCGTGCGAGGGTACGGCCAGGGGCAGCTCGCAGACGTCGGAGTAGCCCTGCGACTGCAGGCCGGCGGCGCTGTTGAACCGGGAGCGCATGTTCTCGAGCGCGACGAGCTGGGTGAGCTCGACGACCGCCTTGACGCCGAGGGCCTCCTGGAGGCGGTGGCTGAGCTCGTCGTCGACGGCGCAGGGGGTGGCGCTCATCGCCTCGGCGTACTCCATGACGTCGCGCTCGAGCGGGGTGAACACGTCGGACTCGCGCCAGCGCGGCACCTCGCGCACCTTGGCCTCGTCGAGCCCCTCGTCGTGGGCCAGGTAGTAGCCGAAGTCGGTGCACCAGCTGCAGCCGATGACCGCGGCGCTGGCGATCTGGGCGAAGCTCGCCAGGTGCGTGTCGAGGGCGTCCCACTTGGCCACCTTGCGCTCGAAGCCGAGCACGGCGCTCATGACCTGCTTGTGGTGCCAGACGACGTAGGCGGTGTCGGGCACGTCGCCCCAGGTGCGGCGGGCGTAGGCCTTGAGCACGGCGGCGTAGGGGCCGCTCATCGTGGCCTTGGGGATGCGGAAGGTGCTGGGCACGGGTCCTCCTCGGTGTCGGGGGCGGCGCGGATGGCCGTCCACCCCTCCAGACACCGCTCGGAGCCTCGGCTGTGACACCCAGCCGCTTCGGACTTCGTTCGGGTCAGGCGGGGGCCGTCGCCGGCTCGACGAGGTCGGTCTCCACGGGCCGCCGGGCCAGGCCGGGCGAACCCGGATCAGGTGCTCGCGGGTGAGGAACGCCTCGAACAGCTCCTGCGGCAGGCCCTCGAACGGCGAGCGCTGGGAGCGGTGCTCGGCCATCGCGGCCACCCGCTGGTCGAGGAAGCGGCGGGTGTCGATCTCGGTCGTCACCTGCTCGTCGGGGGTGCCGAGCGCGCCGAGCTCGAGGTGCGCCCATGACGGGTCGGTGCGCTTCATGTGCTCGACCCAGCGGTCCATGATCGAGGTGGGCAGGCAGTGCAGGTAGACCCGCGTCGAGGCCAGGCCCGCCGCGTCGACCGCGGCCAGGGTGGCGTCGCGG
Source organism: uncultured Actinomycetota bacterium (assembly GCA_963782695.1). Classification (GTDB taxonomy): domain Bacteria; phylum Actinomycetota; class Actinomycetes; order Actinomycetales; family Dermatophilaceae; genus Fodinibacter. The sequence goes on along the minus strand of CAWAKY010000030.1, from coordinate 264,705 downwards.
ATCGCGGCGTGGTCGCGGTGGCCGTCACCGGCGTCGAGGGTGACCACGACGTCGGGGCGCACGTCGTCGAGGAGGGCGCGCACGGCATCCCGAACGACGTGCCTGGTCGGCACCGACCAGGGTGGAGGCATCGGCGTCACCGCTCATGTCGGAGTCGCGGAAGTCGAGCACCTCGACCCGGCTGACGCCGAGAACCGCTGCGGCCCTGCGCAGCTCGCTCTCGCGGACGGCCGCGAGGTCGGCCGGGTCGACGCCGCTGCCGGGGGTGATCTCGCCGGCCTCCCCGCGGGTGGCACAGACGACGGTCGTCTCCAGGCCGGCCGCGGCGGCGTGCAGCAGCACCGACCCGGTGCCGAAGGTCTCGTCGTCGGGGTGGGCGACGACGACCACGAGCCGCGGCCGCCCGCCATCCGCGCTCAGTGCAGCCGACATGCGAACTCCTCGATCCGTGCGGACATCTCGTCGGGCACCTCGAACATCGGGAAGTGGCTGCGGGCGTCGAGCCGGTGCACCTCGAACCACGGGTGGGTGGCGGAGAAGGCCTGCTGGGCGGCGAGCACCTCGTCGGCAGCCGGCTGCGCGTACAGGTGCAGCGTCGGGCACGGCTCGGCCAGCTCGTCGAGCGCTGCCAGCGGCGCCCCGTTCGCGGCGAAGCCGGCGGCGATCTCGCGGCCGGCCCGCTGCCAGTACGCCGCGCCGTACTCACCCATGGAGGCAACGTATTCGTGCACCGCGGGCTCGTCGACCCCCTCGGTCCACATGCCGAAGAGCGCGGCGCGCACGTCGGGCCAGGCGGTGTCGTCCTGGAGGCCGGCGAGGGCGTCGTCGAACCCGGGTGGGGTGCCGAGCACCATCCAGTCGAGCAGCACGACGCCGGGCACCCGCGTCGCACCCAGCCGGCGGCGCAGCTCGACGGCCACCCAGCCGGCGTGCGAGAGGGCGACGGGCACGACCCGGTCGATGCCGAGGCGAGTCGACCAGGGCGATCGCGGCGTCGACGACGTCCGCGGTGGTGAAGTCGACGCCCGGTTCGCGGCGACTCCCCGTGCTCGGGCAGGTCGACGGCAACGGCACGGCGCCCGGCGCCGAGCCGCGACACCAGCCCGTCGAAGACGCTGCGGTCGCCGCACCAGCCGGGCAGGAACAGCAGCGCGGGCTCACCGCTCCCGGCATCCGAGTGGGCGAGCGGGTGGGTGGTCGCGGTGGTGTCGATGGTCACGGGAGTGGCCTCCTCTCAGATACTGCCCTGTGCAGTATTCGGGAAGGATAGACACTGCCCTGGGCACTATGTCAAGGTTCTGTCATGCCCCGTGACCGCACGACCACGTCCTACGCCGTGCTCGGCCTGCTCGCGATCCGGCCGTGGACCACCTACGAGCTCGCCAAGCAGGTGCAGCGCAGCCTGCGGTGGTTCTGGCCACGCGCCGAGCGCAAGCTCTACGACGAGCCGAAGCGGCTGGCCGACGACGGCCTGGCCACGGCCACCCGCGAGCACACCGGCAAGCGCGGGCGCACCGTCTACACCATCACGGATGCCGGCCGGGCTGCCCTGCGCGACTGGCTCGGCGAGCCGTTCGCTCCCCCGACCACCGAGTTCGAGGGCATGGTCAAGGTCTTCTTCTCCGATGCCGGGTCGCGGCAGCAGCTGCTGGCCACGATCGAGCGCATCGAGGCGCAGGCCGACCGAGCGGCTCGACGAGATCGTCGGGCCTCGCCGCCACCCGACCGCCGGCCTTCCCCGAGCGCGAGCACCTCAGCGCCATCGGGCTGCGGCTGTTCCGCGAGCAGGAGGAGGCGACGGCGCGCTGGGCGCGCTGGGCGCGTGAGCAGGTCGAGCAGTGGCCGGACACCACGGACCCGGGCGCGTGGGATGCCGCGGCCGTGCTGGCCGAGATCGCCACGGTGTCGCCGCGAGGTGCAACGCTTTCGGCATGACCACCGAGCAGACGTGGGAGACGCACCCGGTCACGCCCGACCGGTTCGACGACTTCGCCGACATCATCAACCCCAGCCGGCGGGCCTACTCGTGCTGGTGCCTGTCGCACCGGCTGCGGGCGGCCGACATCCGCGAGCTGGGTGGCGACGGGCCCGACGACCGCGAGAAGGCGATGCGGGCGCTGTGCGAGCGGGAGCACCCGCCGGGGGTCGTCACCTACCTCGACGGGGTCCCGGTCGGCTGGTGCAGCATCTCGCCGCGGTCGGAGATCCCCCGGCTGGTGCGCTCGAAGCTCATCCTGCCGACCGACGACCTGCCGGTCTGGAGCATCATCTGCGTCGTGGTGCGCAGCGGGCACCGGCGCCAGGGCGTGGTCGGGCACCTGCTCGAGGGCGCGGTCGAGTACGCCGCCTCCCACGGGGCGCCGGCCGTCGAGGCGCACCCGGTCGACCCGCCCGGCCGGATGGACACGACGATGGCGTTCGTCGGCACCCGCTCGATGTTCGAGAAGGCCGGGTTCTCGGTGGTCGGCACGACGGATGCCGTGGCGAGCCGGATGCCGCGCCTCGTCATGCGCCGCACCCTCACCCCCGCCTGACCCCAGCGCCGACTCATTGCGATCCACCCACGCCCGCAGGACGACCAAGGGGCTCTGGAGGTGGGTAGATCGCAATGGTCGAGTTCGAGCAGGGGTCAGTGCGTGTCGGTGACGGTGATGACGACGTTGCCGAGCTTCTGGCCGGTCTCGACGTAGCGTGTAGGCCTCGACGATGTCCTCGAGCGGGTAGGTCGTGGGGTCGAGCAGGGGTGCGAACGCCCCGCTCTCGAGCCGGGAGCGGAGGTGCTCGAGCACCTCCGGCGTGGTCATCGGGAAGGGGAACACGACCCGGCGGCCGCGGCCGAGCCTGGTCACCAGCGGCAGCGCGACGTTCTGCGCGAACGGCCCGAGGTCGCTCGACACGTAGACCCCGTCGGGCGCCAGGATCGCGCGGCTGGCCCCGAAGGTGCTCTTGCCGACGAGGTCGAGCACGACGTCGACGGTCTCGTCGATGGCGGTGAAGTCCTCGACCTCGAAGTCGACCACCCGCCGGGCGCCCAGCCCGCGCACCAGCTCGACGTGGGCGGTGGGGGCGGTCGCGATGACGTCGACGCCCTGGTCGACGAGCAGCTGCACCGCCGCCGACCCGATCGCACCGGTCGCGCCGTGCACGAGCACCCGGTCCCCTGATCTGCACGCCCGCGCGGCGGATGCTGCTCAGGGCGTAGTGGCTGCCCTCGGTCGCCGCGGCCGCGTGGTGCAGGTCGACCCCGTCGGGAACCGCTGCGACGAAGGAGGACTCGGCGACCGCGACCAGCTCGGCGTGGGCGCCGAAGCGCCCCTCGGCATAGCCGAAGACCCGGTCGCCCGGCGGCGAACCGGGTGACCTGCGGGCCGACCCGCTCGACGACACCGGCGTACTCCGTGCCCCAGACGGGGAACTTGGGCCCACGCCATCCGGTCATGGCACGGACGACGAAGGGGTACGCCCGCCGGAGGGCGCAGTCGGTGCGGTTGACCGTGGTCGCGTGCACCCGCACGAGCAGGTCGTCGGGGCCGACCTCGGGATCGGGGGCGTCGTCGACGACGCGGACGACGTCGGGTGGGCCGTACCTGGTGCTCACGGCCGCGCGCATCCCCGCAACGTACTCCTGGCACGGCACGCGGACGAGGAAACGCCCGGCGGTGCCCTTTCCCGCCCCAGTCCCGACGGCATACCGTCGGGGGTATCACCCGAGCGTTTGTGAGGAGACGGCGATGAGGGCACTCCAGTACACGCGAATCGGCTCGCCCCCGGAGGTGGTCGAGGTCCGGACGCCGGAACCCGATGGCGGTGAGGTGCTCCTCCGTGTGCTCGCCGCGGGGGCGTGCCACTCCGACGAGTTCATCATGGGGCTGCCCGAGCAGGCGTACGTCTACGGGCTTCCGCTGACCCTCGGGCACGAGGGCGTGGGCGTGGTGGAAGCCGTGGGGCCCGCGGTCGCGGGCGTGCGGGTCGGGGACGAGGTGGCGGTCTACGGGCCGTGGGGTTGCGGGCGATGCCACACCTGCGCGACGGGCGCGGAGCAGTACTGCGAGGTCGCGGCCGACCGCGGGATCAGGCCGCCGGGCCTCGGGCGCCCCGGGATCGATGGCCGAGTTCATGCTCGTCGACGACGCACGTCACCTCGTGCCGTTGCGCGGCCTGGCACCGACGCAGGCGGCCCCGCTGACCGATGCCGGGTTGACGCCGTACCACGCGATCAAGCCCAGCCTGCCGAAGCTCGTGCCCGGCTCGACCGCGGTCGTCATCGGCGTCGGCGGGCTGGGTCACCTGGCGATCCGGATGCTGCGTGCCCTGTCCTCGTGCCAGGTCATCGCGCTCGACCTGCCCGACAAGCTCCACTTCGCTCGCGAGGTGGGAGCGCACCACGCCCTGGTCTCGGACGAGAGCGCGCCCGCCGAGGTCAAGGAGCTCACCGAGGGGCGCGGCGCGACCGCGGTCTTCGACTTCGTGGGCCTGGCCCCGACGACGGCGCTTGCACCCCAGATGGTCGCCGCCCTCGGCGACATCGTCGTCGTCGGCGTGGGTGACGGAACCGTGCCCGTGGGGTTGTTCAGCCTGCCCTTCGAGGTGTCGGTGCGGGCGCCCTACTGGGGGACCATCCCCGAGCTGCACGAGGTGCTCGCGATGGCGCGCAGCGGCGCGCTCACCGTGGAGACCGAGACGTTCAGCCTCGACGAGGGCCCGGTGGTCTACGAGCGGATGCATGCCCGGACGCTGCGCGGGCGGGCCGTCGTCGTGCCCTGAGCCCCGTCGGCAGGCGGGAGCGAACGCGCGGATGCCGTGCCACAAAGGTGTGGCACGGCATCCGTGCATCGGGGCGATGGTGGCCGATGAGGCTCACGGCATCCGGCTCAGAGCTCGGGGCCCTTGGCGCGCAGCTTGTCGACCTCGGCCATCTTGTCGCGCAGCTCGGCGAGCCAGGTGTCGGCGTGCTCGCCGACGACCCGCACCGACCAGGCGAGGGCGTCGCTGCGCGACCGGGCGACGCCGGCGTCGACGAGGGTGTCGAGCACCGCCCGCTCGGGCTGGCGCAGCCGGGTCATGACCGGCACGGCGAGGTGGGTGAACAGCGCGGTGGTGTCACCGACGCGCGCGCCCCAGGAGACGGTGCGCTGGTAGCGGCCCTGTGCCTCCTGTGCGATCGCGATGCGCTGCTCGCGGGTCTCGGCCCGGAAGCGGCTGATCCGCCCCTCGGCCTCGGCCGCGTCGGTTCCGGCGTCGACCCCGGTGAGGGTGCCGATGACGGTGACCTCCTCGCGGTCGACGGTGACGTCGACGTCGTCGAACCAGCCGTCGGGCAGGCGCCCGGCGAACCACTTCTGGGCGTCGTCGGCGTTGGGCAGGTCGCCCTGCTGCCAGCCGCCGGCTCGGCCGAAGCGTCCGCCCGGGCCGCCACCGGGGCCGGGTCGGCCGCCGCGCGGGCCACGGCCGGGGCCGCGTCCGCCGCGGGGACCGCCACCGCGGGGGGTGAGGTCGTCGTCGGTCGGGGACTCGTGGTGATGGGGTGTGTGGGGGTGTCGCATGATTCTCTCCTTGCAGTGATTACTTGATTACATCACTGCACAACGCGCAGACGCAAGGGATCTGTTCCCGGGGCTCCCGGAGGGATGGCGCCGCAGCTGCGGCGCGGCGATGGGCGCGGCGATCGGCCCAGCGGCTCATCGCGCGCGGAACGCCCTGGCGCGGGGCCTCGCTGCCTGCGGGCGCGTGGCCCCGCGCTCAGTGCGTCGCCGTGGGAGCCGCCACTCGGCGAGAGGGAGCGGCGGCACCTACGACGACGTACGGCCCGGGAGCCCTCTGTTGCCCCCGGACCGCACGTCTACTCCCCTGGCACCTGGCTTTGATGGACCAGCGCTGCCGTCAGCGCTCCCTGCCAGCCACTTGGGAACGAGGACCCGCGCGCGCCACACCCGCACTGCCACTGCCACTTGCCCAGACTTTCGCAATGAACGACCGGGTGGTGGCTGAGGCGAGCGGTGCGCCGGCGGCGAGTCCTCATGCAGTCACTCTGCGCCGGAGGTGGGACAGATCCAAGGACATCGCCCCGCGTCGGGCCGACCGGTGGCCAGGTGTGCCCCGACGGTCGATGCGAGCGTCATCCGTTCGGCCCACCGCAGATGGGGGGTGCTCTCGCACACCCCGGTGGAGGCCGTGGCGGCCCCTCGACGATGGCGGACAGGGCCGGTCCTGCACCGGTGCGAGGATGTGCCCGTGCCAGCCCACCCCCTCGAGCGCGTTCACCGCCGGCGGCTCGCCACCCAGCGGCTCTCGTCCGCCGGCCTGCGGCACGGGGCCGACGTCGTGCGGCTGCTCGGGTGCGTGCAGTCGCAGGACGCCCCGCTGGCCGCCTGGTCGCTCGGCATGCGCATGCGCCCCGGCACGACGTACGCCGACGTGCTCGCCGAGCAGGCGTCCGGCGGCTGGGTGCGCACCCACGTGCTGCGCCCCACCTGGCACCTGCTCGCGCCCGACGACCTGCGCTGGATGCAGCGGGTCACCGGGCCACGCGTCGAGGGCGGGATGGCCGGGGTCAACCTCCGGCTGGGGCTGACCGACGACGTGGTCGCCTCGGCGCTGGGGGTGCTCGAGTCGATACTCGCCGGCCCGACTCCGCACACCCGCAAGGACGTCCGGGTCGCGTTCGACGCCGCCGGCCTGCCGACCGCCGTGCAGCACCTGGCGCACCTGCTGATCATCGCCGAGGTGCGCGCGCTCATCTGCTCCGGACCGCCGCGCGGAACCGAGCACACCTACGTGCTCGTCGACGAGGTCGTGCCGCCCGGGCCGACCGACGACCTGGCCGACGACGACGCTCGCCGCGAGCTGACCCGACGGTTCATCGGGGGGCACGGCCCGGCATCCGAGCGTGACCTGGCGCGCTGGTCGACCCTGACGCTGGGCCAGATCCGCAGCGCCCTGGCCGACCTCACGCGAGGTGCTCGAGCGGGTCGAGGTCGACGGCCGCGAGCTGTGGTTCGACCCGCAGGTGCCGGCTCGCACCACGCACGAGCACGCGGCCTACCTGCTGCCGACCTTCGACGAGGTCTGCCTGACCTACGCCGACACCGGCTTCCCGCGGCGCGCCCCGGACGCCACCCGGCAACGGCTGCTCTCCGAGGCCGGCGGCGGCATCGTCGTCGTGCGCGGCGAGGACGTCGGCATCTGGAAGCGGGTGGCCAACGCCAAGGAGGTTCGGGTCACGGTGTGGCCGGACGTGCCGCTCGGCCGGGACGACCTCGACGCGATCGCCGGGGCGGCCCAGTGCCCTGGCCGACTTCCTCGAGCGCCCGCTCGACCTGGTCCTTCGCCTGACAGCACGAAGGGCGCCGCACCCCTGCACGGGGGCGACGCCCTTCGGCGTTCTGAGTCGGGTCGAGGGACTCAGGACGGTGGGACCGGCGCGGACCCCCTGCGGACCTGCGCCGGTCGTGCGGTCACGACCGCGGGATGACGAGCTCCTGCCCGGCGCTGACCTGGGCAGTGCTCATCTGGTTGGCGATCTGGATGGCGAGGATGCCCTCACTGATCGACATCTCGGGGAAGCTCGGCGAGGGCGACCTCGGAGAGCGTCTGGCCGGGGGCGACGGTGACGGTCGGCAGCGGCTCGGCCGCGCCGGCGCCGCGCATGCCCATCAGGCCGACGACGGCGACGATGGCCAGGACCAGGGCCAGCAGCGCGAGGCGCCCGCGGCGGGTGATCCGGACCGGGGCGGCCGGCTGGCCGGCACCGCCGGGGAGGACGACGAGGTGCGGGCGACGCGGTGCCGCGGCACCGGCAAACCCGATGTCGGCGGGGCTCCACTCGAGTGCGCTCATGCTCTCCTCCATCCCGGCCGCGAGGGCCACCGTCGAACCGGTGTTCGATAGAACGTCTGTACGAGTTGTAGCACGGATGTTCGAGCCGTTCAAGACACGCCTCGAAGAAATGTTTGAAATGTGTGTACGAGACTCGTACGATGTCCTCATGCCGGTAAGCCTGCCGAGCACCACTGACAGTCGGGCTGACCTGCGGAAACATCCGGATCCACCGAAACCGGCGCAGTGTTCGACAGACTGAAGCGGTGTTCGAAGGCAGTGTTCGAAGGCAGTGTTACCGGAGTGCGAGCAGTGGCATCACCAACGCAGGGATGACCGAAGGGGTCGACATGGCACGTCCGAGGAACGCCGACATCCACGAGATGCCCGACCGGGGCGACGGCGGCGCGCTCACGCACCGCCAGCGCAAGGTGCTCGAGGTGATCCGCAACTCGATCGACCGGCGCGGCTACCCGCCGAGCATGCGCGAGATCGGCGACGCCGTGGGCCTCACCTGCCCGAGCTCGGTCGCCCACCAGCTCTCGGCCCTGGAGCGCAAGGGCTACCTGCGCCGCGACCCCAACCGGCCGCGCGCCATCGAGGTCATCTCCCCCGACACCGCCAGCGACGGCCCGGCTACCGCGGCGCCGCCGAGCACGACGACGTCGACGTCACCGGCATCAACGACCAGCGACCCGAGGCCACCTACGTGCCGGTGCTCGGCCGGATCGCCGCCGGCGTGCCGATCCTCGCCGAGGAGGTCGTCGAGGACGTCTTCCCGCTCCCCCGCCAGATCGTCGGCGAGGGCTCGCTGTTCCTGCTCAAGGTGGTCGGCGACTCGATGGTCGACGCCGCCATCTGCGACGGCGACTGGGTCGTCGTGCGCCAGCAGCCGACGCGCCGACAACGGCGACATCGTCGCGGCGATGCTCGACAACGAGGCCACCGTCAAGACCTTCAAGCGCAAGCGACGGCCAGGTCTGGCTGATGCCGCACAACCCGGCCTTCTCGCCGATCGACGGCGACCACGCCACCATCCTCGGCAAGGTGACGGCGGTCCTGCGCCGCATCTGATCCCGCCCGGCCGGCACCCCCGAGCCGCCCACCCCCGCACGGCCTCCACGACACCCGCAGCGATCGCCACGAATCCGCTGCGGGTGTCGTGACCTGCGGCTACGGTGACCTGCGTGATCGTCGAGGCACGAGTGGTGGGGGAACCGTCCGCGATCGGGGGCCGCGAGCTGGCGTGGGACCCCGAGCGGATGACGACGCTGCGCGCGCTCATCAGCGCGCTGGTCGCCGAGGAGCTGGCCGGGTACGCCGAACGCCAGCAGCAGCGCAGCCTGCTGCGCGTGATCACCCCCGACGACCTGGCTCGGGGCGCCGAGACCGGCCGCTACGCCACCGGCCCCCGCACCCCCCAGCCGGCGCCGGCCCACGACGTCGCCGTGGCCCGCGCCGTCGAGGCGTTCGACGACGGGCTCTACTACGTGGTGGTCGACGGCACGGTGGTGTCCGAGCTCGACGCCCCGCTGACCCTCACGCCCGACTCCCGGCTGCGCCTGGTCCGCCTGGTCGCCCTGGCCGGGGGCTGAGCGCGTGCTGACGCGCGAGCAGGCGCACGAGCGCCTGGAGAAGTGGCGTGCTGCGAACCCGGCCCGCCCCGGCGCCATCGCCCGCCTGCGCAACCCCGCGGCCGCGACCCTCGTCACCCTCCTCGACCCCGTGCGCGGTGACGACGGGCAGCTGGTGCTCCCGGACACCGCCCGGCTGGCGGCGGACCTCGACGCCCTGGCCCCCGCCCGGCGGACCAAGCTCTTCGCGTCGTTCGGGGCCGCGATGGCCGAGCCGATCGAGCAGTGGTGGCGGTGGAGCGTCACCTCGCCGTACCAGGTGCGCTGGGACCGGCGCCCGTACCGCTCCTCGAGCCGAGTCACCGGCGCCGAGGGCCGGGTGGCCCACCTCGTCCAGATCCTGCAGAGCACGAGCAGCTACCCCGACCGCGACGTGGTGTGGTTCGCCCAGTGGGCGCCCTACGTCGACCGCGCCTGGTCGCCGGACCTCGGCCTGGGCCGCGTCTTCGCGGCCGCCATCGCCGCCGGCCGCACCGACGTGCGCGACGCCCTTGTCGCGAGCGCCCACGGGCGTGACGAGGTGGGCGGCATGGGCAGCCACGTCGTCGTCGGCCTGCTCGCGGCGCCCGACCCCGCCGGCTGGGAGGTGGTCGAGGCGCTCCTCGTCGCGGCCCAGCGCCAGGAGGGCCTGCGCCAGTCGGTGCTCGAAGCCGTCGACCTCGCGCACCCCGACGCGTTCCTGCGGATGCTCGGCGTCATCATCGAGCACCGGCTGGTCCGCTTCGCCGCGACCGTGCGCGCCGTGTCGGTGTGGACCGGCGAGCAGCTCGACGTGCGCCAGGAGGCCCTTGTCCTCGAGGTGGTCACCCGGATGCGCCGGCTGCTCACGACCCCGCCGACAGCCGCCGACGTCGCCGGCCTCACCGACCCGGTCGAGGCGTTCCTCGCCCTGTGGTCCCTCGCGTTCCGCGACGTGCTCACCGCCCTCGATGCCGCCGTTCCCCTGCGGCATCCACCTCACCGCCGCCGAGGCGCCACCCCTCGAGGCGCTCCTGACCCGCAAGGCGTCCGACGTGCGGCGCGCGTGCCTCGAGCTGCTGCGCACCCAGGACCCCGCCGGCGTCGCGGCATCCGTCGCTCGCCTGTCCGCCGGCACGGCGGCCCAGAAGGATGCCGGGCGCGACCTCAGCGGGCGGCCCCGGCTCCAGCCCGGTACCGACGAGGCCACGACCGCACCGGCCACCGGCGCCGGGGACGGCCAGCCCGAGGGCACCGCGGGACCGCAGCCGGCGGCGGGAGGTGCGGCGACGTCACCCGTGCCCGACGTACTGGTCGTGGACGACACCAAGCGCACGCCTGCAGTGCGGCCGTCGGCTCCGCGCACACCGGCTGACCAGGCCGAGCGGTGCGCCCGCCTGGTGACCGGGCTGGTGGCGTGGCTCGACGAGCACAAGGACGTCGAGGTGCGGGTCGGCAGCGACGTGATGATGCTCGCCGACGTGCGCTGGCTCCCGCGCGTCGAGCCCGACGAGCCGCTGCCGCTGGCCGAGGTGCTGCAGCCGTGGTGGGACCGCGTGCACGACGGCCTCACCGACGGCGGCCTGGAGTGTGCGCTGGTCTGCGAGCTCGCCAACGGTCTGGAGGAGCGCGAGTACTACCGCGCGCCCGACTGGCAGCGTGCAGCGACCCGGGCGCAGATCGGGCGGGGGTCCGCTGCGGTGGCCCACCACCCGCTGGCGGCGAGCGTGCTGGCCACCGTGGCCCGCAGGCAGGCGCGGCCGAGCTGGCTGCCGGCGCTCGTCGACGCCCACGCCGCGGTGCTGGCCGCGCTGCCCGCCGCCACTACACGCCGGCTGCGGTGCGCCGTCGCCAGGACGCCGGCGAGGCGACCCGCCCCTGGCTGGGTGACGGCGACCCGCGCGGCCACACGTCTGCCGGCGGTTTCGTGGTGGCCGACCTCCTCGAGCGCGACGACGTGGCGCCCGAGCTGCTGGCCCGTTGGTGGGCCCTGAGCCGGTTCCTCGACGAGCCCGCCGGTAGGCATGTGCGCGGTGTCGACGCCATGGTCGCCTCGCCGCAGCGCGCTCGCGAGCTGGGCGTCGGTCTCGACCACCCTCTCGCGCAGGTGCCGCTACGCGCGACACGCGTGATGCCCTCAGCGCGCCTGGTCGCTGCCGCCCACGAGGCTGGCATCGCCTCGGCCGACGACGTGCTCGACCACATCCTGTCGTCCGGGGCGGGGGCGTCACGTCTCCCTGCTGCACCGCTTCACCTCGCGGATCCCGGAGCCCTGGGTCCGCGACGCGACGCGTACCGGCGAGCTCATCGACCGGGTGCGCGACGCCGCGCTCGAGGTCGAGCTGGCGCGCGGCGAGTTCGCCACCGAGGTGAGCGAGCTCGTCCCGGCCATCCGGCACGTGCCGGGGGTCCACTGGTTCGTGCGCTACGTCCGCGCCGCTGGGGCGCGGGCAGCTGGTCCGCGGGTACGTGTGGCGAGGCGGCCGCGACAGCGCCCTCTGCCGGGTGATCCGGGCGAGCGGTCCGGCTCCCGGGGAGCAGGTGGAGGACTTCGCGGCGGCGTTGCGCGACAGCGGGATTCCCGAGCGACGGCTGGTGGAGGTCGGCGTGTACGCGCCGCAGTGGGCCACGTGGATCGAGCAGGTCATCGACTGGCCCGGGTACGCCGACGGGGTGTGGTGGTTGCACGCCCACACCAAGGGTGACGACTGGACGGTCGACGCCGAGCTGCGCGAGCGAGTGACCGCCCAGGTCGCGAAGCGCACCGCCCTCGACGCCGCCGACCTGGTGCGCGGTGCGGTCGACGTCGCGTGGTTCCACGAGGTCGTGCAGGCGCTCGGCCAGGAGCGGTTCACCACCGCTGCTCTCGGCCGCGAAGTACGCCTCGACCTCGGGTCGACACAAGCGAGCCGAGCTGTTCGCCGAGGCCCTGCAGGGCCGGGTCGACCCCGACGCCCTGCTCGAGCGGATCCGCGCCAAGCGTCACCAGGACTCGGTGCGCGCCCTCGGCCTGCTGCCCCTGCCCGACCAGGAGGGCCCGCGCGACGACGAGGTGCTGCGGCGCTACGAGCTGCTCACCGGCTTCGTGGCGACCGACCGCACGAGCGGCTCCCAACGACGGGCCTCGGAGGCGACGGCCGTCGAGGTGGCGCTGGAGAACCTGGCCCGCACCGCTGGGTACGCCGACCCGCAACGGATGCTCTGGGCCATGGAGGCGCACGCGGTGCGCGACCTCGCCGCCGGCCCGGTGTCGGTGACCTCGGGCGACCTGGCAGTCACCCTGGCGATCAGCGACACCGGTGCACCCGAGCTGACCGTCGTACGCGGCGAGCGAGAGCTGGCGTCGGTGCCGAGAGCTGCCGCCAAGGACCCCGCCGTCGCCGAGCTGCGCACCAGGGTCACGACGCTGCGCGGCCAGGCCCGGCGGATGCGCCAGTCCCTGGAGCGGGCCTGTGTCGACGGGGAGCGCTTCACCCACCGCGACCTCAGCGAGATGCTCGGCCACCCGCTGCTGCGGCCGATGCTGCTCGACCTGGTGCTCGTCGGTGACGACGGTGAGCTGGGCTTCTGCTCGCCTGACCCCGGCGCCCTCCTCGCGGGCGACGGCAGCGCGGTGCCGGTGACCTCGCCGACCCTGCGCATCGCCCACCCCGTCGACCTGCTGGGGTCCGGCGCCTGGCCCGACCTTCAGCGGGTGCTCTTCGCCGGGCAGCGCACCCAGCCGTTCCGTCAGCTGTTCCGCGAGCTGTACACGGTGACGGAGGCCGAGCGCGACGCCGTCAGCACGTCACACCGCTACGCCGGTCACCAGGTGCAGCCGCGGCAGTCCGCCGCCCTCTTCCGCGCCCGGGGCTGGGTCGTCGACCCCGAGGTCGGCTACACCCGCACCTTCCACCGCGAGCGGGTGACGGCGTTCTGCTCGGTGCTCGGCACGTTCGGCACCCCCGGCGAGGTCGAGGACGCCACCGTCGAGACGGTCACCTTCCACCCCTCGCGCGAGCGGCGCGGGCGAGCCTCAGTCGTCGCGGTCGCCGAGCCAGGCGAGCGCGCGGCGGCAGGAGGCCGTGACGTCGTCGGCCAGGCCGGCCTCGTCCCACAGCTCCCACCACTCGTTGTCCTTGGAGCGCACCGCGCGGCGCAGCAGCTGGCGCGACTTCTCGACCAGCTCCTCGTCACCGGTCGGCAGCGGAGAGGCGACCAGCCACCCGGGCAGGTACGGCTCGCCCACGGCGGCCTCGGGGTTCACCGACGCCCCCACGGCGGCAGCCCCGGCGACGGCCTCGCACATCTGCGGCGCCTGCACGTAGCCGGTGGCCAGCAGCACCCCGTCGAGCGCCTCGAGCACCCGGTGGCCGCGGTCGCCGGCGGGCAGCTCGGCCAGCTCGCCGAGGAAGTCGAGCGCGTCGTCGTTCTCGAACGGTCCGGACCCAGTCGCACCCATGTGGGCAGCGTATCGCCGCGGCCACGGACGCCGTCCGGCGGGTCTGGGTGCCCGCGGCGAGGCCGGTCGGCTACCCGCGCACCCGCTGCCACCAGGTGGTGTCGACCCAGCGGTCGAACTTGCGCCCGACCTCGCGCAGGGTGCCGACCCGCTCGAAACCGACGGCCGCGTGCAGGGCCTCGCTCGCGGCGTTCGGCTGGGCGATGACGGCCAGGCAGACGTGGATGCCGTCGGCGTCGACCCGGGCGAGCAGCTCGTCGTAGAGCGTTCGGCCCAGCCCGCGACCCCGGGCGTCGGGCGCGAGGTAGATCGAGGTCTCGCGGGTGCCGTCGTACGCCGGGCGCGGGCGGTAGCTCGCGGCATACGCCATGCCGATCACCCGGCCGTCCTGCTCGGCGACGAGCACGTGGTCGCCGGGCCGGGTGCTCGCGACCCGGTCGGCGAACAGCTCGGCCGGCTGCGGCTCGACGTCGAAGGTGGCGACCGAGTGCAGCACGGCGTCGTTGTAGATCTCGGCGATGGCCGGCAGGTCGGCGGCGGTCGCGGTGCGCACGACCACGGCCCCGGATGCCGGGTGCCGGGCTCGGCGTCTGCCGGCTGCGCGGCGGGTGCGCGGCCGGCATCAGGCGGCGACGCCGGCGCGGAGCACCGCGCCGAGGGTCGGGGCGAGCGAGGCGTCGACGCGCAGGGTCATCAGGTCGTCGCCGCGGGTCGGGCCGCGGGTGACCGCCATGACCGGGATGCCGCGCTTGGCCGCGTGCCGCACGAACCGCAGCCCGCTCATCACGGCGAGCGAGGAGCCGAGCACGAGGAGCGCGGGCGCGGCATCCGTGAGGGTGTAACAGGCGTCGACCCGCTCGCGCGGCACCGAGCCGCCGAAGAACACGACGTCGGGCTTGAGCGCGTCGCCGCCGCAGACCGTGCAGCGCGGCAGGTGGAAGCCGGCGACGAGGGCGTCGGCGAGCACGATGTCGCCGTCCGGGCGGATCTGGCTGCTGACCCGCGAGCCGTCGGGCGCCTCGCCGCTGGCCAGCCGGTCGAAGCCGGGGTTCGCCTCGGACATCCGGGCCTGGAGCAGGTCGCGGTCGGAGCGGTCGCCGCAGGTGAGGCAGAGGACCTCGGCGAGGCTGCCGTGCAGCTCGGTGACGTCGCGGCTGCCGGCGGCCTGGTGCAGCCCGTCGACGTTCTGGGTGATGACCGGGCCGAGCACCCCGCGGCGCTGGAGGTCGGCCACGGCGTGGTGCGCGGCGTTCGGCTCGGCGTGGCTGAACCGCTGCCAGCCGATGTACGACCGGGCCCAGTAGCGCTGCCGGGCCTCGCTGGAGCCGACGAACTCGCCGTGCTGCATCGGGGTGACCCGGCGGGTGCCGTCGGGGCCGCGGTAGTCGGGGATGCCGCTGTCGGTCGAGATGCCGGCGCCGGTGAGCACGAGGGTGCCCGGGTGCTGCCCGAGGAGGGCGGCGAGCGCGGCGACGTCCGACATGCCCACGATCTTCGCACCCGAGGCGGTGAGGGGGCGCGCCACGTCGAACGTGCCGGGCGCGTCACGTCGAGCGTGCCGGCCCGGGCAGGTCGAGTCGGGTGCTCGGCGGCCGCCCCGGCGACCACCTGAGCACCAACTCCGTGAAGGGCCGCCAGGGAGCGTCGGGTGACAGCGCCGCCTGGCATGACAGGTCGTGTCGACCTGTAGTGGACGGATAACATCGCGTTATAGGATGCCCGCCATGATCGACGCCGCAGGACTCCGGGTCATGAAGGCCATCTCCGACGAGGGCAGCTTCACCGCTGCCGCCGCCTCGCTGGGCTACACCCAGCCGGCCATCTCGCAGATGGTGCGCCGCCTCGAGCAGCGCACCGGCACCGTGCTCGTCGAGCGGGTCGGGCGCAACGTGCGGCTCACCGAGGCCGGCCAGGTGCTCGCGCGGCACGCGACCCCGGTGCTCGCCGCGCTGGATGCCGCCGAGGAGGAGGTCGCGGCGATCGCCGGCCTGCGCAGCGGCCGGGTGCGGCTGATGGCCTTCCCGTCGGCCTCGGCCACCCTGGTGCCGCGGGCCCTGTCGCTGGTCAAGCAGCGCTTCCCCGACGTCAACATCAGCTTCACCGAGGCCGAGCCGCCGGAGAGCCTGGCCGCGCTCAAGGCCGGCGAGTGCGACCTGGCGGTGGCGTTCGCCTACGAGGGCACCGACCTCGGCCGCGGCGAGGAGGACCTCGACCAGTTCGTCATCACCCCGCTGCTCGACGACGAGGTGCGGCTGGCCGTGCCCGAGGGCCACCCGGTGTCCGGGCAGGAGAACGTCGACCTGGCCGACCTGGCCGGCGAGCCGTGGATCGCCGGCTGCCCCCGGTGTCGCGGCCACCTGCTGCAGCTACCCACGACGCCGGCTTCCGCCCGGACGTCGCGTACGAGACCGAGGACTACGTCGCCGTCATGGGCCTGGTCGCCGAGGGTCTGGGCGTCGCGCTCATCCCCGACCTCATCCTGCGCACCGTGCACCACGGCGACGTCGTGGCGCTGCCGATCACCCCGGCATCCCGCCGCTCGATCATGGCCGTGACCACCCCCGACCTGCAGCGGGTGCCGGCGGTCAAGGCGACCCTCGACGCGCTCGCCGAGAGCGCCCGGACCCAGTCGAAGGCACCCACGGTGCGCAGCGCGGAGCCGGCCTTCTCGATCTGAGCCGGCTCAGAGGTGGCGCAGTCGCTCGCTGGCCGTGGCGAGGATCTTGTCCTCGATGCCCGGGTTGGCCGCGAGCAGCTCCAGGAAGTCGGCCTTGGGGAGGACGAGCAACGAGCCTGCCTCCGTGGCGACCGCGGTTGCGGTGCGAGTGCCGCCGAAGAGGATCGCGATCTCGCCCAGGAAGTCACCGGCGCCGAGCGTGCGCAGCTGCTGGTCGTGGGCGCTGATCGTGACGACGCCGCGCTCGATGACGAAGAACTCCTCGCCGACCTCACCCTCGGTCGTGAGCACCGTGCCCACGTCGAGCGAGCCGCGTGCTGGTCACCGTCGCGAGGGTCGCGAGGTCCTCGAGGGACAGCGCGGAGAACAGCGGGACGCGGCCGAGGGCGACCACGATGGGATCCTGCGATGATCTCGTTGGCCTCGCGTCCCATTCGATGCATCCACTCTCTCGGCGCAGGGCTGCCTGACCACCGGCATCCCGACTGAGCGCGATGCCGGCCCTCTGCTGCAGCCCACCAACGAGTCTCCACTGGTGAACAAGCCGACCGGCGAGGAGCGCAGCACGCTCGAGTGACGGGACAGCACCAGCCGACTGTCGTCATCGTAGAGGCAGCGGGGCCCGTACCGCGCGCTTCGCAACTGGCGGTTGAAACCCGGCAGCTCAGCGCCCGGTCTCGACCGACACCACTCCCCCGTGCTCGACCACGGCCACGTCGCCGCGCTGGTCGGTGCGGTACACGGCGTACCCGTCGCGCCTGAGCACGTCGAGCTGGTGCGGCGCCGGGTGGCCGTAGTCGTTGTCCTTGCCGACGCTGATGATGCCGACGGGTGCCGCGACCGCAGCCATCAGGTCGTCGTCGAGGTTCGCGCTGCCGTGGTGCGGAGTCTTCACCACCTCGAAACCCGTTGCGGCCAGGGCCATCGAGGGCTCCCTGCGGATGCGGAGGAGCAGGTCGTGCGCCGCCTCGCGCTCGACGTCGCCGAGCAGCAGGGCGTCGACCGTGCCGGTGCGCGCGGCGAGCACCAGGCTCGCGTTGTTGGGCACCGACCCCTCACCGATGCGGCGGGACGGGCTCCAGACGGCGGCGGTGACGTCACCGATCGTGAGCCGGTCGCCGGCGTGCAGCACGCGCCACCGGGATGCCGTGTGCTCGCGCCACGCGGTCGACCTCGTCGGCCGACTCGGCCGGCTCACGGACCGGGCCGACGAGCAGCTGCCCGACGGTGCGGCCGTCGACGGCACCGCTGAGGCCGTCGACGTGGTCGGCGTGGAAGTGGGTGAGCACGACGGCGTCGAGGGTGTCGACCCCGAGGTGGCTCAGGCAACGGTCGACCAGGGGCGGGTCGGGGCCGGCGTCGACGAGGACGGCCCGGTGCGGGCCGCTGCGCAGCACGATGGCGTCGCCCTGCCCGACGTCGCAGACGACGACCCGCCAGCCGTCGGGCGGCCAGGTGACCGTGCGGGTCGGGACGAGCGCGGCGGCCAGGACGAGCGCGGCGCCGACGGACAGCACGGGGTGGGCCGACACCCCGGCGGCGAGCGCGCGGCCGGTGAGCAGCACGGCGACCGTGAGCGCGGCGAGGAGGAGTGCGCCGGGCGCCCCGTCGGGCCAGGGCAGCGTGCCCCCGGGCACCTCGGCGAACCTGCGGGCGACCTGCGCGATGCCGGTGGTCGGCACGACCCCCGCCCACGCGACCAGCGAGGCGCCGCGCGCCCAGACGACCGAGGTGAGGGCCGCCGCGACCCCGGCGACGGTCGCCAACGGCACGAGTGGTGCCGCGAGCAGGTTCGCGAGGATGCCGACGACGCTCACCGACCCCTGGAGCAGCACGATGACCGGGGCGGTCATCGCCTGGGCGGCCACCGGGATGGCGAGGGCCGGGCCCAGCCCGCTCACCCGACTCGGCAGCCGGGCGCGCGATGGCGTCACCCCACGGTCGGGTGAACAGCAGCAGCCCGAGGGTGGCCAGCGAGGACAGCGCGAAGCCGAACGAGCGGGCCAGCCACGGGTCGACGACGAGCACCACGACGATCGCGGCCCCGAGCACCGGCGGGCCCGCCGAGCGTCGCGACCGGCTCAGCCCGATCAGGCCGATCGCGCCCATCACGGCCGCGCGCACGACACTCGGCTCGGGCCGGGCCAGCACGACGAACCCGGCCAGGCCGACCAGGGCCAGCACCGGTCGTAGCCGTCGTGGCACGCCGACCAGGACGCACAGCCCCAGGACCAGCCCGGTCACGACGGCGACGTTGCTGCCGCTCACGGCGGTCAGGTGGGTCATCCCGGTCGCCCGCATGGCAGCGGTGAGGTCGGGCGGGGTGCGGCTGGTGTCGCCGATGACCAGGCCGGGCAGCAGCCCCCTCGGGTCGGCGGGTGCGTGGTCGACCGACGCCCGCAGGCCGCTGCGCAGCCGCTCGGCCGCCGCGGCCACCGCCCCCGGCGGCGCCAGCACCTCCGGCGGGCCGCTCACCGACAAGGTCGCGACCCGGTCGTCGGCACGCTCGGTGGGCCCGAGCCGGCCGCGCACGCGAATGGTGGCCCGCCACCCGGGCTCCGCGATCGCCGGGTCGCCGGTGAGCAGCACCGGGGCTCCCGTGGCGCGCCGGATGCCGCGCGCGTCGAGCACGCGTGACGGTCGCCTCGCGCAGCACCACCGGCCGGTCGCCGCGACCCGGCAGCACGACCGGGTCGCCGGTGACCACGGCGACGGCGGTGACGGCCGCCCGGTCGGCGGCGAGGGACTCGACGCCACCGCGAGCGCGCAGCACGCCGTGCGCGGTGGCGGCGACCTGGAGCACCACGACCAGGGCGACGGCGAGCAGCACCGGGCCGAGCACGCCCCCAGCGGCGCAGGGTGCGGCGGGCCGGCGTGACCGTGACCAGCGCAGCCAGGGCGAGCACCGGTGCCGCGACCAGCACGAGGTGCCCCGTCGGCGCCAGCCCCAGGGCGGCGGCCGCGACGGCCCAGGCCAGCACCGCCGGCAGCGAGCAGCCGCAGGTCGGTGGCCTGACGCAGCACGCCGGCCGCGGCGAGTCGTCGCGGCCCGAGCGCCAGCGCCGCTCGGAGCAGCGACCGGGCTCACAGCGTCACCAGCGGGCCGAGCTGGGCGAGCAGCTTCTCGCCGATGCCGCTCACCTCGCCGAGCTCGTCGACGCTGGTGAACCGGCCGTGCTCGGTGCGCCAGTCGAGGATGCGCTGGGCGAGCACCGGGCCCACCCCGGGCAGGGTGTCGAGCGCTGCGAGGTCGGCCGTGTTGAGCGGGACCTTCGCACCCGCCGCGCCACCCGCTCCCGTTCCCCCGGCACCCGTTCCGCCACCACCGGCGCCGGGTGACGTGACGGGTCGGGTCACCGACCGCCGGCACCCGCACCTGCTCGCCGTCGACGAGCACCCGGGCGAGGTTCAGCGCGGACAGGTCGGCCTTGCTCGTCGCGCCCCCGGCGGCCTCGACGGCGTCGGCCACCCGAGAGCCTGCCGGCAGCTGCCGCACGCCCGGGTGCCGCACCCGCCCCACGACGTGCACCACGACCACGGCCGCGAGCGGCACCCCGGCGGCCGACGTCGCCGACACCCCCGGGGATGCCGTCGACGTCGCGACTCACCGCTCGAGGGCACCCCCGCCGTACCGCCCACCCCGACCGGGACGGCGCCGGCCGTCACCCCGGTGGGCCCGGCCCGCGAGCCACCTCCGGGCGCGATGACGGTGCCGCTGTCGGCGGACCGGGCCCACGCCACCCGGAGCCCGAAGACCGCCACGGCGAGCGCCACGACGACGACCACCCCGACCAGGGCCGCCCGCCCCGGCTGCCACCGCGCGCCGACGAACGCCGCGGGCAGCCGCACCCATGCCCGCGGGTGGGGCACCCGCCGGTGCCGCCGCGCGCGGTGGCACCCGCGCGTCGATCGACGCCGCCGGCAACCGCCCCGACCGCGACCGGCAGCGACGTCGCCGGCATCCCGACGCTGCGACCCGCGCCCGGCCGGCGCCGGCGCGAGCCGCCAGGTCGAGCTCGGTCGGCACGTACGACCGCGGGCTCGCCCGCAACCGGGCCAGGGCCCGGGGCGACAGCGGTTCGGGAGGGTGACGACGCGGCATCCCCCGAACCTAGGAAGAGCGCGCGCCCGCCTCGGCACCGCGACGGAATCTGTGGACGAGCCCGTCCGCGACCGCGGCCCTGTGGACAGCGCTGGGTTCAGGCCAGGCGCCGCTTCCACCAGGCCACGATGTTGCGCCGGTGCCGCGACAGCACGAGCACCGCGATGGCCACCAGCCACACCCCGACGACCGGCTCCACGAACGGCACGGCCCCCAGCGCGGCCAGCACCCCCACCACCGCGACCAGCCCCATCGTCACGACCGACGCCTCACCGACGAACGGCACGACGATCTTGACCAGCCCGAACACCACCAGCGCCCCCAGCCCGACGAACGGCTCGACGGCCAGCACGGTCCCGAGCGCGCACGCCACCCCCTTGCCCCCACGGCCGCGCAGGAACGGCGAGAACACGTGCCCGAGCACCACCGAGAACCCCGCCACCAGCGCCGGCACCGTGCCCATCGTGCGCAGCACGATCAACGTCGGCAGGTACGCCTTGAGCACGTCGAGCACCAGCACCAGCGCTCCCCACTTGCGGCCCAGCACCCGCCCGGCGTTGGTCGCGCCCGGGTTGCCCGAACCCGGACGCCCGCAGGTCGCGCCCCAGCGCCCGCGCCAGCAGCGTCGCCGGGTTGATCGACCCGATGAAGAAGCAGACGACCGCGACGACCGCGACCTCCACGACGACGAAGAGCACCATGGCTCAGCGCGCCGACGCCGGCACGATCCTGGGCACGACCGCCACGGCCAGCGTGCCCGGCCCGACGTGCGCCCCCACCACGGCGCCCAGCTCGACGACGAGCAGCCCGACGTCCTCCCCGAGCCGCACCCGCAGCCGCTCGGCGAGCCGCTCGGCCCGCTCCGGTGAGTCGAGGTGGTGGATGGCGACGTCCACCCCCGACGCCCCGGCCGGCAGCGCGGTGGCCGCCTCGACCGCGAGGTCCTCGATCCGCGCGATCGCCCGGGTCGACGTGCGCACCCGCTCCAGCGGCACGATGTGCCCGTCGCGCAGCCCGAGGATCGGCTTGATCGACAGCGCCGAGCCGACGAGCGCACCGGCCTTGCCGATCCGCCCCCCACGGCGCAGGTACTCCAGGGTGTCGACGTAGAACACGACGGTGGATGCCGCGCACGTGGCGCGCACGGCATCCGCCACCTCGGTGGCCGACGCGCCACCGGCGGCCAGCCGCGCGCCGGTGAGCACGGCGTACCCCATCGCCATGCCGAGCGCGCGCGAGTCGACGACGGTGACCGGCACCGGCGAGTCCTCGGCGGCGATCGCGGCGCCACCGATCGTGCTCGACATGTCACCGGAGATGTGCACCGAGACCACCGCGTCGGCACCGGCGTCCGCGGCGGCCCGGTAGGCAGCGAGGAACGCCGCCGGCGCCGGACGCGACGTCGACACCGGGGTGAACGACCGCAGGGCGGCGGCCACCGCGGCGGGGTCGATGTCGACGCCCTCGGCGTGCTCGGTGCCCCCGACCACCACGTGCAGCGGCACGACGTGCACCGGCAGTCCCTCGAGGAGGTCGGGCGGGAGGTAGGCCGTGGAGTCGGTGACGAGGGCGGTGCTCACGCGAGCAGGGTAGTGGTCACCGGGCCGCGACCCGGCATCCCGTCACCGCGCGACCGCACCCCGCACGCGAGGCGCGGACGCAGCGCCGCCACACCCGTCACGCGTTCTGCCGTGCGGCCAGCTTGGCGGCCCGCTCCTCACGCTTCTCGACGAACTTGCTCGCCTCGGCGTCGAGCGCCTTGACCGCGGCGGCGAGCTCGTCGCGAGCCGCCTCGCCGTCGGCGTCGAGCCCCTCGAGCTCCCACACCCCCCACTGGCGCAGCAGCGGCGCGACGATGTCGTCGTGGTGGATGCGCAGGTCGTAGATGCCGGCCATCGCCATCTGCACGGCCTTGCGCCCGAACCCGGGGATGATCGAGCCCGGCATCTGGAAGTCGACGACCTCGTCGGTGATCGCCCGCATCGTCTGGCTCGGCGTCAGCTCGAGCGCCGCCTGCACGATGTTGCGGTAGAAGATCATGTGCAGGTTCTCGTCCTTGGCCACCCGGGTGAGCAGCTTCTCGGCGATCGGCTCGTCGGTGAACTTGCCCGTGTTCCGGTGTGACACACGGGTGGCCAGCTCCTGGAACGACACGTAGGCGCACACGTTGAGCAGCGGCTTGTCGCCGGAGTCGTAGCCGGACTGCATCGTCTCCATCCGCGCCCGCTCGAGCTCGTCGGGGTCGACACCGCGGGTCACCAGCAGGTAGTCGCGGATGCAGAAGGCGTGCCGGCCCTCCTCGGCGGTCCAGCGGTTCACCCAGGCGCCCCACGCGCTCTCGCGGCCGAACGCCCGCTCGATCTCGCGGTGGTAGCTCGGCAGGTTGTCCTCGGTGAGCAGGTTGACCTCGAGCGCGGTGCGGGCGATCTGCGACAGCTGCGACTGGTCGACCGACCACGGGTCGCCGCCGAGCTCCTTGAAGTCGCGCCCCAGCGACCACGGCACGTACTCGTGCGGCATCCACTCCTGCGCGACGTTGAGGTGCCGGTTGAGGTTGTCCTCCGCGACCGGCTCCAGCGCGGCCAGGAGCTGTGCGGTGTCGAGATCAGCCATGGGTGGGTCTCCTCGGTGCGGGATGTGGCGGGGGTCACGTCCTCGTGGCCTCAACCTTGCACCCTCGTGGCCGTGTGAACCAGCCATCCGCGCAGTGTTTCGGATGCCGCAGTGTTTCGGATGCCGTCACGCGCCGAGCGCTGGCCCGGTCGCCATCCGGCCGTGGCCCGGCCCTCAGGTCTCCCCGCGGGTGGGGACCCCGCCCTGGCAGGACACGTGGATCTCGACCTCGCGCTCGACGGCCTTGAACACCACCTCGAGCCCCCCGTGCTCGGACTCCTTCTCGAAGCGCCAGCCGTCGCGCGGGCGGATCGAGTCGAGGGAGATCTGCGACCCCTCGCAGGTCGCGACGACGATGCCGCCGTCGGTGGTGAACGACGCCGTCTGCGACTCGGCCTCGCGCGGCGTCGGGGTCGACTCCGGCTCGGGGGTGGTGCGCTCGGGGGTGCTGCGCTTGGTGGTGCTCGGTTCGGGCTCGGTGGTCCTGGGCGACGACGTCGAGCGCTCCGGCGTCTCCGAGGGCGTCGGCGTCCGCGTGGGGCTCGCCGACCCCTCCGGCACCCCGGTGGCGACGACCGCGACCGTCTCGGCCGCCGAGGCCCGACCGACGCCGCGACCGGCCCGGTCGACGACGACGAAGGTGATCGCGGCGACCGCCAGCACCACCGCGAACCAGCCCGCGACCATCGCCACGAGTGGGCGACGTCCCATCCCCACCTCGTTCACCCTCTTCCTGCTCTAGCGTTCCCAATGTGACACACGTGCTCGTGATCGAGGACGACCCGGGGATCCGCTCCTCGCTCGTCCGTTCGCTGACCGACCGCGGCTATGCGGTGTCCAGTGCCCCCGCGGGGATGGTCGGGCTGCAGAACGCCCTCGACGAGCAACCCGACCTCGTGCTGCTCGACCTGGGCCTGCCCGACCTCGACGGTCACAGTCTGCTCACCATGCTGCGCGCCGTGCGCCGCACCCCCGTCATCGTGGTGACGGCGCGCGACGACGACCCCTCGATCGTCAAGGCCCTCGACGCCGGCGCCGACGACTACGTGGTGAAGCCGTTCGGCATGGACCAGCTCGAGGCGCGGATCCGGGCGGTGCTGCGGCGCACCGCCTCCGACGAGCCCGACGAGCCGATCACCGTCGGCGACCTCGTCGTCGACGCGTCGGCGCGCCACTGCACCCTCGCCGGGCGCGACCTCGAGCTGTCGCGCCGCGAGTTCGACCTGCTCCTGCTGCTCGCCCAGCGGGCCGGCGAGGTCGTGACGAAGCGCGAGATCCTCGAGGAGGTGTGGAACCAGCCCTACGGCGGCGGTGAGCGCACCGTCGACGTGCACCTGTCGTGGCTGCGCCGCAAGCTCGGCGAGACGGCCGCTCATCCGGCGTACCTGCACAGCGTGCGCGGGGTCGGCGTGCGCCTGGCCCCGCCCTCGGACGCCGATCCCGCCGCCGACGGCGAGGGCTGATGGCCCGGCGCATCGCATGGCTCGTGGCCGCCACGACGTCCGCCGTCGTCGTGGCCTTCATCGTGCCGCTGTGCTTCCTCGTCGCGAACCTCGCCGAGGACCGCGCCACCACCCGCGCCCGGGAGCAGGCGCAGAGCGTCGCCACCCTGGTCGCCACCCTCGACGACGCCCAGACCCTCTCGCGCACCGTGGCCGACCTCAGCTCCCGCGGGCCGGAGGTGGTCGTCGTCGAGCCGGGCGGGCAGGTGCTCGGAGCCCAGACGCCCCTGCGGGCCGACACGGCCGTGGCGGTGGAGCGCGCCCGCGCGAGGCAGGCGGCGTTCACCGTCCGCGTGGACCACGGTCTGGATGCCGTGGTGCCGGTCGCGACGAGCCGTGGCCTGGAGGTCGTGGTCGCGTCGGTCCCGACGAGCGAGCTGCGGGCCGGGGTGTGGGGTTCGTGGGCGACCATCGTGGCGCTCGGCCTCGGGCTGGTGGCCGCCTCGGTCGCGGTGGCGCTGTGGCTCGGCCGGCGCACCAGCGTGCCGGTCACCGAGGTCGCCGAGGTCGCGCACCGGCTGCGGGAGGGTGACTCCACCGCCCGCGCGGTGCCCGGCGGGCCGCCGGAGACCGCCGAGCTCGGCCGCGCGCTCAACGCCCTCGCCGACCGGATCCACGAGCTCGTCGCGGCCGAGCGCGAGCACGTCGCCGACCTCGGGCACCGGCTGCGGACGCCGGTGACGGCGCTGCGGCTCGACACCGACCTGGTCGAGGACGACGAGGTGGCCGGCCGGCTGCGCGGTCACGTCGCCGACCTGCAGCGCAGCATCGACGACGTCGTGCACGAGGCGCGGCGGGCGGTGCGCGACGAGCTGCCGGCCACCACGGAGGTCGCCGCCCGTGGTGGCGGCGCGGGTGGCGTTCTGGCTGCCGCTGGCCGAGGACCAGGGCCGCCGGCTCGACCTCGTCGTGGAGGTGCGCACGCCCGGCGGTTCGCCCCTGGTCGGCCTGGCCGACGACGACCTCGGCGAGCTGGTCGACACCCTGCTGGACAACGTCTTCGCGCACACCCCGGACGGCACCGACGCCCGGGTCACCGTGCGCACCCGGGCCGACGAGGTGGTCGTCGTGGTCGAGGACGCCGGCCCCGGGATGCCGCAGCCCTACCTCGGCCGGGGCCACAGCGCCGGCGGCTCGACCGGGCTCGGGCTGGCGATCGTGCACCGGATCGCCGACGGCGCCGGCGGGTCGGTGCAGCTGGCTCCGTCCGCGCTCGGCGGGCTGTGCGTCACCGTGCACCTGCCGGTGCACCGCGACGGCGTCGTGACCCACGCCGGGGCCGACACCGACCACTGACCGCCGCGACGGCATCCGGCGGGCGTCGGCCGACGGCTCAGTCGTCCTCGTGCTCGTCGTCCTCGTGCTCGTCCTCGGCGTCGTCATCGTGCTGCTCCTGGTCCTCGTCGGTCGTGGCGGGCGCAGGGGCGGGCGCGGTGCGGGGGGCGGTACGCGGTGCGGAGCTCGTCGAACCGCCACCGGAGGACGGGGCGGCGATGGTGATCCTCGGGCCCGGCTTCGTGGTGACGCAGATGCCCTTCTTGAGCACCGCGGGCTTCTCGCAGCCGGCGAGCTCGGTGACGGTCGGGGTCGGCACCGGCGCGAAGGTCGGAGCAGCGGGCGCGGCGACTCGCCCGAGGTCGTCGGGGCCGGCTGCGACGAAGATGCCGACGGCGGTGGCGACTCCGATGAGCGAGCCGGTGGTGACGGCGCGGATGAGGGACACGGGGACCTCCGGGGCGAGGGGAACAGGGGCAGGGGTGACGGCGCGGTTGCAGCGCCGAGCGGGACGTCGACTCCCATGGTGGCGGAGCCTCGGTCAAGCCGGCGCTGTTTTCACGTCAAGAGCAAGTTAAGGAGGCCGCCGGTCCTTAACCTTTCCTTGACAGGTCGATGACGCGCGCTTGTCGTGCCGACGGCGAGAGTCATCTCCGGCACCTCGATCCGGCGTGCCACGAACCGACGAGAGGACCGCATTCGTGAGAGCCCTGCTGAGCACCGGTCAACGAGACCGGTCGCGCCTCGTGCTCACCGTGCTGAGCGGAACACTCGCTGCAGCCACCGTCGCCGGCACCGGCATCGCCACCGCTGCCGCCGCCCAGGAGAGCGCCCGCAGCAACGCCGTCAAGGCCCGCCACAAGGCCGAGGCCGAGGCGGCCGCCGCCAAGGCCCACCACGAGGCCCTGCTGAAGTGGGCCAAGGAGAACCCGGTCGTCGTGACCAAGGCCCGGCCGAAGAAGACCGTGATCGGCAAGCCGACGCTGGTCAAGGCGTCGTCGTCCGGCAGCTCGCGGGTCGGTGGCGGGTCCAGCTCGTCGTCGCCTCGGGCGGCAGCTCGGGCGGCAGCTCGGGCGGCAGCTCGACCTCGAGCCGTCCGGCGCCCCCGCCCCCGCCGCCGCCGCCGCCAGCACCGGATCGTGACGGCGCTGTCCCCCGTGACCTCCCTGACCCACGAGCCGTCGACCGCCGCGACGGTCGACGTCGAGCGCGGCGCCGCCTCGTGGCGTGCGCTCGGCACCTACGTGGAGCTGCGCACCACCCCGGAGGCCGTCGAGGCCGCCGCCGACCTGGCGGCCCGGGTGCTCGACGAGGTCGACGTGGCGTGCAGCCGGTTCCGCGACGACAGCGACCTGATGCTCGCCAACCGCGAGGCCGGCCACGCCGTCGAGGTCTCCCCCGTGCTCGTCGGGGCGGTGCGGGTGGCCCTGGAGGCCGCCGACGAGACCGACGGCCTCGTCGACCCGCTGCTCGGTGACGTGCTGCGCGCCGCCGGGTACGACCGCACCTTCTCGCTCGTCCCCGCCGAGGACCCCTCCGCGACCGCCCTGCCGGTGCCCGAGGCCGCGCTGGGCGCAGGTCGAGGTCACCGACACCACCGTGACCGTGCCCCGTGGCGCGGCCCTCGACCTCGGCGCGACCGGCAAGGCCTTCGCCGCCGACCTCGTCGCCCTCTGCGTCGTCGACACCTGCGGCGCACCCGTGCTGGTCTCGGTCGGCGGCGACGTCCGCGTGGCCGCGCCGCGCGACGCCCTCCAGGACCAGCCGGTCGTGGTGGGCCACAGCCTCGCCGACCTCGAGGCCGGCGGGGCCAGCACCCTGGTGCGGCTCGGCGCCGGCGGGCTCGCCACCTCCAGCGTCTCGGCGCGGCGGTGGCGCCGAGGTGGCCGCCAGTGGCACCACGTCGTCGACCCGCGCACCGGCCTTCCCGCCCAGGGCCCGTGGCGCACCGTCACCGCCCTGGGCCGCACCGCTGCCGCGGCGAACGCGGCCACCACTGCCTCCATCGTGCTCGGCGACGCCGCGTACGCCTGGCTCGTCGACCGCCAGGTCGCCGCTCGGCTCGTCGACCACGACGGCCACGTGACCCGCACCCCCGCCTGGACCGCGTCCGGCATCGAGGAGATCTCATGACGTCCCCCCTGCTCTGGTACCTCAACCGCGGCACCGGCGTGGTGCTGCTCATCGTGTTCACCGCGACCGTCGTGCTCGGCGTGCTGGCGACGGGTCGGTCGACGACCCCGCTCTGGCCGCGGTTCATCACGCAGGGCCTGCACCGGGCCCTGGCCGCCTCGACCGTGCTCATGCTCGTCGCCCACGTGGTCAGCGCCGTCGTCGACGAGTACGTCGACATCCGCTGGTGGCAGGCGTTCGTGCCCTTCGGCTCGTCCTACGAGCCGCTGTGGATGGCCCTGGGCGCGATCTCGCTCGACCTCCTGGCCCTGGTCATCGCCACCTCCCTGGCCCGGGCGCGGATCCCGCACCGGGTGTGGTTCCTCGTGCACCTGACCACGTACGTCGCCTGGGCCGTCCGCCCTGGTGCACGGCCTGTTCATCGGCACCGACTCCGCGGAGGGCTGGATGGTGGCCATCTACGTCGGCTGCGCCGCCACCGTCGGGCTGGCCGTGCTCGCCCGGATCATCGCCGTGCTGAACACCAAGCGACTCAAGCGCAGGTCCCACCAGGACCACGCACCGCGCCCGCCGTTCGGCCCGCAGTCCGGGGTCGAGCGCGAGGCCCGTCACGCGGACGCGGACCGGGCCCCCGCCCGCGTCCGGCAGCACCGGAGGTGCCTCATGACCCGTCCGATGATCCGCCCGCCGGCCAGCGTCGACGTGCACAGCGGCCCGCTCCTGCTCTCCGGCATCGACCGTGGTCCGGGCCTCGCGGCCCACCGGGCCCGGCTGGGCGCCCTGCCCGAGCCCGGCATCCAGGCCCTGGTGTCCCTGCTCGAGGACGTCGCGGTCCGTGGCCGAGGTGGCGCGGGCTTCCCGCTGGCCCGCAAGCTGCAGACCGTCGTGCGGGCCCGTGGCTCGCGCGCCGCGATCGGCGGCCGGCGCCCCTACGTCGTGGTCAACGCGGCCGAGGGCGAGCCCGCCAGCGCCAAGGACAGCGCCCTGCTCGACGTCGCCCCGCACCTCGTGCTCGACGGTGCCGTCGTGGCCGCCCGGGCCCTGGGGGCGAAGGAGATCCACGTCGTCAGCTCCGAGGACCGGCCCTGGGTCGGTGCCGCGGTGCACCGGGCCACCACCGAACGTGACGACCACGGCATCCAGCTGGGTGCAGCACGAGGCCGCCTCCCGGTTCGTGTCGGGCCAGTCCCGCGCGCTCATCGAGCTGATGGCCGGGCGCCCCGGCCTGCCCGTGACGTCGTGGGCCCCGGAGGCCATCGACGGCCACCGCCGCCGCCCGACCCTGCTGTCGAACGCCGAGTCGTTCGCCCACCTCGCCGCCGTCGTGCTGTGGGGCGTGGACGCGTACGCCGGGCACGGCACCCCCGACGAGCCCGGCACCAGCCTGCTCACCCTCACGACGCCGCCCGCGGCCGACGGGGTGTTCCGGGGCGTGCACGTCGTCGAGGTCGAGCACGGTGACGGCGCCGCCATGGTGCTCGACGCCGCGGCCCTGTCGTCGCCCCTGCTCGTCGGCGGGTTCCACGGCTCGTGGGTGCACCCGCGCGACGTGCCGGCCCTGGAGTGGTCGAACGCCGTGCTCGGTGAGGTGGGTGCCCGGCTGGGTGCCGGGTGCGCTGCTGTCGCTGAGCGACGGGTCGTGCCCGGTGTCCGAGACCGCGCGCTACACCTCCTACCTCGCCGGTGAGTCGGCCGGTCGCTGCGGCCCGTGCCGCAACGGCCTGCCCGCCATGGCCACCGAGATGGAGGGCCTCGCCGCCGGTGCCGACACCCGCACCCGGCTGCGCGAGCTCGCCGGCCTGGTCACCGGGCGCGGCGCGTGCGCCCACCCCGACGGCACCGCACGCCTGGTCGGCTCGCTGCTGACCACCCTCGACGACCACGTCGAGGCGCACCTCGACGGTGCCTGCGGCTGCTCGGGCCGGGCTCCTCGCGGCGAACGCCCCGCCCATCCGGGCACCCGGCGCCTGGCGGTGCGGCGATGAGCCCCCGCGAGACGGTGCTGCGCGTCGACTGGCCCGAGTGCCGGGCCCGCGGCCTGTGCGCCGAGCTGCTCCCCGAGAAGATCCGGATCGACGAGTGGGGCTACCCCGTGGTGCTCGGGCCGGTGAAGGCGAGCGAGGAGCGGGCGGCCAAGGAGGCCGTCGAGGCGTGCCCGCGGCGCGCCCTGCACCTGCGCACCACCTGAGCCGACAACCCCGCACGCCTGCACCGTGCGGGGTTGTGCTGTCTGGTCGCCGACCGACCGCAGGAAGCCCGCACGTGCCGGGTCGCAGTGCGCTCGGGCGGGTCGCGGCCCGGATGCCGGGCCCGCGTCACCAGGGCAGCGGCGCGGACAGCTCGCGGGTGTCGTCGACCGGGGCCCAGCCCTGCTCGGCGGTGTGCTCGTACTCCGCGCCCGGGCCCTCGGCGGCCAGCGTCGCCACGGCGGCGACCAGCCGCTCGACGTGCTCGGGCGTGCTGGCCAGCCCGGCGCTGACCCGCACCGCGGTGTCGTGCTCGTCGGACCCCTCCTCGAGCAGGGTGTCGACCAGGAGGTGCGCGCAGAACTTGCCGGCCCGCACCCCGATGCCGTGCTCGGCCGACAGGGCCGCCGCCACCAGGTGGCTGTCGAGCCCGTCGACGGTGAAGGTGACGACCGGGCCGCGCTCGGTGTCGTCGCCGAAGATCGAGTAGGTCGTGACGCCGTCGAGGCCGCGCAGGCCGTCGAGCAGGCGCGCGGTGAGCCGCGCCTCGTGCTCGTCGATCGCCGCGCGGTGCTCGCGGATCGTCGCGCAGGCCGCGGCGAGGGCGATGGCGCCGAGCACGTTCGGGCTGCCGGCCTCGTGGCGCGCGGCGCCGGTCACCCAGCGGGTGCCGTGCTCGGTGACCTGCGCGGTCGCGCCGCCACCGGCGAGGTAGGGCTGCGCGGCATCCAGCCAGTCGCTGCGGCCGGCGAGCACACCGGTGCCGAAGGGGGCGTGCACCTTGTGCCCCGAGAAGGCGACCCAGTCGACGTCGAGGGCGTCGAGGTCGACCACCCGGTGGGCCGCGTACTGGGCGGCGTCGAGCAGCACCCGGGCGCCGTGCCGGCGGGCGATCGCGGTGAGCCGCTCGACCGGCCACAGCTCGCCGGTGACGTTCGAGGCGGCGGTCAGCACGACCAGGGCCTGGCGCGGGCGGCGGGCGGTGCCGGTGGGCAGGGCGCGCAGCGCGGCCTCGAGCAGGGCCTCGGCGTCGCGGGTGCTGCCGGGCACCGGCAGGCGCACGGTGTCGCGGCCGCGCCAGGGCAGCAGGGTCGCGTGGTGCTCGGAGGCGAAGACGACCACCGAGGTGTCGCGCGGCAGCGCCCGGGCGAGCAGGTTGACCGAGTCGGTGGTGCTGCGGGTGAAGACGACGACGTCGTCCTCGCGGGCGCCGACGAAGCGGGCCACCTCGTCGCGGGCCGCCTCGTAGTGGGCGCTGGTCACCCGCGAGAGCCAGCCGGTGCCGCGGTGCACGCTGGAGTAGGTGCGGGTCGCGGTCTCGACGGCCCGCGCCACCCGCTCGAAGGCCGGGGTGGATGCCGCGTGGTCGAGGTTCGCGTAGTCGACCAGGTCACCCGAGAGGGTCGGGCACCAGGTCGGGGCGGACGACGGCGGGCAGGTCGCGGCCGGCGGCCGGCGCGGACAGGTGGCGGTGCGCGTCCCGCCACGGCATCCGGCACGGCGCGCAGCCGCGGGCGGCGGTGGAAGGTGGGGACGGTGGTGGTGCGGCTCGAGCTCGGTGCTGAGTGGCTGGTGATCGACACGGTGGGTATCTCCGATGGTCCCTAGGACCTCGGGGTACGACCCGGGGTCCCGCGCTTGCCGGCGCCGAAAGGGGTCGCCGACCAGGTCGTCACCCGGAGCACCCCACCGCGGAGGAGGGTTGCTGGCCAGCGAGCCGGGGCTTGCCACTAGCACTCATGACCTACGCCGACGAGTCTAGGGAGGCACCCGGGGGGGGTGTCACCACGAGGTCCACGACCCGAGACGTGCGGCGCGGCGGGCCCGGCGCGGGACATCTCGCGGGGCGGGCGCCGCTTCACCGGGGAACCTTCACCTTCGCAGGGGTTCTGAACCCCTGCGAAGGTGAAGGTCCCGGGATCGGGCGGGAAAGCTGTCGTCAGTTGGGGACGACGTTGACCAGCTTGGGCGCCCGGACGATCACCGTGCGGATGCCGTCGGGCACCGCCGCCTGCACCTTGGGGCTGGCCAGGGCCAGCTCGCGCAGGGCGTCCTCGGTGATGTCGGAGGGCACCTCGAGCCGGTCGCGGACCTTGCCCTTGACCTGCACGACGCAGGTGACGGTGTCCTCGACGAGCAGCGCCGGGTCGGCGACCGGGAAGTCGGCGTGCACCAGCGACTCCTCGTGGCCCATCCGCGCCCACAGCTCCTCGGCGATGTGCGGCGCCATCGGGGCGACCATGAGCACGATCGACTCGGCCGCCTCGCGGGGCACCCCGCCGTCGAGCTTGGTCAGGGCGTTGTTCAGCTCGGTGAGCCGGGCGATCGCCGTGTTGAAGCGCCAGCCCGGCGTAGTCGGTGCGCACCGCGTCGATGGTGCGGTGCAGCACCCGGGTGGTCGCGTCATCCATCGGGGTGTCGGCGACGACGACCGCACCGGTCTCCTCGTCGACGACGTTGCGCCACAGCCGCTGCAGGAACCGCTGGCTGCCGACGACGGCCCGGGTGTCCCACGGCTTGCTCTGCTCCAGCGGGCCCAGGCCCATCTCGTAGAGCCGGAAGGTGTCGGCGCCGAACGCGGCGTACATCTCGTCGGGGCTGACCATGTTCTTCAGCGACTTGCCGATCTTGCCGAACTCGCGGGTGACCGGCTGGCCGTGCCAGGTGAAGGCTGCCGTCGGCGGCCTCCTCGACCTCCGTGGCCTCGACGGACTGCGCCGCGGCCGTCGCGTGAAGGCGGCGGCCTGGATGTAGCCCTGGCTGAAGTAGGTGCGGAACGGCTCGTCGCTGCTCAGGTGGCCCAGGTCGTGCAGCACCTTGTGCCAGAACCGCGCGTAGAGCAGGTGCAGCACGGCGTGCTCGACGCCGCCGACGTAGAGGTCGACGCCGCCCGGGTCGCGGGTGCCCGCGGGGGCGCCGGCGACCGGCTCGGCGCGCGGCCCCATCCAGTACGACTCGTTGCCGGGGTCGACGAGCGCGGCGCTGTTCGCCGGGTCGAGGTAGCGCAGGTAGTACCAGCACGACCCGGCCCAGTTGGGCATCGTGTTGGTCTCGCGGCGGTAGCGCCGGGTGCCGCGGCCGTCGCCGAGGTCGAGGTCGACGTGCACCCACTCGTCGACCCGCGACAGCGGCGGCTCGGGCTCGCTGCTCGCGTCGTCGGGGTCGTAGGTCTTCGGGCTGTAGTCGGGCACCTCGGGCAGCTCGACGGGCAGCATCGAGTCGGGCACGCCGTGCGCGATGCCGTCCTCGTCGAAGACGACCGGGAACGGCTCGCCCCAGTAGCGCTGCCGGCTGAACAGCCAGTCGCGCAGCTTGTAGGTGACCGTGGGCTCGCCGAGGCCCTTCTCCTCGAGCCAGGCGGTGATCCGCTCCTTGGCCTCGGCGACGTCGAGCCCGTCGAGGCTGAGCTCGTCGTTGCGCGGAGTTGATCGCCGGGCCCTCGCCGGTGAACGCCGTGTCGAGGTCGTGGTCGTCGGTGGGCTGCACGGTGCGGATGATCGGCAGGTCGAACGCCTTCGCGAAGTCCCAGTCGCGCTCGTCCTGGCCGGGCACGGCCATGATCGCGCCGGTGCCGTAGCCCATCAGCACGTAGTCGGCGACGAACACCGGGATGCGGGTGCCGGTGACCGGGTTGGTCGCCCAGCCGCCGGTGAAGACGCCGGTCTTGTCCTTGCCCTCGCTCTGCCGCTCGACGTCGTTCTTGCGGGATGCCGCGCGGCGGTAGGCCGTGACGGCCTCCTGCGGGGTGGCGGCGCCGCCGGTCCAGGCGTCCTTGGTGCCCTCGGGCCAGCCGCCGGCGGGCACCAGCTCGTCGACGAGCGGGTGCTCGGGGGCCAGCACCATGAAGGTCGCGCCGAACAGGGTGTCGGGCCGGGTCGTGAAGACCTCGATGCCCGTACCTGCGTCGCCACGGTCACCGGAGGACGGCGATCGGGAAGGTGACCTTGGCGCCGTGGCTGCGGCCGATCCAGTTCCGCTGCATGATCCGGACCTTCTCGGGCCAGTCGACCCGGTCGAGGTCGTCGGCCAGCCGGTCGGCGTACGAGGTGATCCGCATCATCCACTGGCGCAGGTTGCGCTTGAACACCGGGAAGTTGCCGCGCTCGGAGCGGCCGTCGTTGGTGACCTCCTCGTTCGAGAGCACCGTGCCCAGGCCGGGGCACCAGTTGACCGGCGCCTCGCTGGTGTAGGCCAGCCGCTGGCCGTCGAGGATGCCGGCGCGCTCGACGTCGCTGAGGTCGTCCCACGTCGCGGCCGTCGTCGGCGGGCAGCGGGCGGGCGCCCGAGCGGTACTCCTCGACGAGCTCGTCGATCGGCCGGGCGCGGCCCAGCCCGCCGTCGGGGCGCACGGCATCCGCGTCGTACCAGGAGTCGTAGATCTGCAGGAAGATCCACTGGGTCCAGCGGTAGTACTCGGGGTCGATGGTCTGGATGGCGCGGCGGTCGTCGTGGCCCAGGCCCAGGCGGCGCAGCTGGCGCGCCATGATGACGATGTTGTCCTCGGTCGTCTTGCGCGGGTGCTGGCCGGTCTGCACGGCGTACTGCTCGGCGGGCAGCCCGAACGCGTCGTAGCCCAGGCAGTGCAGCACGTTCTTGCCGAGCATCCGGTTGAAGCGGGCGACGACGTCGGTGGCGATGTAGCCCAGCGGGTGGCCGACGTGCAGGCCGGCGCCGCTCGGGTACGGGAACATGTCGAGGACGAGGAGGTGCCCGCCGGGGTAGGCGGCGACGGCCTCCGGGTCGGCCCACGGGCCGGCCGGGTTGGGGGCGTGGTAGGTGCCGCGCTCGGCCCAGCGGTCCTGCCAGGCGACCTCGATCTGCCCGGCCAGCTCGGCGGTGTAGCGGTGCGGGGTGTCGCT
This sequence comes from uncultured Actinomycetota bacterium, assembly GCA_963782695.1. Taxonomy (GTDB): domain Bacteria; phylum Actinomycetota; class Actinomycetes; order Actinomycetales; family Dermatophilaceae; genus Fodinibacter. The sequence goes on along the minus strand of CAWAKY010000030.1, from coordinate 229,510 downwards.
CATCTCGTCCTCGTCGTCTCGGTGGTGGGTCGGGCGTACCCATGAAAAAACCCCTCACGCAGGAGGGGTCGCCGCGCGGGCCGGGTGGCCGACGCGGCTAGGGAAGAAGCTCGAACCTCGTCACCTGCTCAGGGTATCGCAGCAGCGCCACCGGGTTCCGAACAGGTCACCCCTGCCGCCCGGCGATCGAGGTCCCACGACACGCTGACCGAACGCGCTCGGCATCAGCGTGTCGCGGGACCTCGACGGGTCAGTGCAGGCCGTGGACGACGGCGTGGCCGCGGCCGCGCGAGATCAGCCAGCGGTTGACCGGCACGGTGAGCACGAACGCCACGGCGAGCGAGACGGCCAGCGAGCCCCAGAACAGGACGGTGCCGAGCCCGGCATCCATCGCCCCCGGGATGACGAGGACGACCGAGTTGTCGACGATCTCCATGACGGTGATCGAGACGGTGTCGGCGGCCAGGGTCACCGCGAGCGCGGCCTTGAGGGCGACACCGGACCGCAGCACCGGGGTGAGGGTCAGGGCGTAGCCGAAGACGAAGGCCAGGGCGATGGCCAGCGCGATCGTCGCGCCGGTCGACAGCCCGAGGGCGGTGCCGATGACCAGGCCGAGCACCTCGCCGATGGCGCAGCCGGTGAGGCAGTGCAGGGTGGCCCGGGCGGCCCCGGACCACGAACCGCCGGTGGCGGCGTGGGTGTGCGACGCGTGGTGGGTGTGCGTGGAGGTGTCCATGGTCGGGCCAACAGATACCCCCTAGGGGTATATTCCGCGGGACCGCTTCGACCTGTTGGTCGATGTTGCCCCGGGCGTGGGTCAGGTGACAGCAGGCCGGCGACGATGAGGGCCTGGGCGAGGTGGTAGGTCACCATGACGACGACCGAGGTCCAGCGCCGGGGCTGCACGAACTTGCCCATCGCGAGCACCGTGTCGCTGACGACGAACAGGCTGGCGCCGAGCCCCACGAGCGGGCGCCCGGTCGCCCATCCGGTCACGGCCATCGCCCCGATCACCGCCATGTACACCGCGACGGCGACCGCCAGCCCGACCCCGCCGTCGGCGACCGCCCCGGGCAGGATGCGGCGCCCCACGACGAGGGCGACGAGCAGCACCACCGCGCCCAGCCAGCCCAGCACGGGCCGGTCGAGGCCGACCGTCACGAACGACGCGACGTAGGCCAGGTGCCCGACCAGGAAGGCCGCCAACCCGCCGACGAACCGGTTCGGGGTGTCCTCGAGCAGGAACACGTCGCCCACGAGCCCGAGCAGCAGGGCGAGCACCAGCCAGCGCCCCGCGGTGCTGTCGGTCGCCCCGGCGAGCAGCGCCACCGAGAGCAGCCCCACCATCGCGGCCGGCTTGGCCAGCCGCTCGACGTCGTGCCGCTGGTGCCACACCGCCCACCAGTCGGCGGCGAACAGCCCGGCGGTGACGACGGCGGCGACCCACACGGCATACGACACGGGTGGATCCTCGCAGCCCGGCACCACGGCCGCGCCCGGATGTGGCCGCCACCACCACCCGCGTATCAGGGGCCGCCGGGGCCGCTCCTCTTCCTCGTGGGACCCGCCGCAGGGGAAGGTCCCGTCGACCGAGGAGGACGCCATGGGTGCAACCAGGCAGTCGGGGTTCAACCAGGAGGTGGGCAAGGCTCTCATCGAGTCCGGCGCCATCGACCTGGCCAAGATGACGGACGTCTACAAGAGCTTCGCCGAGGACGCGCTGGTCCGCGGCGACGACCTCGTGCTCGCCGTCGGCAAGTACGTGATCATCAACTGCGGCTGGCCGGGCCCGGTGCTGCGCCAGCTCGCCGAGGCCGAGGGCCCCGTGGGGTGAGCACTTCGTACGAGCTGCGACGTCGGCTCGCGCACGGCCTCCGGCTGGGCGCGGCCGGCGTCGTCGCGGCGGGCGAGGCCCGGCCCGGCGTCGGCGGGGCGCGTGCCCTGGTGCCGGCGAAGGTGCTCGGCGAGACCGCCCTGCTCTGCCGGGTCGCCGGGCGGCTGCTCGCCGACGACCCGGCGCTGGCGCGCCTCGAGGGGCTCGGCGCCGCACAGGCCCGGCTCGGCGAGGCGCTGACCCGGGCCCTCGACCCCCACCACGCCGCGCTGGCCGTGGCCGCCGACCCGCGGTGCCGCGCCCGCGAGGCCTTCCCCTTCGCGCTGCTCGGCGACCTCGACACCGGCCACCGGTCGGTCGCCCGGCACCTGCTCGACCTCGCCGGCGACGACCTCGGCGACGAGCCCGACCCCTTCGACCGCCTCGAGCTGTCGTGGCTGCAGGGGATGGCCGAGGGCTGCGCCTCCCCCGACGTGCCGACCGGCTCGGTGCTCGAGCGCGGGGCCGACCTGCTGCACGGCGAGCTGACCGACGCCTACGCCCTGACCCACGCCGTGCTGCACGCCACCGACTGCGGCCTGCTGTCGCCGCGCCACTCCCGCCCGGCCAGCTCGGTCGCCGACGACGCGGAGGCCCTGCTCGGTGCCGCCCTGTCCTGCGGCAACCTCGACGTGGCCGCCGAGCTGCTCTGGACCTGGCCGATGCTCGACCTGCCGCTCGTCCCCCGGAGCCCGCTACGCCCTGGCCGAGCTCGACCGCGCCGAGGCCACCCACGGCTTCCTGCCCGGCCCCGAGCACGACCCCGCCGTCGCCGCCGCGCTCGCCCCGGCCGACCGCTCGACCTACGTCATCCAGACCAGCTACCACACCGCCGTCGCCGGGGCCGTGCTCGCCGCCGCCCTGCTGCGCACCGCGGACGGCGACGGGCGGGCAACCGGTGGGCCCCCGGCATCCGCTCGCCGGGCCGTGCCCACCGCGGATGCCGACCCGCTCACCCTCCTCGGCCACGCCGACGGCCCGTGGGCCGACGCGCTGCGCGAACGGCCGCTCGCCGAGCGGGTGGGCTGCACCGAGCTGGTGATCGGCGCCGAGCTGCGCACCTCGGCCGCCCGCCGCGACCCGGCCCGGGTGCACGAGGTCGTGGCCTGGGCGGCCGAGCACGGGTGGGCGCACCTGCCGTCGGTGCGCCAGGGCGCGGCGCTGCTGTCGCGGGTGGCCCGGGTCGCCGGCCGGCCGGTCACCCTCGCCAGCTGACGGGGGTCAGCGCAGCTCGAGGTGGCCGTCGTCGATCCGGCCCAGCCGGGTGACCGCCACGTCGTACACGTAGCTCTGCACCACCCGCCACGGCCGGTGCTCCCCCTGGCGCGGCAGCAGGTGCGCGGCCCGCTGCACGTACCCCGAGGTGAGGTCGAGCAGCGGCCGCTCCCCCACCTCCGGCTCGTCGTAGCGCGGCGTCGCGACGCTCAGCCCGTGCCGGTCGAGGTACCGCAGCAGCGAGCAGAACCACCGCGCCGACAGGTCGGCGCGCAGGGTCCAGCTCGCGTTGGTGTAGCCGACCGCCATCGCCACGTTCGGCACGTCCGAGAGCATCAGCCCCTTGTAGACGTGCCCGCGCGACAGGTCGACCGGCTCGCCGTCGACCACGCAGCTCGGCGCCGCCACCGATCTGCATCTGCAGGCCGGTCGCCGTCACGACGAGGTCGGCCTCGAGCAGCTCACCGGTCGTCAGCCGGATGCCGTCGCGCTCGAAGCGCTCGATGGTGCCGGTCACGACCTGGGCGCGACCGTCGGACAGCACCTCGAACAGGTCGCCGTCGGGGGCGACGCACAGGCGCTGGTCCCAGGGGTCGTAGCGCGGCGCGAAGTGGGTGTCGACGGGGTAGCCGTCGGGCAGTCGCTGCAGCGCGCGGCGCCGCAGCAGCCGACGGCCGAGCTCAGGACGGCGGCGCAGCACCTGGTAGCCGGCGGTCGAGAGCAGCACGTTCTTGCCGCGCACGAGGCGGTGGGCCACGGCATCCGGCAGCACGGCGCGCAGGCCGTCGGCGACGACGTCGCGCGAGGGCAGCGAGGCGATGTAGCTCGGGCTGCGCTGCAGCATCGTCACCCGGGCGGCACCCTCGTCGGCGAGCGCCGGGAGCAGCGTGATGGCCGTGGCCCCGCTGCCGATGACGACGACCCGCCGGCCCGCGACCGGCATCCCCTCCGGCCACGACTGCGGGTGCACCACGTCCCCCGCGAAGTCGCCCTGGCCGGGGAAGTCGACCACGTGGCCGGACGCGTAGGAGAAGTAGCCGGTGGCCAGGTAGACGAACCTGGCCGTGTGCCGCACGAGGCCGGCCGGGGTGCGCGCCGTGACGGTCCAGCGGCGCTCGGCCGAGCTCCACTCGAGCCGCTCGACGTGCTGCCCGAAGTGCACGCGCTCGGCGACCCCCTCGTCGTGCGCGGTGGCCTGCACGTAGTCGCGGATCTCCTCGCCGGTCGCGATCGACGACGCCCCGCGCCACGGCCGGAACGGGAAGCCGAGGGTGTACATGTCGGAGTCGGAGCGGATGCCGGGGTAGCGGAACAGGTCCCAGGTGCCCCCGATCGCGTCGCGCGCCTCGAGCACCGCCCACACCACGTCGGGGCAGTGCTTCGCCAGCCGGCAGGCCACGTCGACCCCGGCGATCCCGGCCCCGACGACGAGCACGTCGACGTCGAGCGGCGGCGCGGGAGGCACCTCGGCCGCCGTCCGGGCCGCCGGCTCGGTCTGGGTGACGGGCGAGGTGGGGGTGGTCGGGTCGGTCACGGCCACAGGCTATTCCGCATTCCGGCGTGTCGAACCTCGCGGCTCACCGCGTCGGTCGCGTCGGTGACGCATGTGACGATGGGCTCATGACTTCTCTCTCCGACTTCACCGCGACCACCCTGACCGGCCAGGAGCGCCACCTCTCCGACTACGCCGGCCAGGTCGTGCTCGTCGTCAACACCGCGAGCGCGTGCGGCTTCACGCCGCAGTACGCCGGCCTCGAGACGCTCTACCAGGAGCTGCACGACGAGGGCCTGGTCGTGCTCGGGCTTCCCGTGCAACCAGTTCGGCAGCCAGGAGTCGGGCACCGAGGACGAGATCGGCGAGTTCTGCCAGGTCAACTACGGCGTCACCTTCCCGATGTTCGCCAAGGTCGACGTCAACGGCGACGACGCCCACCCGCTGTTCACCTGGCTCAAGGGTGAGAAGAAGGGCCTGCTCGGCGGCAAGATCAAGTGGAACTTCACCAAGTTCCTCGTCGGTCGTGACGGCCAGGTCATCGAGCCGCTACGCCCCCACCACCGAGCCCAAGGACATCGCCGACGACATCCGTGCGGCGCTGGCCACCAAGGCTGCATGAGCCCCTGGCTCGTCCTGGTCCCCATCGGGGTCCTGGCCGGGTTCCTCGCGTTCGTCTGGCAGCGGCTGGCCGTCGCCCCCGGCTGGCGCCCTCGCTGGGTGCGCTACGCCGTCGCCGTCGCGCTGCTGGCGCTCACCGCGCTCGCCCTGGCCGGGTTCGACGTGTGGGGCGGGTCGTTCACGCCCGCGCAGCTGCGGCCCGCGGTGTGGGTCGGCCAGGCGTTCCTCGCGACCTGCCTCTACCTCTTCCTCGGGCTGGTGCCGGTCTGGCTGGTCTGCGTCGGCATCTGGCTGGTGCGCCGGCGGCACGACCACGGTCGCGACGGTAGGCGCCGGCTGAACCGGGTCGCGTCGCCGCTGGTGGCGGTGGTGGCCCTGGGGGTCACGGCCTACGGCGCCGTCGAGGCGGCGCACCCGTCGATCACCCGGTTCGAGGTGGCCTCGCCCGAGCTGCCGGCCGAGTTCGACGGGGTGCGGGTGGCGCTGGTCACCGACCTGCACGCCGGTGCGGTGCGCAGCGCGTCGTTCACCCGGCAGGTCGTCGACCTGGTCAACGCCGAGCACCCCGACCTCGTCGTGATCGCCGGCGACCTCGTCGACGGCGACGCGGCGCGCTACTCGCCCGAGATCGCGCCGCTGGCCGACCTCGAGGCACCGCTCGGGGTCTTCGCGACCACCGGCAACCACGAGATGTTCCGCGACACCGCCAACTGGGTCACGGCCTTCCAGGCCGTCGGGCTCACCGTGCTCCAGAACTCCTCGGTGCCGCTCGAGCGCGACGGCGCCACGATCACCCTGGCGGGCGTGCACGACCTCACCGGCGAGGGCCGGTGGGCGCCGGACTACGACGCCGCGCTCGCCGGCACGGATGCCGGTGCCTTCACCCTGTTCGCCGCCCACCAGCCGCTCCAGGCCCTCGACGTCGAGGGGCGCGGCGTCGACGTGCAGCTGTCCGGGCACACCCACGGCGGGCAGATGTGGCCGATCAACTACCTCGTGCCGCTGCAGCAGCCGATGCTCGAGGGGAAGGCCACCGTCGGGGACACCACCGTGGTCACCTCGCGCGGTGCCGGGGCCTGGGGCCCGGCGATCCGCGTCGCCGCGCCGCCCGAGGTACCGATCATCACCCTGAGGCGGTCATGAGCGCCCCGGGGGTCGTCGTCGGCGACGACGGGCTGGCCCGCCCGGTCTGGGCGTCGGTCGACCCGCTGCTGCGCGACTACTACGACACCGAGTGGGGCATGCCGGTGCGCGACGAGCGCGGCATGTTCGAGCGGCTCTCGCTCGAGGCGTTCCAGTCGGGGCTGTCCTGGGCGACGATCCTGCGCAAGCGGCCGGCGTTCCGGGCCGCGTTCGACGACTTCGACCCCGAGGCCGTGGCCGGCTACGGCGACGCCGACGTCGAGCGGCTGATGGCGGATGCCGGGATCGTCCGCAACCGCGCCAAGGTGCTCGCCACGCTCACCAACGCCCGGGCCACCCTGGCGCTGCGCGACGACCCCGAGGGTGACCTCGCGGCGTTCGTCTGGTCGTTCCGGCCGGCCGACACCCCGCGGCCGCACACCTACGCCGAGGTGCCCACGACCAGTCGGCCGAGTCGCTCGCGCTGTCCAAGGCGCTCAAGCGCAAGGGGTTCGCCTTCGTCGGGCCGACCACGATGTACGCGCTGATGGAGGCCGTCGGCATCGTCGACACCCACCTGCTCGGCTCGCACCGTCGCGGCTCCAGCGGGGTCTGGCCGGGCTGACCGTCGTCCGGTGCCGCGACCGGCCGCTGGCTCGTGGTCAGACGACGATGCCGCGCGAGTCGGGCGGCTCCTCGGTGGGGCGTCGCGGGCCGCTGGGGGCCTGGTAGCCCTCCGGCACCGACATCCTGACCTCGGCCTCGCCGACGCGCAGCCGGGGGCCGGCGTCGCCCTCCTCCTCGCGCGTCAGGTCGAGGCGCTGCTTCTCCTCGCGCACGTGCGCGTAGGTGGGCCGGAAGAACGCGACGAGCTCGTCGAACACCGAGCCGATCGCCCGCGACCTCACCGAGAACACGTCACCACGGTACGCGCGTCCCCTGGGTCACAGCCGACGTCGAGGGCGGCCCGACGGTCGTAGCGTTGAGGTGGCAGGAGGTGGACCATGGGCACCGAGGTCACGCACCACGACGTCCCACCCGTGGCGTCCGGCAAGCCGTGGTTGCCACTCCTGCTGGGGGTGGCGTCCGTGCTCGCCTTTCCCGTGGTCTTCGCCTTCTCGCGGGCGGCGGCTGCCCTGCTGGGCGGCCGGCACGCCTTCGGGTCGGTCAGCCCGGCGATGATCGCGGTCGCCGTGGCCATCGCGCTCGGGGTGGCCGGGCTGGTCCTGGGGCTGCGCGCGCTGGTGCACCACGAGCGCAGCCGTCGGGTGTGGGCCGGGACCGTGCTCTCGGGCGTCGTGGCCTGCTGCTGGACCGCGTTCGCGCTCGCCGAGGCGATCTCCCCCGCCTGAGCCCGACGACGACGAAGGGCCGGACGAGATCGTCCGGCCCTTCGTACCCTGTGGAGCTGAGGGGACCCCGTCGCTGCGCTCCGCCCGAACGAGGACCCGCTAATCCCCCACGCGCACAAACGCAGAACGGGCCGGCTGCCGCCGGCCCGTTCTGTGGAGCTGAGGGGATTCGAACCCCTGACCCCCTGCATGCCATGCAGGTGCGCTACCAACTGCGCTACAGCCCCGAGTGGGTGTCCCCCGAAGGGGCGACGATGAGTGTACCCATGCACCCCCGGGACCGACCAAATCGGCCTCAGGGTGGGGGCGACCCGGCCTGCGACGCCACCCCGGACGACGCGTTCCACGTCTGGATCCGCCACCCGGCACGGCCCTCGACGAGCTCGGCCCAGTGGCAGTTGCCCAGGGCGCCGAGCACCCGCCAGGCGAGGTCGTGCTCGAGCCCGAGCAGCCAGGCGGCGGCGGTGCGGCCCGACGCGCCGTGGGTGGAGACGACGAGGCACTCCCCCGGCCCCAGGTCCCCGAGGTGCTCGGTGAGGGCGGCCCCGACGCGCTCGGCGACCTCGGCCGCGGTCTCGCCGTGGTCGCCGCGCCGCGCGTCCTCACCGCGGGCCAGGGCCTCCTGCACCTCGGGCCACCGGTCGGCGACCTCCGAGGCGGTCAGCCCCTGCCAGGCCCCCACGTCGATCTCGCGGAAGCGCGGGTCGAGCGTGACCGGGATGCCGCACGCGCGCCCCACGCTCTCGGCCGTCAGCCGCGCGCGGGTCAGGTCGGAGGAGACGATGCGGTCGGGTGAGAGGGCCGCGATCGCCGGCCCCACGGCATCCGCCTGCTCGATCCCGCGCTCGGACAGCGGGGTGTCGAGGTGGCCCTGCCAGATGCGGGCCGCGTTGTGGTCGGTCTCGCCGTGCCGCAGCACGATGACGCGCCGGGGCGCCGCCCCGGGGACGGTGGGGCTCACCGACCGCCCTGCTCGGTGCCGACGACGCCGAGGTCGATCGTCGGGCAGTCCTTCCAGAGCCGCTCGAGCTCGTAGAAGGAGCGCTCCTCGTCGTGCTGCACGTGCACGACGATGTCGACGAAGTCGATGAGCACCCAGCGGCCCTCGCGCTGGCCCTCGCGGCGCACCGGCTTGGTGCCGCGGGCGCGCAGCACGTCCTCGACCTCGTCGACGATCGAGCCGACCTGTCGCTCGGACTCGGCGGACACGATGACGAAGACGTCGGTCAGCGCGAGCTGCTCGGAGACGTCGATGCCCGTGATGGTGGTCGCGAGCTTGTCGGCGGCGGCGGCGGCTGCCGCTCGGGCCAGCTCCAGCGCGCGGTCGGTGGCGGTCACGGTGCTCCTTGGTGTGGTGCGGAAGGTTCGGGGGCCGCGGCCGGTGCGGGCGCGGCGTAGAGGTGGTGCTTGGAGATGTACTGGACGACGCCGTCCGGCACGAGGTACCAGACCGGCTCGCCGGCGCGCACCCGGTCACGGCAGTCGGTGCAGCTGATCGCCATGGCGGGCACCTCCATCAGGTCGACCCGCTCGGCGGGCAGGCCCGGTCTCGGACAGCTCGTAGCCGGGGCGGGTGACCCCGATGAACTGGGCGAGCTCGAACAGCTCGTCGGAGTCCTTCCAGGACAGGATCTGGGCCAGCGCGTCGGCGCCGGTGATGAAGAACAGCTCGGCGCCGGGGCGCTGGGCGTGCAGGTCGCGCAGGGTGTCGATGGTGTAGGTCGGGCCCTCGCGGTCGATGTCGACCCGCGAGACGGTGAAGCGCGGGTTGGATGCCGTCGCGACGACGGTCATCAGGTAGCGGTGCTCGGCGGGCGCGACGTCGCGCCCCTCCTTCTGCCAGGGCTCGCCCGTGGGGACGAAGACGACCTCGTCGAGGCCGAGGAGGGACTGCACCTCCGAGGCGGCGACGAGGTGACCGTGGTGGATGGGGTCGAAGGTCCCACCCATCACCCCGAGCCGCATGCGTGCGGTGCTCAGTGGTGGCCGTGCCCGGGGTGGTCCGGCCAGTGCGCCTCGTCCGCAGCGGCCTCGGCCCCTTGGCCTCGGCGGCGGCGCGCTGGGCGGCCGGGCCGTGGGTCGGCGGGGCGTACTTCTGGGCGGTGCCGCGGAAGGACCACGTGACCCCGAGCAGGAAGGCGAACGCCACGAGGGCGAGGACACCGAACAGCCACGGGGGCATCGGGAGCTCGCGGGCGGTGGGCAGCTCCTCGCTCAGGAAGCGGGCGACGGTCATCGACATGCGGGTCAGCCTAGCGCCTCGTCTGTCCACCGAAGTCGTCCACAGCCCTGTGTACGACGGGGGTCACCCCGCCTACGGGCTGTGGACGACGCGCCGGGCCCTGAGATACCACACACTTTCTGTCAGATCGCGCTTGCGCGGCAGGGTATTTCGGCACTAGAAATAGCCGCACGCCTCCCCAGTTCGTCACCGATGCCACGGCGTCGGAACGGGTCCGGAGGCAGGTCGTACGGATAACGGCACCGACCTCGCCCGGCTCGTCCGGGAGGGACGTGGCAGCCCGCGAGGGCGGTCACGACACGCGCGACGGCGTGGGTGCCGCGGCCAAGCGACCTGAGTCGAAGTTCGTCCCTTCCGGGGGCGGCGCCACCGTCGCGTGGCAGACCCCGCGGTTCACGCCGCAGGGACCGACCGGCTCGACACGTCGGCTGTGCCGACCGCCGAGGGCCCCCGATCTCATACTCGGGGGCCCTCAGTCATGGTCCGGGGCGCGTTGCGCGGCGAGGGCGCGGCCGGGCGCGCGGCGCCGACGGCCCCGACCCGGCCGATCTACCCTTGGCCCCATGACCCCCGCCCCGCGTCGACCTCAGCGTCGTGGTCCCCATGTACAACGAGGAGGCGGTGCTGCCGCTGCTCGTGGAGCGGCTGCGCCCCGTGGCCGACGGCTGGGGCGTGCCGTACGAGATCCTCTGCGTCGACGACGGGTCCACCGACGCCACCCCGGTGCTGCTGCAGCGGCTGCACCGCGAGTGGCCGCAGGTGCGCGTCCTGCGGCTGCGGGCGAACGCCGGGCACCAGGCCGCCATCTCGGCCGGCCTGGCGCGCGCCCGGGGCAGGTGGATGGTCACCATCGACGCCGACCTGCAGGACCCGCCCGAGGTGATCGGCGAGATGCTGGCCGTCGCCCGGGGCCAGGGGGTCGACGTCGTCTACGGGGTGCGCTCGGACCGCTCCACCGACACGGCGTTCAAGCGGCTGTCGGCGCGGGCCTTCTACCGGTCGATCCGGGCGATGTCCGACGTCGACGCCCGCGTCGACGCCGGCGACTTCCGGCTGATGTCACGGGCCACGGTGGATGCCGTGAACGCGCTGCCCGAGCACGGTCGGGTGCTGCGGCTCGTCGTGCCGGCGCTGGGCTTCCCGAGCGCGTCGGTCGACTACGCGCGCGAGGAGCGCGCCGCGGGCGACTCGAAGTACCCGCTGGGCAAGATGATCCGGCTCTCCATCGACGGCGTCACCGGGTTCTCGATCGCCCCGCTGCGCTTCGCGACCTGGCTGGGCCTGCTCGGCGGCGCTGGCCGCCGCTGGGCGTGCTCGTCTACGCGCTCGTCGCGATGCTGCTCGGCAACACGCTCCCCGGCTGGACGTCGACGGTCGTCATCGTCGCGGCGGTGGGGGCCGTGCAGCTGCTGGCGCTCGGCATCCTCGGCGAGTACGTGGGCCGCACCTACGCCGCGCTGCAGGCCCGCCCGGCGTACTTCGTCGCCCACGACTCGCTCGACGCGGGGTCGGACGACCGCGAGCGAGGGTCAGACCCGGATCTGACCGTCGCCCTCGACGACCCACTTGGTCGTCGTGAGCTCGGGCAGGGCCATCGGGCCGCGGGCGTGCAGCTTCTGGGTCGAGATGCCGATCTCGGCCCCGAAGCCGAACTCGCCGCCGTCGGTGAAGCGGGTGCTCGCGTTGACCATGACCGCGGCCGCGTCGACCTCGGCGGTGAACCGGCGGGCGGCCGCGCGGTCCTCGGTGACGATCGCCTCGGTGTGGCCCGGAGCCGTAGCGGCGGATGTGGTCGAGCGCCGCGTCGAGGTCGTCGACCACGCCGACCGCCATCTCGAGGCCGTGGAACTCGGTGGCGAAGTCCTCGTCGGTGACCGCGTCGTGGGCGACGCCCGCGGTGTCGGCCTGGGCACCGGCATCCGCGTCGGTGTGCAGGGTGACGCCCTCCCCCGCGAGCGCGGCGAGCGCCTTGGGCAGGAAGGCCGCGGCGACGTCGCGGTGCACGAGGAGCGACTCCGCGGCGTTGCAGACGCTGGGCCGGTGGGTCTTGGAGTTGACGGTGATCGCGAGCGCCTTGTCGAGGTCGGCGGCCCGGTCGACGTAGACGTGGCAGTTGCCGACGCCGGTCTCGATGACGGGCACCGTCGACTCGGTGACGACGGTCTGGATGAGGTCGGCGCCGCCGCGCGGGATGAGCAGGTCGACCAGGCCGCGGGCGGTCATCAGGGCACGGACGGCGCCGTGGCCGCCCTCGAGGAGGCCGACGGCGTCGCTGGGCAGGCCCTGGCGCTCCAGGGAGGCGCGCAGCACGGCGACGGTGGCGCGGTTGGTGTCGGCGGCGGCGCTGCCGCCGCGCAGGATGACGGCGTTGCCGCTCTTCAGGCCGAGGCCGGCGGCGTCGACGGTGACGTTGGGGCGCGCCTCGTAGATCATCCCGATGACGCCCATCGGGCACGCGGACCTGGCGGATCTGGAGGCCGTTGGCGAGCGTGGAGCCGCGGACGACCTCGCCGACCGGGTCGGGCAGGGCGGCGATGTCGCGCAGCGCCTGGGCGACGGCGGCCAGGCGCGGGGGGTCGAGCCGGAGGCGGTCCTGGAGGCTGTCCGGCATCCCGTGCTCGCGGCCGCGGGCGAGGTCGCGCTCGTTGGCCGCGACGACCTCGTCGGTGGCGGCCTCGAGGTCGTCGGCGAGGGTGCGCAGCGCGGCGTCCTTCTCGGCGCGGGACATCAGGGCGAGGCGTCGTGAGGCGGTGCGGGCGGCCTCGGCGAGCTCGCGGACCCGCTCGACGTCGGCGGGGTCGATGCCGGAGGTGCGGTCAGCCATGCGTCCAAGGGTATGCCGCCCGGCGCGAGGGTGCGCCGGGCCGCTCACGGCTCGGGCACCCGACCGGAGGCCGCACGCGGGCCCGCAGAGAAGTGTTCCCCGCCTTATTGGATGCTCCCCACCAGCGAGCAACTTTGAAAGTTGCTCGCCCACGATGAGCATGGGTGCAGGTTGCTCGCCCACAGCGCGCACCTGACCGTCGTGCTCGCCAGGGGGGCGCAACTTTCAAAGTTGCTCCCTGGGGGGTTGCATCCAATAGGGGGCGGGAGAGACTTCTGTGGGCCCCGCCGCCCGGCGCTGCGCGCCGCGCGTCCCCACCTTCGACCGCGCGGCGCGCGGGTGCGAGGATGGGCCGGTGACGACGATCCTGTCCATCCAGTCCTCGGTGGCCTACGGCCACGTCGGCAACTCCGCCGCCGTCTTCCCGCTCCAGCGGCTCGGCGTCGAGGTGTGGCCGGTGCACACCGTGCACTTCTCCAACCACACCGGCTACGGCGCCTGGCGCGGCCCGCTCATGCCCCCGGACGACGTGCGCGAGGTCGTCACCGGCATCGAGGAGCGCGGCGCCCTCCCCGAGGTCGACGCGGTCCTGTCCGGCTACCAGGGCGGCGAGCAGATCGGCGAGGTCATCCTCGACGCCGTCGCCCGCACCAAGGCCGCCAACCCCGCCGCCATCTACGCCTGCGACCCGGTCATGGGCAACGCGGCATCCGGCTGCTTCGTGCACCCCGCCATCCCGGTGCTGCTGCGCGAGCGGGTCGTCCCCCAGGCCGACCTGATCACCCCCAACCAGTTCGAGCTCGGCTTCCTCACCGAGACCGACCCGGGCGACCTCGACTCCACCCTCGACTCCGTCGAGCGGGCCCGCGCCATGGGCCCGGGCACCGTGCTCGTCACCAGCGTGCTGCGCCCCGACCGCCCCGAGGGCACCATCGAGATGCTCGCCGTGCACGGCGACGGCGCGTGGATCGTGCAGACCCCCCAGCTGCCGATGAAGGCCAACGGCTCCGGTGACGTCACCGCCGCCCTGTTCACCGCGCACCTGCTGCAGACCGGGGATGCCGGTGTCGCGCTCGGCCGCACCGTCTCCAGCGTGTTCGACCTCCTCACGAACACCCACGAGTCCGGGCGCCGCGAGCTGCAGCTCGTGCAGAGCCAGGACGCGATCGCCCACCCGCGGATGCAGTTCGAGGTGCAGCAGCTCCGCTGAGCGGTTCCGTCACCGGTCCGCGCGACTTCGCACCCGAAGCTTCACCTCAGCACCCGAACGGAAGCCCTGCGAGGTGAACTTCCTGCATCGGGCGAGAAAGTTGGGTCAGAGCACCACGAGGTCGTCGCGGTGGATGACCTCGCGCTCGTACGCCGGGCCGAGCTCACGGGCCAGGTCGCGCGTCGAGCGCCCGAGCAGCCGCGGCAGCTCCGCCGACGCGTAGTTGACCAGCCCGCGCGCGATGACCGAGCCGTCCGGCGTGCACACGTCGACCGGGTCGCCCGCGGCGAACGCGCCCTCGACCCCGGTGATGCCGGCCGGCAGCAGCGACTTGCGCCGCACCGTCACCGCCGCGACCGCGCCGTCGTCGAGCAGCAGCCGCCCGCGGGCCGTCGTGGCGTGCGCCAGCCAGCGCTTGCGCGAGGCCCGGGTCGCGGCCGCCGGCGCGAACACCGTGCCGAGGTCCGCGCCCGGCCAGCGCCGCCGTCACGTCGGCCAGCCGGGTCAGCAGCGTCGGGATGCCGGCCGCACCGGCGATGCCGGCCGCCTCGACCTTGGTCACCATGCCGCCGCTGCCGACCGACGACCCGGTGCCGCCGATCGTCACGGCGTCGAGGTCCTCGGTCGTCGCGACCAGCGGGACCCGCCGGGACCCGCCGCGCGAGGGCGGCCCGTCGTAGAGCGCGTCGACGTCGGTGAGCAGCACCAGCCCGTCGGCGGCGACGAGGTCGCGCGACGAGCGCGGCGAGCCGGTCGTTGTCGCCGAACCGGATCTCGTGCGTCGGCGACGGTGTCGTTCTCGTTGACGATCGGCACGATGCCGAGCTCGAGCAGCCGCTCCAGGGTGCGCCGGGCGTTGGTGTAGTGGGTGCGTCGGGTGACGTCGTCGGCGGTGAGCAGCACCTGCCCGACGGTGAGCCCGTGGCGCCGAGAACGCCGCCTGGTAGGCCGCGACGCAGCGCCCCCTGCCCGACGCTACGCCGCCGCCTGCTGGGTGGCCAGGTCGGACGGCCGCCGGGGCAGCCCCAGCGGCCCGATGCCCGCCGCGATCGCGCCCGAGGACACCAGCACCACCTGGTGCCCGGCCGCGCCGGCGCGCGCGCCAGCACGTCGACGAGCGCGCCGAGCGCGCCGAGGTCGAGGTGGCCGCCGTCGGCCGCTGGTCAGCGACGACGAGCCCACCTTGACGACGAGGCGGTGCCCCTCGCCCACGGTGCGCCGCAGGCCGCTCGCGCGGTGACCGGCATCCGGCTCAGTCCTCGTCGGCCACGGCGCCAGTGCCCGGCGTCGCGCTCCTGCGCCAGCTCGGTCGCGAGCCGCGGTCTGGGCGTCCTTGCGGGCGTGGAAGTCCGCGCGCCGCTCGTCGCGGGTCTTGCGGCCGCCCTCGGCCTCGAGCCGCACGTCGGTGCCGCGCGGGCCGGCGAGCAGCTCGGCGCCGGCCGACATGGTGGGCTCCCAGTCGAAGACGACGGCGTTGTCCTCGCGGCCCGATGAGCACCGTGGACGCCCGCGACCGCGCCGGCCTTGAGCAGCGCCTCCTCGACGCCGAGCCGGCCGAGCCGGTCGGCGAGGTAGCCGACGGCCTCGTCGTTGGAGAAGTCGGTCTGGCGGACCCAGCGCGTCGGGGCCGCTCGCCGAGCGACCCGGAAGACCTCGCCGTCGGGGGTGTTCTCGCGGCGCACGACGAAGCCCGGCGTCGTCGACGGCCCTGGGCCGGAGGACGACCCGCGGCCGCTCGACGACCCGGCCTCGATCTCGGCGCCGGGCCTCGAGCACGTGGCGGGCCAGCGCGAAGGTGAGCTCCTTGCAGCCCGGTGTGCGCGACGGCCGAGACGATGAAGCACCTCCAGGCCGCGCTCCTCGAGCAGTCGGGCCGCACCATCTCGGCGAGCTCGCGGGCCTCGGGCACGTCGGCCTTGTTGAGCACGATGATGCGGGTGCGCTCGGACAGCGGCCGGCCGCCGAGGGTGTCGTCGGGGACGTACGCGCGCCAGCTCGGCCTCGATCACGTCGAGGTCGGTCATCGGGTCGCGGCCGGGCTCGAGCGTGGCGCAGTCGACGACGTGCACGAGCACCGAGCAGCGCTCGACGTGCCGCAGGAACTCCAGCCCGAGGCCCTTGCCCTCGCTGGCGCCCGGGATGAGCCCGGGCACGTCGGCGACGGTGAAGCGCTGTCGACCCGGCGGTGACGACCCCGAGGTTGGGCACCAGCGTGGTGAACGGGTAGTCGGCGATCTTCGGGCGGGCGGCCGACGAGCACCGAGACGAGCTGACGACTTGCCGGCGCTCGGGAAGCCGATGAGCGCGACGTCGGCGAGCGACTTGAGCTCGAGGACGACGTCGAGCGCCTCGCCGGGCTCGCCGAGCAGGGCGAAGCCGGGGGCCTTGCGCCGCGGGGAGGCCAGCGCCGTGTTGCCCAGGCCGCCGCGGCCGCCGCGGGCGACGACGAAGGTCGCGCCGTGGCCGACCAGGTCGGCGAGCACCGCGCCGTCGCGCGTCCTTGACGACGGTGCCCTCGGGCACGGGCAGCACGAGGTCGCCGCCGTCGGCGCCGTTGCGGTCGTCGCCGCCGCCGGGCTTGCCGTTGGTCGGCCTTGCGGTGCGGGGTGTGGTGGTAGTCGAGCAGGGTGGTCGCCTGCGGGTCGACGCGCGAGGATCGACCGTAGCCGCCGCTGCCGCCGTTGCCGCCGTCGGGGCCGCCGAGCGGCTTGAACTTCTCGCGCTTGACCGAGGCCACGCCGTGGCCGCCGTTCCCGGCGGCGACGTGCAGCACGACGCGGTCGACGAAGGTCGCCATGCTGTCTCGCTCCATCAGGGGCACGCTGCTCCGAGACGGTGCGTGTCGTTGCGGATAGACACGCGAGGGGCGGGCCGAAGCGGCCCGCCCCTCACGACGTGGTCATGCGGCTGGTGACGAGCCTCGGCGCCGGATCACTCCGCGGCAGCGGTCCCGCCGGGACGATGTTGACGGTCTTGCGGCCGCGCTTGGTGCCGAACTTCACCGCACCGGCGACGAGCGCGAACAGCGTGTCGTCGCCGCCACGGCCGACGCCGTCGCCGGGGTGGAAGTGCGTGCCGCGCTGGCGGACGAGGATCTCGCCGGCGTTGACGGCCTGGCCGCCGAAGCGCTTGACGCCGAGGTACTGGGCGTTGCGAGTCGCGACCGTTGCGGGTCGAGGACGCACCCTTCTTGTGTGCCATGTCAGTAGTCCTTGTCGTGAGTTCGAAGCGGGCGTCAGGCGTCGATCGCCGGTGATCTTGACCTGGGTGAGCGGCTGGCGGTGGCCCTGGCGCTTCCGGTAGCCGGTCTTGTTCTTGTACTTCAGGATCGTGATCTTGGGGCCCTTGGCGGCCTTGACGACCTCGGCGGTGACCTTGACCTTGGCGAGCTTGCTCGCGTCGCTGGTCACGGTGCCACCGTCGACGACGAGCAGCGGCGTGAGCTGCGACGGTGTCGCCGGCCTGGCCGATCTTGTCGATGAGCAGGACGTCGCCGACGGAGACCTTCTCCTGGCGACCACCTGCGCGCACAATCGCGTACACGTTTCGTACTCACTTTCGCTACGGGAGCGCTCTCTGGGAACCGGCTGATGTGGCTCCCGCTTACGACACGGGACATCGGCTCGGTGGGCGCACCGACTGTCCAGACTACCGGTGCGCCCGGTGGGCCACCAAATCAGTGGGCCGGGCGCCGTCGGCCGGCTCGGTGCCGGCCTCGCTGCGCGCCGTCGTCGGATGCCGCGCGCCGCGCGGCGGTCCGGCCGGGGCGACCACGCGACCGCGCCTGCGGCGACCGCGCGGCGCGGCTCGGCTCGGGCTCGGGCTCGCGGCTCGGCGGCTCGGCGGCCGACCGGCTCGGCGCTCCGGCGTCACGTCGGCGACCGGGGCATCGGCGCTCGCGTCGGCACCGGCTCGGCCTCCGGCGTCACGTCGGCGCACCGGCGCGGCCTCCGGCGGTCACCGTCGGCGGCCGGCTGCGGCGACCTCGGGGTCGGTCGTGGCGTCGAAGGCGGTCTGCGGCGACCGCCGCGAGCTCCTGGCTCCGGCGAGCCCCGGCATCCTCGACGTCGTGCGGGTGCTCGCCGGCCTCGGCGCGGCGCAGGGCCGCGGCGTGGGCGGCCGCGGCGATCTGGGCCGCGGTCGGGCCCGGACGGCTGCGCGGCCGTCGTCGGCCGGGCGCGCCGTCGGCGCCACCCGCGCCGCTGCCGGTCTGCGGCCGTGCCGGTGGCCGTGCCCGCGGCGGCCGCGCCCGGAGCGCGGCACTCGCCGCCGTCGCTGCTGCCGCCGCCACCGCTGTTGCCGCCGCTGCGGTCGACGACCTCGGTGTGCACGATGATGCCGCGCCCGCCGCAGTGCTCGCACTGCTCGGAGAAGACCTCGATCAGGCCCGGACCCGACCCGCTTGCGGGTCATCTGCACCAGGCCGAGCGAGGTGACCTCGGCGACCTGGTGCTTGGTGCGGTCGCGGCCGAGGCACTCGAGCAGGCGGCGCACGACGAGGTCGCGGTTGCTCTCGAGCACCATGTCGATGAAGTCGATGACGATGATGCCGCCGATGTCGCGCAGCCGCAGCTGGCGGACGATCTCCTCGGCGGCCTCGAGGTTGTTCTTGGTGACGGTCTCCTCGAGGTTGCCCCCGGAGCCGACGAACTTGCCGGTGTTGACGTCGACGACGGTCATCGCCTCGGTGCGGTCGATGACCAGCGAGCCGCCCGAGGGCAGCCACACCTTGCGGTCCATCGCCTTGGCGAGCTGCTCGTCGATGCGGTGCGCGGCGAAGACGTCCTCCTCGGCCGTCCAGCGCTGCAGGCGCGGTCGCGAGGTCGGGCGCGACGTCCTCGACGTACTGGCTGACCTCGTCCCAGGCCTTGTCGCCGGAGACGACCAGCGAGGTGAAGTCCTCGTTGAAGACGTCGCGGATGACGCGGACGGTCAGGTCGGGCTCGCCGTGCAGCAGCGCCGGGGCGCCGCCGCTGCCGGCCTTCTTGGCGCCGGCCGACTCGGCCTTGGCCTTGATCTCCTCCCACATCTTGGTGAGCCGCTCGACGTCGGCGCGCAGCTCCTCCTCGCGGGCGCCCTCGGCGGCGGTGCGCACGATGACGCCGGCGTCGTCGGGCACGACCTCCTTGAGGATCGCCTTGAGGCGGGCGCGCTCGGTGTCGGGCAGCTTGCGGGAGATGCCGGTCATCGAGCCCTCGGGCACGTAGACCAGGTAGCGGCCGGGCAGCGAGATCTGCGAGGTGAGCCGGGCGCCCTTGTGGCCGATCGGGTCCTTGGTGACCTGGACGAGCACGGTGTCGCCGGAGCTCAGCGCGTTCTCGATGCGGCGGGCCTGGCCGCCCTCGAGCCCGGCGGCGTCCCAGTTGACCTCGCCGGCGTAGAGCACGGCGTTGCGGCCCTTGCCGATGTCGACGAACGCCGCCTCCATCGAGGGCAGCACGTTCTGCACCCGGCCGAGGTAGACGTTGCCGGCCATCGAGGCGCGTGGTCTCGCGCGAGACGTAGTGCTCGACGAGCACGCCGTCCTCGAGCACGCCGATCTGGGTGCGGTCGCCGCGGCCGCGCACGACCATGACCCGCTCGACGCTCTCGCGGCGGGCGAGGAACTCGGCCTCGGTGATGATCGTGCGGCGACGGCCGGCCTCGCGGCCCTCGCGGCGGCGCTGCTTCTTGGCCTCGAGGCGGGTCGAGCCCTTGACGCGCGGTCGGCTCGTCGCGCTGCGAGCGCGGCTCGCGCACCCGGGTGACGGTGCCGGGCGGGTCCTCGTTCTCGCCGTCAGCCGGAGCCACCGCGGCGGCGGCGGCGACGCGCCGGCGGCTGGTGCCGCCCTCGCCCTCGTCGACCCTGCTCGTCGGGGCCGGTGCCGCCGGCCTCGTCGGCGTCGCCGGAGGTCTCGGATGCCGTGCCGGCCTGGTCGTCGTCGGCCTGGCTGCGGCCGCGGCGGCCACGGCCACCGCGCCGGCGGCGGCTGCGGCCACCGGCCTCGCCCTCGTCGGAGGCGCGGTCGTCGGGGCCGCGGTCGCCCTCGGCGTCGGCCTCGTCGGACGTGGCCTCGGTCGGCTCGTCGGCGGTGTCGGTCGTCGGTGGCGTCGGCGGCCTGGGCGCCGCGGCCACGGCCGGAGCGTCCGCCGCGGCTGCGACGGCCCCGGGGTGCCGGCGCGCTGTCCGCGGCCTCGGCGTCGACCTCGGCGCCGGCGTCGGTGTCGGCGCTCGTCGGTGGCGGCGGTGGCGGCGGGCTCGTCCTCGGCGACCCGCTCGGCCGGGGCCTGGGCGGGGGCGGTGGCCCGGCGGCGGCGCGGCGCGACCGGCTCGGGGGCCTGGAAGAGCAGGCCGAAGGTCGGCACGGCGGGGGCCTCCTCGGCCGCCTCGTCGACGGCCTCGGGCGTCTCGTCCTCGACGACCTCGTCGACGGCTCGACCGGCGTCGTCGAGCGGGCTCCTCGGCGGGCTCCTCGACGTCGGCGACCGGCTCCTGCGACCGCGGCGGCCTTCTTGGCGCGCTTGGCCGGGGCCTTGGTGGCGGTGGTGCTGGTCGGTGGCCTTCTTGGCGGCCCGCTTGCGGGTCGCCTTCTTCGCGGGCGCCGCGGCGGCCTCGGCGTCGGCGTCAGCCGCGGCGGGGGCGTCGTCGGCAGCGGCGACGGCGCCGGCATCCGGCTCGGCGGCGGGGGCCGCGGCCTTCTTGGTGGCGCGGCGGCGCTTGGGCTTCTCGGCGGGGGCCTGCTCGGTGACGTCGACCGCGAGGACGGCGTCCGCGGTGGTGTCGGGGGTGGTCGGGTCGTTCTCGGAAGCCATGAGGCCCCTTTCGTCACCCACGCGATGACGCCCACACCGGTTTCGGCCCGTGGGACCGGCTCCGCGTCGATCGCGTGGTGCGATCGGATCGTGCGGGGCGCACCCCGTACGGAAGTCGACTGCTGCCCCGGAGCGGCTCGCGCGGGCGGCGCGGCACCTATCCGGAGCCGGCGGCGTCCTTGTCGGCGGCCAACGGGTCGGCCACCCCAGCAGTTGCGTCGAGCAGAGGCCCTTGCGCCAGCCGGGTCACCAGGGGTGGGACCGGTGGCGAGAACCCGGTCACTGCGCGCAGTGCGGTCAGGATGTCGTCGGGGCGCACGGCCGGTGTGGAGTGCCGTGCGACCACCCGCAGTATCGCACACCCCTCGTCGTCCACCCCGGTCACGGCCATGGCCAGCACGGCCCCGCGCGTGTCGAAGGTGCGCGGACCGGTCTTGAAGGTGCGGGTCGCCTCGGCGACGTCGCACGCGAGGTAGGCCGTCGACGGCATCCTCGACCGCGGCCGGGTCGGCGCCGCGGACCACGATCTGCCACTCGCTGCCCTCGAGCCGGTCGGCGAGCGCGCCCGGCGCGGCCTCGACCACCTCGACGACGTCGAGCCCCTCGGGCAGGGCCTCGTCGAGGGCGGCGCGCACCGCCTCGGGGTCGACCCGCTCGGTGACCCGGATCTCGAAGTACTCGGCCTCGCTGGCCGTGCCCGTGGGGGCGGCGTTGGCGTAGGAGATCAGCGGGTGCGGGTGGAAGCCGCCGGAGAAGGCCATCGGCACGTCGGCCCGGCGCAGCGCCCGCTCCAGGGCCCGGGCGAAGTCACGGGTCGAGGAGAAGCGCAGCCGGCCGCGCTTCGCGTAGCGGATCCGGAGCTTCTGGACCGCGGGGGCGGGCGGGGGTCCGTCGGGGGTGCGCTGGGCCATGATGCACCAGCCTAGGCGCGACGGCGCGGTGCCACGGCATCCCTGCGGATCCCGCGGCGCCACGGCGACCCCGACCGACTGATCCGGTGGCGGACCGCCACTGTCGCGCACGGCATCGGTGGCGATAGCGTTCGCCCATGCCGGACATCGACCGTTCCCGTCTCACCGAGCTGCTCGCCGCCGAGCAGGCCACCTACACCGCAGGGCCACCCGCGCAGCCGCGAGCTGTTCGAGCAGGGCAGCAACCTGTTCGGCGGGGTGCCGATGACCTGGATGAACAAGTGGAGCGGCGGCTTCCCGCTCTACCTCGACCACGCGCGGGGCAACCGGATCTCCGACGTCGACGGCCACACCTACGTCGACTTCGCGCTCGGCGACACCGGGGCGATGGCCGGGCACTCCCCGCGCGCCACGGTCGCGGCCGTCGCCCGGCGGATGGGCGACCTCGGCGGCATCACGACGATGCTGCCGACGCGAGGACGCCGCAGTGGGTGGGCGCCGAGCTGACCCGCCGCTTCGGGCTGCCGCTGTGGTCGCTTCACGCTCTCCGCCACCGACGCCAACCGCTGGGCGCTGCGCCTGGCCCGGCTGGCCACCGGCAAGCCGAAGATCCTGCGTCTTCGGCTACTGCTACCACGGCTCGGTCGACGAGACCTTCGTCGTCCCCGGCCCCGACGGCAAGGCGCAGTCGCGCCCGGGCAACGTCGCGCCCCCGGTGCCGCTCGACCTCACCACCCGGGCCGCGACGTGGAACGACCTGGCCGTCGGTCGAGCGCGAGCTGGCCCACGGTGACGTCGCCGCGATCCTCACCGAGCCGGCGCTGACCAACATCGGCATCGTGCTGCCCGAGCCCGGGTTCCTGGAGGGGCTGCGCGAGCTGGCCACCCGCTACGGCACGCTGCTGATGATCGACGAGACGCACACCTTCTCGGCCGGCCGGGGCGGCGCCACCAAGGAGTGGGGCCTGCGAGCCCGACATCTTCGTCATCGGCAAGTCGATCGGCGGCGGCATCCCGTCGGGCGCCTACGGCATCACGCACGAGGTCGCCGCGGCGATCACCGGCCACACCGATGCCGGTGACGCCGACCTCGTCGACGTCGGCGGGGTCGGCGGCACGCTGGCCGGCAACGCGCTGTCGATGGCGGCGATGCAGGCGACCCTGGGCGAGGTGCTCACCGACGAGGCGTTCGCGCACATGATCGAGCTGGCGACGGCGTTCACCGCCGGGCGTGCAGGCCGTGCTCGACGAGCTCGACGTGCCGTGGTCGATCCAGCAGCTGGGCGCCCGCGCCGAGTACCGCTTCGCCCGGCCCGCGCCGCGCACCGGCGAGGAGTCGGCGGCCGCCGCACGACGACGAGATCGACGACTACCTGCACCTGCGCATGTGCAACCGCGGCATCCTGATGACGCCGTTCCACAACATGGCGCTGATGTGCCCCGACACCACCCGCGCCGACGTCGACCGGCACACGGCGACGTTCCGCGAGGTCGTCGGCGCGCTCTACGCCTGAGCGTCGCGGGCGCGGCGCAGCGTCTCGACCACGCTCCAGACCAGCACGACCACGACCCCGATGGCCGTGCCCACGGTGAGGTCGCGCTCGGCGTCGGCCCAGCCGCCCTCGACGAGCACGTCGACGAAGGCCGGGTTGAACAGGTCGCCGGCCCACAGCAGCAGCAGCACGCGGCACGCGCGAACGCGAGGTCGAGCGCGATGTTCGGCGACGGCCAGGCCGGTGCGTCCAGCGGCCGCGGCGGTAGGCGAGGACGGCCACGACCGACCTGGCGCGGCCAGCACCAGCAGCAGCCAGGGCAGCGCCCCCGACCACAGCGCCGGGTCGAGCACCGGCACCGAGTCGCCGCCACTGGTCACCGGCGAGCTGGTCTGCTGCCAGACGATGGCCAGGCCGGCCGCGACGAGGAACCCGACCGACGCCACGGTCTCGCCGAGCCCGACCCGCCCGGCTCCGTCGTCGTCGGGCAGCTGGTCGGGGTCCCACTCGAGCTCGACGCCGGTCCCGACCTTGCCCCGCTCGGCGAGCGCGAACACGACGGTCACCCAGAAGACGACGTTGACGGCGACCATGAACCCGACCCACAGCGCCGCCACGACCGCCGGCCCGACGCCCTCGGTCGCGACGTCGTCGACGAACAGGCGCACGACCAGGTTGACCGCGGTCACCAGCGGGACCAGCGTCGAGCAGCAGCACGGTCATCACCCGGCGCCACTGCGGGTAGACGCTCGGCCCGATGAGGTACAGCGGGCGCCCGGTGTAGCCGGCGGCGAGGCGCACCGGGTCGCCGAGCTCGGCGAGCACCGCCCGCTCGGCCTCCGGGCGCGACGGGGCGCCCGGCCTCGAGGCGGCCGTCGATCATGTCCTCGATGGTCGTGCGCAGCTCGCGCTCCACCTCGGCGCGCTGCTCGTCGTCGAGGTCGCGCACCGTGGCGGTCACGTAGCGGTCGGTCAGGGAGGAGGTCATCGCTGCGTCCTCTCGGTCGGGTGGCCGGGTCGTCAGGTCAGGTCGGTGATGGCGGCGTCGAGCGCGCGCCAGTCGTCGCGGAGGGTGGCCGAGCAGCTCGAGGCCGTCGGCACTCGTGCGGTAGAACTTGCGCGGCCGCGCGTCGTCGGTGTTCCACTCGGAGACGAGCAGGCCCTGCTTCTCGAGCCGGCGCAGCAGCGGGTAGAGCGTGTTGGCGTCGACGCCGAAGCCGGCCCCGGCCAGCGTCTCGAGCAGCGCGTAGCCGTAGCCGGGGGTGCGCAGCGTCGCCAGGGCAGGCGACCACCACGGTCCCCCGCCGCAGCTCCTGCAGGTGGCCCGCGACGACCTCGTCGTCAACACTCACGAGTCACACGATACTGTGCGTCACACACTCATCGTCAACGACACACGCCGCGACTCGTTGCGGCATCAGCCAACCGTTCCCGCCCGGTGCGAGCAACCTTCACCATCGGCACCGGACGAACGGTTCCGGTGCGAAGGCTTGAAGCGTTCCCGGCCGGACGGGCCGGAGCGACGAGGTTCGAGCGCTCGAGCGTCAGTCGCCGAACTGGTCGCGGATGCGCACGAGCTCGACCGCGTGGGCGTCCAGCGCCCGGTCCTCGTCGTTGGCCGGCACCCAGGTGGGGCACGGCACCGCGCGGCGCTCCTCGTCGATGGCCACGAAGATGGTGCGGCAGTAGGTGGTCAGCTCCATGCCGCCGGGCCCCTCGGCACGGGTCCCCCGAGCGCACGTGCACCCCGACGTGCATCGAGGTGCGCCCGGTGTGCAGCAGCCGGGCCTCGACCTCGACGACGTGGCCGATCCGCAGCGGCCGGTAGAACCGCACCCCGCCGGTGAAGATCGCGACGTTCTGCGGCGCTGCCGGTCCACCGGGTCGCGAGCACGTGCGCGGCCTCGTCGATCCAGCGCATGACGATGCCGCCGTGCACCTTGCCGCCCCAGTTGACGTCGGTCGGGGCGGCGAGGAAGCGCATGACGACGCGCGGCGCGGTGCCGGCATCCGTGTAGGCCTGCCCGGCCATCGCGGCCTCGACCTGGGCGCGCAGGTCGGCCCGGCGCGCCGCCCAGCGCTCCTCGAGCTCCTGGCCCTGGGTGCGCGGCACGAGCGGCGGCACCGGCGTCGAGCGGCCCTGCTCGTCGACCGCGACGAAGATGATGAGGCAGCGGGTGGCCGGCGCCATCTCGCGGGTGCGCGGCTGGCCGGACGCGACGTCGACGGTGATGTGCATCGAGCGTGCGGCCGGTGTGCACGACCCGGGCCGTCACCTCGACGAGCTCGCCGACCTCCACCGGGCGGGTGAACCGCACGTTGCCGACGTAGGCCGTGACGGCGTAGGTGCCGCTCCACCCGGCGGCCGCGGCGTAGCCGGCCTTGTCGATCCACTCGAGCACCCGGCCGGCCGAGACCGACCCGGACTGACCGGCATCCGTGGGCGCGGCGAGGAAGCGCAGGGTGATCTCGGCCGCGGCGGCCTCGGCGGGGCTCATGCGCCCATCATGCTCAGCCGGCGGCCGACGCGCGCAGCGCGCCCACCTGCTCGGGGCTGCCGAACACGATGAGGGTCGCGCCCGCCTCGATCGCGGTGTCCGGCGCCGGGTTGGGCAGGAAGGCCCCCTTGCGCGGCCGGCGCACGGCGAGCAGCTGGCACCCGGACAGCGCCGGCACGTCGACCTCCCCCACGCGTGCGCCCGGCCAGCGGGCTGTGCTCGCCGAGCCGCACCTGCTCGATCCGGAAGTCGAGGTCGTCCTCGTGCATGACCTCGTCGAGGAACTCCGCGACGTCGGCGTAGAGGGCGAACGACGCCATCCGCCGGCCGCCGATCAGCTGCGGGTTGACCGCGCGGGTGGCCCCGGCGAGCACCAGCTTCTCCTTGGAGTCCAGGGTGCGGGCCCGGCTGATGATGACCAGGTCGGGGCGCAGCGCGCGGGCCGACAGGGTGGCGTACATCGTCTCGGCGTCGGTGCCCAGGGCGCAGATCAGGGCCCGGGCGCGGTCGATGCCGGCCTCGTGCAGGGTGTCGTCGCGCGACGCGTCGCCGAGCACGTGCGGCTCGGTGAGCCCCGCGAGCTTGGCCGGGTCGCTGTCGACGACGACGACCCGGTGGCCGGTGTCGACCAGCTGGCGGGTGGCCGAGCGGCCGACCCGGCCGTGGCCGCAGACGATCACGTGGTCGCGCAGGTGCGAGATGTCCCGGTCCATGCGGCTCCTCCAGAGGTACTCGCGCAGGTGTCCTTCGGTGACGGCCTCGACGAGCACGCCGAGGTTGTAGAGCACGGTCCCCACCCCGAGGACGATGAGCACCATCGTGAAGACCTGGCCGGCATGGGTCAGCGGCTGCACCTCACGGAAGCCGACCGTCGCCACCGTGGTGACGGTCTGGTAGAGCGCGTCCAGCGGGCCGAAGCCGAGCGCGACGTAGCCGACCGTGCCGATGACCGTGACGATGAACAGCGCCAGCACCGCGATGCTGATCCGCCGGATCGCGTCGCGGCCGGAGCTGGTGCCCATGAGCAGCGCCCGGCGATGGCTGCTCGTGCTCGCCGTGGCCACGGCCTCATCCTGTCACCGGCGCGGGCACGGCATCGCGCGTTTGGGGGTGACGACACACACGGCGGATGCCGCGTGGTCGCCGCCGCGGTCAGGCGTGGGTGTGCTCGGCCATCGCGCTGCGGCCGGCGCCGAGCACGGTCAGCGGCAGCAGGGTCTTGCCGGTGGGGCCGATCTCGATGCTCGGTGCCCATCTGCGGGCAGACGCCGCAGTCGAAGCACGGGGTCCAGCGGCAGTCGTCGACCTCGGTCTCGTCGAGGGCGTCCTGCCAGTCCTCCCAGAGCCACTCCTTGTCGAGCCCGGAGTCGAGGTGGTCCCAGGGCAGCACCTCGGACTCCTCGCGCTCGCGCGTGGTGTACCAGGCGACGTCGACGCCGAGCGGCGCCAGCTCGCGCTCCGCGGCGCGCGCATCCAGCGGTCGTAGGAGAAGTGCTCGCTCCAGCCGTCGAACCGGCCGCCGTCGCGCCAGACCGCCTCGATGACCCGGCCGACCCGGCGGTCACCGCGCGAGAGCAGGCCCTCGACGATGCCGGGCTTGCCGTCGTGGTAGCGGAAGCCGATGGCCGAGCCGTAGCGCCGGTCGGAGCGGATCGCCTCGCGCAGCTTGTCGAGCCGGGCGTCGGTCTCCTCGGCGCCGAGCTGCGCGGCCCACTGGAACGGCGTGTGCGGCTTGGGCACGAAGCCGCCGATCGAGACGGTGCAGCGGATGTCGCGGCGGCCGCTGACCTCGCGGCCGGTGTCGATGACCCGCTTGGCGAGCTCGGCGATCTGCAGCACGTCCTCGTCGGTCTCGGTCGGCAGGCCGCACATGAAGTAGAGCTTCACCTGCCGCCAGCCGGCGCCGTACGCCGCGGCGACGGTGCGGATCAGGTCGTCCTCGGTGACCATCTTGTTGATGACCTTGCGGATGCGCTCGGACCCGCCCTCGGGGGCGAAGGTCAGCCCGGAGCGGCGGCCGTTGCGGGTCAGCTCGTTGGCGAGGTCGATGTTGAACGCGTCGACGCGGGTCGACGGCAGCGACAGCCCGGTGTTGGTGCCCTCGTAGCGGTCGGCCAGGCCCTTGGCGATGTCGGCGATCTCGGAGTGGTCGGCGAGCTCGAGAGCGAGAGCAGCCCGACCTCCTCGAAGCCGGTTGCGGCCAGGCCGCGCTCGACCATCTCGCCGATGCCGGTGATGCTGCGCTCGCGCACCGGGCGGGTGATCATGCCGGCCTGGCAGAACCGGCAGCCGCGGGTGCAGCCGCGGAAGATCTCGACCGACATCCGCTCGTGCACCGTCTCGGCCAGCGGCACGAGCGGCTGCTTCGGGTACGGCCAGGCGTCGAGGTCCATGACGGTGTGCTTGGCGACCCGCCACGGCACGCCGGGGGCGTCGGGGCTGGGCACGATCCGCTGGATGCGGCCGTCGGGCAGGTAGCTCGACGTCGTAGAACGCCGGCACGTAGACCCCGCCGGTGCGGGCCAGGCGCAGCAGCACCTCGCGGCGGCCACCCGGCATCCCCTCGCGCTTCCAGGCGCCGACGATGTCGGTGATCGCGAGCACGGCCTCCTCGCCGTCGCCGACCACGGCGGCGTCGATGAAGTCGGCGATCGGCTCGGGGTTGAACGCGGCGTGGCCGCCGGCGACGACGATCGGGTGGCTCGTCGTCGCGGTCGACGGCGTGCAGCGGGATGCCGGCCAGGTCGAGCGCGGTGAGCATGTTGGTGTAGCCGAGCTCGGTGGAGAAGGACAGGCCGAACAGGTCGAAGTCGCCGACCGGGCGGTGCGCGTCGACGGTGAACTGCGGCACCGCGTGCTCGCGCATCAGCGCCTCGAGGTCGGGCCACACGGCGTAGGTGCGCTCGGCGAGGGCGTCGGCCCGCTCGTTGAGCACCTCGTAGAGGATCATGACGCCCTGGTTCGGCACGCCGACCTCGTAGGCGTCGGGGTACATCAGCGCCCAGCGCACGGTGGCGTCGCCGGCGACGTCCCACTCCTTGACGGTGGAGTTCAGCTCGCCGCCGACGTACTGGATCGGCTTGCTGACCTGCTCGAGCAGCGGCTCGAGCTGGCGGAAGACGGACTGTCCGGGCATCCGTCAAGAGTAGGTCGCCGCGGGCGGTGGCCCCAAACTGCTCGACGGACCAGGGTCCGGCGCGAGGCCGGCCGCACCGGCAGGGTCGGGACCAGCCCGGCCGCCGACGACCCCTCGGGCCGCGGGGCGCCCCGCCGCACCCCGCGTGCTTGGCTGGCCCCATGAGCACCGACACCGCCGTGGACCTCGTCGTCATCGGGCTCGGGCCCGGTGGCGAGCACCTCGCCACCGAGGCCGCGAAGGCCGGCCTGACCGTCGTCGGCATCGACGAGCGCCTCGTGGGCGGCGAGTGCCCCTACTACGGCTGCATCCCCTCGAAGATGGTGATCCGGGCCGCGAACCTGCTCGCCGACGCCCGCCGGGTCGGCACCCTCGCCGGCGCCGCCGAGGTCGCCCCCGACTGGGGCGTGGTGCACGCCCGGATCCGCGACGAGGCCACCGACGACTGGGACGACACGGTCGCCGTCGAGCGCCTCGAGAAGGCCGGGGTCCGGTTCGTGCGCGGCCACGGGCGGCTCGTCGACACCGGCGTGGTCGAGGTGGGCGGCACCCGCTACGTCGCCTCGCGCGGGCGTGGTGCTCAACACCGGCACCTCGCCGGCCGCTCCCCCGGTCGACGGCCTGGCCGACACCCCGTTCTGGACCAACCGCGACGTGCTCGCCACCCCCGACCTGCCGGCGTCGATGGTCGTCATCGGCGGCGGGGCGATCGGGGCCGAGCTGGCCCAGGCGTTCGCCCGCTTCGGCACGACGGTCTCGCTCGTCGAGGCGGCGCCGCGCATCCTGGCCCTCGAGGAGCCGGAGTCCTCGGACGTGGTCGCGCGCGCGATGGCGGCCGACGGCATCCAGGTGCTCGCCGGCGCGAAGATCGGGTCGGTGCACCACGCCGACGGCCGGTTCACGGTGTCGCTCACCGACGCCGGCGGCACCGCGCTCGACCTGGGCTCCGACCGGCTGCTCGTCGCGGCCGGCCGCCGGCCCAACATCTCCGACCTCGGCCTCGAGACGGTCGGGCTCGACCCGACGGCCCGGTCGGTCGACACCGACGCCCGGATGCGGGCCGGCGACAAGCTCTGGGCGATCGGCGACATCGTCGGCAAGGGCGCCTTCACCCACATGTCGATGTACCAGGCGAACGTCGCGCTGGCCGACATCACCGGCCGCGACGACGCCCCCGAGGCCGAGTACCACGCCGTGCCGCGGGTGACCTTCACCGACCCGGAGGTCGGGGCGGTCGGCCTCACCGAGCAGCAGGCCCGCGACGCCGGGCTCGACGTCGCCGTGGGGCTGGCCCCGCTCGCCGAGTCGACCCGCGGCTGGATCACCGGCCCCGGCGGCGAGGGCCTGATCAAGCTCGTCGAGGACCGCGCGGCCGGGCACCTCGTCGGCGCCACGTCGGTCGGGCCGATGGGCGGCGAGGTGCTCTCGATGCTCGCGACCGCCGTGCACGCCCGCGTCCCCACGGCCACCCTGGCCCGGATGCCGTTCGCCTACCCGACCTTCCACCGCGCCGTCGAGACGGCGCTGGCCGACCTGCGGGGGTAGCGGTGGACGCCGCGGGGCGCGTGCGGGCCGCGATGGCGACCCACCCCCGCGAGCGCTTCCTGCCGGCATCCGAGGTGCGCCGGGCGGCCTACGACGGCCCGCTCGACATCGGCCACGGCCAGACCAACAGCCAGCCGCGCACCGTGCGGGCGATGCTCGAGCTGCTCGACGTGCAGCCCGGCCAGCGGGTGCTCGACGTCGGGTCCGGGTCGGGCTGGACCACCGCCCTGCTCGCCGAGCTGGTCGGGCCGACCGGTTCGGTGCTCGGGCTCGAGCGGGTGCCCGACCTCGTGGTCACCGGTGCGCGCCAACGTCGAGGCGGCCGGATGCCGTGGGCCCGGGTCCGCGCCGCCGTCGCCGGGGTGCTCGGGGCGCCCGACGAGGCGCCCTTCGACCGGGTCCTGGTGTCGGCCATGGCGACCCGGCTCCCGGAGGAGCTGGTCGCCCAGCTGGGCGCGCACCGGCATCCTCGTGGTGCCGGTGGCCGGGCGGATGCTGCGGGTCGCAGCGCGACGCCGGCGCCCCGGACGGGCGGCGGGTCACCGAGCACGGCCACTACCGCTTCGTCCCGCTGGTCACCGACTGACCGGGCCGCCCCAGCACAGCGGCCGGCACCGCCGCCCGCCCTGACCTCGGCGCGGGGTGACCGGCGCCGTCGGCGGTGCTCAGCTCGTGTAGTGGGCGTCCAGGTGGTGCTTGTACTTGTCGGAGACCACCTTGCGCTTCAGCTTCAGGCTCGGGGTGAGCTCGCCGTCCTCGACGGTGAGGTCGTTCTCGAGGATGGTGAACTTCTTGATCGTCTCCCAGCGGTTCAGCCCCGCGTTGAGCTGGTCGATGTAGCCCTGCACCATCTCGCGGCAGGCGTCGGAGGAGACGATCTCGCGGTACGGCTTGCCCTCCAGGCCGTGCTGCGCGCCCCAGCCGGCGATCGCCTCGGGGTCGAGGGTCACCAGGGCGGAGACGAAGTTGCGGTCGGCGCCGTAGACGACGAGCTGGCTGGCGTAGGGGCACAGGCCCTTGAAGGTCGCCTCGATGTTCGAGGGCGCGACGTACTTGCCGCCGCTGGTCTTGAACATGTCCTTCTTGCGGTCGGTGATCCGCAGGAAGCCGCGCTCGTCGAGCTCACCGATGTCGCCGGTGTGCAGCCAGCCCTCGACGTCGATGGTCTCGGCCGTCGCCTCGTCGTTGTTGTGGTAGCCCTCCATGTTGCCCGGGCCCCGCAGCAGCACCTCGCCGTCGTCGGCGATGCTGCACCTCGGTGTCCGGGCAGCGGCCAGCCGACCGTGCCGTAGCGGTAGGCCCGGAGCCGCGCCGACGAACGACGCGGCACTGGTCTCGGTCATGCCGTAGCCCTCGGCGATCTGCATCCCCATGGCGTCGAACCAGCGGGCGACGTCGTTGTTGAGGGCGGCCGAGCCGGAGATGAAGAAGCGGATGCGTCCACCGAACCGCTCGCGGATCTTGGTGCCGATGATCTTGTCGGCGACGGAGTACTTCAGCGACGAGCAGCCCGGTGGGGTTCTTGCCCTGCTCGCGCAGCGCGCTCACCTCGCGGCCCACGTCGCTGGCCCAGGTCGAAGAGCTTCGCCTTGACCCCGCCCTCGTCGGCCATCATCGTGCTGATCCGGCCGTAGGCCTTCTCGAAGATGCGCGGGGCGGCGCCCATGAAGGTCGGCTTCACGACCGCGAGGTTGTCGACGATCTTGTCGATCCGGCCGTCGATGGCCGTGGGGAAGCCGATCTGCAGCGGCAGGGTGAGCAGCACCTTGCCGAAGACGTGGGCCAGCGGCAGCCAGAGGTACTGGAGGTCGTCCTCGCTGAGGATGTTCGATCGACTCGCGACGGCGGCACCCTCGTAGGTCCAGGCGCTGTGCCGCAGCCGCACGCCCTTGGGGCGGCCGGTCGTGCCCGAGGTGTAGATGATCGTGGCGAGCTGGTCGTGCTGGGTGCCGTCGATCCGCGCGTCGATCGCGCCGGGGTCGCCCTCGAGGTACTCGCGCCCGAGCTGGCGCACCTCGTCGAGGGTGAGGGTCCAGGCGTCGGCGTCCGACACCCCGTCGAAGACGATGACCCGCAGCACCGCGGGCGTGCTCGGCCCGGATGCCGCGCAGCTTCTCGAGCTGCTCGGAGTTCTCGGCGAAGACGACCTTGGCCCCGGAGTCGGACACGATGAACGCGACGTCGTCGGCCATCGTCGTCGGGTAGATCGTGGTCGTCGCGCCGCCGGCGACCATGACGGCGAGGTCGGCCAGGGCCCACTCGTAGCGGGTGCTCGAGGCGATGGCGACGCGGTCCTCGGGCTCGATGCCCAGGGCCACGAGCCCGGCGCCGATCTCGCGGACGACGACGTCGAGCTCGGCCCAGGTCACCGTCACCCACTCGTCCCCCGACTCCTTCACCACCGCGTGCAGGTAGGCCGGCTGGCCGGGGCTGGCGGCGATCCGGTCGCGGAACATGTGTCCGACGCTCTGCGCCTCGCGGGCCAGGACGGACTGGTCGACGGGCTCGTCGGCGGGGGTGTGGATCTGCGGGGAGGCGGAGAGCATCGAGCGTTCGTCCTCGTCATTGGGGAGCGGTGTGCGCGAATGATGACACAAGGCGCGGTACGAAGGGTATGCCTTGTTACCGGCGAGTCGCAGTGGAGTGTGTCGCATCGACCAGCCCCACGGCCAGCCACGACACCAGCATCGAGGACCCGCCGTACGACACGAACGGCAGCGGCAGCCCGGTCACCGGGAGCAGCCCGAGGTTCATCCCGACGTTCTGCACGACCTGCACCGCCAGCCAGGTGGCCACGCCGACGGCGACCAGCCTCCCGAAGGCGTCCTCGGCCCGGGCCGCCACGACGAGCACCCGCCCCACGACGAACGCCAGCAGCAGGAGCAGCCCGGTCGCGCCGACGAACCCGAGCTCCTCCCCCGCCACCGAGAAGATGAAGTCGTTGAGCTGGTAGGGCACGTAGCCGCCCTGGGTGCGCTCCCCGCGCATGAAGCCCTGGCCCCACATCCCGCCGGCGCCGATGGCCAGGCGCACCATCCGGGTCTGGTAGCCGCTGCCCTGGGGGTCGGCCGAGGGGTCGGCGAACGACGTCAGCCGGTCGCGCTGGTAGTCGCTGAGCACCGGGGTGGTGAGGGCGACCACCACCACGACGAGCCCGAGCAGCACCGCACCGACCACCCACCGCCTCGGGACGCCGGCCACCGTGACGACGACCGCGCCGACCGCGACGACCACCGCCGCCGAGCCGAGGTCCGGCTGCAGCAGGATCAGCGCCGTCGGCAGCGCCACGAGCACCGCGGCCAGGGCCACCTCGCGGCGACCCGGTGGCAGCCCCCGCTCGGCCTGCCCGGCGAGCAGGGTCGCCAGGGCCAGGCACAGCCCGACCTTGGCCAGCTCGGCGGGCTGGATGGTGAACCCGCCGACGAGCGGGATCCACGACCGCGAGCCGTTCACCGTGCGGCCCACGGGCGTCAGCACCGCCAGCAGCAGGAGCAGCGACCCCGCGTACACCCACGGCGCCGCGAGGCGCACCCGCTGCTGGCCGACCCGGCTCACCAGCAGGGCCAGCCCCAGGCCCACGGCCGCGGTGAGCAGGTGCCGCACGAGGTAGGCCGTGCCGTCGGCGCGCGCCGTGGCCGACCAGACGAGCAGCGCGCCGACCACCGAGGTGCCGGCGGCGGCGACGTAGAGCCCGACGTCGTGCCGGGCCCAGGGGCTCACGTGGCTCAGGGGTTCAGGGGTCAGGCGGGTCAGCGGCTCAGGCGGGGACGATCTTGGTGAGCAGCTCGCGGCACCGGGTGACGTCCTGGCCCATCGCCTCGAGCAGCTCGTCGACGCTCTCGAACTTCAGCGTGGGCCGGATGTGCGCCGTGAACTCGACCATGACCCGCTCGTCGTAGAGGTCGAGGTCGTCGCGGTCGAGCACGTAGGCCTCGACGGTGCGGCGGTCGTGGGTCTCGAAGGTCGGGTTGGTGCCGACGCTGATGGCGGCCGGCATGGTGCGGTCGCGCGCGTCGTCGGGCAGGTCGACCCGGGTGAGCCAGCCGGCGTAGACGCCCTCGAGCGGCACCAGGCCGAGCGAGTCGGCCGACAGGTTCGCGGTCGGGTAGCCCAGCGCCTTGCCGCGGTGGTTGCCGTGCACGACGGTGCCGACGACGCGGTGCGGGCGGCCGAGGATGCGGGCGGCCTCCCCCACCTCACCGGCGCGCAGGTGGGCGCGGACCACGGTCGAGGAGAACCGCTCCCCCTCGCCGACGTCGTCGAGGGCCACGACCTCGAAGCCGAACTGCTCGCCGAGGTCGGCCAGCGTCGAGACGTCACCGGAGTTGCGGTAGCCGAAGCGGGTGTCCATGCCGACCACGACGCAGCGGGCGTCGAGCCCGCGCACGAACACGGCCCGCACGAAGTCCTCGGGCGTCTGCTGGGCGAACTCGGTGGTGAAGTCGAGCACGAGCAGGCCGTCGACGCCGGAGTCGGCGATCAGGTCGTCGCGGACCGAACCGGGCGCGATCAGCTCGGGGGCCTGCTCGGGGCGCAGCACCGCGATCGGGTGCGGGTCGAAGGTGATCGCCACGGCCGGCAGCCCGAGCCGGTGGCCCGCGTCGACGAGGGCGTTGAGCACCGCCCGGTGCCCGCGGTGGACGCCGTCGAAGTTGCCGAGGGTGAGGACGCAGGGCCGTAGGGCCGCGGGCGTCTCGGAGGGGTCGGTCCAGCGATGCACGGACACCACTCTACGAACTCGCCGGGGCAAACACGACGAGGCTGCGCGCCGTGGGACGCGACTCGTCGAGCATCGCCACCAGGGTGCCGTCCGGGGCGATCGCCGCGACCGGCTCGGTGCGCCCCGGAACGGCCGACTCCAGCCGCTGCCCGAAGCCCAGGGTGCGCGCCTGCGCCTCGTCGATCTCGCGCACCGCGAACGCCGCGCGCGCCGCCTCCGCGAGGGGCGTGACCGGCATCCGCTCGCCCTGTCGTGCCTCGAGGTCGGCGAGCGGGTGGGCGTCGGCGATCGAGAAGCCGCCGACCCGGGTGCGGCGCAACGCGGTCAGGTGGCCGCCGCAGCCGAGCGCCGCGCCGAGGTCACGCGCCAGCGCCCGCACGTAGGTGCCCGACGACACGGTGACCTCGACGTCGACGTCGAGCACGGGGGTGCCGTCGGCGTCGGCCGCGCGCGTGTCGCCGACGACGAACCGCGACACGGTGACCGGCCGGGCGGCGAGCTCGACGCTCTCGCCGCTGCGCACCCGGTGGTAGGCGCGCTCGCCGTTGACCTTGATCGCGCTGACCGCGCTCGGCACCTGCTCGATGGCGCCGGTGAGCGGCAGGGCGGCCGCCACCACGGCATCCCGCTCGACGCCGAGGGCACCCACGGATGCCGTGACGTCACCCTCCGCGTCGTCGGTCACCGTCGCCTGGCCGAGCCGGATCGTGGCCGTGTAGTCCTTGTCGCAGCCGACGAGGAAGGTGAGCAGCTTCGTGGCGCGCCCGACGCCGAGCACCAGCACGCCGGTCGCCATCGGGTCGAGCGTGCCGGCGTGCCCGACCTTGCGGGTCGCGCACAGCCGGCGGGCCCGCGCGACGACGTCGTGGCTGGTCCAGCCCGGCGGTTTGTCGACGACGAGGATGCCGTCGGGCGTGGGCGTGGGTGCCCGTCGGGTCAGGCCTCGGCACCCGCGTCCTCGTCCTCGTCCTCGTCCTCGCGGTCCTTCTTGTACGGGTCGGCCTCGCCGGCGTGCACGGCACCGGCCGCGGCGGCCGCCACGGCCGCGTCGCGCTCGCGGGCCTCGCGCAGGAGGTCCTCGAGGTGGGCGGCGGTCTCCGGGATCGCGTCGGCGATGAACTCCAGGCTCGGCGTGAGCCGGATGCCGAGCTGCTTGCCGACGAACGAGCGCAGCTTGCCCTTGTTGAGCTCGAGGAGGCGCGCGGTCTGGGCGCGCTGACCGGCATCCCCGAAGACCGTGTAGAAGAGCGAGGCGTGCTGGAGGTCGCCGGTGACCCGGACGTCGGTGATGGTGACGAACCCGAGGTCGGGGTCCTTGACGATCGACTCCAGGTTCTCGGCGGTCAGCGTCTTGATGCGGTCGGCGACCTTCTGGGCGCGTGCGGTGTCAGCCACGGGTCCTCCTGTGCTCGGGTGGGCAGAACCCGGAGGTGATCCCGGACCTGCCCAACCCTATCGAGTGGCCGCACCGCCTCCTGCCGCACGGTTGGGCTCGTACGGCGCCGGCGCGACTAAGGGAGGGCTCGGCCCGAACTAAGGGTTCGCCAGATGTCGTGCGCGGCGCCGGCGCGGACAGTCGAGGCATGAGCACCGTCATCGAGATCCGACCCACCGTCACCGCCCCCGCGCGGGACCGGGCCCAGGACCGGGCCCTGAGCCGGCCGCAGGACCTGGCCGTCGTGCCGACCCACCAGACCCTGGCCGTCGTGTGTGCGCTGGTGTGCTTCGCCCCCCTGGGGGTCGCCGCGGTCGTCCAGGCCGGCCACGTCCGCACCCGGCTCGCCCTCGGCGACCTGGCCGGCGCCCGCCGTGCGTCGCGTCGGGCCATGCAGCTGTGCTGCGGCAGCGCGCTGATGACGCTCTTCTTCCTGCTGGTGATCGCGGTCGGTGCGGGCCCCTACTCCCGCGTCCACTGAGCACCGGGACGACACCACGCAGCACCAGCACGAGGGCCGGGTCCGCAGTCGCGGACCCGGCCCTCGTGCCACGTCGCGGACCCGGCCCTCTCTGTGTGCGGCGGCGGCTCAGTGGAGGTAGCCACCGTCGTGCAGGCCGGCCCACTCCTCGAACACGTTCTGCTGGCGGCCGCCGGTCCGCACGAACTCCGCGCCGTACAGGACCGGGAAGGACGCGCCCACCATGGCCCAC
Source organism: uncultured Actinomycetota bacterium (assembly GCA_963782695.1). Classification (GTDB taxonomy): domain Bacteria; phylum Actinomycetota; class Actinomycetes; order Actinomycetales; family Dermatophilaceae; genus Fodinibacter. The sequence goes on along the minus strand of CAWAKY010000030.1, from coordinate 192,316 downwards.
TGGTCTGCGTGGCGCGCCTCGTGGCGGTGCCGGTCCGGGCCCGTCGAGGGTGTCGTAGAGCCAGACGTTGCCCACGGTCGTCCCCGCGTCGATGAAGCCGGAGTCCATCGAGGCACAGGAGATGAAGAGGTCGTCATGGACGACACACGCGCCGCCGTGCGCACGCCCCCACACGACGGCGACGGCGCTGACCGGAAGGTTGGCGATGGCTCGCGCGACGTGCAGCGCCTGGGGGCAGAGCGACGAGGACGGCGCAGCGTCAGGACCGCGAGCACGCAGACACGTGCGGTGGTGCGGCGGGCGGGCGTGGTCTGTGTCGGGTAGCTGTTCATACCCAACAGCGTCGAGCGCGCAGGCCCTGGCGTCGCCCGGCAACACCTTAGTTGCGGCTCACGGCACCCTTAGGCGGTTGGGTGACCAACCCCCCTCACCGATGGGATCTAACGGTCTCCCATGTCGACCTCATCGGCCTCGTTCCCCGGGTTCCTCGGGTAGCACTTCCTACAGATCCGGTCGTAGCCAGCCGTGACGTCGATGCCCTTGGGATCCACTTCCAGGCCGCACAAGGTGGTCGTCGAGGACACGCTGCCGCAGGCATGCAGCACAGTCCCTGGGTTGCCGGTCCTACACGGATGCGTCATGTCAACCATCTCTCCCGGATAGGCGTTCTTCCAAGGTCTACACCTGTTGCTGCTCCGGGGGGAAGAGGTTGAGCCGCTGCGCCGCCGAGGCGGCCTGGAGCCGGTTGGACACTCCCAGCTTCCCGAGGATGTGGGAGACGTGGACGCTCACCGTGCTCTCGCTGATGAACAGCCGTCGCGCGATCTGCTGGTTGGAGAACCCCTCCGTCAGGAACTGCAGGACGTCCCGCTCCCGGGGCGTCAGCGGCACCGGGAGCGCGGCCGAGGGGTCGGCGGACGCCCGGCGCGGGGTTTCGGACTCGGCGGTCGTCTCCTGCAGGTCTTCCGCGGGCACCCCGGCATGTCGCGCCAAGGTGCGCAGCGAGGTCTCCAGCGGCGTGCAACGGAGGCGTGTTGTCGTCCGCAGTGCCGCCGCGAGGGCGCGGGTCCCCTGCACGCGGGCCCGGACCCCGAACAGCTCTTCCGCCAGGCGCCACTGCGCGTAGGCGGCAGGATAGGGGCAGTCGAGCAGCTGCCACTGCGCGACGACCTGCGTCCAGCGGGTCGGCTGAGGGGGCCATCGAGGCACGGGCGGCCTCCGCGTCGCACAGCAGCAGGTAGGCGTGGCCCAGGGCGCCGGTCTCGCCCTGGGACGCGGTGCGGGCCGCCGCCAGCAGCTGCCCGGTCTCGCCCGAGGCCGACTCACCCAGGAGCCGATCGGCCCTGGCGGTCACCAGGTCGGCGTGCGCCCGCAGCGCCAGGCTGCACATGCTGACGACCAGTCCGTCCGTCCTGTTGGTCGGTGAGCTGGTCCAACGACGCGCGGGTGATGCGGTGGGCCTGCTCGGCATCGCCCTGCCAGAGCAGGTGCTCCGCGCGTGCCGCGCGTGAGGTCGTGCACCGTGTACGGGTCGTCCGGGCGGGCGAAGCCGCTCGATGAGCGACATCTGGCGCTCGAAGCTCGGTGCCTGATCCCCGCGCCGCTGCGACCTGGGCGAGCTGCACGTGGAGCGCCAGTGCCATACCCTCGGCCGCCCACTGCTGCTGCGAGCTCGTGCGCGATCTCTACCGCCTCGTCCCAGCGACCGGTGGCGACGAGGGCATGCACCCAGTTCTCGGCGAGCGTCGGTGCGACGAGCAGCAGGGGGCCGAACCGTCGGCAGCGTCCGCGCCCTCGGTCGCGACCTCCAGCACGTCCCCGAGTCGGCCCGCGGCGGCGTTGAGGAAGGCGAGATTTCCGTAGCAGCGGACGACGGCCTTGAACGCGTCGACGGTGAGGGCCTCGGCCAGGCACTGTCGCAGTTCCGCCACGACCCACCTCGAGATCTCCTTGACGGGCGATCGCGGTGGCGCAGCGTGATGCGGGCCTGGAGCTGGCTGCTGGGTGGCGCCGGACTCACCCGCGAGCACGATCGCTCGCTCAGCGACCGCCCGGCCGCGGTCGTACTGACCCGTCATCACCAGCCCTCCCGCGACGGCGGCGAGCACCCGCGCACGCAGAGCCGGCTCGCCGGGCACCGTCTCGAGGGCGGCCTCGCTGCGTTCACAGGCCGCGAGCGCTGCTGCCGGGTCCCCAGCAGCCCACAGCGCCTCGGCCAGCTCGAGCTCCAGCCGCGCGCGGTCCAGTCCTGCTGACGGGCACCGCCGCCAGAGCCGCATCGGAGGAGCTGTGACCGCTCCGGACGGCTGCCCCGCCCACCGGGCCATCTCGGCCTCGCGACGGACCAGGTCCACGGCCGACAGCCCGCTGAGCCGCCTCCGGGTCGTCGACCCGGTTCCAGAGCAGCTCCCGTGCCACGGCCAGCTGGCGGCGCGCCTCGGCAAACGCGTACACGCTCCTGGCGTGGTCCGCCGCGGCCAGGACCGTCGGAAGCGCGTCGACGTACTCGCCTGCCGCCACGAGGTGGTGCGCCAGCTGTGCGAGGCCGGCAGGCGAGCCGTCCCGGCGCGAGGCCCGGACCCCTTGGACGGCGGCCCGGTGCGCTGCGGTCTGCTCGCTGTGCAGCATCTCGCGCAGGACGCTCTCCCGCAGGATCGCGTGGCGGAAGTCGTAGCGTTCGGCCCCCGCGACGAGCAGCCCCCGCTGTGCGAGGAGGCGGAGGTTCGTCGCGACGTCGCCGCCCGTGCTCTCGATGGCGTTCTCCAGGACCTCGTGAGGGATGGACTCCCCGAGCACTGCGGCCACCTGCAGGGCGACGCCGCGCGTCGTCCGGCAGCTCGTCGACGGGCCCCAGGAGTGCGTGACGCAGCGCCTCGGTGTGGGCGCCCTCGATCTCGTCGTGGGCCGCCAGCTCGAGAGCCATGAACGGGTTGCCGTCGCACAGCTCCACGACCCTGTCGTGCTGCGCGGCAGGGAGCCGGACCTCTGAGGTGGCGAGCAGCTCGCGGATCTGGTCCGCGGTGAACGGTCTCGAGGTCGATGTCCCGACTCATCTCGGCACGGCCCAGCTCCCCGATCCCCCTGCGCGTGTTCGGCGTCGTGGGCCGAGAGCGTCGTCACGGCAGGTCAGCACGAGCAGCAGTCGTTCCCGGTCCGGCAGTGCGGGCCAGGTAGTTGAGCAGGTCGAGGCTGGACGCGTCGGCCCAGTGGACGTCCTCCAGCACGAGCATCACCGGCTGGCGCTCACCGATGGTGTGCAGGACCCACAGCACGCTCGTGAACAGCCGCGAACGCTCCAGGCCGACATCCGGTGAGAGGACGCCGGACGACGGCCCCGAGACGGTCAGCACGGTGCGCAGCCGCTCCCAGGTCGACCCGGCGACCATGCTCCGACGTCGGGCGCCGCACCGATCTGGCTGAGCAGCTCGACGAACGGCCCGAACGGGCAGCTCCCCGCCGCTGACCGGCGTGCAGTGACCCAGCGCGACGAACACGCCGTCCTGACGGGCCTGCTCGGCCAGCGACTCGGCCAGTCGGCTCTTCCCCATGCCGGACTCACCTCGGATGAGGGCGATGCTCGCCCGACCCGACCGGGCGGCGGTGAGGCACGCGTCCAGCACCTGGAGCTCGTGCTGCCGGGCGATCAACGGACGGGCCGTGTCCATCCGAGAAGTGAAGCATCGCCCGCGACGGGCTCGTCACTGGCTTATTCGGGCCATGCCCCGCCCACCGGCGCCGGTGCACTCGGCATCCCCGCTGCCGTCCCGGGCGAACGCGACGGGCCCACACCGAGGTCTCGGTGTGGGCCCGTCGCGGCCTCACGGCAGCTGCGGCCGACGTCAGGCGCGCGGTCCTCACGCGCGCGCGGCTTCTCCCGCATCTCGTAGGTGGAGATGAGGTCGTCCAGCTGGAGGTCGTTGTACGACCCCAGGTTGATGCCGCACTCGAAGCCCTCGCGGACCTCGGTGACGTCGTCCTTGAACCGGCGCAGCCCGGCGATCTCGACGTTCTCGGACACGACGACCCCGTTGCGGGTGATCCGCGCCCGGGTGCCGCGCTTGATCTCGCCGCTGCGGACGATCGAGCCGGCGATGTTGCCGAACTTGCTGCTGCGGAAGATCTCGCGGATCTCGGCGGTGCCGAGCTCGACCTCCTCGTACTCCGGCTTGAGCATGCCCTTGAGGGCCTGCTCGATCTCGTCGATCGCCTGGTAGATGACCGAGTAGTACCGGATCTCGACGCCCTCGCGCTCGGCGACCTCGGCGTTCTGGCCCTCGGCCCGAACGTTGAAGCCGATGATGATGGCGTCGGACGCCATCGCGAGGTTGATGTTGTTCAGCGTGATCGCACCGACACCGCGGTCGATGATCCGCAGGTCGACCTCGTCGCCGACGTCGATCTGGAGCAGGGCGTCCTCGAGCGCCTCGACCGAACCCGACACGTCACCCTTGAGGATGAGGTTGAGGGTGTCGACCTTGCCCGCGGCGAGGGCCTCGTTGAGGTCCTCGAGCGAGATGCGCTTGCGGGCCTTGGCCAGGCTCGCCTGACGGTCGGCCGCCTCGCGCTTCTCGGCGATCTGCCGAGCGGTGCGGTCGTCGGGGGCGACGACGAAGGTGTCGCCGGCCCTCGGGACCGAGGACAGGCCGAGCACCTGCACCGGGCGGGACGGGCCCGCCTCGGGCACCGCGTTGCCGTGCTCGTCGAGCATGGCGCGCACGCGGCCGTGGGAGGAGCCCGCGACGATGGCGTCACCGACGTGCAGCGTGCCCGTCTGGATCAGCACGGTCGCCGTGGCGCCGCGACCCTTGTCGAGGTTGGCCTCGATCGCGATGCCCCGGGCCTCGCGGTCCGGGTTGGCGCGCAGGTCGAGCGCCGCGTCGGCGGTGAGCAGCACGGCCTCGAGCAGCGCGTCGATGTTCAGCCCCTGCTTCGCGGAGACGTCGACGAACATCGTCTCGCCGCCGTACTCCTCTGCGACGAGGTTGTACTCGGTGAGCTGCTGGCGCACCTTGGACGGGTTGGCGCCCTCGACGTCGATCTTGTTGACCGCGACGACGATCGGCACGTCGGCCGCCTGCATGTGGTTCAGCGCCTCGATGGTCTGCGGCATGACGCCGTCATCGGCCGCCACCACGAGGATCGCGATGTCCGTGACCTTCGCACCACGGGCACGCATGGCGGTGAACGCCTCGTGGCCCGGGGTGTCGATGAAGGTGATCGGACGGTCGACGCCCTCGTGCTCGCGGTGCACCTGGTAGGCACCGATGTGCTGGGTGATGCCACCGGTCTCGCCGCCCGCGACGTTCTCGTTGCGGATGGCGTCCAGCAGGCGCGTCTTGCCGTGGTCGACGTGACCCACGACGGTGACGACCGGCGGGCGGGCCTCGAGGTCGTCGTCGTCCTCACCCTCGATACCCGTCTCCAGGTCGATGTGGAACGAGTCGAAGAGCTCGCGCTCCTCCTCCTCCGGCGACACCATGCGGATGTCGTAGCCGAGCTCGCTGCCGAGCAGGCGGAAGGTGTCCTCGTCGAGGCTCTGCGTCGCCGTGGCCATCTCACCGAGGTGGAACAGCACGGTGACGAGGGCACCCGGGTTCGCGTCGATCTTGTCGGCGAAGTCGGACAGGCTCGCGCCCTGACGGATCTGGATGACGGTGGTGCCGTCGCCGCGGGGGACGCTCACGCCACCGATCGACGGCGCCTGCATCTCCTCGAACTCCATGCGCTTCGCGCGCTTGGACTTGCGGGCGCGGCCGGGACGACCGCCACCGCGGCCGAAGGCACCCTGGGTGCCGCCACGGCCACCGGGGCCGCCGCGGAAACCGCCGCCGCCCCCACCGGGACGACCGCCGAAGCCGCCGCCCGCACCGGGGCCGCCACCGGGGCGCGCACCGGCAGCACCGGGACGTGCGCCACCGCGGGCCGGACGCTCACCGGGACGAGCCACGGCCGAGCGGTCGGGCATCATGCCCGGGCTCGGACGGGCGCCACCGGGGCGCGGGCCCGCTGCACCAGCACCGCCGGGGCCGGCGGCACCGCCGGGACGGGTGCCCGGACGGCTCTGCGGACGCGGCATGCCCTGGCTCGGGGCGAAGGGGTTGTTGCCGGGGCGCGCCGCTGCCTCGCGGGAGCGGCCCATGCCCTGGCTGGGGGCGAACGGGTTGTTGCCCGGTCGCGGGGTGGCCGGGCGCGGGGCACCCGGACGCGGAGCGCCCTGACCGGCGCCACCCTCACGGGCGGCGGGAGCCTCCGGCGCGGCGGGCGCGCTGGGGGCGGCCGGCGAGGCCGGAGCGGCCGGAGCGGACGCTGCCGCGGGGGCAGCGGCCGGAGCCGGGGTCGCCGGAGCCGGGGTGCCGGGCCGGTCGCCGGAGCGGGGGTCGCCGGTGCCGGAGCGGCCGGCGCGGGCGCCGACGTGCTCGGGGCGGGGGTGCTGGGGGCGGGGCTCGCCGGAGCCGGGGCGGCCGGAGCCGCTGCCGGGGCAGCCGGAGCCGACGTGGCAGCCGGGGCCGCCGCCGTCGTGGCCGGGGCGGGCCGGGTGGCCGGGGCCTTCTTGGCCGCGGCCGGAGCCTCGGCCTTGGGGGCCTCGGTGGGGAACTTCTCGTTGTACCTGCGCACGACAGGGGTTTCGATCGTCGAGCTGGCGCTCTTGACGTACTCACCCATGCCGTTCAGGCGCTCGAGGAGGACCTTGCTGGTCACTCCGAGCTCCTTGGCAAGTGCGCTCACACGGACTTTAGACACATTTCTCCTGTCCAGGTCCGTGCTCTGTTGCGCGGACCGTCGTTACAGCTGGGGGGTGCTCATCGCTGAGTACTCATCGGGTGCTCATCAGCGTCAAACCCGCTTTCGGTTCTTGCTCTCGGACGGTTGATCCTGCTCGTGGGCCCTGACCCAGTCGTCGACCGCTGTGTGGTCGGGTGACGTGCTGCTGCGCAGCGCGCGCCCGAACGCCCGGCGGCGGACGGCGAGGTCGAGGCACGAGAGGTCCGGATGCAGCCATGCGCCGCGCCCGGGCCGACGGTGCTCGGGGTCCGGCAGGACGACAAGGTTGCCGCCCACACCGGGTCCGAGGACCACTCGCAGGAGTGCCGACCGGCTATCCGCCCCACGACACCCGATGCAGGTACGCACCGGGTGGCCGGGCCGGAGTCCAGTCCGGTCGGTCCGCACCAGTCTACCGCCTAGGGGCGCGGGGGCGCGTCATCGGTGCGTGCGGGCGCCGCCGCGGACCCCTCGGTGTCCGGGCGGATGTCGATCCGCCAGCCGGTCAGCTTGGCCGCGAGCCGGGCGTTCTGGCCCTCGCGGCCGATGGCCAGGGACAGCTGGTAGTCGGGCACGATCACCCGGGCCGAGCGCAGCTGGCGGTCGACGATCTCGACCGACGACACCCGGGCCGGGGACAACGCGGCCGCGATGAAGGTCGCGGGGTCGTCGGACCAGTCGACGATGTCGATCTTCTCGCCGTGCAGCTCGCTCATGACGGCGCGCACGCGGGCCCCCATCGGGCCGATGCACGAGCCCTTGGCGTTCAGCCCGGGCACGGTCGAGTGCACCGCGATCTTGGAGCGGTGGCCGGCCTCGCGGGCCAGCGCCTCGATCTGCACGCTGCCGTCGGCGATCTCGGGCACCTCGAGCGCGAAGAGCTTCTTGACCAGGTTGGGGTGGGTGCGCGACAGGCCGATCTGCGGGCCGCGCATGCCGCGCTTGACCGAGACGACGAAGCAGCGCAGCCGCTGGCCGTGCACGTACTTCTCACCGGGCACCTGCTCGGCGAGCGGCAGGATGCCCTCGACCGTGCCGAAGTCGACGGTGACGTGCCGCGGGTCCGGGCTCTGCTGGATGATGCCGGCGACGATGTCGCCCTCGCGCCCCTTGAAGTCGCCGAGGATCGCGTCGTCCTCGATGTCCCGCAGCCGCTGCACGATGACCTGGCGCGCGGTGGCGGCGGCCACCCGGCCGAAGCCGGTGGGGGTGTCGTCGAACTCGGGGCCGATCTCGCGGCGCGGCCGCGCCGGGTTGCCCTCGTCGTCGACCTCGCCCTCGGCGGGCGGGATCTCGGTCTCCTCGCGGGCCCAGATGACGACGTGCCCGGTCTTGCGGTCGAGCTCGGCGCGCGAGTGGCGGTAGTGCCCGTCGGTGCGCTGGTAGGCCAGCACGAGCGCCTGCTCGATGGCGGGGATGAGCACGTCGAGCGAGATGCCGCGCTCGCGCTCGAGGGCGCGCAGGGCGGAAAGGTCGATGTCCATGTCAGCTCTCCTTGCTCTCGTCGGGGCGGGCGAACTCGACCTGCACGGCGGCACGCTCGACCGCGGAGTACGGGAGCGTCTCGGTGCGGGCGGCAGTGCCCTTGGTGGCGGGGACCTCGAGGCTGACCTCGGTGGTCGAGGCGCTGACCACCCGCCCGGTGACCTCGCCCCCGTCGTGCTGCACGGTGAGGAGCCGGCCGACGTTGCGGCGGAAGTGGCGCGGCTCGGTGAGCGGCCGCCCGACCCCCGGGGAGGAGACCTCCAGGGTGTAGGGCTGCTCGCCCATGACGTCGGAGGCGTCGAGGGCGTCGCTGACCAGGTGGGTCGCGTCGGCGACCTCGTCGAGGGTGAGCGGCGCGGTCGGCTCGGTGACGGTGTCGGCCTCGCCCAGGGCCCGGTCGACGAGCACCTTGACCACGCGGCGACGGCCGGCGGGGGTGACCGTGACGTCCTCGATCACCAGGTCGCTGGTGGAGAACGCCTCCTGCAGGGCGGGGCGGATGCTGTCCGCTGTGGTCATGAAGAACCCTCCCTCTCTGCAGTTTGTCGGTCGGCGGATGACCGCCGGACCCCACTCTAGGACAGAACGGATGAGGCCCGAACCCGTGCGATGATGCGCCCATGACGGAGGGAACGCGCCCCGGCGTCCCCCGGCGCACCGTCGTGGCGGGCCTGTTCGCCGTGGTGCTGCCCACGGCCGGCTGCGGCATCCGGCTCGAGGACGACGCGCCCCGTGTCCCCCTGGTACCGACCCGCACGCCCGTGCCGGCCGAAGCCGAGCTGGTGGCCCTGACCCGCGACACCGCGGCCCTGGCCGACCTCGCGGCCACCGTGCCGGGCGCCCTCGCCGCCGACCTCGCCACCCTCCACCGGCGCCAGCACACCGTGCTGCGCAGCACGCTGTGGCCGACGGCGTGCCCGCCACTGACCTCGACGCGACGCCGTCCGCCTCGCCCACGCCCACGGCATCCCCCACGCCGACGGGCACCGTCACCGCCACGGGCTCCCCCACCACCGCCCCGGGCAGTCGCACGCAGCTGGCGGCGGCCGAGGCTGCGTCGGCGGCCGCTGCCGCCGGGTTCGCGGGCGTCGAGGACGACCTGCGCGCCACCGTCGCGTCACTGCACGCCCAGCGGTACGCCGCGGCGAGCCTCCTGCGCGGGCGCCCACCGACCGTGCCGTCGGAGCCGGTCGGCGGCGACCGGGTGGGCACGCTGGCCACGTCGACGGCCGGGGCCGTCTACTTCCTCGAGGTCGTCAGCGCGCGCTCGACGGGTGGGCAGCGGGCCCGGTCCGACACCACCCTCGCCGCACTCCGCGGGCTGCTGGCCGACCAGCTGGCCGGTGGCGCCCGGGCCGACACCTCGCTCGGGCACCCGCTGCCGTTCCCGGTCGACGACGCGGCGGTCGCCGCCCGCCTGGCCCGCCAGTCGCTGACCACGCTGCGCGCCGGCTACGGCGAGCACCTCGCGCCGATCGTGGCGTCCGACGGCGGCGCCGGGCTCGCGGCCCTGACCCGCTGGCTCGGCACCGTCGAGGTCGAGGCGCACCGCTGGGGCGTCGCGCTCGAGCCGTTCCCGGGTCTCACGTGAGCGCTGGCGCCGTCCCGGTGATCCCGTCACCGTGGCTCGACTGGGTCGCCCGACGCCCCGCCGAGGGCGGCCTGAGCGGTGCCGACTGGGCCGCCCGGGCCCAGCGCCTGCTCGGTGACGCGTTCGAGCGGTGGGGCCTGGTCGCCGACGGGCCGCTGCGCACGGGCTGGACGGCCGTGGTGGCGCCGGTCCGGCGCGACGGCGAGCCGCTCGCGGTGAAGGTGGTGTGGCGCACCGTCGACACCGACGGGGAGCCGCTCGCGCTGCGCACCTGGGCGGGCGACGGCGCGGTGCGGCTCGTCGCCGCCCTGCCCAGCGACGGGCTGCTGCTGCTCGAGCGGCTCGACCCCGAGGTCGACCTCACCTCGATCGACACCGACAGCGCCTGCACGGTGATCGGCGGCCTGCTGCAGCCGGCTGCACGTTCCGGCCCCAGCCGGCGCTGCCCGCCGCTGAGCGGCTGGTCGGCCGGCTGGCTGCAGGAGGCCACCGCGTCGCGACGCGCTCCCCCGCCGGCTGGTCTCGCGCGCCGTCGGGCTGCACCGCGAGCTCGTCGCGGACCCCGGGTGCGACGCCACGCTGGTGCACGGCGACCTGCACTACGAGAACGTGCTGGCCGGTGCGCGGGAGCCCTGGCTCGCGATCGACCCGCAGCCGCGCGCGGGTCACCCGGGGTGGGACCTGCACGCCGTGCTGCGCAACCGTCGCGACGAGCTCGGCACCGGCGCCGCCCTGCGGTGGTCGGCCCGGCACCGCACCGAGGTGCTCTGCGACGCGGCCGGGATGGACGAGGAGGTCGCCCGCCGCTGGACCATCGTGCGCTGCGCCATCGAGTGCGTGTGGGCGCTCGACGACGGCAACGCCGACGAGGTGTCGTTCAACATCGCCCTCGCCAAGGCCCTGGACGACTGACCGGGCCGACCCGGCATCCGGTCGCGGGCCCTGCACCCGGCATACGGTGGTCGGATGGCGAACCGGCTCGCGGGCTCCTCGAGCCCCTACCTCCTGCAGCACGCCGACAACCCGGTCGACTGGTGGGAGTGGTCGGACGACGCGTTCGCCGAGGCGCGCCGGCGCGACCTGCCGGTGCTGCTCTCGGTCGGCTACGCCGCGTGCCACTGGTGCCACGTGATGGCCCACGAGTCGTTCGAGGACGACGAGGTGGCCGCCGCGGTCAACGCCGGCTTCGTCGCGGTGAAGGTCGACCGCGAGGAGCGCCCCGACGTCGACGCGGTCTACATGGCGGCGGTGACGGCGCTCACCGGTCACGGCGGGTGGCCGATGACCTGCCTGCTGACGCCGGACGGCGACCCGTTCTTCGCGGGCACCTACCTGCCCAAGGCGCAGCTGCTCGCGCTGCTGGCCAACGCCGGCGAGGTGTGGGCCGAGCAGCGCGACCGGGTGCTGGCCTCCGGGGCGAGCGTCGCGGAGCAGCTGCGGGTGCACACCGGCCCGCCGGCACCCTCGCGGCTGGATGCCGGGGTCTGCGACACCGCCGTGCGCCGGCTCCGCTCGATGTACGACGAGGCCCGCGGCGGGTTCGGCGGAGCGCCCAAGTTCCCGCCGTCGATGGTGCTCGAGTTCCTGCTGCGCCACCACGCCCGCACCGGCTCGGCCGACGCGCTCGCGATGGCCCGCGGCACCTGCGCGGCGATGGCCCGCGGCGGGATGTACGACCAGCTCGGCGGCGGCTTCGCCCGGTACTCCGTCGACGCCGACTGGGTGGTGCCGCACTTCGAGAAGATGCTCTACGACAACGCCCAGCTGCTGCGGGTGTACGCCCACCTCTGGCGCACGACCGGCGACCCCCTCGCGCGCCGGGTCGCCGAGGAGACCGCCGAGTTCCTGCTGCGCGACCTGCGCACCGACGAGGGTGCGTTCGCGTCGGCGCTCGACGCCGACACCGTCGTCGACGGCCACTCGCACGAGGGCCTGACCTACGCCTGGACGCCGGCGCAGCTCGTCGAGGTGCTCGGCGCCGGTCGACGGGGAGCGTGCGGCCGCCGCTGCTCGGGGTCACCGCAGCCGGCACCTTCGAGGCGGGCGCCTCGACGCTGCAGCTGCGCACCGACCCCGACGACCCGGCGTGGTGGGCGACGACGCGCGAGCGGCTGCTGGCGGCGCGCGCGACGCGGCCGCAGCCCAGCCGCGACGACAAGGTGGTCACGGCGTGGAACGGGCTGGCGATCGCCGCCCTGGCGGATGCCGGGGTGCTGCTCGGGCGGCCCGACCTGGTCGACGCGGCGGCGACCGCGGCGACCTTCGTGCTCGACGTGCACCTCGTCGACGGGATGCTGCGGCGCACCTCCCGCGGCGGGTCGGTCGGGCACGCGCGCCGGGGGTGCTCGACGACCACGGCGACCTCGCCGAGGGCCTGCTCGCGCTGCACCAGGCGACGGGCGACCCCCGGTGGGCGGCCGCGGCCGAGGCGCTGCTCGACGCGGCGCTCGAGCGGTTCGTCGACGAGCACGGCATCCTGCACGACACCGCGAACGACGCACCGCCGCTGTTCGCGCGGCCGGCGGGGCGCACCGACAACGCCGAGCCGGCGGGGGCCTCGGCGCTCGCCGGTGCCCTGGTCACGCACGCCGCCCTCACCGGGTCGGCGCGGCACCGCGACGCGGCGTCGGCGGCGCTGGACGCCTGCGGGCCGGTGGCCGAGCAGGACCCGCGCTTCGCCGGTTGGGCGCTGGCCGTGGCCGAGGCGGTCGTCGCGGGCCCGCTGCAGGTGGCGGTGGTCGGCGAGGGAGCCGAGGCGTCGGCGCTCGCCGAGGTGGCCCGGGCGAGCACGTCACCGGGGTTGGTCGTGGTGCAGGGCGTGCCCGATGCAGTGGGCGTGCCGTTGCTCGTGGGGCGGCCGCTCGTGGGCGGCCGGCCCGCGGCCTACGTCTGCCGTGGGTTCGTCTGCGACGCGCCGGTCACGACTCCTGAGGAGCTGCGCGCGGTTCTCGCGCGGGGGTGACGCGGCGCTTCCGCTGTTGATGGCGCGCAGCCTCCGTCGACTTCGATGGTCGGCGTGCTCCGACTACTGCGCAGACGCCCGGATGAGCGTGGTGCTCGCCGTTGGCCTCGGTGGTCACCTCAGGCTTCGTCTCGGATTCGCAAGCGCCTGGATGAGCGTGGCGCTCGCCTTGGCCCCGGTGGTCACCTCGCAGCTCGTCCCGGATCACGACCTGGATCAGCGTCGGCTCGGCTTGGCCTGGTGGCTCACCTCGCGCTTCGTCCCGGTTCGCAAGCCCGACGAGCGGGCGCTCCCCAACGCTCAGGCAAGTCTCAGTCCATGGGCTGCGGCCGGCTGGTTGCGGTCCGAGCCCCGTTCGGTCGGTGGCCCGCGTCGCGACAAGGGTGGGAGAAATCGGTGCCATCACCCCGATTTCTCCCACCCTTAATGACAGCTCGGCCTGGCGGGCGCGCTGATGCGAAAAGGTCTGCCCTGCAACGACATTGGCTGTGGACAACTCTGGGATTCGTACGCGTGTTCGAGTATGATGAGGGTATGTCCAGACCAGCCAGCTCCGCGACCCGCATCGCCGCGATCCGCGCCGAGGCGTCCGCGGTCGGTGCCGAGCTGGCCGCGCACGGCGCGGCGATGGACCCCGACGAGCTTTTCGAGGTCACCGGCGACCTGCAAGGGGTCGCGAACGCGGTCGAGGGGGCGCAGCTGGTCGCGATCGCGCACGCCGGCTCCCACGAGCTGCGCCTGACCGACCGCGGCCCGGTCGCAGGTGCACCACCAGGTCGGGTTCATCGACGCGATGACCTCCACCGAGGTGTCCCTGGCCACCGGGGTCGGGCAGTGGGCCGCCGGGCGCAAGGTCGGCCTGGCCTCGCGCCCTGGCCGGGCGGTTCACCAAGCTCCTGGCCAAGGTCATGAGCCGGTGAGCTGGCCACCGTCAACGCCGGCAAGGTCATCGCCGCCTGCGACGGGCTGGACGAGCACGCCTGCGCCGCGGTGGAGGACGTCATGGTCGACCGGCTCGTCGGGATGGACCCGGCCCGGGTCACCACCGTCGCCCGCAAGGTCGCCACCCGCATCGCCGCCGACCAGGTCGCCGCCGCCCCGCCAAGAACCGCAAAGACCGGCTCGTTCAGGTGACCCCCGGCCCCGACGGCAGCACCGACTGGTGGGCCCGCCTCCCCGCCGGCAAGTCCGCCGCCGCCTGGGCCGCCGTCCGCGACCTGGCCGACCGGTACGCGCCAAAGACCCCGAGCTGACCGTGGACCAGGCCCGCGCCGACGCGTTGATCGACCTGCTGCTGACCAACGTCACCGTCACCGCCACCGTCACCCTCGGCATCCCCGTCCTCACCGGCCCCGACGCCCACACCGCCCGCGACACCGCCATCGCCGAGTACACAGGCCGAGAACCCGCGCCCACGCAGCCGCGCCACCACCAAGGACTGCGGCCGGCGGACGCCGCACGCCACCACGGCCTGCAGCCGCCACCACTGACATCAACGACCCGAACTGGGTGCGGCCGGCCGATCGCCACCGGCGGCCTCGGCCTGGGTCGAAGTTCTCACTGTCCGCGGCCCTGATCTCCGGGGTGCGAGATCCCCGGCATCGGGTTCATCGACGCCGACACCGTCGAAGCCCTGCTCACCGTGGTCCCCACCGACATCGGCCGCGCCCTGCTCGACGCCCGCACCGGCACCCTCATCGAATCCGTCACCCACGCCTACCGACCCTCCAAAGCCGTCACCGACTTCGTCACCACCCGCGACGGCACCTGCCGGATGTGGGGCTGCACCCGCCCCGCCACCAGCATGCGACCTCGACCACGCCAAACCCTGGCCCGCCGGGCCAACCAGCCCCACCAACCTCGGCGGGCTCTGCCGACGCCACCACCGCCTCAAACAACAACGCCGCTGGACCTACCACCTCGCCCCCGACGGCACCGCCACCTGGACCTCACCCACCGGCACCAACCGCATCACCCAACCCGACTTCGCCGCCCTACCCCCACCACAACCCCCACCGCCGAACCCGACCACGAGACACCGCCCAGCACTCGCGGACATCGGGCCTCCCCCGTTCTAGTCGGATGGCGAGAGCGGCCGATCACGGCCTGCTCGCGGTCGTCAACCGCGCGGGGTGAAGCAGAGTCACGCCGGCGGAGGGCATGGCAAAGCCCCCGCACGGGTGGTGCGGGGACTCTGCAGCAGCAGGCAGTGGCGTGCGGACCCGCGAAGGGTCGGCACGGGTCGGGCCGTGGCACGCCCCTGCGGGTGCCGAGCAGCACAGAGGAAAGACGGTCTAGGACGCGAGCGCCCCACTACGACCGCCGCTTTTCGGCACCCGCCAGCCCCTGCAGGCTCCGCCGACCCGTTGCCGGGTACGACGAAGTCACCGTGTGGAGCTGTGGGCGTGCGCCACGAGGGCGCCCGACGAGTTGTCGAGCGAGCGCCGAGGCGCGCGCTCAGGCGGGTGGGTCAGACCTGTCACGCAGGGCGGGAAGTCGCCGAACGACGCGGTGAACGTACCGCCGGCCGCCCCGTCGAGCGTGTAGGTGAACGTGCCGGTGCCGTTCGCCGAGTTCGTCGACGCCGACGATGATGACCAGCGTGTTGTCACCGGGCACCAGGGCGAGGCAGTACGGGCTGGTGGTGTCGCTGTTGACCTCGAAGATCTGCACCTGGCTCGCGTGTTGCCGGGCACCGTGGCGCCGGTGACACAGAAGTTCGTCGCGACGCTGGTGTTGATGTTGAAGAACATCTTGTAGCCGAACTTGAACCCCGTGGACTGACCGGGGAACTTGCACGAAGCGCCCGGCAGCGGCGTGATGATGATCGGCGGCGGCGACGCGGACGACAGCGGCGCTGCGGCTCCGACGGCGATGACGGGAACTGCCCAGGCAGCTCCGGTGGCAATGGTGCGACGACTGAGTCGGCGCGCCTCGATCCCCTGCGATTGAGACATGGCACAACCTATTGGCTCAACGTCAAGCTCCCCTGCTGAAACTCGACTGAGTACCTCCAGCCTAGCAGTGGAAGGCCCCCTACAAGCAATATCTAAAGAACTGGTAAAACGGCTGGTCAGCACGGCGTGTCGCGGCGACACGCCGGGTTCAGAGGGTGACCAGCGAGTAGGCGGGGTCGCGGTCGGCCATCAGCCGCTCCGCGCGGGCCGGATCGACCCACGCCGCGGTCGCCCACACGTCGGCCCAGAGCAGCTCCGGGCCGACGACCGTCGCCGATCCGGAGCGGGTGACCCCCCACCCGGTGCGGGGGTCGACGACGTGCGGCCCCGCGCGCGGCCGCACCCGACGTCGCGACCGCACCGCGGCGCACGGTGACCACCCGGGCCACGGCACCGGGATCGCGCGGGTCCTCGATGCCGATCCGCCAGGACGGCGCCGCGGCCGACGGCCCGCGGCCGGCGCCGACGACGATGTCGCCCCCGGCCCCGATGCTGTAGGAGATCTCCGGCACGACGTCGAGGTGCGCCGCGGCGCCCGCGACCGCCCAGCCCTTGACCAGGCCGGTGGGGTCGTAGGTGAGCCGCCCGCCGTCACGGCGTCGCCAGGCGCGGAACAGCCCGTCGGTGCGCTCCTC
This sequence comes from uncultured Actinomycetota bacterium, assembly GCA_963782695.1. Lineage (GTDB taxonomy): Bacteria > Actinomycetota > Actinomycetes > Actinomycetales > Dermatophilaceae > Fodinibacter. The sequence goes on along the minus strand of CAWAKY010000030.1, from coordinate 175,924 downwards.
CGCCTCGAGGCACAGCTCGGTGACGTCGGCGACCCACGGGTGCGCCTCGTCGCGCTCGCCCGTGCTGCAGCTGCAGCAGGTCGCTGTCGGCGCGCCAGGTGCTGAGCACCGGCATCCACCTTGCGCAGGTGCGCGAAGACCCGGCCACGCCGGCCTCGAGGTCGGGGCGGGTCGGTTCGACGGCGCGCACGTGGACGCTGATCGGCAGCCCCATGACCTGCTCGACCCAGGCGCGACGGGCCAGCCGCGGCGGCGGGGGGCCGCGGGCGTCACCGGGATCTCCGCGGTGATCACAGGTTCGCCTGGTCGATCGCCGACTGCAGCGACTCGATGTAGCCCTCGCGAGGTGACGGTGGCGCCCGAGACCATGTCGATGTTCGGCGCTCTGCTGGTCGACGACCTCCTGGTTGAGGATCGGCACCGCGTAGGAGTTGATCTCCTGGTCCTTGCCGTTGCTCCACGGCACCTGGGTGACCGTCGGAGTCGGTGATCTTGCCGTTCTCGACGGTGATCTCGACCTGCACGTCGCCCGTACCGGGTCATCACGGCGTCACCGGTGTAGGTCTTCGCGGCCGACGGGTGGCGCTGCCGACGCGTGCCACTCGGACGACGAGCCGCTGCCGGACGACGAGCCGCTGCCGGTCGACCGAGCCGCGTCGGTCGCCGGGGTGCCGGTCGGACGGTGCCGAGCCGTGTCGGTCCGGTGCCGGACTCGCGCGACCGATGCTCGTCGCTGCGGCGGCTCGAGGCTGGTCGAGGTGTGGTAGCTGAACAGCAGCACGAGGGCCGAGATCGTGCTGAGCAGCCAGGTGGTGATGCGTCGCATGGGGGTTCCTTGTGGCGTGCGTCGGGTCGGGGGTCAGTAGGCGAAGCGCTCGAGGTGGACGGCGTCGTGCGGCACCCCGGCGTCGATGGCGGCGGCGCGGGCGGCGCTCATCCAGCCGTCCGCGCCGCAGAGGTAGACGTCGTGGTCGGCGATGTCGGGCACGATCTCGCGCAGCGCCTGCGACGTCGCTGAGGTGGCGGGCCTGGGCCGGCAGCCAGCTGTCCCGGTCCGGCACCCGCGGCCCCTCGACGAGCAGGTAGCGCGCGCCCCGGGCCGCGGCGAGCGCGGCGAGCTCGTCGGCGAGCACGGCATCGTCGGCCGGGAGCGCACCCGGTGGACGACGGTGACGTCGCCGGGCGCCTGGTCGAGCTCCTCGAGCAGCGCCCGCATCGGGGTGATGCCGATGCCGGACGCCCATCAGCAGCACCTTGCGGCGGGTGCGCACGCCGGCGTGCAGCCGGCCGTAGGGGCCCTCGACGAGCACCCGGGTGCCGGGCCGCAGCGTCGGCGAGCCGCGCGGACCCGTCGCCGAGGTGGGCCGCGGTGAACCGCAGGGTCCGCGCCGTCGGGGGCCGCGGAGATGGAGTACGGGTTGCCGCGGGTCCAGCCCGGGCCGTCGAGGAAGCGCCACTGGAAGAACTGGCCGGCGCGCACCGGCATCCGGCGCACCCCGCCGCCGCCGACGGTCACCGTGGTGACGCCCGGGCCCTCGGCCCGGACGTCGAGCACGCGCAGCGGCGCGCGCAGCGAGCGCCACAGCGGCAGCCCGACCCGGAAGACCAGCACCGCGCCGGCGCACAGCGGCGTACAGGCCCCACCAGAAGACGGTGGCGGTCGTGCGACGACAGGAAGTCGGTGCCGGTCCACAGCTGGTGCGGCAGCGCCAGGCCCGCGCCGAGGTAGCCGTAGAGGTGGATGAGGTGCCAGGACTCGTAGCGCAGCCGCCGGCGGGCCTTCTTGCATCGAGGTCACGACGACCATGACCAGGGCGGCGGTGCCGGCGACGGCGAGCAGCATGCCCGGGTAGTTGACGCACGAAGTCGACGATGGTGCCCCACGAGCCCGGCTGGTCGCCGGCGGCGTAGCCGAGGGTGATGAGCACGATGTGCGCCAGCATCAGGTTGAACGACGTGAAGCCGACCAGGCGGTGGCGTGCGGGCGAGCTCGTCCTGGCCCCAGGCCTGCTCGACCCACGGCATGCGCGCCATCAGCAACACCTGGATGCAGCAGCAGCGCCGAGGCGACCAGCCCGGTGAGCCGGCCGATCGACATCAGCGCGCCGGACACCGAGGTGAGCTCCTGGATGCCGCCGCCCCTCACCCACAGCGCCGTCACCACGAGCAGCACGAGCCAGCCGGCCGGCGACGCTGGCGTCGCGCCACCAGCGCGGCACCGGGCCGCGGCGGCGGACGAGCCGCGCCGTGGCGACGTGCGGCGGCGCTGCGCCCGCGGGCGCGAGGGTGCCGAGGGCCCCGGCGGAGGTCTCGCTGCTCATCGTCATGGAGACAACTTCGGGGACTTTCCTGTGCGCGACCTGTGCCCCGCATCGGCGTGGACCGTGAGCGTGTGGAAACGGTTGCGCAGATCCGCAAGAATGCGCGCGTGAGAGCACCGGTGCCCCCTCCCGCCTTCCCCGTGCCCGACGGGCTCAGCCGCGACCGCGAGGTCGATGCTCCGCACCCGGGTCGAGCGTTGGTGGCCCGACCTGCTCGGCGGCCTCACCGCCGTCTACGGCGCGCGAGCGGGCACCCCAGCTCGGGGCCGACCTCGTCGAGCTCGCGGCCGCGGCGTTCAGCGTGCGGGCCGACCGGCTGCACGTGCGCGACCTCGAGCGGATGCTGCGCCCCGACTGGCTGCAGGACCCCGCCGTGGTCGGCTACGCCGCCTACACCGAGCGGTTCGCCGACGACCTGCGCGGCGTCGCCGACGCACCTGCCCTACCTCGACGAGCTCGGGGTGCGCTACCTGCACCTGATGCCGCTGCTGCGCCCGCGCGACGGCGACAACGACGGTGGGTACGCCGTGGCCGACTACCGCTCGGTGCGGCCCGACCTCGGCACGATGGACGACCTCGAGGACCTCGCGGCCCAGCTGCACGACAGCGACATGAGCCTCGTGCTCGACCTCGTGCTCAACCACGTGGCCCGCGAGCACGAGTGGGCGCGGCGGGCCCGCGCCGGCGAGCCGGCCTACCGCGAGTACTTCCACGTCTTCCCCGACCGGGAGATGCCCGACGCCTACGAGCGCACCCTGCCCGAGGTCTTCCCCGACTTCGCCCCGGGCAACTTCACCTGGGACGACGAGCTGCGAGGGCTGGGTCTGGACGACGTTCAACGAGTTCCAGTGGGACGTCAACTGGGCGCAACCCCGCCGTGCTGCGCGAGTACGCCGCGATCATCCTCGAGCTCGCCAACCGGGGCGTCGACGTGCTGCGGCTCGACGCCATCGCCTTCATGTGGAAGCGGCTGGGCACCGACTGCCAGGGCGAGCCGGAGGTGCACGCGCATCACCCAGGTGCTGCGCGCGGTGACCCGGATCGCCTGCCCGAGCGTGGCCTTCCTCGCCGAGGCGATCGTGGCGCCGACCAAGCTGCTCGCCTACCTCGGCACCGGCCCCTACACGGGCAAGGTCAGCGACCTCGCCTACCACAACAGCCTCATGGTGCAGATCTGGTCGATGCTCGCCGCGCGCGACGTGCGGCTCGCCGTGCAGGCGCTCGGGTCGCTGCCGCCCAAGCCGCCGACGGCCACCTGGCTGACCTACCTGCGCTGCCACGACGACATCGGCTGGGCGATCATGGACGAGGATGCCGCGGCCGTCGGGGTGACCGGCCACGGGCACCGCAGCTTCCTGGCCCACTGGTACGCCGGCGACTTCTACGGCTCCCCCGCCCGCGGCCTGGTGTTCCAGTACAACCCCGACACCGACGACCGCCGCACGAGCGGCAGCGCGGCATCCCTCATCGGTCTCGAGGCGGCGCAGCTCGGTCGCCGAGGTCGACCGCGCGGCGTCCGCGCTGCGGCTGGCGCACGCGCTGGTGCTGGGCTGGGGCGGCATCCCGGTGATCTGGAGCGGTGACGAGCTGGGCCAGCCCAACGACCCGCGCTGGGCGGCCGAGCCCGGTCACGAGGACGACAACCGCTGGGCGCACCGCCCCCGCCTGGACTGGGCCCGCGCCGAGCAGCGGCACGACCGCGGCACCGTGGCCGGTCGGGTGTTCGGTGACCTCGTCGAGCTGGTGCGCGGCCCGGGGGCGGCTGGTGCACCTGCACGGGTCGGTCGAGACCCGGGTCGGCCCGGTCGACGACCCCGGCGTGCTCGTGACGGTGCGCGAGCACCCGGTGGGCCGCTTCGTCGGCGTCCACAACGTGACCCCGGAGACGCGGGTCTGGCCGGGCTGGCGGGTCAACGAGCTCGGCGTCGCCGATGCCCGCGACGAGATCACCGGCGAGGCGCTGCCCTGGGGCGGCGACGGCAACGTCTGGCTGCCGCCCTACGCGGTGCTCTGGCTCACCACCACCCGCCCCTGACCGCCCCGCACCCCGACTTCGTGGCGACTTGCCCGCGGTTCCGGGCCGATCTGAGCGGACGAGAACCGCGTGTAAGTCGCACGAAGTCGGTCGCGTGGGCGACGCGGATGCCGGGCGAGTGTCAGCGGTCCCGCTCACCAGAAGCCGAGCGAGGTCGCCGCCGATCCGCACGATGAACGCGGCGACGACGACCACGAAGACCACCCGGACGAAGCCGTTGCCCCGCGACACGGCGGTGCGGGCGCCGACGTAGCCGCCGACGAGGTTGCTGGCGCCGACGAGCAGGCCGACCTCCCAGATCACCGCGCCCTGCGGGACGAAGATGGCCAGCGCGCCAGGTTGGTGGCGAAGTTGGCGATCTTGGCCTTGGCGCTGGCCTCGAGGAAGGCGTAGCCCATCAGCCCGACGAGGGCGAAGACGAGGAACGAGCCGGTGCCCGGGCCGAGCGCCCCGTCGTAGACGCCGACCACGCAGCCCGGCAGCATGGCTGCCAGCGTGTGGCGGTGCCCGGCGAACCGCAGCTGGGTCGCCGCGCCCAGCGTCGGGCCGCAGCAGCGTGTAGGCCCCGACCGCCGATGAGCATGACGAGCAGGATCGGGTTGAACGCGGCCTTGGGGATGTGCGAGGCCGACCACCGCCCCGCCGAGCGCGCCCGACGAAGGCGACCGCGCCATCGGCACGGCCGTGCGCAGGTCGGGCCGCACCCGCCGGCAGTAGGTGCCGGCTGACGTCGCGGTGCCCCAGATCGAGCCGAACTTGTTGGTCGCCAGGATGTGCGCCGGCGCCGCGCCGGGCAGGCCGAGGAGCAGCGCCGGCAGCTGGATCAGCCCGCCCCCGCCGACGACCGCGTCGACCCAGCCGGCGCGGAAGCCCGCGCCAGCATGAGCAGCAGCAGACGATCGTCGGTGCTCGGGTCGGTCACGCGCCCGCGGCCAGCCGTCGACGATGGCCGAGCATGTCGAGCAGCTCGTGGGCCACGCGCGTCGGGCATCGCGTCGACCTCGACCTGCTGCGCGGCCGGGATCTGCGAGTGCGGGATCCAGATCGCGCGCATCCCACCTGCCTGGCGGCCCGTGCACGTCCTCGAACACCCGGTCGCCGACGTACACCGCCCGTCGCGGCGTGACGCCGAGCGCGTCGGCAGATCGCCCGGAACGCCTCGGGGTGCGGCTTCATCCATGGCGATCTCGCTGGAGTAGAGGTCGGCGTCGAGCAGGTCGAGCACGCCGTCGCGCTCGAAGATGCCGCGGTGGTACTCGCGCGTCCAGATGGTGTTGGAGAGCACCCCGACGCGGATGCCGCGCTCGCGCAGCCCCTCCCACAGCGGGCGCACCTGCGGGTCGGTGAAGGTGTGCGGCTCCCAGAACCGCCGGTACGCCGCGAGCGCCAGGCTCGTGCCGGTCGTGCGCCGGCGTCGACCCCGGCCGTCGCGCAGGATGTCGGCGAGGCGGCGACGCTGCTCCTCCGGCCGCGTGCCAGGCCGCGGCTCGGCCCGAGGATGCGGTCGGCCAGCCGGCGCGCCTCGGCGCAGGTCGGCCTCGGGCACGTCCGGCGACTCGACCGGGATGCCGTGCACCTCCGGCCGCGAAGACCGCCACTGCTCGGGCAGGTCGACCGGTGTGCCACGGCGTCAGCGTGCCGCCCCAGTCGAAGATGACCGCCTCGACGGGCTGGCTCACCGAGCCCCGGCCGGCCATCATGGCGGCGCAGGATCTCCGTCGACGGCCGCGTCGACGGCTCGGCCACCGTCGCGTCGCGCTCGCCCGCTGCGCCGGTCCTTGACCTCGATGGTGCCGTCGGCCAGGCCGCGCCCGACGACGACGATGGTCGGCACGCCGATCAGCTCGGCGTCCTTGAACTTCACGCCCGGGGCTGACCTTGCGGCGGTCGTCGTAGCAGCACGCTGCACGCCGCGCGCCTCGAGCTCGCGCGGTGAGCTCCTCGGCCTAGGTCGAAGACGGCCTCGTCCTTGCCGGTGGCCACGACGTGCACGTCGGCCGGGGCCGAGCTCGCGCGGCCAGACCAGGCCGAGCTCGTCGTGGTTGCCCTCGGCGACGCCGCCACGGCCCGGCGAGACGCCGACGCCGTAGGAGCCCATGGTGACGGTGACGCAGCTTGCCGTTCTCGTCGAGCACCTTCAGGTCGAGCGCCTCGGCGTACTTGCGTGCCGAGCTGGAAGATGTGCCCCATCTCGATGCCGCGGGCCGTCTCCAGACGCCGTGCGCCGCACGCGGGGCAGGCGTCGCCGTCGCGCACCTCGGCGGCCTCGATGGTGCCGTCGGCGGTGAAGTCGCGGCCGGCGACGAGGTCGATGACGTGGCGGCCCGGCTCGTCGGCGCCGGTGACCCAGCGCGGTGCCCTCGCCGACCCGGGGGTCGAGCAGGTAGCGGATGCCGCGACGCCTTCTCGGTCGCCGAGCACCCCGGGGCCGATGTAGCCCTTGGCCAGCGCCGGGTTGGCCGCGAAGTCCGCCTCGTCGAACGCCTCGACCTCGGCCGGCTCGACCTGGGCCCCGAGCCGCTTCTCGTCGACCTCGCGGTCGCCGGGCAGGCCGATGGCCAGCGGCTCGCGGGTGCCGTCGGGGTGCACCAGCATGACGAGACGTTCTTCAGCGTGTCCGCCGGCCGCCCAGGGACGCCCGTCCGCGCGGGGGAACGCCGTCGTTGAGGTGCGTCGACCAGCGTGTCGATGGTGGGGGTGTCCGGGGTGTCCTCGACGTGCGCGGCGGGCACGCCGCGACGCGTCCACGGCGTCCGGCACCGGCACCCGCACGGCCTCGACGTTGGCGGCGTAGTCGCAGTTGCGTGCACCGCACGTAGGTGTCCTCGCCGTTCTCGGCGGTCGCGAGGAACTCCTCCGAGCTTCGAGCCGCCCATGGCACCGGACATCGCCTGCGACGATGACGTAGTGCGAAGCCGAGCCGGTCGAAGATGCGGATGTAGGCGTCGCGGTGCAGCTGGTAGGCGCTTGTCGAGCCCGGCCTCGTCGACGTCGAAGGAGTAGGAGTCCTTCATGACGAACTCGCGCCCGCGCAGCAGGCCGGCGCGCGGCCGGGCCTCGTCGCGGTACTTGTCTGGATCTGGTAGATCGACAGCGGCAGGTCCTTGTACGACGAGTAGAGGTCCTTGACCGCGAGGGTGAACATCTCCTCGTGGGTCGGCCCGAGCAGGTAGTCGGCGCCCTTGCGGTCCTTGAGCCGGAAGATGTTGTCGCCGTACTCGGTCCAGCGGCCGGTCGCCTCGTAGGGCTCCCGGGGCAGCAGCGCCGGGAAGAGCAGCTCCTGGGCGCCGATGGCGTCCATCTCCTCGCGCACGATGCGTCTCGACGTTGCGCAGCACCTTCAGCCCGAGCGGCAGCCAGGTGTAGATGCCGGGGCCGACCCGGCGGATGTAGCCCGGCCCGCACGAGCAGCCGGTGGCTCGGCACCTCGGCGTCCGCCGGGTCCTCGCGAAGGGTTCGCAGGAACAGGGACGACATGCGCATGGCCACGGGAGAGCTCCTGGAGGTGGTTGGACAACCCGCCAAGGATAACGACGCAGCGGGATGCCGTTCACGCGCCTTTCGCGTCGGCCTTCGGTGGCGTGGTGAGCTGGGTGTAGCGGGCCCGGACGCCGTGGTCCTCGAAGCCCAGCCGGAGGTAGAGCTCGTGGGCCGGGTTGTCGACGTTGACGGCGAGCCAGGCCTGGTCGCAGCCCGGCCTTGACCAGCGCCCGCAGCGACCGCACGACGAGGTGCGCCCCGAGGCCCCGGCCGCGCCACGCGGGCACCACCCCGACCTGGTCGATCCAGTCCTCGGTGATCGTGACGAACCCGACCGGCAGGCCGTCGGCGTCGAGGGCGACCCGGGAGGTCTCCGGGCCGGAAGCCGTGGTCCTCCGACACCTCGCGCACCCACACGTCGCGCGGGGGGTCCGGGAAGCCCGGTCGCTCGGCGAACGACTGCTGGTACGCGGTGAAGAACAGCCCCGCGGTGTCGTCGTCCCAGGCGGCGACGTGCAGGCCCTCGGGCCGCTTGACCCTCGGGATCTCGTCGAGCGGGTGGCGCATGACGTGCTCGGCGAAGGTGCGCTTCAGCCCGAGCTCGGCGTACAGCGCGTCCGACTCGGGCGAGGTGGTCTCGGCGACGACGCGCAGCGGGGAGCCGCCGGAGCGCTCCTGGGCCCACTGCGCGAGCTCCTCCCCGATGCCCTGCCAGCGCGTGGACGGGTGCACGAGCCCGGTCGCCGTGCGGTGCCCGGCGTCGTCGACGAAGACCGCGGCGGCCGCCACGATGTCACCGGTCTCGTCGCGGCCCCCGATGCCGCTGCCGCTGACAGGAAGAGCCGCCGGATCATCTGCTCGTGGGCGAGCTGCGGGCAGCCCACCGTCGGCCGCGAGGCACCGCCGCGCGAGGTGGCGCAGCGGCGTCGAGGTCCGCCTCGGTGAGCGGCTGCCAGGCGAGGGTCGACATCGGCCGGTCCTCAGCGCCCGGCGGCGCGCAGCGCCGTGCGGATCATCGGCACCTGGAGCGGCAGCCGGGCCAGGGTCGCGACGAAGGCGGCCCGCGATGCCGGGTCGCCCCGTCGCTGCGGCCCGCTGGCCGTGGTCGACGCTCATCTGGACGTTGGCCGGGAAGACCGCGACGAGCAGCGCGGCCGACGCGTAGCCGGCCGGTCGCCGGGTGGCCGTCACGAGCAGCCCGGCGGCGCAGAGCAGCTCGGCGACCCCCGAGACGTAGACGAGGGCGCGGTGGTTGGGCAGCACCCGGGGGACGATGCCCTCGAAGACCTCGGGCCGCACGAGGTGCACGACACCCGACGTGGCCAGCAGGGCGGCGAGCCCGGCGACGTCACGGCTCAGGGGTGGGGCGGTGGCCATGCCCCATCCAACCATCGGCGGGGCTGCGGCTCAGAGCAGCACGGTCGTGAAGTCGCCCACCTCGCGGAACCCGATGTGGGCGTAGGTGGCCCGGGCGGAGGTGTTGAAGTCGTTGACGTAGAGCGTGACGAGCGGCGCCGGGCCGACCATCACCTGCTCGACGACGCTCGCGAGCATCGGCACGGCCAGGCCGCGGCCGCGCAGCTCGGGGGCCAGCCAGACGCCCTGCAGCTGCGCGCAGCCCAGCGCCAGGCTGCCGATGTCGGTCTTGAACACCACCCGGCCGCCCTCGACGACGACGTAGGTGTGCCCGCGGGCCGCCAGCGAGGCCAGCGACGCCCGGTAGCCGCGGTCGTTGCCCCGGTAGGGCGGGTAGCCGATCTCGGCGGTGAACATGTGCTCGGCGGCGGGCAGCACCAGGTCGACCTCGTCGATCCGGGCCGGCCGCACCCGCGGGTCGAGCGGCACCCCCAGGCTGGAGGGCAGCCGGTCGGAGACGAGCAGCGGCTGGCGCACGCGCACGGCGCGCGCCGGGCCCCAGTGCGGCTCGAGGTGCTGCCAGAGGCCCTCGACCTCCTCGCGCGGGCCGAAGACCGAGGCGCACCGCCCCCGCCAGCGGCGCACCCGGTCGGCGAAGGCGCGCCCGGCTCTCCTCGGTGGTGCCGACCGGCACGACGTTCGCGCTCGCCCAGCAGACGGCGGTCAGCTGCGCCGTCGACCCGGTGCCCCAGCACCCCGGCCAGGGACCCGGTTCGAGCCCCCTCGAGCACCCGGGCGGCGACGAACACCCCGCGGGGCAGGTCGCGTGCGCACACGTCGAGGGCGTCGTCGCGGTCGGCGAGCGACAGCGGACGAACCGGTGAGCGTGTGCGCAGCACGACGCCAGCCTAGGGCGCCGGCCACCCCGCGCGCCCCGGTTCCCCATCCCTCGACATCACCAGCGCGGCCGGGTGCGGTCCGACGCGGGGTCGGCGCCACCCCCGCGGACGACCTCCGTCGCGGCCCGCGGGCGCCATCGACGCACCAGCTCGCGGGCGGCCCAGCCGAGCGCCGCCGTGCAGACCGAGCATGACCAGCAGCGCCCAGCCACTGCCGCACGGCGACCGTCTCCCCGAGCCGCGTCGCGCACGAGCCACCAGGTCAGGGTGACCAGGCCGCGCCCCCGGCAGCACCAGCCAGCGCCGCCGGTCGAGCAGCATGACCACGCCGACGACCCCCGGGCAGGAGCAGCATCCCCGGGCTGAGGAACAACAGGAGGAACGGCAGCCCGAGCAGCCGCCACCACCGACTGCGTCCGGAACGCCGGGCCAGGCGCACCAGCGCGACCAGACCGCCGATGACCCCCGCCGACAGGACGATGGACAGCGTTCCCTCCCAGGAGAACTCGGGCGACGTGGTGATGAGCCGCATGAAGCCACGGGCGGCGACGCCCCACGCCAGACCGAGCGCGACGCCGGCGCCGAAGGTGCCGAGCACCCGCAGCACGGTGCGGGCTCGGCCCCGGCGTTGGGACAATGGCCTGCGTCCCGAGGACGCGGCTGGAGGTGGGTGTCATGGCATTCCCTTCGGTCCGGCCCGCCCGACGACGGGTACTGGGTGGACGCCGCGCGAACCGCGAGCGGGTGACGCCGACCCGGCACGAGGAGTCGACGAGGTTCTCGTGAGATTCCGTCAGGTCCGCGTGTCACCCGAACGGCCCGCTCGAGCGTCCGTCCCGGTGATGGAGGTCGTGGCGAGCCGGGCGGGAACAGCCGAGGTCGCGGGGGCGGAACCCGTGGACGTGGCCGGTCTCTTCGATGCTGAGGCGGCGTCGTTGACCCGCCTGGCTCGCTTCTACGTCGACGACAAGACGGCGGCCGAGGACCTCGTGCAGGAGGCCTTCATCCGCTTCGCCCGCCACCAGGGCCGGATCCGCGACCCCGAACGGGCGGCCGCCTACCTGCGCTCGATCGTCATCAACCTCGCGCGCGACCACAACCGGCGCGGATTCGTGTCGTGGCGGCACCGCCCGCCGGCCCAGCCGGACGCCCCGTCGGCGGCGGAGACCGCCGAGGCGCGCGCCGAACGAGCCGCCGTCGTCGACGCACTGCGCGCCCTCCCCCGGCGCCAGCGGGACTGCCTGACCCTGCGCTACTACTACGACATGCCGGTGGCGCAGATCGCGCAGACCCTCGGCCTGTCGGTCAACACCGTCAAGACCCACCTGCAGCGTGGCCTCGACGCCCTCGGCACAACCCTGGAGGCCGACCGATGACCCACCTCGAGGACCGGATCAGCCACGCGCTGGCCTCGTCACCCACCACGCCGTCGCCCGACCTGTTCGAGCGGGTGCTCGACAGCATCGACGCCGACCGACGGCGCCGCCGCACCGGCGCTCCTCGTGGGCGCCGGCGGCCGCCGCCCTCGTGGCGCTCACGACCGTCGCCGTCCTCACCCTCACCCCCCGCAGCCCGAACGGAGCCCTCGCCATGCCCTGGTGGATCCTCGAAGTCGCCACGACCCTCGTCCTGGTCGCCATCGCCTTGTGGCTGGGGCCGTTCATCAAGCGGTTCGGGCGCGCCTACGCCGCCGACGTCTTCCACGACAACCCGCTCACCGGCAAGAGCTACATCGTGCTGACCGACATCGTCTACTACCTGATCTTCAGCGGCCTACATCCTGTTCGACCGCGCACTTCGCCCCCCAGTCCGAGTGGCACAACGACGATCGTCGGGCCTCGGTGACCGCCGAGCAGCTGAGCCTTCGCGTGGAGCGGGTCGGCGGCATCCTGCTGATCATCGGCGCTCCTGCACGGCCTCAACATCGTGCTGATGCCGGTGCTCGGCCGGCTCTTCTCGCTCAACCGGAAGCTGCCGGCGGAGCAGCGCGACCCCGACCCGCTGCGCTACCCCTGAGCACGGGCGCCGTGAGGTCGGTGTTGTCGAGCACCCACGTCGCGCGCGACGCCGGGTCGACCTCGGCGAGGTAGAGCCGCTGGCCGCCCACGTAGCGGGCGTTCACCGCGGATGCCGGGTCGGCGGCCTCGGCGTCCACCGCGCCGAAGCGGGCGTTGCCGCGCGGGACGAGACCTCGAACGGCACGTCGACCAGACGCTGGGTCCCACAGGTCGGCCAGCTCGGGGCGGTGCAGGAAGATCCCGTCGACCAGGAGCACCGCGCCGGCCCGGCGGCCGGCTCGGGCGCCGGGTCGACCACCACCTCGCGCTCGACGTCGTGCACCGCGCGCACCCAGGGCTCCCCCGCCCGGAACGGCTCGACCAGGCGCCGCCGGATCGCGTCGTGGTCGTAGCTGTCGCGGTAGAACGTCTCGGCCGTGCGCCCGCGCGCGTAGCGCTGCGACCGCGGCCGGTGGAAGCCGTCGACCGAGACCCGGTGCACCTCGCGGTGCGGTGCGACCAGGGCGGCCAGCTCGCGGCCCAGCACCGTCTTGCCGGCGCCGTCGACCCCGTCGATGGCCACGACCACGCGGCGGCCGGCACCGCAGCGCTCGCCAGGTGCGCGGCCAGCTCGGCCGAGCACCGCAGCCCGCCGACCGGCGGGCGGAGGTGGGACGACGGCGTCGAGGCGACCCACCGGCATCCGGTTCGAGCGGCTCAGCTGACGGTGACCGACGGGGCGCCCGCGGACTCCTCGTCCATCGGCTCGCCCATCTCCTCGGCGATCCGCATGGCCTCCTCGATGAGCGTCTCGACGATCATGTTCTCGGGCACGGTCTTGATGACCTCGCCGCGCACGAAGATCTGGCCCTTGCCGTTGCCGGACGCGACGCCGAGGTCGGCCTCGCGGGCCTCGCCGGGGCCGTTGACGACGCAGCCCATGACGGCCACCCGCAGCGGCACGGTCATGCCCTCGAGGCCGGCGGTGACCTCGTCGGCGAGCTTGTAGACGTCGACCTGGGCGCGGCCGCACGAGGGGCACGAGACGATCTCGAGCTTGCGCGGGCGCAGGTTGAGCGACTGCAGGATCTGGATGCCGACCTTGACCTCCTCGACCGGCGGGGCCGACAGCGAGACCCGGATGGTGTCGCCGATGCCCTGCGAGAGCAGCGCGCCGAAGGCGGTGGCCGACTTGATGGTGCCCTGGAACGCCGGGCCGGCCTCGGTGACGCCGAGGTGCAGCGGCCAGTCGCCGCGCTCGGCGAGCAGCTGGTAGGCCTTGATCATGACGACCGGGTCGTTGTGCTTGACCGAGATCTTGAAGTCGTGGAAGTCGTGCTCCTCGAACAGGCTCGCCTCCCACACGGCGGACTCGACGAGCGCCTCGGCGGTGGGCTTGCCGTACTTGTCGAGGATGCGCTTGTCGAGCGAGCCGGCGTTGACGCCGATCCGGATCGAGACGCCCGCGGCCTTGGCGCGACGGGCGATCTCGCCGACCTGGTCGTCGAACTGGCGGATGTTGCCCGGGTTGACGCGCACCGCGGCGCAGCCGGCGTCGATGGCCGCGTAGACGTACTTCGGCTGGAAGTGGATGTCGGCGATCACCGGGATCTGCGACTTGCGCGCGATGGCCGGCAGGGCCTCGGCGTCGTCCTGGCTCGGGCACGCCACCCGCACGATGTCGCAGCCGGATGCCGTGAGCTCGGCGATCTGCTGGAGCGTCGCGTTGATGTCGGTGGTCGGCGTCGTCGTCATCGACTGCACCGACACGGGTGCGTCTCCGCCGACCTCGACCTTGCCGACCGAGATCTTCCGGCTCTTCCGCCGGGGGGCGACGACGGGCGGGGGCAGCGGGGGCATACCGAGGGAGACCGACATGGAACCAAGCCTACGTGCGCGTGCTCGAAGCGCCATGATCGACGTCGTGCAGACCCGGGACACCTTCGACCGCGCCATCGCCGAGGACCACGAGGCCGCGCACCTGCGCGAGCAGCTCCAGGTGCTGAGGCAGGACGAGGGCGCCGCCCGCGAGGGCCTCGAGCGCCTGCGCGCCCGCCACGTCGACGAGCTCGCCGACGTCGAGCGGCTCGAGGGGTTCGGGCTCACCGCCGTGCTCGCCGCCGTGCGGGGCACCCGCACCGGCGAGCTCGACCGCGAGCGCGCCGAGGAGGTCGCCGCCCGCTACGCCGCGCAGACCGCGCTGGCCCGGCTCCAGTCGGTCGCGGCCCGCCGCGAGGAGGTCGAGCGGCGGCTGGCGCAGCTCGGCGACACCACGGCCCGGCGGGAGGCGGCGGCCGACGCCCACGCCACCGCCCTGCGCGCCTCGGGCGCCGCGGCCGCCCCCGAGCTGGAGGTCGGTGCTCGACGACCTGGCGGCGGTGCGGGCCGAGGCGCTCGAGCTGGCCCAGGCCCGGGAGGCCGGCGTGCGGGCCGCCGCCGCGCTCGACGCGGCCCGCAGCGAGCTGGGCTCGGCCGACTCGTGGTCGGCCTACGACACCTGGTTCGGCGGCGGGCTGGTCTCCTCGATGGTCAAGCACGACCGGATCGACGCGGCGGGGCGGTCCATCGCGGCCGCGCAGGACGCCCTGGTCGACCTCGCGCGCGAGCTCGCCGACGTGCAGAGCGTGACCGGGCTGCGCGCCGACCTCGGCATCTCCCCCACCGCCCGGACCTTCGACGTGTGGTTCGACAACATCTTCAGCGACCTGTCGGTGCGCTCGAGCATCAAGGACAGCGTGCTGCGGGTCGACACCGCCGTGGCCTCGGTGCGTGAGGCCATGGCGCGGCTGGGCCTGCGCGGGGCCGCGCTCGACCAGCGGCTGGCCGACCTCACGGCCCGCCGCGACGCGCTGCTCAGCCGCCGAGGTTGACCGGTTTGACGACGTCGGCGTAGATCAGCAGCAGCGAGGCACCGAGCAGCACCGTCGAGACCGTGTAGGCGATCGGCAGGGCCTTCGCGACGTCGACGTAGCCGGGGTCGGGCCGGCCGAGCAGCTTGGCGACCTGGCGCTTGAGCCCCTCCCACAGGGCGCCGGCGACGTGGCCGCCGTCGAGCGGCAGCAGCGGGATCAGGTTGAACAGGAAGAGCATGAAGTTCAGCGCGGCGAGGAGGCCGACGAGGAACCAGATCTTGTCGCCGACCGACTCGCCGACGAGCGAGTCGTACTTGCCGCCGCTGGCCTCGCCGGCGACCCGGCCCACGCCGACGACCGACATCGGGCTGTCGGCCTCGCGCTCGGCCCCGCCGAACGCCGCCTGCCACACCCCCACCATCCGCTCGGGGACGTGCACCAGTGCCTGCGCGGTGCCGCTGACGAAGCCCCACAGGATGCCGGGCACCGCGGTGACCGACTGCGGCACGTAGGCGACCGGCGACGCGGAGCGCACGCCGAGGAAGCCGGCCTCGGTGGTCTGGGTCGTGCCGTCGGCGTTCGTGACCGGCAGGCCGTCGGCGCCGAGCACCGGCACGACGTTGCGGATCGGGGTGGCGGTGACGGTGAGCTGCTCGCCGTCGCGCTCGAGGACGATGGCGACCGGCTGGTCGACGCGGGGGCGGATCAGGGCGCCGACGTCCTGGGTGTCGTCGACCGGCTGGCCGTCGATCGACACGATGCGGTCACCGGGCTGGATGCCGGCCGCGAGCGCCGGCGTCTTCGGCTGGTCGGTGCAGGTGGTCGCGTCGCCGGCCTTGGTCACGGGGACCACGCACTGCGACACCGTGGCGACGACGGCCCCGGGCTGTGCCGTGGCCACCCCGTGCACGGTGACGAGGAGGGTGAGCAGCACGACGCCGATGAGGAGGTTCATCGTCGGGCCGCCGAGCATGACGGTGACCTTCTTCGGCACCGACAGGCGGTAGAAGACGCGGTCCTCGTCGCCCGGGCGCACCTCTTCCAGGCTCGCGGCGCGGGCCTCGTCGACGAGCTGGCTGAACCGGCCGGTGCTCGACGCCCGCACCGTGCCGGGCTGGTCACCCGGGCGCGGGGGGAACATGCCGATCATCCGGATGTAGCCGCCGAGCGGGATCACCTTCACGCCGTACTCGGTCTCGCCGCGGCGCCGGGACCACATCGTGGGGCCGAAGCCGACCATGTACTGGGTCACCCGCACGCCGAACCGCTTGGCCGGCACGAGGTGACCGACCTCGTGCAGGGCGATCGACGCGGCGACACCGGTGGCCATGAAGAGGACACCGAGGACGAAGGCGAGCGTTGACATGCGCTCTAGGGTACGTCGGCCACCTGACCGAGCCGTTCGGACGACCTTTCGGCGACCGACATGCCGCCCGTGCACGCAGTGTCTACCGTGGGGGCATGAGCGACGACGCGTCCGTCGGCACGCTGCCGACCGGGCGTGTCCGTGGCCGACACGCCCCAGGGGGAGGACCCGACCACCGACCGTAGCGCTGCCATCGTCGGGGCCGCCCTGGACTCCATCGTCACCATCGACGAGCAGGGCCGCGTCGTGGAGTTCAACCCGGCGTCCGAGGTGCTGTTCGGCTGGACGCGCGAGGAGGCCATCGGCCGCGAGCTGGGCGAGCTGTTCATCCCGGCCGCGCACGCGGGGGCGCACCGCGACGGCATCCTGCGGTACGTCGCGACGGGCGAGGGCCCGGTGCTCAACCAGCGGCTCGAGCTGCCCGCCGTCCGCCGCGACGGCACCGCCCTGGTCGTCGAGCTGATCGCCGTGCCGATGGTGCACGACGGGCGCCGCGAGTTCACCGGCTTCATCCGCGACATCACCGAGCTGCGGCGCACCCAGGAGCTGCTGCGCGAGTCGCAGGCCCGCTACGAGGCGATCGTGCGGCACTCGACCAAGGCGCTCGTGCTGTGCACCCCCGACGGCGTGGACGGCACCTTCCTCGCCGGCGAGTGGCTGCTCGGCCTGCCCTCCGGCACGCCCCTGCCGGGCGGCTTCCTGTCGATCGTGCACCCCGACGACCGCGCCGGCCGCGGCGCGCCTGCTGGCCGAGGTCGCCGACGGCACCCGCGGCCCCCGCGACGGGATGGACCTGCGGCTGCGCCGGTCGGACGGCAGCCACCTGGTCTGCGACGTGGTCGGCGAGGACCTCACCGCCCTGCCGGAGGTCGCCGCGCTGCTCATCCGCGCCGACGACGTGACCCAGGAGCGGCAGCGCGAGCGCCGGCTGGCCGACGCGACCGCGCAGATGCGCACCCTCATCGACAACCTCGGCTCGGCGGTGCTGCTCGAGGACGACACCCGCCACGTGCTGGTGGCCAACGACGTGCTCGTCGACCTGTTCCGCCTCCCGATCAGCGCCGACGACCTCGTGGGCACCGACTGCAGCCAGTCCGCCCACCAGATCAAGTCGCTGTTCGCCGACCCGGAGGGCTTCGTCGCCGGCGTCGACCAGCGGGTCAGCCCAGGGCTTCCCGATCATCGGCGAGCAGCTCTCGCTCGTCGACGGCAGCACGCTGGAGCGCGACTACCTGCCCATCGACAGCGCCGGCCGGCACGCCGGTCACCTGTGGGTCTACCGCGACATCACCCAGCACATCGCCGAGCGCCAGATGCTCACCGACCAGAACCGCTCGCTCGCCGAGCTGGCCGCGCTGAAGAACGAGTTCGTCGCCACCGTCTCGCACGAGCTGCGCACCCCGCTCACCTCGGTCGTCAGCTTCGCCGAGATGCTCAAGGACCCCTCGGTCGGCTCCCTCACGCCGGAGCAGTCGACCTTCCTGGAGATCATCGACCGCAACTCCCAGCGGCTGCTGCGGCTGATCGAGGACCTCCTGCTCGTGGCCAAGCTCGAGTCGCACACGCTCCCCCTGTCGCTCGGGCTCGTCGACCTGCCGGACATCGTGACCCAGGTCGTCACCGAGCTCACGCCGCGGGCCCGCGAGCGCGGCGTCGAGCTGGGCGTCACCACGGCGGCCGGCCCCAAGGTGCGCGGCGACTGGGTGCGCCTGCAGCAGGTCGTGTCCAACCTCGTCGGCAACGCCATCAACTACACGCTGCCCGGCGGCACCGTGCGGGTGGTCGCCGAGGTGCTGCCGGAGACCTTCCACTGGTCGATCGCCATCTCCGACAACGGGATCGGCATCCCCGAGGCCGAGATCCCGCACGTCTTCGACGCCTTCTTCCGGGCCTCGAGCGCGTCCGACACGGCCGGTACGAGCGGCCCCGGCGGCACTGGCCTCGGGCTCGCGATCAGCCGGCTCATCGTCGACGAGCACCACGGCCGGATCTCCGTGCAGAGCCCGCCCGGGGTCGGCACCACCGTCACCGTCCGCCTGCCGTACGAGGAGGCCTGAGATGGCCCGCATCCTCGTCGTCGAGGACAACCCCGACATCGCCCTGGCCCTGGCCACCCTGCTGACCCGCAACGGCCACGAGGTCACCCGGGCCGGCGACGGCGTCGAGGCCCTGCGGGTCGCCTACGACCTGCACCCCCAGCTCGTCGTGCTCGACATCGGGCTGCCCAAGCTCGACGGCTGGGGCGTGCTGTCCCGCATCCGCGAGCTGAGCGACATCCCCGTGCTGCTGCTCACCGCGGCGGGCCGCGACGAGGACAAGGTGCGCGGCCTGCGGGGCGGCGCCGACGACTACCTCACCAAGCCCTTCCACAACGCCGAGCTGGTCGCCCGGATCGACGGGCTGCTGCGCCGGGCCGGTGACGCGACGTGGACCGGCTCCGACCTCGGGCACGGCCAGATCGTGCTCTCCCCCACCCGGCACGCGGTCACGGTCGACGGGTCCGACGTCTCGGTGACCCCCCTGGAGTTCGACCTGCTGAGCATGTTCCTGCGCCACGAGGGCCAGGTGCTCACCCCGACCCAGATCCTGTCCGACCGTGTGGGCCGACCACAGCGGCGGCGGCCAGGAGCGGGTGAAGTTCGCCGTGCTGCGCCTGCGCCGCAAGGTGGGCTGGGACGACGCGACGACGTCACCGCTGAAGTCGGTGCGCGGCATCGGCTACCGGCTCGACCCGCCCGCCTGACACTGCTCCCGACCTGCACCCACGGCCATCGGTCCTCACCCGCGAGTCTGCGTGCCCCGGCCTGAGCAGCGGCGCAGGATCTGCACCCGTTCTGCACCCGTTCCGCTCCGGTCGCCGCACCCGAGACCGGGCAGAGTCGTCCTTGTGAACGAGACGCAGGAAGCAGCCGCAGGGGGCCGCTTCGTGCAGATCACGGACCAGGTGCCCGCAGGGGGCGCCCGGTCCGAGCACACCACCGACACCACCACCGGGGCAGGGCCCGGGAGGTGACCCGTCGGCAGCAACCGCAGGGGGTTGCTGCCCACACCGCAGAGGACCACGTGCCCGCAGGGGGGTACGTGGTCCTTCCGCTGTGCGCCGGCAGGTCAGCCGGCCCGGGGCCCCGCCTCGAGCACCCGGGCGGCCTCGGTGCGGGCCCAGGCGTCCGCCTCGAGCACCCCCTCGAGGCTGTGCGCGTCGCCCTCGTGGCCGGCATGGGCCTGCACCACCCGCTCGATGGTGTCGACGATGTCGGTGAAGCGGATCGTGCCGTCGTGGAAGGCGTCGACGCACACCTCGTTGGCCGCGTTGTAGACCGCCGGGTAGGTGCCGCCCGCCGCGCCGACCTGCCGGGCCAGCCGCACCGCCGGGAAGGCGTCGTCGTCGAGGGGGTGGAACTCCCAGGTCTGCGCCCGGGTCCAGTCGCACGGCACGTCGACGTCCTCGAGCCGCTCGGGCCAGGACAGGCCCAGCGCGATGGGAACGAGCATCCGCGGCGGGCCGAGCTGGGCGATCGTCGAGCCGTCGTGGAACTCGACCATCGAGTGGATCTGCTGCTGCGGGTGCACCACGACGTCGATCCGGTCGAACGGGATGTCGAAGAGCAGGTGCGCCTCGATCACCTCCAGGCCCTTGTTGACCAGCGTCGCGGAGTTGGTCGTGATGACCCGCCCCATCGCGAAGTTGGGGTGCGCCAGCGCCTGCTCGGGCGTCACGTCGGCCAGCTCGGCACGGGAGCGCCCGCGGAACGGGCCACCGCTCGCCGTCACGACGAGCCGCCGCACCTCCTGCGCCCGGCCGCCGCGCAGGCTCTGCGCGATGGCGCTGTGCTCGGAGTCGACGGGCACGACCTGGTCGGGCCCGGCGGCCGCCTTCACCAGCGGGCCGCCGATGATCAGCGACTCCTTGTTGGCCAGCGCCAGCACCGACCCGGCCGCCAGCGCGGCGAGGGTCGGGCGCAGCCCGATCGAGCCGGTGACGCCGTTGAGCACGACGTCGGCGCCGCACCCGGCGGCGACCGTCGCGGCATCCGGGCCGACGACCACCTCGGTCGCGGATGCCGGCCGCCCGGCCTCCGCTGCGGCCGCCGCGAGCGCCGCGCGCACCCGGTCGGCGTCACCGTGCGCGGCCGCGACGAGCGGCACGTCGAACTGCACCGCCTGGCGCGCGAGCAGCTCGATGTTCCCCCCGGCGGACAGCGCCGCGATGGTGAACCGGTCGGGGTGCGCAGCCACCACCTCGAGGGCCTGGGTGCCGATCGAGCCGGTGGAGCCGAGGACGGCGACTGAGCGTGTGGTCACTGGCCCATTGTCAGCGGTCGACGACCGTGACGTGGAACCGGGGGTGCGACGAGGCCACCTCGCCGAGCAGGCCGCTCAGCCCGGCGAAGGCGAACGGGTCGTCGCGGGCGAGCTCGGCCGCGTGGTCGACGACGAGCTCCCACTCCCCCTGCGCGGTGCGGGCGAGGTGGCCCAGGCAGTCGGCCAGCGCGTCGAGGTTGCCGCCGAACCACGCCGGGAAGTCCAGGGCCTGCGCGAAGGCGGCCAGGGTGGCCTCCTTGGTCGGGCCGGCGTGCACGACGTGCACCTCGCGGCCCTCCTCGAGCGCATCGGCCACGAGGCCCTCGACGTCGGTGTGCGGACCGAGCCAGCGGATCATCGGCCCTCCTGGACCTGGCGGAACGACGCGTAGTGGTCGGTGGTCCAGTACAGGTCGCCGCCGGCCCCACCGATGATCCGCCGCGGGCCGCGGTCCCCTTCGCCGGGGGTCTCGACGGTGTACTCGCGGTAGTAGCCGCTGCGCTGCCGGGGCAGGATCCGCTCCCGGTTGCCGAAGACCCCGCCGTCCTCCTCGTACGGGAACGGCCCGCCGGCCCGGATGAGCGCCAGCGTGGTGTCCGCCTCGTCGGGCAGCGCACTCTCGGCCACCGTCGGCAGCCCGGAGTCCGGGGTGGCGCCACCGCTGGGGGTGGGGCCGCCCGTACCGCTCGGCGCGGCCGTCGTCGCCGACTGCGACGACACGACCGCCGGGTCGAAGAACTCGCCCGAACCGTTGCGCACGAAGGCCCACAGCACCACCGCACCGACGACGAGGGCGACCACCACCCACGCGGGCAGGCGGCGGCGCGAGGAGGCGGACGGCATCCGGCCATTCTCGCGGGTGCCCACGCTCAGGTGGTGAAGACGCGCTCCTCGATGAGGCGCTCGGTGACGACCTGGGCCTGGGGGTAGAAGCGCCCGTGCTCGAAGTCCTTCTGCACCTCGAGCTCGACCTGGCCCTGGCCGCTGCGGTTCTTCTCGATCGTGATGACCGCCCAGCGGCGGAACCGCTTGAGGCTGCCGAGGTCGTAGACCAGGTGCTCGCGCGAGACGATGTTCTCCTTGCTCGACAGGATCAGCACCAGGTCGGCCTCGTAGGCCAGGGCCGAGGAGCCGCGCAGGTCGCGGGTGCGCATCCGGTGGCCGGACCCGAGCGACTCGCGGTCGGCGGCCGAGATGCAGACGATGGGGCACTCGAGCTCGAGCGACATGTCCTTCATCGTCTCGGTGACGATCGTGACGCGGGAGGTCTCGTCGCCGACGTAGCCGTCGAGCGGCATCTTCTGGAGGTAGTCGACGAGCACGATCGGGGGCTCCCCGACCTCGTCGGTGACCGCGCCGACGATCCGGGCGATCTCGTCGGGCGTGGTGTCCTTGCCCGACTCGTGCACCTGCAGCCGCGGGGCGTAGCGCTGCACGGCGTCGAGGGCGTCGAAGCCGTAGGGGATGCGGCGAGAGCGCGTCGGCCAGGCCGCGCCGGTCGGGGTCCTCGGCCTCGAAGACCGAGCGCACGGCGTGCACGTCGGCGGCGGCGGCGGGGTGCTGCCCGGCCGCGACGGCGGCCGACCGCCGCCTCGAGCGCGAGGAGGCGCTGCACGAGGCTCTGGGCGGAGTGCTCGTAGGAGAAGATGACGCCGTGCCGGCCCGCGGCGACCGCGTTGCGCACCATCTGCACGGCGATCGTGGTCTTGCCCGAGCCCTCGTTGCCACCGAGCAGCACGAGCTCACCGGAGCGCAGGCCGCCGTCGAGGGTGGAGTCGAGCAGGTCGAAGCCCGTGGGCCAGACCTGCGCGCCGGGCCGGGCCCCGCGCTTGAGCGACTGGTCGGTGTGCTCGAGCAGGCTCTCGATCGTCTGCCGACGGTCGGGGCGGTGCGACCTGCTGGCGGAGTCGCTCTCGGTGCTCGCGGTCATGGGGTCCATCCCACCACTCGCACGAGCGGCGTGCCACGGGTTCACGAGAACCCGCGGCACGCCGACCGTCACAAGGCGATGCCGACGTACTTCGTCTCGAGGTACTCGTCGATGCCCTCGAAGCCGCCCTCGCGGCCGAAGCCGGACTGCTTGACGCCGCCGAACGGGGCGGCGGGGTTCGACACGATGCCGGTGTTGACGCCGATCATCCCGAACTCCATCGCCTCGGCCACCCGGATCACCCGGGTCTGGTCGTTGGTGTAGATGTAGCCCACCAGGCCGTACTCGGTGCCGTTGGCCTTGGCCACGGCGTCCGCGTCGTCGGTGAAGGTGCACACGGGCGCGACCGGGCCGAAGATCTCCTCGGTCAGGCAGCGGCTGTCGGCCGCCACGTCGGTCAGCACGGTCGGCTGGTAGAAGCAGCCGCGACCCGGCACCGGGCCGCCGCCGGTGAGCACCGTCGCGCCCTTGCCCACGGCGTCCTGGACCAGCTCGTCGACGCCGTCGCGGGCCTTGGCGGTGATGAGCGGGCCGACGTCGACGCCCTTCTTGGTGCCCTTGCCGACCACGAGCGCGCCCATCCGGGCGGCCAGCTTGGTCGAGAACTCCTGCGCCGAGCGACTCGTGCACGAAGAACCGGTTGGCCGCGGTGCAGGCCTCGCCGATGTTGCGCATCTTCGCGAGCATCGCGCCGTCGACGGCGGCGTCGACGTCGGCGTCCTCGAAGACGAGGAACGGGGCGTTGCCGCCGAGCTCCATCGACAGGCGCAGCAGCTGCTCGGCCGACTGCTCGACGAGCTTCTTGCCCACGGCGGTCGAGCCGGTGAAGGTCAGCTTGCGCAGCCGCTCGTCACGGATGACCGGCTCGCACACCGCGCCGGAGTGCGTGGTGGTGACGACGTTGAGCACGCCGTCGGGCAGGCCGGACTCCTGCATCACCTGCGCCAGCAGCAGCATGGTCAGCGGGGTCTCGTGGGCCGGCTTGACGACCATCGTGCAGCCGGCGGCGACCGCGGGGCCGATCTTGCGGGTGCCCATGGCGAGCGGGAAGTTCCACGGCGTGATCATCAGGGTCGGGCCGACCGGCTGCTTCATCGTGAGCAGCCGCGAGGCGCCGTTGGGCGCCACCGAGTAGCGCCCGTGGATGCGCACGGCCTCCTCGGCGAACCAGCGGAAGAACTCGGCGCCGTAGGTGACCTCGCCCCTGGCCTCGGCGACGGTCTTGCCCATCTCCAGGCTCATCAGGGTGGCGAACTCGTCGGCGCGCGCCACGAGCGTCTCGAACGCGCGCCGCAGGATCTCGCTGCGCTCGCGCGGCGGGGTGGCGGCCCAGCCGGCCTGCGCCTCGTGGGCGGCGGCCAGCGCGGCCAGGCCGTCCTCGGGGGTGGCGTCGGCGCAGGTCGTCAGGGTGGCGCCGCTGCTCGGGTCGTGCACCTCGAAGCGCTCCCCGCCGCTCGCCTCGCGCCACGCGCCGCCGATGAGCAGCTGCGTGGGCACCGAGTCGATGAGGGACTTCTGGGTGATGGCCATGGGGCGATCCTTTCGCAACGAGCAGGGGTCAGCGGTCCTCGAGGCCCCACGGCGAGCCGTAGCCGTCGGGCTTCGGGGCGGCGAGCAGCTCGAGGAACGGCACGGCGTCGAAGGCCTCCGGGCCGAGCACGCCGGCGCCCGTCCAGGTGCCGGCGGCGAGCAGCTCGAGCGCCACGACGGGGTTGACGGCGGTCTGCCACACGACGCACTGGGCGTCGTAGTCGCGCATCGTGTCGGCGTTGTCGGACACGTGGTAGAGGTAGGTGCGGCGCGGCTTGCCGTCCTTGCCGGTGCCCGTCACCCAGAGCCCGGCGCAGGTCTTGCCCTCCATGCGGGGCCCGATCGTCGCGGGGTCGGGCAGCACGGCGGCGACGACGTCGCGCGGGCTCACCTGCACGCCCTTGACGCTCACCGGGTCGGTGCCGTCCAGGCCGAGGGTGTGCAGCGTGCGCAGGATCGAGATCATCTCCTCGCCCAGGCCGTACTTGAAGGTGACCTTGTCGGCCTCGACCCAGCGCGGCATGAGGAGCACCTCCTCGTGCTCGACGTGCACGCACTCGACCGGGCCGATGCCGCTCGGGGAAGTCGAAGACCTCGGGCTCGGCGAACGGCGGCAGCGTGTAGAAGCCGGCCTCGACGTCGTAGGAGCCGTCGGCGCCGACGGCCCGCTCGCGCTCCCACACCACGGGCGGGTTGAGGCACTCCTCGATGATCGTCCACATCGAGAAGCCCGGCGCGAAGACCTCGTTGCCGTCCTCGTCGCGGATGACGAGGTTGGCGCCGTCGCGGGTGCCCAGCTCGTCGATGTGGCTGAACAGGTGGTCGGCGGCGTAGCGCGCGAACACGTCGGACAGGCCCGGGCTCGACCCCGATGCCGACCAGGGCCAGGCGGCCGTCGGCCTCCCACTCCCCCGCCTGCGCCAGCTGGTCGTCGCCGAGCTTGACGCCGACCTTCGCGTAGGGCTCGCTCGGGTGCCGGCTGGACAGGCTCATCGCCATGTCGAGGTAGTCGGCACCGGCCGCCTTGGCACCCTCGAAGATCGTCAGCACGAACCGCGGGTCGACCGCGTTGAAGACGTGCGTCGCACCCGACCTCGCGGGCCAGCGCGGCCACCGCACCGGCATCCGAGGCGTCGACCTGCGCGGCCCGGAACCGGGTCTCGCCCTCGTGGCGCGAGGTGACCGCGTCGACGGTGTGCTGCGCCCGGGACAGGTCGTAGTCGGCCACCACCCAGGACTCGAAGAAGGGACGTTCGGCGGCGATCCGGGCAGCGGCGTCACCGACGCCGCCCGCTCCGACCATGAGGACGTGCACGGGGTACCTCTCCAGTGAGGTGTCGGTGGTCAGGCCGCGGCGCGGGCGCGCCGGTTCTGGCAGGACCTGGCCCATGACGACGACGAACAGCGCGATGAGGAACATCATCGTGCCGATCGACGTTGACCTGCACCGGTGCACCGCGCTGCGCGGCACCCCAGACGTACATCGGGAACGTGATCGAGCTCGGGCTCGCGTTGAAGTTGGTGATGATGTAGTCGTCGAAGCTGAGCGAGAACGCCAGCAGCGCACCGGCGAAGATGCCGGGGGCCGCCAGCGGGAAGGTGACCCGCAGGAAGGTCTGGAACGGGTTGGCCCCCAGGTCGGCGGCCGCCTCCTCCAGGCGCGGGTCGAGCGTCGCCACCCGGGCCTTGACGGCCACGACGACGAACGAGATGCAGAACATGATGTGCGCGATCGTGACGGCGGTGCGGCCGGCCGGCACGCCCATCATGAGGAACAGGGTCAGCAGGCTCGAGCCCATGACGACCTCGGGGGTCGCCATCGGCATGAAGATGAGCAGGTTGGTCGCCGACCGTGCCCGGAACCGGTACCGGCCGAGGGCGAACGCGATGGCCGTGCCGAGCATGGTCGCGACGAGCGAGGCGATCAGCCCGATCTCGCAGCGACAGGCCCAGCGACTCGCAGATGCCCTGGGCGCCGCACGGGTTCAGCCAGGCCTCGGTCGAGAACTGCTGCCACGTGTAGTTGTAGCGACCGACCGGGTTGTTGAACGAGAACAGCGCGACGACGAGGTTCGGGATCAGCATGTAGCCGAGCACCGCGAGGGCGACCAGCAGCAGGAGGTTGCGTCGGAGCCAGGTCATCTCACACCAGCTCCTCGGTGCCCGCACGGCGGACGTAGAACGCTGACCAGACCGAGGATCAGGATCAGCAGGATGAAGGACAGCGCGGCGGCGAGCGGGTAGTTGAGCACCCGCAGGAACTGGCTGTCGATGACCTGGCCGATCATCACCGTCTGGGTGTTGCCCAGCAGCCGCGAGTTGATGAAGTCACCGGCGGCCGGGATGAAGGTGAGCAGCGTCCCGGCGACCACGCCCGGCAGCGACAGCGGCCAGGTGACGTGGCGGAAGCCCTGCCAGGGCGAGGCGTACAGGTCGCCGGCGGCCTCGACGAGCCGGGGGTCGAGCCGGTCGAGCGCGGCGTAGAGCGGCAGGATCATGAACGGCAGGAAGTTGTACGTCAGGCCGCAGATGACCGCGAACTTCGACGACAGCAGCGAGTCGTTGGCGGTCAGGTGCAGGAACTGCAGCAGGTCGGTGATGTGCAGCACCTGGAAGATGCTGCGTGACCGGGCCGGTGTCGGACAGGATCGTGCGCCAGGCCAGCGTGCGGATCAGGAAGCTGGTGAAGAACGGCGCCACGACGAGCACGAGCATGACGTTCTTCCAGCGGCCGGCCTTCTGCGCGATGTAGTACGCAGCGGGTAGGCCAGCGCGAGCGCGGCGACCGTGGCCGTGCGCGGCGTAGCCGATCGAGCGCAGCAGCTGCGGCCAGTACTTCTGCAGCGCGTCGACGTAGATCGAGAAGTTGCCGGTGAAGGTGTAGCCGGCCTCGACCGACCCCTCCTGCAGCGACTGCGAGCCGAGGGTGACCATCGGCAGGACGAAGAAGACGAACAGCCAGATCAGGCCGGGAGCCAGCAGGGCGTAGGGAACCCAGTTCGCCCGCTTGGTGGGGGCGTGGTGGACACCAGGCCCCGCCACACCGGCGATCTCAGCCATCGATCGAGCACCTCGTCCATGCCGGCGAGGTCGCTCTGCGCGGCATCCAGCACGAACTCGCGACCCGGGTCCCAGGACAGCGCGATGGTCTCGCCGAGCCGGGCGCGGGCGCTGCCGTCGTTCTGCTGCACGACGACGACGTCGAAGCCCCACGGCATCCGCACGAGGTACTGCGTCGCGACACCGGTGAACGACACGTCGGTGACCAGGCCGCGCAGGTGGTTGCGCCCGCCGTCCTCACCGAGGTCGCAGCTTCTCGGGGCGCACCCCGACCCACACGTCGGTGAGGCCCTCGGGCACGTTCTTCGGCGTCGACGAGGATCTGCTCGCCGTGCACGTCGGCGGTCATCAGGCCGCCCTCGGCCTGGCCGGTGATGCGGGCCCGCAGCAGGTTGGACTGGCCGAGGAAGTTCGCGACGAAGGTCGACGCGGGGTGTTCGTAGCAGGGTCGGCCGGGTCGCCGAGCTGCTCGAGGTGGCCGGCGTTCATCACCGCGATGGTGTCGGCCATGGTCATGGCCTCCTCCTGGTCGTGGGTGACGTGGATGAAGGTCAGGCCGACCTCCTGCTGGATGCGCTTGAGCTCGATCTGCATCTGCCGGCGCAGCTTGAGGTCGAGCGCACCGAGCGGCTCGTCGAGGAGCAGCACGTCGGGCCGGTTGACCAGCGCCCGCGCCAGCGCGACGCGCTGCTGCATGCCACCGGAGAGCTGGCTCGGCTTCTTGCCGCCGGCGTGCCCGAGCTCGACGAGGTCGAGGGCGTCCTGGGCCTTGCTCTTGAAGTCCTTGTCGCCACGCCGCTTCAGCCCGAACGCCACGTTGTCGATGACGCTCATGTGCGGGAAGAGCGCGTACGACTGGAACACCGTGTTGACGTTGCGCTGGTAGGCGCGGGTGTCGGTGATGTCGGTGTCGCCGATGAGGATCTGGCCGGCGGTGGGCGCCTCGAGCCCGGCGACCATCCGCAGCGTCGTGGTCTTGCCGCACCCCGAGGGGCCGAGCAGCGCGAAGAACGAGCCCTCGCGGGATCGTCAGGTCGAGGGGCTGCACGGCGGTGAACTCACCGAAGCTCTTGGTCAGCCCGACCAGCCGGAGGTCGCCGGGCCTCGTGCTCGGCCATCAGCTGGCGGTGAGGTCGGAGAAGGCGGTCGAGTACTTGGTCTCCTCCTCGGCGGTGAGGCCCTGGAAGACCTTGGCCCGCGAGAGCACCTCCGTCGCTGGGGAAGATGAGCGGGTTCTTGGCCGAGCTCCGGGTCGATCTTGGCCAGCGCCTCCTTGGTGCCCTGCGACCGGCGGGATGTAGTTGACCCACGCCTCGACCTGCGCCATGACGGCGGGGTCGTAGTAGTAGTTGATCAGCGCCTCGGCGTTCTTCTTGTGCTTGGCCAGGGCCGGGATGACGAAGTTGTCCGACCACAGCGTGAAGCCGGCCTGCGGCAGGGCGTACTGCGACCTTGTCGTTCTCGAACTGCAGCTGCACGACGTCGCCGGTCCAGGCGACGCAGGCCGCGATGTCGCCCTTGGTCAGGCCGTCGGTGTAGTCGTTGCCGGTGAAGCCCTTGAGCTGGCCGGCGTCCTTGGCCTTCTGGAGCATCGCCGATGGCGGCGTCGAAGTCGTCGTCGGTGAAGTTGGCCGGGTCCTTGCCCATCTCGCACAGGATGAGGCCGACGGTGTCGCGCATCTCGGTGAGGAGGGTGACCTTGCCCTTCAGGGCCGGGTCGGTGAGCAGCTGGGTCATCGACTCGACCTTCTTGCCGCCGGTGGCGTCGAGGTTGTAGGCGATGCCGGCGAAGCCGCTCTGCCAGGGCAGGGAGTAGATGCCGGCCCGGGTCGAACTCGACGTTCTTCAGCGACGGCTCGAGGTTGGCCATGTTCGGGATGTTGGCCGGTGTCGAGCTTCTGCACGTAGCCCTGGCGGATCAGGCGCGCCACCATCCAGTCGGTGCTGCACCAGACGTCGCGGCCGGTGTCCTCGCCGCCCTCGAGGAGGGGGCGCACCTTGGCGTAGAACTCGTCGTTGTCGTTGTAGTCCTCGGTGTAGTTCACCTTGATGCCGGTCTGCTTGGTGAACGCGTCGAGCGTGGGGCGCGACTTCTCGTCGTCGTAGACGTCGATGTACTGGGTCCAGTTCGACCAGTTGACGACCTTCTCGGTGTCACTGAGGTCCTTGGCGGCCGCGCGCGCTCGGCGCGGCGGAGCCGGACGCGGCGCGCGCCCTTGCCCTTGCTGCCGCAGGCGCTCAGCGCCGCGGTGGCACCGAGGCCGAGCGCACCGGTCACGAGTGCTCGTCGGCTGGTGAGGCCGCGCAGCAGCGCGGCACGCATCATCGGGTCCATCGGGTCCTGGGGGGCCATCGGGGTTCTCCTCGCGGGGTGGGGCTCAGGCGGGCTCTGGGGTCAGCGTGCAGGGTCTGGTGTGTCGGGCGTGTTTCGCGTCAGGGCGGGTCGGTCAGGACTCGATGTTCGCCATGACGTGCTTGATGCGGGTGTAGTCCTCGAAGCCGTACATCGACAGGTCCTTGCCGTAGCCGGACTTCTTGAAGCCGCCGTGCGGCATCTCGGCGACGAGCGGGATGTGGGTGTTGATCCAGACGCAGCCGAAGTCGAGCGCCGCTGGACATCCGCATCGCGCGGCCGAAGTCCTTGGTCCACACGCGAGGAGGCCAGGCCGTAGTCGACGCCGTTGGCCCAGGCGAGGGCCTCGGCCTCGTCGCTGAACCGCTGCACGGTGATGACCGGGCCGAAGATCTCGTTCTGGATCGCCTCGTCGTCCTGGTGCAGGCCGGAGAGCACGGTCGGCTCGAAGTAGTAGCCGTCGCCGAGGTCGGTGCGGCGGTTGCCGCCGGCCGAGACCGTGGCGTGCGACGGGCAGCCGGTCGATGAAGCCCGACGACGTGGCGCGAGCTGGCGGGCGTTGTTGACCGGGCCGAACAGGGCGTCCTCGTCGGTCGGGCAGGCCGACCGGGGCCGAGCTGCGGGCGTACTCGGCGAGCGCGGCGACGAAGTCGTCGTGGATGCCGGGGCCGGCGAGCACGCGCGTCGCCGCGGTGCAGTCCTGGCCGGCGTTGAAGTAGCCGGCGATGGCGATGCCCTCGACCGCGGCCTCGATGTCGGCGTCGTCGAAGACCACGACCGGGGCCTTGCCGCCGAGCTCGAGGTGCACGCGCTTGACGTTCGGGGCGGCGCTCGGCCGCCACCTCGGCACCGGCGCGGACCGAGCCGGTGATGGCGACCAGGCCGGGGGTCTGGTGCTCGACGAGCATCCGGCCGGTGTCGCGGTCGCCGGTGATGACGTTGAGGGCGCCCGCCGGGAGGAACTCGGAGGCGATCTCGGCCAGCGCAGGGTGGTCTCGGGGGTGGTGTCGCTCGGCTTGAGCACGATGGTGTTGCCGGCGGCCAGGGCCGGGGCGATCTTCCACACCGCCATCATCAGCGGGTAGTTCCACGGGGTGACCTGGCCGACGACGCCGATCGGCTCGCGCCGGATCCACGAGGTGTGGCCCTTCATGTACTCCCCGGCGGCCTTGCCCTCGAGCACGCGGGCCGCGCCGGCGAAGAACCGCAGCTGGTCGACCATCGGCGGGATCTCCTCGCTCGCGGTGAGCGCCTGCGGCTTGCCGGTGTTCTCGGACTCGAGCGCGATGAGCTCGTCGGCGTGCGCCTCGATCGCGTCGGCGATCTTCAGCAGCGCCTGCTGGCGCTCGCTCGGGGTCGTGCGGCCCCACGTCTGCGAAGGCCGCTGGCCGCGGCGGCGTAGGCCGCGTCGACGTCGGCCGGCGCCGCTCACCGGGGCCGTGGCGACGACCTGGGCCGTGGCCGGGTTGACGATGTCGGTGGTCGCTTCGGTCGCCCGTCGACGTACTCGCCGGCGATGAAGTTGCGCAGGCTGCGCGGACCGCTCATGTGCGTGGCTCCCCGGGTGGGTAGTGGGCATTGCGGGGGGACTCTAAACCCGGATGCCGCGAAATCACCATGGTTGTGACCGCGAAAATGATGAAAAGTTACACAATGACGACCTGTGAGTCAACGGATTCCGTCACCGAAGGACTTGCGCAACGACCGAATCAGCGTCACGATGGCGCGGTGACCCGCAGCACACCCCCGGCCCGCAACTCGCGCAGCGCCCCCGAGACCCGGCTCGACGACGTGGCCAAGCGCATCATCGAGCTGCTCCAGGAGGACGGCCGGCAGTCCTACGCCGCCATCGCCAAGGCCGTCGGGCTCTCCGAGGCCGCCGTCCGCCAGCGCGTGCAGCGCCTGCTCGACGCCGAGCGTCATGCAGATCGTCGCGGTGACCGACCCGCTCCAGGTGGGCTTCTCGCCGCCAGGCGATGATCGGCATCCGGGCCGAGGGCGACCTCGCCGCGCGTCGGCGACGCGCTGTCCGAGCATGGCGGAGGTCGACTACGTCGTGACCACGGCCGGCAGCTTCGACATGCTCGCCGAGGTCGTCTGCGAGGACGACGACCACCTGCTGGACCTGCTCACCAGCCAGATCCGCACCCTCCCGGGCGTCACGGTCCACCGAGACGTTCGTCTACCTGAAACTCAACAAGCAGCACTACAACTGGGGTACCCGATGAGCACCTACCCGTCCGACGTCTGGGAGCCCAGCTCCGACCGCCACACCGCCACCGGCGCGCTGTACTCCGACGCCGCGCGCGACCACCTGTGGATGCACTTCACCCGGCACTCGACCTTCGAGGAGACGACGGCGGCTCGGGCCACACCGTGCCGATCATCACCCGCGGCGAGGGCTGGACGATCTGGGACGACCGCGGCAACGAGTACATCGACGGCCTGGCCGGCCTGTTCGTCGTCCAAGTCGGCCACGGCCGCACCGAGATCGCCGAGGCGGTGGCCAAGCAGGCCTCGCGAGCTGGCGTTCTTCCCGCTGTGGTCCTACGCGCACCCCCGCGCGATCGAGCTCGCCGAGCGCCTCGCGCACAACGCCCCCGGCGACCTCAACCGGGTCTTCTTCACCACCGGTGGCGGCGAGGCCGTCGAGACCGCCTGGAAGCTGGCCAAGCAGTACTTCAAGCTGACCGGCAAGCCGACCAAGCACAAGGTCATCTCCCGCTCGGTCGCCTACCACGGCACCCCGCAGGGCGCCCTGTCGATCACCGGCATCCCCGCGGCCAAGGTGATGTTCGAGCCGCTGGTGCCCGGTGGCGCACAAGGTGCCGAACACCAACATGTACCGCGCCCCCGAGCACCTGCGCGACGACGAGAAGGCGTTCGGCCGCTGGGCCGCCGACCGCATCGCCGAGGCCATCGAGTTCGAGGGCCCCGACACCGGTCGCGGCCGTCTTCCTCGAGCCGGTGCAGAACTCCGGTGGCTGCTTCCCGCCGCCGCCCGGCTACTTCGAGCGGGTCCGCGAGATCTGCGACGAGTACGACGTGCTGCTCGTCTCCGACGAGACGATCTGCGCCTTCGGCCGGATCGGGTCGATGTTCGCCTGCCACGACTTCGGCTACCAGCCCGACATCATCACCACGCGCCAAGGGCATCACCAGCGGCTACGCCCCGCTCGGCCTGATGATCGCCAGCGACCGGCTCTTCGAGCCGTTCCGCCACGGCACGACGTACTTCCCGCACGGCTACACCTGGGGCGGCCACCCCGTCTCGTGCGCCGCGGCGATGGCCAACCTCGACATCTTCGACCGCGAGGGCCTGAACGACCGGGTCAAGGAGAACGCCCCGATCTTCAAGGCGACGCTCGAGAAGCTGCTCGACCTGCCGCTCGTCGGCGACGTGCGCGGGGCCGGCTACTTCTACGGCATCGAGCTGGTCAAGGACAAGGCGACCCGCGAGACGTTCGACGACGCCGAGAGCGAGCGGCTGCTGCGCGGCTTCCTGTCCAAGGCGCTGTTCGACGCCGGCCTGTACTGCCGCGCCGACGACCGCGGCGACCCGGTCGTGCAGCTGGCCCCGCCGCTGACGATGGGCCCGACCGAGTTCGACGAGATCGAGCGCCGGCTGCGCTCGGTGCTCACCGAGGCCGAGAACCACCTCTGACGTGGCCGGGGAGCGCCCCCGTGGCGTCGACCGGGCCGCTGTGGTGGGACTCCCCCGCGGCGGCCCCGTCGCGCGCCATCCGGGCCTGACCGCAGCCGACCTGCCCCAGACGCGCGGACGTGGTCGTCGTCGGCGGTGGCTACACCGGGCTGTGGACCGCCTACTACCTGCTGCGTGACCAGCCCGGGCGCGAGGTGCTCGTGCTCGAGGCCGAGCACGTCGGCTTCGGCGCCAGCGGCCGCAACGGCGGCTGGGTCTCGGCGCTCTGGCCGGTCGGGCCCGACACGCTCGACCGCCGGTACGGCCGCACCGCGACCCTGGCCCAGCTCGCCGCGCTGCGCGACACCGTCGACGAGGTCGGCCGGGTCGACGCCGAGGAGGGCCTCGGCGCCGGCTTCGTCAAGGGCGGGGCGCTGGTCGTGGCCCGCACCCCGGCGCAGGAGGCCCGGGCCCGGGTCGCCGCCGCGCACTCGGCCGTCGTGGGACGACGGCACGGTCTGGCTGGATGCCGCCGCCACCCGCGAGCGGCTCGACGTCGCCGGCGGCCCGCGGCGCCACCTTCACCCCCCACTGCGCCCGCGTGCACCCGCGCCGGCTGGTCGACGGCCTGGCCGGCCGCGGTGCGCCGGCTCGGCGGCCGGATCGTCGAGGGGGCCCACGTGGCGCGCATCCGCGACCGGGTCGTGGTGCTCGCCGACGGCCACCGGATCTCCGCCGCGAACGTCGTCGTCGCCACCGAGGGCTGGACGGGCACCCTGTCCGGGCTGTCGCGGCGGGTCGCACCGGTCTACTCGCTGATGGTGGCCACCGAGCCGATCGACGACGAGCGCTGGGCGCGGATCGGCCTCGCCGGCCGCGAGGTGTTCGCCGACCACGGCCACGTCGTCATCTACGGGCAGCGCACCGACGACGGCCGGATCGCCTTCGGTGGTCGCGGCGCGCCGTACCACTGGGGCAGCGAGATCCGGCCCGAGTTCGACGAGGAGCCCACGGTCTTCGACGCGCTGCGCACGACGTTGCGCGACCTGCTCCCCCAGCTCGACGGCATCCGCGTTCACGCACGCGTGGGGCGGCCCGCTCGGCATCGCCCGCGACTGGCACCCGTCGGTGACCTGGGACCCGGTGACCCGGGTCGGCCGGGCGGGTGGCTACGTCGGCGACGGCGTGGCGGCGAGCAACCTGGCCGGCCGCACCCTGGCCGACCTCGTGCTCGGGCCGCGACACCGCCGCTCACGGCACTGCCCTGGGTCGGCCACCGCTCGCCGCGCTGGGAGCACGAGCCGCTGCGCTGGGTCGGCATCAACGCCGGCCTGCAGCTGGCCGGGCTCGCCGACCGCGAGGAGGAGGCCACCGGCCGCCCGGCACGGCTCGGCGCCCTGCTCGACCGGCTCACCGCGCCACTGACCCATTGCGCGGTGAGTGCGCAAACGGTCGCCAGGGCAACCACTTCCGCACTCACCGCGGGTAGGTTTCCCCTCGTGCGCGAGATCGAGAGCCTGCCCGCGCTGCACGCGGCACTCGGCTCGGGTGGGTCGCTCGCCGGCCTGCGCCTGCAGGACCTCGACCTCACCGGCCACGAGGACGCCCTGCTGGCCCGCACCGACCTCGAGGGCATGGTCGTGCTCGGCGGCCGCATCCCGCACGCCCTCGACGCGCACCTGCGCGCCCACGGCGCGCTGGTCTTCCCCACCGACCCGGGCGCGCCGGTCAACCCGTACCGCTCGACGCTCTACCAGCCGCGCGAGCTGTACGCCGGGCTGGCGGAGCACGGGTACGACGCGACACCGGACGCCCGGGCCTACCACTGGGCGCGCACCGCCGACGACCAGCACGACGCCTTCGTCACCCTGCTGCGCGCCATCCACGACGACTCGATCACCGACGCGCTGCACGAGTTCGTCGACGGCGTGCCCACCGTCGGCGTGATGGGCGGTCACGCCCTGGAGCGCGACACCGCGCGGTACCTCGGTGCGGCGCTGCTGGGCCACCGGCTCGCGACCGCGGGCCTCGCGGTGGTCACCGGCGGCGGCCCCGGCGCCATGGAGGCGGCGAACCTGGGCGCCTTCGCCCCGACGAGGCGGCCGTCGCGGATGCCGTGCGGCGGCTGTCCGCGGTGCCCACCTTCGGGCCCGACCTCGGCGCCTGGGCCACGCTCGCGCTGGCCGTGCACGACGAGCTCGTCGCGGCGACGCCCCGGACGCGGGGGTGACCAGCATCGGCATCCCGACGTGGTTCTACGGGCACGAGCCGCCCAACGTCTTCTGCAACGGCATCGCGAAGTACTTCTCGAACGCGCTGCGCGAGGACGGCCTGCTCGCCCGGTCGACCGCCGGGCTCGTCGTGCTCGAGGGCGCCGCCGGCACCGTGCAGGAGATCTTCCAGGCGGCCACGCCGCTGTACTACTCGCGCGCGGGCGCCACGCTGCCGGTGGTCGTGCTCGTCGGGCGCGAGCACTGGACGCGGACGGTGCCGGTCTGGCCGGCCCTGACCGCGCTGGCGTCGGGGCGGGCGATGGCCGAGCACCTGCACCTGGTCGACTCGGTCGACGAGGCGGCCGAGGTCGTGATCGCGGCCCACCATTCGTGAAATGGTCTTCGGCCGTTCTCGGCGCGACGCGCAATTCTTCCGGTAAAACACAAAGGCCACGAAACCCGGTGAACCGGACTTTCGTGGACCTTCGTGGCCTTGACTCGGGGCTACCACTGCAGGGGTTGCGGTAGTCCCGGATCGAGCACGCTCAACGTACTGCGACGACGGTCGACAATTCAAATTGGTTCCCACAACACATTCTCAGTTAGCCTTTAACATTTCTTTACCATTGGTCCGCAGCACGGCGAATTGGCGCGCTCGGCCCGCCGCCGGAGAAATCCGCAATTCGCCCACTGCCGTGCCGAACTCGCTTGACGCGGCCCGCTTCCCTGACACGATCACCGGGTGAGCATCGAGGACGTCGCGCGCGAGCTGTACGGGCTGGTCCCGGAGGAGTTCACCGCGGCGCGCAACGCCCGCGCCAAGCTGGCCAAGGCCGACGGCGACGCCGAGCTCGCCGGGCGGGTGCAGTCGCTGCGCAAGCCCACCGCCGGCGCGTGGCTGCTCAACCAGCTGGTGCGCCAGCACGCCGACGAGGTGCAGCAGGTGCTCGACCTGGGGGCGCAGCTGCGGGCGGCCCAGGGCACCTTGGCGGCTGACGAGCTGCGGGCGCTGGACCGGCAGCGCCGACAGCTCACCCGGGCGGTGGCCGAGCAGGCGCGCGACCTGGGCCGCGGATGCCGGGCGTCGGGTCACGGACGCGACCACCGCCGACGTCGAGGAGACCCTGCGCTCGGCGATGGTCGACGCCGCCGCCGGGGTCGCGCTGTCGACCGGGCTGCTGACCGACACGTTCAGCTCGACCGGCATCGAGCCCGTGGACCTGTCCCGGGTCGTGGCGCTGGCGCCGCCCGGCGCCGAGCCGGACGCCACGGCATCCGCGGGTGGGGTCGGGACGCAGGACGAGGCGCGCCCCGACCCGGCCCGGCAACGGCTCGTCGCGAAGGCGGAGCAGGCGGTCGCCGAGGCGGAGGCGGCCCTTCGGGAGGCCCACGAGCAGGCCGAGGCTGCCGCGGCCGACCTCACCCGGGCCCGGCACGAGCGCGAGCAGGTCGAGTCGGCGCGGGAGGAGGCCCGACGCCGCCTGCACGACCTGGACGCCGAGGTCGAGGCGGCGACCGAGGCGGAGGAGACGGCGTCCCGCGACCACGAGCGGGCGCAGCGGGACGCGGCGTCGGCGGTCGACGCGGCCGCCCGGCTGGCCGAGGAGCTGCAGGCCCTCAGCGAGCCGTCATGAGCACGATGCCCAGGCACATCTCGTCGGTGGTGCCCTCACCCCAGGCGACGTAGCGCTCGGTGGTGCCGCGGAAGGACGGCAGGAGGTCGCGCAGCCCCTGGTCGTGCGTGCAGGTGACGGTGATGGTGTCGCCCGGGCCGATGTCCACCGGCTTCTTCAGCGGGATGCTGCCCTGGTCGTCGAAGTTCCAGTTCGCGATGTCGAGCACGCGCTCGGCCTTCGGGGTGCCCTTGTTGACGTCGACCGTGATCGCGCGGCCGAGCAGGTGCATGTGGCCGGCCACCGCCCGGATCGTGGCCGTCCGAGCGGATCGGGCGGGTGCAGCTCTGCACCGACCCGGGCTGCACGGGCCCGCAGAGCAGGTGCAGCAGGTCGGCAGTCGCGGGGTTCTCGTCGAACCGCTTGCTGCAGGTCGGCGACGGCCAGCGTGCGGTTGCACAGGCCCGTGGTCCGGTCGTCGCGGCAGGGCAGCTCGACCGGGGCCGGCAGCAGCATCGTCTGCAGCGGTGTGCGGTCCGAGCCCTTCGCCTCGGACAGGCGCAGGCGCACGGTGCTGCGGTCGGCACCGGTGCCGGCCAGCAGGTTGTAGTGCATCTGCACGACGAGCTGGGTGCCGGCCCGCAGCGGGATGCCGATGTCCTTCGGCCATCACCCGCTCACCGCCGCCGGGAGCCCAGGCGCCGACCCAGTCGGCGTCGTCGAGGTTGCCACCGGCCACGCCGGCGATCCCGGCACCACCGAAGCAGGTGTAGCCGTCACCGGGGTCCTTCGCGTCGAGCGGCTTGCGCCTTGGCGACGTCCTTCGGCTCGACCTTCGACACGATGACGTGGTGCACGATCGCGGCGTTGTCCGGCGAGATCTGCACCCCGCTCACCAGCTGGTCGGTGTCGAACTCCGGGTCGAGCAGGAAGCACCGGTAGTCGTCGGTGCCGGTGGCCGTCGGCGCCTTCGGCGTGTAGGCGGAGGTCAACCTGATGTTCTGGAAGCGCTCGCCCGCGCGCAGCGGAACGTCCTTGACGGCAGCCTTGGTCGTCGACGTGGACGGCGCCGCCGCGTGGGAGGTGGCGTGGCTGTCGGCACTGCGCAGCCCGGCGGGCAGGTCGGGCTCGGTCCCGCACCCGGCGAGCAGCAGGGCGAGGGCGGCTGTCACCGCGGGCAGGCGTCGTCGCACCCGCTCAGGGTAAGCCGCTCAGGCGGTCGACGCAGCCAGCTGGCCGCAGGCCCCGTCGATGTCGGAGCCGCGGGTGTCGCGCACCGTCGTCGGGATGCCGTGCGCGCGCAGCCGCTCGACGAACTGCTGCTCGACCCCGCGCCGCGACGCGGTCCACTTCGAACCGGGGGTCGGGTTGAGCGGGATCGGGTTGACGTGCACCCAGCCGCGACCGCGCCGGTTGAGCTTCTCGCCGAGCAGGTCGGCCCGCCAGGCCTGGTCGTTGATGTCGCGGATCAGGGCGTACTCGATGCTCACCCGCCGCCCGGTGGCCTCGTAGTACCGGTGGGCCGCGTCGATCGCCTCGTCGACCTTCCAGCGGGTGTTGATCGGCACCAGCTCGTCGCGCAGCTCGTCGTCGGGGGCGTGCAGCGACAGCGCCAGGGTCACCGGGATGCCCTCCTCGGCGAGCTTGTCGATGCCGGGCACCAGCCCGACGGTCGACATCGTGATGCCGCGGGCCGAGATGCCGAGCCCGACGGCGCCGGGTCGGTGAGCCGGCGGATCGCGCCGATCGCGGCCTTGTAGTTGGCCAGGGCCTCGCCCATGCCCATGAACACCACGTTGCTGACCCGGGTCGGCCCCGACCCGGCATCCTCGGAGCCGGGCTCCGCGGGCCCGTCGGCCTCGTCGCCGAGCCCGGCGCCCTCGCCGCCTCCACCGATCGCGGGCAGCTCGCCGCGGCGCAGCGAGCCGGGCGGCGGCCACGACCTGCTCGACGATCTCGGCGGTCGACATGTTGCGGGTCAGCCCCTCCTGGCCGGTGGCGCAGAACGGGCAGTTCATGCCGCAGCCGGCCTGGCTGGAGATGCAGACGGTGACCCGGTCCGGGTAGCGCATCAGCACCGACTCGACGAGGGCGCCGTCGAGCAGCCGCCAGACCTGCTTGACCGTGGCGCCGCGGTCGGCGGTGAGGCTGCGCACCGGGGTGAGCAGGGTCGGCAGCAGGTCGCCGACGAGGTCGTCGCGCACCGCCTTGGGCAGGTCGGTCATCTCCTCGGGCCGGTCGACCAGCCGCTCGAAGTAGTGGGTCGAGAGCTGGCCGGCCCGGTAGGCCGGGTGGCCCAGCGCGACGGCCGCCTCGCGCCGTTCGCGCGAGGGTGAGGTCGGCGAGGTGGCGCGGCGGCTTGCCGCGCCGCGGCGCCGCGAAGGTGAGCTGGCCGGGGGCGGGGCGCGGGGCAGGGGTCTCTGACATGGTGCGGCGATTCTCTCAGGTCGGCGCGTGCGAACCCGCCATCCGGCGAGCGGCGTGACTGGTGGGACTGGTGGGGCGAGTACCGCGCTCCCGCCGCACGGCCCCGCCGGGGCGACGACCGCTCGAGCGGTGGCGCCGGGGCAATACCACGACTCCGTGGCGGGAAGGGTCCTCGTACCCCTACCGTGGAACTGTCTCGTTTCGCAGGGGAACGGGAATGCTCGAAATGAGGAACGGCCATGGGCCTGTTCGATCGCTTCAAGACGTCACAGACCCGCTCCGCGGACATCTGCTCCGCCGGATGCGTTGGTCCGAACCGAGCCGGTGCCGATGCGCATCGTTCCGGATGTCGACGACGAGACCAGTGAGTTCGAGGACTCGGTGCGCGAGCACCTGGAACGCCTCACCGCTGCCGCGGACACCGACATCGCCGCGCTGTCGCGCGAGGAGTTCGACGCGGCGCTGACCTCACGGCTCGTGGGGGCGGAGCGGATCCAGGCCACCGGGCTCGGGTTCTCCTACGCCTCCCGGTTCGCCGACCACATCCACGAGGTGCTCACGCTCGACCTGCCCACGGCGGTCGTCACGCTGCCCGACTCCCGCATCGCCGAGATCGGGCGCCGCATCCCCAGCCTGGTCAACACCGGCCGCAACAACCTGCTCGACCTGCTCGAGACCACGCCGGTCGACGTGCAGCGGGTCGGCGAGGGCAACCGCAGCGTCTACGCCGTGATGGGCGACTCCCCGTACACCGCGAGCTTCGCGCGCTTCCTCAACGACGCGGCCCACCGCTGGCTGCCCGACGTCGACGACCGCAACGGCTTCGTCTTCGCCGTGCCCGTACCGCCACGCCATCCTGCTCCAGCCGTGCTCGACGCCGGCCGAGATCCGCGACGCGCTCGACCTCGTGCCCGACTACGCGCAGCGGATGCACGAGGAGGGCACCAGCCCGGTGTCGGTGCACGCCTACCACTGGCTGGGCCGGCAGATCACCTGCCTGACCACCGAGGAGGCCGACGGCACGATGAGCGTGCAGCCGACCGAGGTGCTCGAGCAGCTGCTCGGCCTCAGCCGCCGCGCCGCGGGCTGACCCGACCTCGCTCACGCGGGTCGTTCGGCGCTCAGCCGAGCGGCACGAACCACATGCAGCAGCGCCCAGGCGATCGGCGCGACGACGACCAGCGAGTCGAGCCGGTCCATCAGGCCGCCGTGCCCGGGCAGCAGCGCGCCCATGTCCTTGATGCCGAGGTCGCGCTTGATGCTCGACTCGATGAGGTCGCCCAGGGTCGCGCCGGACGCGGCGGCGACGCCGAGGATGGCGCCGGCCCACCACAGGCCACCGAGCACCAGCGGCAGCGCGATCGCCCCGACGACGGCGCAGGTGACCACCGAGCCCGCGAAGCCCTCCCACGACTTCTTCGGGCTGAGCGACGGCGCCATCGGGTGCCGGCCGAACATGACGCCGACGGCGTACCCCCCGATGTCCGAGAACACCGTGACGAGGATGAAGACGACGATCCGCTGCCGCCCGTCGCCGGGCGCCGCGAGCATCATCGCGGCGAACCCGCCGAGGAAGATCGGGTAGAAGGCGACGAGCGCGGAGGCGCTCGAGGTCGCGGGCGGCACCGGCCAGGCCGTCGGCCACCCGCCAGACGAGCAGGCCGACGATGGTCAGGCCGAAGGTCACGACGAGCGCCTCGGCGCCGCGCAGGTAGGCCGACACGAGCATCCCGGCCGAGCCGAGCAGCAGCGGCACGAGCGGGCACCACCATGCCGCGGGTGGCGATCGCCCGGCGCAGCTCCCAGGCGCCGTAGCGACACCGCGACGACGACGACGACCAGGAAGGCCCGGGCGTCGATGACCAGGGTGCCGATGACCAGGCCGGCCAGCAGCAGGCCCACCGCCGACGGCGGCGCGCAGGTCGCGGCCGGCCTTCGGGGTCGGCGGCGCGCTCCGGCGACCTCGTCGAGCGTCCCTCGGCGTCAGGGGCGTCGGCGGCGTCGGGGAGGCCGTCGGTGGGGTCCGCGGTGTCGGCTGGGGC
This sequence comes from uncultured Actinomycetota bacterium, assembly GCA_963782695.1. Taxonomy (GTDB): domain Bacteria; phylum Actinomycetota; class Actinomycetes; order Actinomycetales; family Dermatophilaceae; genus Fodinibacter. The sequence goes on along the minus strand of CAWAKY010000030.1, from coordinate 134,505 downwards.
GTCGGTCATCGTCGTGGCGCGCTCAGACGTCGAGGAGCTCGGCTTCCTTGTGCTTGAGCAGGTCGTCGATCAGGTCGACGTGCTTCTTGGTGACCGTCTCGAGCTCCTTCTCGGCGCGCGAGCCCTCGTCCTCGCCGACGTCGCCGTCCTTGACGAGCTTCTCGAGGGTCGGTCTTGGCGTGGCGGCGGATGTTGCGCACCGAGACCTTGGCGTCCTCGGCCTGGGTGTGCGCCATCTTGACGTACTCGCGGCGGCGCTCCTCGGTGAGCACCGGCATGACGCAGCGGATGATCGTGCCGTCGTTGCTCGGGTTGATGCCGAGGTCGGCCTGCTGGATCGCCTTCTCGATGGCGTGCATCGAGGACTTGTCGAACGGGCTGATGATGATCGTGCGCGCCTCGGGGTTCTGGAAGGACGCGAGCTGCTGCAGCGGGGTCGGCGCGCCGTAGTAGTCGACGAGGATCTTCTGGAACATGCCCGGGTGGGCCCGCCCGGTGCGGATGCCGGCGAAGCCCTCCTTGGCGACCTCGACGGCCTTCTCCATCTTCTCCTCGGCCTCGAACAAGGTCTCGTCGATCATCGGGGCGGCTCTCCTTCGCATCTGCCGCGCGGCGAGCGTGGCGGTCGGGTCCAGTGTGTCAAACGGCGCAGGCGGGCGGGCCCACTGCGCGAAGGGCGGCGTCAGGCGGCGGAGACCAGGGTGCCGATGCGCTCGCCCGAGCAGGGCCCGGGTGATGTTGCCGTCGCCCTCCATGCCGAAGACCACCATCGGCAGCTCGTTGTCCATGCACAGGCTGAAGGCCGCCGCGTCGACGACCCGCAGGCCGCTGCGCAGGGCGTCCTCGAAGCTGACCCGCTCGAGCTTGCGCGCGTCGGGGTTGGTGCGCGGGTCGGAGTCGTAGACCCCGTCGACGCCGTTCTTGCTCATCAGCACCACGTCGCACTTGCACTCCAGGGCCCGCTGGGCGCTGACCGTGTCGGTGGAGAAGTACGGCATCCCGGCGCCGGCGCCGAAGATGACGACCCGGCCCTTCTCGAGGTGCCGGATGGCGCGGCGCGGGATGTACGGCTCGGCGACCTGCCCCATCGTGATGGCGCGTCTGCACGCGGGTGTCGATGCCCTCCTTCTCCAGGAAGTCCTGGAGGGCCAGGCAGTTCATCACGGTGCCGAGCATGCCGATGTAGTCGGCGCGCGAGCGGTCCATGCCCTTCTGCTGCAGCTCGGCGCCGCGGAAGAAGTTGCCGCCGCCGACGACGACCGCCACCTGGATGCCCTCGCGCACGGCCGCGGCGATCTGCCGGGCGATGCCGCGCACGACGTCGGGGTCGACCCCGACCTTGCCGCCGCCGAACACCTCACCGGAGAGCTTGAGGAGCACCCGCCGGGCGGGACGGTCGGCCTCGGCGGTCGGTGCTGCCTCGGTCAGGGCGTGCGTGGTCACGGGGCCTCCTCGGCGGTGGTGCGCAGCGGTCACCCGATCCTTTCACAGGCGGGCGCGCTCACCGAACCCCGAAATCACCCCGGATGCCGGGGCACCCGTCGAGCGAGGAGGTCACCAGCCGGCGTTGCGCAGCATGAACTCGTTGTCGGTGTCGCGGCCGCCGCGGGGGTCCTGCGGGGGGTCGACGTCCTGGGTGGTCACCATGTCCTCGGGGCGAACCCGCGGCAGGTCGACGTGCACCCGCTTCTCGAGGGCCGCCTGCTCCTGCGGCGGTGTGCGTCGCTGGCCTGCTCGGTGTGCTCGGCGTCACCCATGGTCGCCACCTCCCGACCCCAGTATGCGCGTCACGTTGCGAGTTCTCGCAGAACGGCCCCGACGCCATGGTGCCCCCCGGCCTGCGGCCCTATGATCCGATCGCGCACCACGACTCGTTCGGCCCGTGGGCGGAACGAGAGGGTGCGGGATGCGTCGGGGTCGGCTGTGCGTGGGGGTGGTCGCGGCCGCGCTGGTCGCGGTGTCGGGGACGGTCGCCCAGGCCGGCGCCGGTGCGTGGTGGGCGCGAGCGCAGGTGCCGTGCCCGCGGCATCCGCGGCGGCCGCGGCCGACGGGGTGACTGGTGCGATGCACGTGCTGCCGGCACGTGCGGGTGCTCGACACCCGATCCGGGGTCGGTGCGGCCAAGGGCGCCCGGGCGGCGCGGGTCGACCACGACGGTCACCGTGCTCGGTCACGGCGGTGTCCCCGCCATCCGGCGTCGGTGCCGTCGTCTGCACGTGACCGTCACCGGCAGCCACCGGCAACGGGTACGTCACCGCCTACCCCGGCGGCACCACCCCTGCCCACCGCCTCCACCCTCAACGTCACCGCCGGCCAGAACATCGACCAACCTGACCGTCGTCCCGCTCGGCGGCGACGGCACGGATCAACCTGCGCTACACCGGCACCGGCACGGTGCAGCTGTCGCCGACGTCGCCGGCTACCACCGCCGGCACCCCCACCGACCCCGGCACCACCGCCACCGTGACCCCGGCCCGCCTGATGGACACCCGCACCGGCCTGGGCGGGCGCACCAGGCCCCGCCCTGCCCGCCAGCGGCGGCCTGGCCCACCTGCAGGTCACCGGCCGCGCGCGGCATCCCCACCACCGGTCGGCTGCGTCACCCTCAACGTCACCGCCGTCACCCCCACCAACGGCGGCTGGCTCGCCGTCACCCCCACCGACCCCGGCACCGGCAAGGTCACCACCTCCTCACTGAACTTCGTCCGCGGCCAGACCATCGCCAACGCCGTGACCACCGCCGTGTCCCCCACCGGCACCATCGACCTACGCCTGTCCACCGGCACCACCGCCCACATGGTCATCGACGTCCTCGCCTGGACCGCGCCGGGCACCCCCACCGCTCGACGGCGCCCTCACCGCCCACCAGCCCACCCGACTCCTCGACACCCGCACGGTGGGCGGCCGCCCGTCGACGGGGGCCGCGCTCGAGGTCGACGCCGGCGGCACCGGGGGTGTCGTCCTCAACGTGACCGCCGTGGGGGCCTCGGCACCCGGTTACGTCACGGTGGCGGGCGCTGGGTCCGGTACCCCCAGCTCCTCACAGCTGTCCTTCCCGGTCGGCTCGGCCCGGGCCGCCCTGGTCTACGTGCCGGGCACCACGAACGGCAAGGTGCGGCTCACCCTGCCCACGGCGGGGGCGCACCTCGTCGTGGACGAGGTGGCTACCGTGGCCGGCCCGCTGCTCGCGGAGTCGGACCCACTTCCGATCCAGCAGCCGCTGGGCGGCGAGGGAACGACGGGCACCCAGATCGGCTGGGCGGCACCCCCGGCAGGCACGGCATCCATCGTCGTGCGCCGCAAGCAGTCGGGCCCGCCCCGCTCCCCCTTCGACGGCACCCTCGTCGTCACCGCCCCGGGCACCGCGTCGTCGGCCAAGGACACCTCCGCCGAGCCGTGGCACACCTACCACTACGCGGTGTACGCCCGAGACGCCCTGGGCAACTGGTCCGAGGCGGCCCACACGGAGGCGACCGGCGCCCCGCTGAGGTTCACGCCGGGCTCAAGGCGAGTGGCTTCGCGGGCCGGCCCGCCGACGTGTCCTGCCCGACCACCACCTGGTGCCTCGCGGTCGGCGAGTACGGCGAGTCGTGGGTCTGGTCCGGTGGGTCGTGGGCGGCCTCGGGAGCCGTCGACAGCTCGAGCTCGGGGTCGAACCTCGGCTTCAACGCCGTCTCGTGCCCCACCACCGGTTTCTGTCTCGCCACGCTGTGGAACAGCCGGGTCGCCACCTGGAAGGCGGGGACCTGGACCGTCACCACGACCCCGAGGAGCTACAGCGACGTCTCGTGCTGGAGCACCACCGGGTGTGGTCTGGCGGTCGACTACGCGGCCGGCTCGGGCCTGGAGTTCGAGCGCTGGACCAGCGGCGCCCTGAGCGGCGGTGTGGCGATCTCCGGTCGCAACGGCGCGTTCTCGCTCAGCTGCCCGACGTCGACCTGCTCGTTCCTCACCAAGACGACGACGTCGATCTACGTCCACCGTGTCCCCGCGGGCGGCTCCGCGAGCGACCAAGTACCTCGGTGCCGACTACCAGGGCCAGCTCTCCTGCGCCACCTCCACGTGGTGCATGGCCGTGGTCGACGGCAAGTACCGAACCGGGTACGGCACGACGTGGTCCGCTCCCAAGGAGGCCTCCACGGCGACAGGTGCACCGCTCTTCGTGACCATGGACCTGTCCTGCCCGACCACGACCTCCTGCACCCTCGTCGGGGATCGGTGGCAGCGCCACGGGCGCCGGAGCGCTGGGTGGAACGGGACGTCCTGGTCGCTTCGCAACATCGGGGCGGGCTGGAACACCGAGCGATCGGTCGACTGTGCCTCGTCGTCGGCGTGCACGGTCGTCGACGCGCGAGGCCGCTTCACCCGGTGGACCGGGTCGTCGTGGACGAGCCGCACCACGTTCGCCACGAGCCGAGGCGGGTTCGGCGGGCTCGACTGCCTGTCGCCCTCGAACTGCGTCGCCACCGACTGGTACGGCAACGCCCTGGAGTGGTCCGGCGGCGCGTCGTGGACGCGCAAGTACGTGTCGGAGACCCGGTCACACCTCGACTGCGCGGGGTCGACCTGCATGACCGTCGACCCCCTGCAAGGCACCTGGCGCACCCGAAAGAGCGGCACGTGGGGGCCGACCTCGCCGGGACCCACCGCGACCGGCCTCACGGAGTCCGTCCTGTGCGCCTCCTCGACGCGCTGCTTCTCGCTGGGGTGGAACACCTACTCCGCGTGGAACGGCTCCCGGTGGAGCAGCGAACCCATCACGATGCCGGTCGACCTCGGCGACCCCTACGAAATCGAGGGCGACTGCCCCACCTCGACCTTCTGCCTGGCCTTCAACCAGCTGACCCGGGCCTCGGCGACCTGGAACGGGCGCGGTGGACCTCGCGCGGGAAGATCCCGGTGGACTCCGACGCCTGGGTGGCGGGCGACTGCCTCTCGGCCACGTTCTGCATGGCCAAGGGCGGCGCAGACCACGGCGGTGTCTCCCCGGATCCGGGTGGCGCGCGTCGAGCGCGGTCCCCAGCAGCGGGGGCGACCTCGCCTGCCGCAGCACCACCCACTGCCTCGTCGTGCGCCAACGCCGGTCTCCTGACCGTGGGACGGCACGAAGTGGTCCGAGACCGGGCGGCCGTTCGGTGACACTCTCGGCCGACCCCCAGCTGTCACCTGCGTCGGAACCAGCCGCTGCGTCGTCGCCTATGGGGAACACGTCTGGTGGACCCTGTGCACGGCCGGCTCGCGGGCCGCCCGCATCGCCCTCGCCGCGCTGACGGCCGCGCTGACCGGCGTCGCTGGTGGCGCAGGCCGGGCGCCGGTGCGCGGTGGGACGACGGCGGATGCGGTGCGGTCGGCGCCCCGCTGTGGCTGCGGCCGATGACGCTGCCGGTGCGATGCACGTGCTGCCGGCTCGGCGGGTGCTCGACACCCGCTCCGGGCTGGGCGCGGCCAAGGGGACCCGGGCGACCGGTGTCGACGACGTCGGTGACCGTGCTCGGGGCCGGCGGGGTCCCGGCATCCGGGGTCGGCGCGGTGGCCGTGCACGTGACCGTCACCGGCGCCACCGGCTCGGGGTTCGTCACCGCCTACCCCGGCGGCGCCGCCGTGCCCACCGCCTCCACCGTGAACGTCATCCGCCGGCCAGAACATCACCAACCTGACCGTCGTCGCCGTCGGCGCCGACGGCACCATCTGCGCTGCGGTTCACCGGGACCGGCACCGTGCACCTGCTCGCCGACCTCGCCGGCTGGACCACCGCCGGCACCCCCACCGAACCCGGCACCACCGCCACCTCTCCCCCGGCCCGGCTGATGGACACCCGCACCGGCCTGGGCGGGCGCACCGGCGCCCTGCCCTCCGGCGGGCTGGCCCACCTGCAGGTCACCGGCCGAGCGGCGTGCCCGCCGACGTCGGGTCGGTGACCCTCAACGTCACCGTCGTCACCCCCACCGCGGCCGGCTGGCTCGCCGTCACCCCCACCGACCCCGGCCCCGGGAAAGCCACCACCTCCTCGGTCAACTTCACCGCCGGACGCACCATCGCCAACGCCGTCACCACCGCCGTGTCCCCCACCGGCACCATCGACCTGCGCCTGTCCGTCGGCACCACCGCCCACGTCGTCGTCGACGTCCTCGCCTGGACCGTCGCCGGGACGCCCACCGTCACCGGGTCGCTGGCTCCCCGGGAGCCGGTTCGGCTCCTGGACACCCGAACCGGCAGCTGGGCGCCGCCGGTCGAGTCGGGCGGCGTGAGGTCGGTGTGGGCCGGTGGCGGCGCGACGGTGCTGAACATCACCGCCGTCGGCGCCCAGCGGTCCGGCTTCGTCGTGGTCTCCGCCGACGGCGCGGGCGACTCCGAACATCGCGCAGCTCACCGTGCCGGTGCCGGCCGCGCGGGCCGCCCTCGTGGTCGTGCCGGCCGGGCTGAACGGCAACGTGCGCCTGACCGTCTCGTCGACCTCGTCGATGCACCTCGTGGTCGACCAGGTCGCCACCATCGTCCAGCCGACGATGGCCGGCTCGGGCCCGGCGGCACCGGCCACCGTGGCCGGAGGCCGCACAGGGGTCCGGCGTGCGGGTCCGTGGCCGGCGGTCACCGGCGCCGCCGGCTACGTGGTCACGTCGGCTGGCCGGGCACTCCCCGGCATCGCCCTGACCAGGGTCACCGGTCTGGAACGGGAACGCCACCACCCTGGCGTTCACCGACGCGACAGCCGCCCCGGGAGTGGACTACACGTACGCCGCGTACACGCAAGGATGCCGGCGGCAACCTTCGGAGCCGGCGCTCACCACGGCCGGCGCGACGCCCCTGACGTGGACGGCGGGGCGAGGGTCAGCCCCTATGCCGGTGGCCCCGTCGACGTCTCGTGCCCCACGACGACCTGGTGCCTGGCCGTCGGACGTTCGGTGAGTCGTGGATCTGGTCCGGCGGCGCGTGGGCGACCTCCGGGAGCTGCCGACCCGACCCGCTCAACCCCTACTCCTACGACTTCATGGCCGTGTCGTGCCCGACGACCACGTTCTGCCTCGCCGTGCTCCGGGACGGCCGGGCTCGCCGACCTGGCGGGCGGGCTCCTGGACGCGTCAAGGCCGACCACCACTCCACAAGGAGTCTCGTGCTGGAGCACGACGGCGTGCGGGCTGGCCCCGGCGGCGCGCACCGCGAGGCGAGTTCGAGCGGTGGACCGGCGGCTCGATCGGCGGGAGCCTGTCACATCGCCGGCCGCTGCGGCGCCCGGGCGTGTCGCTGCCCCGACCTCGACCTGCTCCCTCCTGACCCAGCCACGAGTCGGTGTCCGTCTACTTCATCGGGTGTCGGGCACGACGGCGACGACCAAGTTCCTCGCGCTACGGCACCAGGGCGAGCTGTCCTGCGTGAGCAGCACCTGGTGCATGGCCGTCGTCGAGGCCAGTACCGCACCGTGTACGGGGTGACCTGGTCCGCGGCCGGCCGGCCGCCGAGCGGCGACAGCGCCACCCTCATCGTGACATGGACCTCGTCCTGCCCGACCTCCACGTCGTGCACCCTGGTCGGCACCGGCAGCGGTCCGGCAGAGGGAGGGTGCCAAGCGCTGGAACGGCTCCTCCTGGACCGAGCGCGATCGGCGCGGCCCTGACCGCGCGCGCCCTGGACTGCGCCTCGGCGATCGAGCTGCCTGGTGGTCGACGAGCGGGGTCGCTTCAACCGCGTGGACCGGATCGCCTGGACCGCCGGACCACCTTCGCCAACACCGCGGTGGAGTTCGCGTCCTGGACTGCACCTCCGCGACGTCCTGCCTGGCGACCGACGCCTTTGGAAACGTGCTGCGACTGGTCGGGTGGCACCTCCTGGCCCCGCACCACCCTGTCCGAGGGCCCGTCGCCGCCGACTGCGCCGGCTCGACCTGCATGGTCGCTGGACCTGGGCGTCGACCTGGCGGGTGCGCAGGTCGGCACCTGGGGCGGCAACCCACCGCCCTGCACCCCGCGGCCGGCCGGTCTGCGCCACGGCACGCGGTGCTTCTCGCTGCCGGGCGACAACTCCTGCAGTGGAACGCACCGGCTGGTCGCCGCACGTCCCTGCCGTCGACCTGGGAGTACGGCACGCGGCGGGGACTGCCCGACGTCCACGTTCTGCCTCGCCGTGGCCCGGGCGGACGCGCGGTGCCTGGAACGGCACCGCGTGGGTCAACCGCGGCCGCGCGCCGCTCCGCCAGACTCGACGTGGCCGTCGACTGCGTCAGCCCGGCTTCTGCATGGCGACGGCCGGCACGGCCGCCGTGGACGGCCCAGGTGGCACAGCCGCCGACCGTGTAGGGCAACGCCGGTGGCCTGCCGCTCGACGACGCTCTGCTTCTCCGTGCCGACGGCCCACTGCCCGCGTGGGACGGCCAGGGGGCTGACGACGAAGGTCTTCGGCCGGACGTCCTCCGGACCTGCGGTGCGCCGGCCGGCGAGGTGCGTCGTCGTCCGGGGAGAGCACGCTGGTGGACGACCTGACGCCACCCCTCCGCGCGGTGGCAGCATGAAGCCGTATGGAGCAGGAGCGCGAAGTCCTCACGTGGGCCGACTTCGACCGGTCGATCTGGGACCTCGCGCAGCGGGTGGCCGCTGACGGCGTGCCCGACATGATCCTGTCCATCGCCCGCGGTGGACTGCTGATCGGCGGCGCCCTGGGCTACGCACTCGGGGTGAAGAACACCTACACGATGAACGTCGAGTTCTACACCGGCGTCGACGAGCGCCTCGAGGTGCCGCGGATCCTCCCGCCCGCTCCCGACTTCGTCGACCTGCACGACGCACTGGTGCTCGTTGCCGACGACGTCGCCGACACCGGGCTCACCCTGGCGTCCGTGCACGACTTCTGCGCGGGCAAGGTCGGAACCGTGCGCACCGCGACGATCTACGCCAAGCCCCGCTCGGTGGTGCGCCCCGACTACGTGTGGCGCGACACCGACCGGTGGGTCACCTTCCCGTGGAGCGACCGGCCGCCGGTCACCGGCGCGGGCGTGCGCGACGCCTGAGCTCGGCCGGTGGGTCGTGGTTTGGGCCGTCGTCGTCCACAGCCCCGGTCGCCGGCGTCGGTCATCCACAGGCCGGTCGGTCTCATGGTCCTGTCGTTGGACACTTGTACGATTAGTGCATGGATGACGTGCAGCTCGGCGAGGGCGTGGAGACGGGGTCGGCCCCCCCAGCGCCACCGTGCGTGCGTTCCGCTCCTGGTTGGGCGCGCTGCCACCCGACGCCCTGACCGACCGCGAGCGCGTCGACCTCGTCGCCGAGATCGAGCGGCTCAAGGGCACTGGTGCCGCTGCGCAGGCACGGCTCACCCATGCCGTGCGCCAGTCCCGGGAAGCCTCGTCAGCCGCATGACGCCGTGCGCTCGGTCGGGGCCGAGATCGCCCTCGCACGCCGGCAGCCGCCCACCCTCGGCGACCGCTTCGTCGGCCTGGCCCGCGCCTTGGTCGACGAGATGCCTTGCACGATGCAGGCGCTGACCGACGGCTCGTGCTCCGAGCGCCACGCGCTGCTCATGGTGCAGGCGACCAGCGTGCTGAGCCTCGAGCACCGAGCCGAGGTCGACCGTCGCGTCGGGCCGCTGCTCGCGCGGCTCGGGGTCCGCGGAGCCGAGCGGGCCGCGCGGCGGGTCGCGCAGGAGCTCGACGTCGCGTCCGTGCTGAAACGGATGGAGGATGCCGTGCGGTCCCGTCGGGTGAGCGTGCGCCCGGCCCCTGATGGCATGGCATACCTCACCGTGCTCGGGCCGCTCGTCGACGTGGTCGGTGCCTCGGCGGCCTTGCGAGCGCGGGCTCGGGCCGTGGCGACGGGTCAGGCCCCCGACGAGGAACCTGCTGGCAGGGCGGCCGGCGCGATCGCCGCCGACACCGCGTTGAGCCTGCTCTCCGGCCGCGCCGAGGGCGGGCTCCAACCGGTCGAGGTGCACCTCGTCATGACCGACCGGTCCCTGCTGGGTACGGGAGACCCCGACCGGTCGTTGATGGAACCGGCGCGCATCCCGGGCCACGGCTCACTGCCGGCGCCGGTGGCGCGAGCGTGGCTCCGTGGCGACCCACGAACCCGTGGCAGCGGCGGCGCCGCTGCCGAGGCGAGCACCGTGTGGTTGCGACGGCTCTACACGAGCCCCGACGGGCGCGACCTGGTCGCCATGGAGTCGCGCCGCCGCCTGTTCGACGGCCTCCTGCGACGGATGCTCATCCTGCGTGACGACGTGTGCACCACGCCCTGGTGCGAGGCTCCGATCGCCCATGCCGACCACACGACTCCGTCGCGCGCTGGTGGTGTCACCAGCTTCCACAGCGGCACGGGCAAGTGCGAGCGGTGCAACTACGGCAAGGAGGCTCCGGGGTGGCTCACCTTGGCCGTCCCCGCGGTCGACACGGGCACCCGGGGGGCATCCCCGCGGCACCGAGTGCAGGTCAGGACGCCCCTCGGCCGGGTGTACGTCTCCGAGCCGCCGCCCCTGCTCTGGGCTGGGGCTCGGCTTCCGCTCCGGCTGCGCCGTGGCTGCGCCTGGGGCCGCGCCGCACCTGCCGTCGCGACCGACGCGGCTGCGGCTGCGACCGTGACCGCGGCTTCGGCTGCGGCTGCCACCCCACCTGCGACCGCGGCCGCGGCATCGGCTCTGCCTTCCTCTGCGGCTTCGGCTTCGACGGTCACGCCCGCACCAGCGCCGCGGTGATGGCCGCGCGGGCGCGCACCGGTCGAGGCGGAGCCGGGGCCCGAGAACATGCCGGTGGACACCCCGGTGCAGCTTCCGGTACCGGTCCCCGACCTCGGCCGTCCCGTCGTCGTCGGCGCGATGACCGGGATCGGGCGCGTCTGCTGAAACCGTCGCTGGCCGTGACCCGCGTGCCCTACACCCCACACCTGGAACGGCAGCTCTGTCGGTTCCTCACCTGACGAGGTGACCACCAGCGAGTGGCCGGTGACCGCGACGTGAGGGGTGCCCACGCCGGACAGCAGGATGCCGCCCGCTCTGGTGAGCGGACGGCATCCGGATGCTGCGTGGTGCGGCGGGTGGTCAGCTGCCGACGCGGAAGCGCACGAAGCCGTTGGCCTCGGCGCCGGACTCCTCGCAGGACCTTGGCCACGGTCTTCTTCGGCTCCTTGGCGAACGGCTGCTCGAGCAGGACGTTCTCCTTGAAGTAGCCGTTGACGCGACCCTCGACGATGCGGGAGCAGGGCGGCCTCGGGCTTGCCCTCCTCGCTGCGCGGTGGCCTCGGCGACGCGACGCTCGTTCTCGACCGTCTCGGCGTCGACCTCCTCGCGGGTGAGCACGCTCGGGCTGAACGCGGCGATGTGCATCGCGACGTCCTTGGCCGTCTGCTCGTCGCCACCCGTCGGTGGCCACGAGGACGCCGATCTGCGCGGGCAGGTCGGGGCTGGTCTTGTGCAGGTACGACCGACGACGTGCTCGCCCTCGAGGCGGGCCACGCGCTTGACCTCGATCTTCTCGCCGATGGTGGCGTTGGCCTCGTCGAGCAGCTCCTGGACGGTCTTGCCGCTCGAGCTCGCTCGCGCGAGCAGCGCCTCGGCGTCGGCGGCCTTGGTGGCGACGGCCTGGGTCGAGGACCTGGTCGGCCAGGGCGACGAAGCGCTCGCCCTTGGCGACGAAGTCGGTCTCGCAGAGGACCTCGACGAGGGTGCCCTCGCCGGCGCCGGCCTGCGCGGCGACCAGGCCGTTGGAGGCCGTGCGGCCCTCGCGCTTGGTCACGCCCTTGAGGCCCTTGACGCGCAGGATCTCCTCGGCCTGCGGCGCATGTCGCCGTCGGCCTCGTCGAGGGCGCGTCTTGACGTCCATCATCCCGGCGCGCGGTCTGCTCGCGCAGCGCCTTGATGTCAGCGGCGGTGTAGTTCGCCATCGGTGTTATCGCTCTTTCGTGCTCGGTTCGGACGGTGACGAGGGTGAGGTCAGGCCTGCTCGGGACGGGGGTCGGCCTCGGCGGCGTCGGCCTCGACGGCCTCGACGACGGTGCGTGCAGGCCTCAGGCCTCGGCGTCGGCCTCGGGGGCCTCTCGGCAGCCGGCCTCGGCGGCCTCGGCGGCGGGCGCCTCGGCGACCGGGGCCTCGGCCTCGGCGGCGCGGCGCCTCGGCGGCCGTCGCGACCTCGGGAGCCGGCGGCGGCGCCTCGGCCTCGGCGGCCTCGGCGGCTGGCAGCGGCGGTCTCGCCGGCCTCCGGGGCCACGGTCTCCGCGGTCGCGGCGGCGTCGCCGGACCGAGCAGCTCGCGCTCCCACTCGGCCAGCGGCTCGTCGGCCGGCGACGTCTCCTCACCGGCGGCGGGGCCACCGGCGCGGGCGATCAGGCCCTCGGCGACGGCGTCCGCGATGACGCGGGTCAGCAGGGTGACCGAGCGGATCGCGTCGTCGTTGCCGGGGATCTTGTAGTCGACCTCGTCGGGGTCGCAGTTGGTGTCGAGGATCGCGATGACCGGCAGCCCGAGCTTGCGGGCCTCGAAGACCGCGAGGTGCTCCTTCTTGGTGTCGACGATCCAGACGGCCGAGGGGACGCGGCCCATGGTGCGGATGCCGCCCAGGGTGCGCTCGAGCTTGATCCTTCTCGCGCTTGAAGATGAGCAGCTCCTTCTTCGTGAAGCCGGAACCGGCCACGTCGTCGAAGTCGAGCTCCTCGAGCTCCTTGAGGCGGGTGAGCCGCTTGGAGATCGTCTGGAAGTTGGTGAGCATGCCACCGAGCCAGCGGTGGTTGACGTACGGCATCCCGACGCGGGTCGCCTGCTCGGCGATCGGCTCCTGCGCCTGCGCTTGGTGCCGACGAAGAGGATGGTGCCGCCGTGGGCGACCGTCTCCTTGACGAACTCGTACGCGTTGTTGATGTAGGTCACCGACTGCTGCAGGTCGATGATGTAGATGCCGTTGCGCTCGGTCATGATGAAGCGCTTCATCTTCGGGTTCCAGCGTCGGGTCTGGTGCCCGAAGTGGACGCCGCTCTCGAGGAGCTGGCGCATGGTGACGACGGCCATCGTCGTTCTCCTTGCTCTGTGGTTGTCAGTTCCGTCGGTGGCGCTCCCCTCCTCCTGGAGGGTCGTCATCCACCTGCCTGGTGTCCGGGCCACACCCCGAACGGACGCTCCCGAGGGGGCGATCCGCCACTGCGGTGGTGTGCCCTGCGCCGCCCGTGAGGGGTCGCAGAGAAGGACACGCGAATTCGACCGGCCGAGACCGGTCGTGTGCTCATTCTACGGACGTGCGGCCCCGCCCGCCTAATCGGCCGGAGCACGCCCGGATGCCGTGCCGGGGCCGGTTCATCTCGGGTGACGGCACGGCATCCGGCGGGTAGGTTCTCGACCTCGTGGGCCGCATCCTCGACGTCGTCGCGCCGCCCCGCATGGGGGCCGGGTTCCGGTGGCTGCTGGCGTCGTCGTGGACGTCGAACCTCGGCGACGGGATCGGCCTGGCCGCCGGGCCGCTGCTCGTGGCCTCGCAGACCCGCAACCCGGTGCTCGTCGCCATGGCCGCGCTGCTCCAGCGGCTGCCGTGGCTGCTGTTCGGGCTGTGGGCCGGGGCGATCGCCGACCGGGTCGACCGCCGGCTGCTCGTGGTCGTCGCCGACCTGCTGCGGGCCCTGGTCGTGGCGGTGCTGTGCGTCAGCATCGTCACCGGCTGGGTCGACGTGACCGTCGTGCTGGTCACCACGTTCCTGTTCGGGGTGGCCGAGGTGTTCGCCGACAGTGCCAGCGGCACCCTGCTGCCGATGCTGGTGCCGCGCGAGGACCTCGGCATCGGCAACGCCCGGCTGCAGGCGGGGTTCCTGACCACCAACCAGCTGGTCGGGCCGCCGGTCGGGGCGTTCCTCTTCGCGGTGGGCACGGTGTGGCCGTTCACGGTGCAGGTGCTCTGCGTCGCGCTCGGGGCACTGCTCGTGGCCCGGATCGCGACCCCGCCCGGCGCGCCGCGCGACCTCGAGGGCACCCACGTGCGCCGCGACATCGCCGACGGGCTGCGCTGGATCCGGCGGAACCCGCCGGTGCGCACGCTGGCGCTGGTCATCCTGGCCTTCAACGTGACGTGGGGCGCGGCCTGGTCGGTGCTGGTGCTGTGGTCGCAGGACGTGCTCGGCATGGGGCCGGTCGGCTACGGGCTGCTCACGACCGCGGTGGCCGTCGGTGGGCTGGTGAGCACCAGCTCGTACGACGTGATCGAGCGACGGGTGCCGCTGGCGACGGTGATGCGGCTGTGCCTGCTGCTCGAGGTGCTCACCCACCTCGCGCTGGCCCTGACCCGCACCGGGTGGGTGGCCCTCACGATCATGGTCGTCTTCGGGGCGTACGCGTTCGTGTGGGGCACCGTGTCGCAGACCGTGCGGATGCGGGCCGTGCCGATGGAGTTCCAGGGGCGGGTCGGGTCGGTCTACGTCGTGGGGCTGTTCCTCGGGCTGGTCATCGGCCAGGCGCTCGGTGGGGTGATCGCCGATCGGTGGGGGCTCACGGCGCCGTTCTGGTTCGCGTTCGTCGGGTCGGGGGTCACGCTGGCGCTGGTGTGGCGGCGGCTGGCGGCCATCGCGCACGTCGGTGAGCCGACCGGGTGACTCGTGGCACGGCATCCGGGCTCGTGGAGGTGCGTCGGCAATAGCCTGCGGGCATGACCTCCTCCCCCGGCCCCGTCGGTCGCCCCCTCGGAAACGCGGCTCTCGCCCCGTTCGGGACGACGATCTTCGCCGACGATGTCGGCGCTGGCCGCCGAGCACGACGCGATCAACCTCGGGCAGGGGTTCCCCGACACGGACGGGCCGCCGGAGGTGCTCGAGGCCGCGGTGGCGGCGATCCGCGGTGGGCGCAACCAGTACCCGCCGGGAGCCGGGGTGCCCGAGCTGCTCGACGCGATCGCGGTGCACCAGAAGCGGTTCTACGGGTTGGAGGTGGACCCGGCGTCGGAGGTGCTGGTCACGGTGGGGGCGACCGAGGCGATCGCGGCGACGGTGCTGGCCCTGGTGCAGCCCGGCGACGAGGTCGTGACCTTCGAGCCGTACTACGACTCGTACGCCGCCACGATCGCGCTGGCCGGCGGGGTGCGGCGCACGTCGGTGCTGCGCTTCCCCGACTTCGCCGTCGACGAGGCGTCGCTGCGGGCGGCGTTCTCGTCGCGGACGCGTCTGGTGCTGCTGAACACGCCGCACAACCCGACCGGGAAGGTGTTCACGCGGGCCGAGCTCGAGCTGGTCTGCGCGCTGGCCCGCGAGCACGACGCGTGGGTGGTGACCGACGAGGTGTACGAGCACCTGCTGTTCGACGGTGCGGAGCACGTGCCGGTCGTCGACGCTGCCGGGGATGCGCGTCGCGCACCCTGACGATCTCGTCGGCCGGAAAGACGTTCTCCACCACCGGGTGGAAGGTCGGCTGGGTGCTCGGGGCCCGCCGAGGCGGTGGCGGCGGTGCGGGCGGTGAAGCAGTTCCTGACCTACGTGGCGTCGGGGCCGTTCCAGCCGGCGGTCGCTGCCGGGCTCGGGCTGCCGGATGCCGTGTACGCCGGGCTTGGCGTCGTCGCTGTCGGCCAAGCGCGACCGGCTCGTCGAGGGGCTTCGTCGCGCGCGGGATGTCGGTGTCGGTGCCGCTCGGGACGTACTTCGTGATCGCGGATGCCGCGCCGCTCGGTGCCACTGACGCGCTCGCCTTCTGCCACGAGCTGCCGGCTCGCGCCGGGGTGGTCGGGGTGCCGGTGTCGGTGTTCCACGACGACGTCGACGCGGCGCGGACCTTGGTGCGGTTCGCGTTCTGCAAGCGGGACGACGTGCTCGACGAGGCGTGTCGACGGCTGGCCGCCCTGCGGGTCTGAGGCGCTGACGGGCTGACGGGCTGACAGGCTGACGGGCTGACGCCCGTTGCTCGCCGTCCACAGGGCGGGTCCTGGCCGCGTGGTCGTCCACAGGTTCGGGTCGTCGGTTCCGCGTCGGCGCCGTGGTGGCGAGGCTGGCGGCATGTTCCGATCCACGTTCCTGACCCTCGTCGTCGCATCGGGGGCCGTCGTGCTGGCGACCTCGCTGGTGCCGGCGGGCCATGGTGGGCGCTCCCGGCGCAGCGCCGGCCGCTCGACCCGACGCCCGGGCGGGCCCGAGTCCGCCGGAGCCGCCGGCCGGGTCGCTCCAGCGGTGGTCCGGTTCGCCGTCCAGTGTGCGCGGGCCTGCGGGTGGTTCGGCCACACCCGGAGCGCGGGCCGGCTCTTCGCCTCGGGCTCGGCCCGGGGTGGTGCCCGAGACCGGTGACCGGGCGCGATGGCGGTGGCCGCTGCGGCCGAGGCCGGCGGTGCTCCGGCCGTTCCGGGCACCGGAGTCGACCTATGGTGCGGGCCATCGCGGGCTCGACCTCGCCGCCGCCGACGGCGCTGCGGTGCTCGCCGTCGAGGGCGGCGTGGTGAGCCATGCGGGGGTGGTGGCGGGCCGCGGCACGGTGACCGTGTCGCACGGCGGAGGGCTGAGCAGCACCTACGAGCCCGTCGACCCCGTCGTGGTCGACGGTGCGGTCGTCTCGGCCGGCGACGTGCTGGGCACCCTCCGGGTCCGCGACGGCCCGGCACACTGCGGAGGCCGAGCCTGCCTGCACCTGGGCGCCCGTCGGGACGGGTCGTACCTCGACCCCTACCCGCTGCTGGCCGGTGGCCGGCCGGTGCTCCTGCCGCTGCGCTGAGCTGCGGTCCGGCGCGGTCGCGGCCTCGGACGGCTGCGACTCAGCCCGCCAGGTCGCCCTGGCCCGTCGCACCGATCGAGCGCCGGCGCCACCATCGCCACGCCGGCACGGGTGGTGGACAGCGCGGATGCCGGGTCGGTGTCACGGAGCAGGAAGAACCAGACCAGGGCCGCCAGGATCGCGAGGAGCACGACCAGGAGCAGCACCCCTCGACCGATTCGTGCTGGAGGGCCGTCGGCCGGTGTGCTCGGCGCTGGTTCGCGGGTCGGCGGCGCCACGGGGGTTGGCGTCACCTGAGGCGCGTCAGGGGTGACCTCGACGGTGGCGCCCTCCGCCTGGGGGGCCGGGGGGCGGCGCCGTCGAGGTGGTGCGACCAGTTGAGAGGGGGGCTCCACGATGATCAGGTCGTCGGGGTCGACCGCTCGTGGCCCGTCCAGCTCCAGGTTGGCCATGGCGTCCTCGCCGCGCCACGACACGGTGACCGGGTGGCTGGTGGCCGCCGCCGCGGCGCCGGCGACCTCGTCGGCGCCGACGGGTTCCGCGACCACCTCGTCGGGGACCCGCTCTCGGGGCGTCGAGGCCGGCCGCCGGGTCCACCGCACCGCATCTGGGTCTGGGTCCATGGGCGCAGGCTCGGGTGCGACCGGCGCAGGCTCGGGTTCGAGCGCCGACGCAGGCTCGGGTTCGAGAGCCGACGCAGGCTCGGGTTCTGATTCAGGTTCAAGGACCGCAATGGGCGCTGACTCGTGGTCGAACGCGGGCTCCACGACCGCAGGCTCCGCCTCGTCGCTCGCAGGCTCCGGCTCTTGTTCGGCGACGGGCTCGGGCTCCGCGTTCGCCGCGGGTTCCGGTTCGTGGTGCACCACACCGCGGTAGCCACCGCCACGGCTGCAAGCTCCGCCTCATCGATCGCAGGCTCCGGCTCGGCGCCCCGGCTCGGGGTCGGGTTCGCCGACCGGCTCGGCGTCCGCCGTCGCCGCTGGTTCCCATTCATGGTCCAGGTCCGGCTCCGCCGCCGCCACCATCGCGGCAGGCCTCCGCCTCGTCGCTTACAGGCTCAGGCTCAGGCTCGCCGATCGCCTCGACCACGGACACTGGTTCCGAGTCAACGACGAGGTCGGCCTTCAGGTTCGCCACCAGTTCCGGCTCGTGGTCCAGCTCGGCCTCCGCTGCGGTGGTCACCACCGTCGCGGGCCGCGCCTCGACAATCAGAGACTCAGGCTCAGGACTCGCACCGATCGCCTCAACCACGGACTCGGGTTCCGGCTCGACGACCGCCTCAGCCAAGAACTCCGGCTCTGGCACACCTCCTGGCTCGAGTGCTGCCTCGTCCACAGGCCCGGGCTCCGATGCGACCGCGTCGACCGCAACTGCAGCGGCAGTGTCCGCACTGATTCCGGCCGGCTCCTGTTCCTCCGCGACGGGGGCTGGCTCGAGGTCGACGACCTCCTCGACAACCGGCCTTGGTTCCGCGTCTGCCTCCGGCTCAACCTCTCGCTCAGGCGCTGCTTCGGACAGGACCTCCGGCTCCCAGCGCGGGCCAGGGCTGGGGGGCATCGATCGGCGCCGACTCCGGCTGAGCTTCACCCGTCGGCGAGGTCTGGGGCTCTGCCTCGTCCGCTGGCGCAGGCTCAAGTTGCGCGTCGTCGGTGTCCATCGGACCCGGCACGAGCTCGGACTCGGACTCGGACTCGAACTCGCCTTCGGACTCGAACTCGGACTCGACTCGACTCGCCTTCGGACTCGAACTCGGACTCGGACTCGAACTCGGCTTCGGACTCGGATTCGGCTTCATGCACCCCGGCAGGCTCGGCCTCGGCCGCCGGCTCGGGCCGCGCCACCAGCTCAGGTTCGGCGTCATCCGTGCCCGCCGGACCCGGCACGAACTCGGACTCGGCTTCGCTCGCCTTCGCCTTCGGGCAGGGCTCCATCCACCCAGACAGGCTCAGGCTCGTCCACCAGCTCCAGGCCGTGTTGTCCTTCATCGATTGGCTCCGGCTGAGCCTCGCTGAGTGACGCATGGGCGGGCTCGGCCGCCGGCTCGGGCTGGACCCCCAACTCGGGTTCGGCGTCATCCGTGCCCGCCGGACCCGGCACGAACTCTGGCTCGGGCAGTGCCTCATCCACCCAGACGGACTCGGACTCGGGCTCGGGTTCGTCCACCGGCTCGGGGTGGGCTTGAGGTTCATCGATCGGGCGCGGGCTCCGCCTGGCCTTCGCTGACCGACGCAAAGTCGGGCTCGACCGCCGGCTCGGGCTGGGCCACCAGCTCAGGTCCGGCCTCATCCGTGTCCACCGGCCCCGGCACGAACCCGGGCTCCGGCTGCGCGACGCCCGTGTTCACCGAATCCGGAACGGACTCGGACTCTGCTCCAGCCACCCAGACAGGCTCGGGTTCGGCACCTGGCACCGACGCGACGTCGAGCTCGTCGACAGCGGGCTCGGGCCCCCGCTGCTCATCAGTCCACTCCGCAGGTTCCGGCTCGGGCTCCTCCTTCTCCCACTGCCTCAGGCGGCGCGGACAGAGCGGGTAGGGCCACGGACGCGGGACGCGACTCCGGTTCCCCAGCGTTGGCGGATTCGGGCGCAGCAGAGTGCTCTGGTGGCGCCTCGTCCATCAGCTCCGACGAGGGACGAAGCAATTCGCCATCCGCCCGGCTTGGCTCGCTGTCAGGTAGCCCGTCGTCCGGCTCGGGCCTGGACTCGGACTCGGACTGCGGTTCGTACTCGATCCCCCGCTCGTGCTCGGGCCAGCCCTGATGAACCTCTTCCGGAGCGGGGTCGGCCTCCGGTTCGATCAGAAGCGTGGCGGAGGGCTCGAGCTCGGGTGCCGACGCGGCCTCCCCCTCGATGTCCGAGGCGACCGTGACGTCGGTTGCCTCTTCCTGCACCGCTTCCGGCTCGTCCTCCGTTGCCGCGACGTGGCCGTCGACCTCCGGGACGGCGTCGTCGGCCGGAACGTCCTGGTCGGGTCGAGCCCCCGCAGCACCGACCGAGGCGCCTTCGTCCTTGGTGCTCGCCCCGGTGGCCTCGAGGTAGGAGAGCAGCCACGCAGCCGAGCTCGGACCCTCGGTCTCCCCGGACTCCTCGTCAACCTGCGGCGAACCCACGATGGGTTCCGACCTGGCTTCCGCCGACGAGTCACCGACGGCTGGCTCGGGGTGACCTTCTGCCGGGTCCGAGACGGGATCAGGGCGTTGCGCCAGGCCGCGTAGCGACGTGGGTGATGGCTTCATCGGCGACAGCTCGGCCGCAGGGTGGCTCTCCACCGACGGTTCCACGTGGCGGGAGCCGCGCAGATGGAGCATTCGCCGCAGCGGCGCCATCCCGCTCTCCCGATGCTGTTCGGCATTCGTCGTCGGCTCGACGTACAGCCGGCGCAGCTCGGACACCCACTCGGCGACGTCGAGCGGTTCGTGCTCGGTCGCATCGTCGGTGCGGCTCGGCTCGGGGCGATCACCCGCCGTGGGCTGGTCCGGCGTCTCAGACATGCGGATTCGTTCCGGCGTGCGACCTCAGGACGAGGTCGAGGCAGACACGAGCACCGAGGTCAGTCGCGAACAACGTGTCGCCCCGCAGGCCTCCGTCAGCGACCGGTGAAGTGCACGCAGACCCGCCACGCTCCGCACGCAGTTGATGCAGGAGCGCGGGCAACACGTCGCAACGGACGTCGCTCACGTGTATACGGTGACACCCCTCAGGCACCAGCGCACCCACGACACACTTATCTCATCCGCAGATTCGGCGTGCTGGGTCCGTCGCAGCTCGCGGCTGATCTCAGCCGGCCTCACCTCCCTCGGTGCCGACCACACCGCGGATCGGACCTGGCCCGACTCTGCCGAATGCGTCAAAGCTACGCGAAACCTTTGCGCCGCAACGCCGTTGGCTCAGCGCCTAGACGAGCGACGCCAACGAGCACGTACCCCGCGCCCGGCGGCGACGGCGCGACGACAGCGTGGTGGCCTCCGATGGGTGAGGTAGGGCCGAGGCGGAGTCGTCACCGTCGCCGCGGAGCAGGAAGTACCAGGCCACGATCGCCAGCATCACCAGGACGAGCCCGACGACCATCACTCGACGTCGCTTGCCCGACTGGTAGCCCGAGGCCGCACGCGCCGAGGCTCGGGTGGCCGGTGCCTCCTCGACGGGTGCCGTCGCGGGCAGCGGCTCAACGACGACCGGGTCCGCGGTGGTGGCGCCCTCGGTGTCGATGTCGCGGCGGCGGCTGCGCCGCTGTGCGACCAGCTGCGAGGGCGGCTCGACGACGATGGCGCGCTCGGAGTCCTCGGCGTCGGGCACTCCGATCTCGAACGACTCTGCTTCGCGCCAGGACAGCGTGACGGCCGGGACGGTGCTCGGACGCCCCGGGACGGGCACGGGCTCGACCGGACCCTCGTCGAGCGGCTCCTCCGAGCGCTGCTGTGCTGCGCCTGCCGGCTGCAGGTCGGGCGAGGCAGGCGCGTGGGTGACGCCGGGCGGAGAGGTGACGTCTGCTCGGGCTAGATGGGGCTTGGGCTGGGGGCGGGCTCGGGCGTGGTCGTCGCCGCAGGGTTGGGGGTCGCGGCGTCACCTCCGGTCGACACCAGGACGCCGGCGCCTTCGTGCGCAGCGCGCCAGGGCTCGCTGTGCGAGTCGACAGCGGGCGACGCGTCGGCGCTCGGGCCGGCCCGCCAGGTCGGCCAAGGACCTCGCCTGGCTCTCCATGGGCTCGGTGTCGACCGCGATCGCCGCGGCGGGCACCTGGTCCGGACCGTCGAGCGGTACCCCTGGAGTGGCTTCGTCGCCCGGGCCAGGACCGTCCATAGGCGCCGCGGGAGGGCCTCACCCGGGGCAGCAGCCGTCCCCGCGGGATCGGTCACGGCAGCGTCAGCAGCGGCGTCCGGGCCCTCCGGGGCGGCGACGCGAGTCGGTCGCCGGGTCGACCGGGTCGATGGCTGGCTCCTCGGGCTCGGCGGGGGTGGGTTCGTCGCCGGTGGCGTGCCCGGTGGCCACGAGGTAGGTGGTCAGGAAGGTGGCGACCTTCTCCTCCTCGCTGCGGTCGGGCGGGGTGTAGGGCGCACCGGACTCGTCGAGCAGCGGCGTGCTGTCAGCCGGCTCGAGCACGGCAGGCCGCAGCGCCTCGGGGGCGACCGGCGCGGGAACCGCAACGGCGCGGTCGGCCTGCTCCTCGGCGGCGACCGGGTGCCGGCGCCACCGGCCGCCACCGGCGCGTCCGTGGCACCGCGGCGCGACCCGCGGCCGCTGGGAAGGCCGAGGCGACGCTTCTGGGGCGCGATGACCCCTTCCTGGCGCAGCTTGGCGCGCGTCTTGGGCTCGACGTAGAGCCGGCGCAGCTCGGAGACCCACTCCGGGACGTCGAGCGACCCGCGGCCGTCCACGGTGCCCTCGGCGGCCGACCCGTCGCGGCCGTCTGCCGCCATCCCCGCCCCGGGTGACGTGTCAGGCACGCGGGTGCGCCTGCGCGAAGGACCGCTTGAGCCGGTCGACGGAGACGTGGGTGTAGATCTGGGTGGTCGCGAGCGACGCGTGCCCGAGTAGCTCCTGGACCATCCGCAGGTCAGCGCCCCCTTCGAGAAGATGGGTCGCGGCGCTGTGCCGCAGCCCGTGTGGCCCCAGGTCCGGGGCGTCCGCTACGTGCCGCAGCAGATCGTGCACGACGGCGCGGATCTGACGCTGGTCGGCCCGACGTCCGCGGCGGCCGAGCAGCAGGGCCGGCCCGCTCTCGGGGGTGGCGAGCCGGGGGCGGCCGTCGTCGAGCCAGGCCAGCACCGCCCGGCGCGCGGGCAGCCCGAACGGGACCCGACGTTCCTTGTCGCCCTTGCCGACCACCCGCAGCACGTTGGCCGACAGGTCGACGTCGTCGACGTCGAGACCGACGAGCTCGCCGACCCGGACCCCGGTGGCGTAGAGCAGCTCCAGCGCCGCGCGGTCGCGCAGGTGCACCGGGTCGTCGTCGTCGGCCGCGACCGCCGCCACGTCGAGCAGGGCCGCCGCCGACCGCTGCGCGAGCACCGGTGGCAGCGTGCGGTGCCGGCTGGGCGCGCTCAGCCGCAGCGACGGGTCGGTCGGGATCCGGCCGGTGCGCTCCAGCCAGCCGAAGAAGGTGCGCAGCGACGCGGACGTGCGGGCGATGGTCGCGCGTGCGGCTCCCCGGCGGGAGAGCACGCCGAGCCAGGCCCGCAGGTCGGCCAGGGTGACCGCCCGCAGACCCTCGTCATCGCACACGTCCACCTCGTCGAGGAACACGCCGATGTCCCGCACGTAGGCACGCACGGTGTGGGGCGATCTACCCCGTTCTGAACGCAGATGGCGCTCGAACGCGGGCAGCGCGTCGGAACGGACGACGGTCACGCGCACACCGTGTCATTTCGCGGCCCGGAGCGCAACGACTCGCCCGAGATGTCATTCGGCGACTTCGCTGGTGGGGCGGCGTGTCTTGCGCCACCGGCCGGCATCCTTGGTCACCAGCCCGTCGGCCTCGAGCACGGCCAGGATGCCGACCAGCCGCCGGGCCTCGACGCCGCTGGACGAGGCGAGCTTGTCGACGGTCGCCCCACTGCGGAACGGCACCGCCGACCACACCCGGTACGACTCCGCGTCGAGGTCGTCTCCGGGGGCGGCCGGGCGGAGCCGACCGCCGGCGTCGGGCAGGAGGTCCTCGCCGATCCGGGCCGCCAGCTCGGCGACCTCTGCGGCATCGGTGACCAGCACGGCGTCGGTCTCGCGCAGCAGCGCGTGGCACCCGGCGGACGTCATGCTCGTGACCGGCCCGGGCACGGCGCCGACCGGCTGGTGGTGCTCTCGCGCGGCCTTGGCCGTGGTGAGGGAGCCCGACCTCAGGTTGGCCTCGACGACGACCGTGGCCCGCGCCAGCAGGGCGATGATCCGGTTGCGTGCGAGGAACCGCGACCGGTACGGGGCGCACCCCACCGGCACCTCGCTGACCACCGCACCGACGGCGGCGATCTGGTCGAGCATGCCCGGTGCGCCGTGGGGTAGGCCCGGTCGGCGCCGCACGCCAGCACCGCGACGGTCGGGCCCGCCGCGGCCAGCGCTGCGCGGTGCGCGGCGGAGTCGACCCCGTAGGCCGCGCCGCTCACGATCGTGAACCCGCGCATCGCCAGCCCGTCGGCGAGGTCGGCCGCGACGCGCAGGCCGTACTCGGTCGCGGCCCGCGACCCCACGATGGCGACGCTGCGCTCGACCAGGGCCCCGAGGTCGGCGTGTCCACGCACGAACAGGCAGTACGGCGGCTCACCCAGGCGGTCGAGCCCGACCGGCCACTCGGGGTCGCCGGGCACGAGCACGCGCACCCCGTGGTGGCGCGCCGCCCGAGCCATGCCGTCGAGGTCGAGCTCGGGCAGCCGCACGTCCCAGCCGTCGCGCGACGACAGCTGCCCGGCCCGCAACCGCGCCAGGGCCTCCACCGCCCCGCCCTCCCCCAGCAACCTGGTCACGCCGGAGTCGCGCGGCTCCGTGAGGAAGGCCCACGCAGCCCGGGCCCAGCGCTCGTCGAGCTCCAGCCCGCTGGTCGGTCGCGACGTGCTGCCGCGCCCGGACGCCCCGCTCATGCCGCGACCAGCTCACCGCTGCGCAGGGCGAGCCCGGTGGCGACCTCGTCGCGGCCCGGCACCTCGAGCCCGGCCAGGTCGGCCGCCGACCACGCGACGCGCAGCACCCGGTCGTAGCCGCGCAGGGTCAGCCGACCCTGCTCGAGCGCTGCGCTCGAGGACGGCAGTGGCCTCGGGCGGCAGCTTGAACGGGGGACGTCGCAGCACGTGCCCGGGCACCAGCCCGTTGGTCGCCCAGCCGTGCTCGGCCCACCGGTGGCGCTGCGCCCGCCTGGCCTCCGCCACCCGCGCGGCCACGGTGGCGCTGGACTCGCCCGTCTCGTCGCCGAACGCCGCCCGGTGCACCGGCGGCACGTGCACCTGCAGGTCGACCCGGTCGAGCAGCGGACCGGACAACCGGCCCGCGTACGACCGGATCTCCATGGGCTTGCACGAGCAGTCGAGACCCTTGCCGTAGGAGCGGCCGCACGGGCACGGGTTGGCCGCGAGGACGAGCAGGAACCGCGCCGGGTAGCGCACCACCTGGCGGGCCCGCATGATCACCACCTCGCCCGACTCGAGCGGCTGGCGCAGGGTCTGCAGCACCGAGCCCTTGAACTCGGGCGCCTCGTCGAGGAAGAGCACCCCGTGGTGGGCCCGCGAGATCGCACCGGGCAGCACCACCCCGGTGCCGCCCCCCGTGATGGCCGCCATCGACGCCCCGTGGTGCGGCGCGACGAACGGTGGCGTGCGGTCGAGCTCGACGACCTCGCCGACCTGACCGGTGAGCGAGCGGATGGCGTGGGTCTCGAGGGCCTGCTCGCGGCTGAGCGGCGGCAGCACGGTGACCAGCCGCTCGGCGAGCATGGTCTTGCCGACCCCCGGCGGCCCGGACATGAGCAGGTGGTGCCCGCCCGTGGCGGCCAGCTCGAGGGCGAGCCGCGCCTCGGGCTGCCCGACGACGTCGGCGAGGTCGGGCCCCGACCGGGTCGGCACGTCACCCACCGCCGGTGGGGGTGCGGGCGGCAGCGGCGTGCCGTGCTCGGCCGCGGCGTACCAGTCGACGACGTCGCGCAGGCGCTCGGCGCCGTGCACCGTGACCCCGTCGACGAGCTGGGCCTCGCCGACGTTCTCGACCGGCACGACGACGTGGGTCGCCCCCGCCCGCGCCGCCGCCAGCACCGCGGGCAGCACCCCGTGCACGCCGCGCACCCGCCCGTCGAGCGCCAGCTCGCCGAGGTGGACGACGTCGCGGGCGAGCCCACCGCGGATGACGCCCGCGGCCAGGAGCACGGCCACCGCGATGGGCAGGTCGAAGCACGCCCCGCGCTTGGGGATCGAGGCCGGCGACAGGTTGACGGTGACGCGGTGCGGCGGGCACCGGCACCCCGCTGTTCGCCGCGGCCGACCGCACCCGGTCGGGTGCCTGCGCGCACGCGGCATCCGGCATGCCCCCGATCGCGAAGTGCGGCAGCCCCTGCGCGATGTGCGCCTCGACGTCGACGACGGTGCCGTCGAGCCCGGACAGGGCCACCGACCGGGTGCGCCCCAGGCCCTGGCTCACGACCCGACCCCCACGACGTGCCGCACGACGGCCGGCCGACCGGGCCGGCACAGGATGCCGACCACGTCGACGCGCACCTGCGCGACCCTGGACCGGTCACCGTGCCCGGCGAGGTACGCCGCCGCGAGGTGCCGCAGGCGCATCGCCTTGGCGAAGGTGACCGCCTCGACCGGCTCGCCGAACCCGGAGGAGCGGCGCGTCTTGACCTCGCAGATGACGAGGCAGTCGCCGTCGCGGGCGACGATGTCGACCTCTCCGATCTCGCACCGCCAGTTGCGGTCGAGCACGTCCATGCCGCGCTCGCGCAGGTACCGGACGGCCAGCGCCTCGCCGTAGCGACCCAGCGCCGCGGTCGGGCGCGGTGGGCGCGCCGCGACCCGGCGCGCTCGGGCCGCAGCGGTGCTCGCGGATGAGGCGCTCGGGTGGGTCGGTGCTCGTCATGACCGACAGCCAACCGGCCGGCACGCCCGGCGACCAGCCCCGCCCCGAACCTGTGGACGACGACCCTCCGGCGCACCGCCCTGTGGACGACGCACGCCCGAGGAGAGCTACCTCAGAACTCGCCCTTGGGCAGCTCGAGCTCGCTCTTGGCGAGCTCCTCGACGTTGACGTCCTTGAACGTCACCACCCGCACCGTCTTCGCGAACCGCGCCGGGCGGTAGATGTCCCAGACCCAGGCGTCGTGCATGGTGACGTCGAAGAACACCTCGCCGCCGTCGTTGCGCACCTACACGTCGACGCTGTTGCACAGGTAGAACCGCCGCTCGGTCTCGACGACGTGGCTGAACAGCCCGACGACGTCGCGGTACTCGCGGTAGAGCGCGAGCTCCGCCTCGCTCTCGTACTTCTCGAGGTCCTCCGAGCTCATCGCTCTCCCACTCGCGTCAGGTCGGTCGTGCCGGTCAGGTCGGTCAGGTACTGGTCGTCGGGGCCACGGCAGCCGGGCCGACCGCGTCGAACGCCTCGGGCGGCATCCGCACGCTCATCCCGTCATCATCGTCCATCGTGCCGGGCAGCCGCCACGACCGTCGGTGCAGCTCGCAGGGGCCGAGCCGGCGCAGCGCGTCGAGGTGCTCGGGCGCGGCGTACCCCTTGTTCTCGACCCAGCCGTAGCCGGCGTACGCCTCGTCGGCGCCGAGGTCGACCATGATCCGGTCGCGGGTGACCTTGGCGAGCACGCTGGCCGCGGCCACCGACGAGCACTTCAGGTCGGCCTTGATCATCGTCGTGACCGGCGGGGTGTCGACGCGGTCCTCGTGGGCGAACGCGAGCAGGCCGACGTCCTCGGGCGAGGTGAGCCAGTCGTGGTTGCCGTCGAGGATCACCAGGTCGGGCCGGATGCCGGTCGCGGCCAGCGCGCGGCAGCCGGCCAGGCGCAGCGCGGCGATGATGCCGATCTCGTCGATCTCGTCGGCGCTCGCGTGACCGACGGCGTGGCCGAGCGCCCAGCGCTCGATGCGCGGCACCATCCGCTCGCGGGCGTGCGGCGCCAGCAGCTTGGAGTCCTTGACGCCCTGGGGTGCCGTGCGGCAGGTCTCGTCGATGATCACGACGCCGACCGTCACCGGCCCGGCGAGCGCCCCGCGCCCGACCTCGTCCATGCCCGCGAGCACCCGGTGGCCGTCGCGCTGCAGGGCCCGTTCGACGCGCAGGCTCGGCCGGCGCGGACCCGTCGGGCTCACGGCCCGGCCGTCGCTTCGGGGACGTCGGCGAAGGTCTCCTCGTGGTCGGACAGCCACCCGGCGCGGTTCAGCGGCCAGACGATCGCCACGGCACGACCGGTGATGTCGTCGATCGGCACCGAGCCGTCCTTGCCGGTGCCCGACGGGTCGTGGAAGCGGGAGTCCTCGGAGTCGGAGCGGTGGTCGCCCATCACCCACACGTGGCCGGCCGGCACGGTGATGTCGAAGTTCATCGAGCTGGGCACGTCGCCGGGCTTGAGGTAGGGCTCGGTGATCTCGGCGCCGTTGACCGTCAGCTTGCGGTTCTTCGAGCAGCACACGACGTGGTCGCCGGGCAGGCCGATGACCCGCTTGATCAGGTGGTCCTCGGACTCGGCGGGCAGCAGGCCGACGAACACCAGCCCGTCGTGGATCGCCCCCGAGACGCCGTCGCGCTCGACCGGCGGCGCCAGCTCGAGCCAGCCACCGGGGTCCTGGAAGACGACGACGTCGCCGTGCTTGAGGTCGACCGGGCCGGGGGTCAGCTTCGAGACGATGACCCGGTCGCCGACGAGGAGGGTGTCCTCCATCGACCCGGAGGGGATGAAGAACGCCTGCAGCAGCCAGGTCTTGACGATGAACGAGAGCACCAGGGCCATGACGACCACCACGACGACCTCGCGGACCGCCGCCGTGACCATGCCCAGCGGGCCCGGTTGTGGCGCGTCGTCGGGTGCCACGTGCCGGCCCTCCTCGTGCGCGGAGCGGTCGTCCGGTCGCGGAGGCGCCCACGGGCCCGTCCTGGCCCTCGGCCACGGGGTCGGTCTCGGGGGTGGTCACGGGGCCGCCTGCGGGACGGGGGCCACCGTGCCGAACCGGCTCAGCGGCCAGACGCGCAGCACGACGGTGCCGACCACCGCGTCGCGCGGGACGGTCGACGCCACGGGGGCGGTGAGCGGACACGGCATCCGGCGTGGACGACCCGACGACGGCGAGCTCGCTCTGGGCACCGATGTCGACGTTCAGCAGGTCGGCCAGCGACGACAGGACGCGCCCGACCACGCCGTCGGCGACGGGGGTGGAGCGGTCGACGGTGGCCGTGGCCGTCGTGTCGACGACGACGAGGTCACCGGGGTCGGCGGCGGGCCGCACCTTCCACACGAGGACACGGTCTCCTGGTTCGACGGTCGGCGCGAGGGCGGCCGTGGGGACGAAGTACGACTGGAGCACGAACGCCTGCACCAGCGCGGTGGCGACGATCGCGGCCGCGAGCAGCACGACCGGCCGGGGACGACGCGACCCGGCGTCGGCCACGGAGGTGGCCGGTGCCGGGTCGGCGTCTGGTCGGGCGGTCACCCCGCGGAGCCTAGTCGGCCCGTCTGGGATGAGCGCACCGGAACCGGGTCGTCTCAGCGCGCGACGGGGGTGTCGCGCTTCTCCTTGATCTTGGCGGCCTTGCCGCGCAGGTCGCGCAGGTAGTACAGCTTCGCGCGACGCACGTCACCGCGGGTGACGAGCTCGATGTGGTCGATGATCGGGGTGTGCAGCGGGAAGGTGCGCTCCACGCCGACGCCGAAGGAGACCTTGCGGACGGTGAAGGTCTCGCCGATGCCGCCGCCGTGGCGACGGATGACGACGCCCTGGAAGACCTGGATGCGGGAGCGGGTGCCCTCGACGACCTTCACGTGGACCTTGACGTTGTCACCGGCGCGGAACGCGGGGATGTCGGTCTTGAGGGAGGCGGAGTCGAGCTCGTCGAAACGCTGCATGACGGATGTCGCTTTCTCGCGGCCTGCCACAGGTCACCCGCGGGTGTTCGGTGCTGCTGGGTTCGATGGTGCGTCCGTCGGGCCGCATGCCGGGTGGACCGAGGTCCTGGGCACTCCCCCCGTGGCGGGGGCCGTCGAGTCGACGGGACGCAGCCACCCAGTCTGCCAGAGGTGGGCACGACCGGTGAAATCCACGGATGCCGTGCCCGCGGCGGCGCACCCGGCTGCCGGTCGGCAGCCGCACGGCATACGGTGTGCGCGTGACGATCGACCCGGGCCTGCCCGTCGCCCTCGCGGTGGTGCTGCTGCTCACCCTCACCGTCACGATGTACCTGGTCGGCCGGCTGCCGAAGCCCGGCTCGACCCTGTTCGCCGCCGCCCGGGCGATCGTGCAGCTGAGCATCGCGGCGCTGGTCATCGCGGCCGTCATCAAGTCGCTGGTGCTGTCGCTGCTGCTGCTCACCTTCATGTTCGTCATCGCGGTGGTGACGACGGTGCGCCGGGTCGAGGCCCCCAAGGCCTGGCCGTGGGCGACCGTGGCGATGCTCGCCGGGCTGCTGCCGGTGGTGGTGATCATCCTGCTGACCCGCACGGTGCCGCCGACCGGCATCGCGCTGGTGCCCGTGGTCGGCATCCTCGCGGGCAACACGATGAACGGGCACACGCTGACCTGCCGCCGCGCGTTCGCGGCGCTGCGCGAGGAGAAGGGCCAGTACGAGGCGGCCCTCTCGCTCGGGCTGACCCGGGCCCAGTCGGTCGGCGAGGTGGTGCACCGCCGGGTGCCCGAGGCGCTCATCCCGGGGCTCGACCAGGTGCGCACGGCCGGGGTCGTGACCCTGCCGGGCGCCTTCATCGGCGTGCTGCTGGGTGGTGGCTCGCCGGCCCAGGCCGCGGCCGCCCAGGTGCTGGTGCTGATGGGCATCATGGCCGCGCAGACGACCACGGCCGTGGTGGCCGAGCGGCTGATCGGCGAGGCCCGGCTGCTGCCCGACGACCTCAAGGCGTCGCTGCAGACCCTGACTGCCGCGTGGCCCAGCGTGGGACACACTGTGGGTGCCATGTCGAACGACTCCTACCGCCGGCTGGTCGCCGACGCCTCCGCCGTCCCGCGGCCGACCGTGCTCGCCGGGACCGAGGCACCCGGGCGGGTGGGCGACGCGGGCGGTGCTCGCGGCGTCCTGGCTCGCCTGCCTCGCGTGGTTCGCGGCGACGGTGCTGCTGCCCGGAGTCTGAGTGTCCACGGACATGCAGTCGACCTCCGTGGCTCTGGTGCCGAGCGTGTCACGGGCACCGGGATCGCCGACTGCATGTCGCGGGGCGCAGTCACGGAGCCCGCAGCGGTAATTCGGTGTCCTTGCGCACGCCCGTTCGTTAGGTTCGGCGGCATGCGCTCCCTGAAGGACGTGGTGGAGGAGGCCGCGAACAGCAGCGGCTTCTCCGGCGTGGTGCGGGTCGACCGGGCCGGCGAGACCGAGCTGTCGGCGGCCTACGGGTTCGCCGACCGCGCCCACCGGATCCCCAACACCGTCGAGACCCAGTTCGCGACCGCGAGCGGGACGAAGACGCTGACGGCCCTGGCGGTCATGGCGCTGGTCGAGCGCGGCACCCTGGCGCTCGGCACGACCGCCCGGTCGCTGCTCGGCGACGACCTGCCCCTGGTCGCCGACGACGTCACGGTCGAGCACCTGCTCGCCCACCGCTCCGGCATCGGCGACTACTTCGACGAGGAGGCCGTCACCGACATCACCGACCACGTGATGCCGGTGCCGGTGCACCAGCTCGCGACGACCGAGCAGTACCTGCCCGTCCTCGACGGGCACGAGACCCGCTTCCCGGCCGGCGAGCGGTTCTCCTACAACAACGGCGGCTACGTCGTGCTCGCCCTGCTCGCGGAGCGGGCGAGCGGCGTGGGCTTCCACGACCTGGTGCGCACCCTGGTCTGCGAGCCGGCGGGCATGGTCGACACCGCGTTCCTGCGATCCGACGAGCTGCCGGGCCGCGCCGCCATCGGCTACCTGACCGCCGACGGCCTGCGCACCAACGTGCTCCACCTCCCCGTGGTCGGGGAGCGGGGACGGCGGCGCCTACTCGACGGCGGCCGACCTGCACCGCCTGTGGGAGTCGCTCCACGCCGGACGGGTCGTCTCGCCGGAGACGCTCGCCGAGATGCTCCGACCGCACAGCGACTGGCCCGAGGAGAACAGCCGCTACGGCCTCGGCTTCCACCTGCACGCGACCACCGACACGGCCTGGCTCGAGGGGTACGACGCGGGCGTGTCGTTCGCCAGCGTGCACCGCCCCTCGTCGGCGACCACGTACACGGTCATCTCCAACTGGACGGACGGCGCCTGGCCGGTCGTCCGGGCGATCAGCGACGCCGCTTGGTGAGGTCGACCGCGCCCGGGTACGTGGGCTCGCCGGCCACCAGCCGGTAGCCGGCGCGCTTGTAGAACCGCTGGTTGCCCTCCTCGAGCACCCCGGTCGTCAAGCCAGAACCCGGTCACCGAGGCGGGCGCCAGCGACTCCCCCAGCGCGAGCAGCTCGCGCCCCAGCCCGCGACCCTGGAGGTCCGGCGCCACCATCAGCCGGCCCACCTCCCACGACGTGGGGTCCACCGGGCGCAGCCGCCCGCGCACCGAGGCGACCAGCCGCCCCGGCGAGCCGTCCGACGACCGCACGCGCGCGGCATACGTCGTCCACTCCCCCAGCCCGGCCACGACGTCGGCGAGCTCCTCCGCCAGCGGGGGCACCACCCACCGGCCCTGCGCCGCAAGGCCTTCACGCACCCAGCAGGCCCGCTGCAGCACGAGCAGCTCCGCGGCATCGGCGGGGGTGGCGACCCGCACGTCGAGGTCGGCGAGCGCCCCGGTGGTCGCCGAGACCGGCAGCAGGTCGGGGCGTCGCGCGGCCGTGCGCTCCAACCGCTGGGCGTGCCGCCACGCGGCGATCGCCCCGTGGTCGCCGGAGAGCAGCACCGCGGGCACGTCGCGCACCGTGCCGGCGTCGTCCCACGAGGCCGGGCGCGTGTAGACGGGGTACTCGAGCAGGCCGTCCTCGTGCGACTCCTCGACGAGCGACTCCGCGTTGCCGACGACCCCGGGCAGCAGCCGCCCGACGGCCTCGACCATCGCCAGCACCGCCACCTCGCCGCCGTTGAGCACGTAGTCGCCGAGCGAGACGACGGTGACCGGCATCCGCGTCGCCGCGTGCTCGTAGACCCGCTCGTCGAGGCCCTCGTAGCGCCCGCAGGCGAACGCCAGCCACGGCTCGTCGGCGAGCGAGCGGGCCAGCGCCTGGCTGAACGGCACCCCGCCCGGCCCGGGCACGATGAGGTGCGGCACCGCGGCATCCCCGGCGCGGCCCGGAGGCCACGACGGCGTCCAGCGCCTCGGCCCACGGCTCGGGCTTCATCACCATGCCGGCGCCGCCGCCGAACGGGCTGTCGTCGACGGTGCGGTGGCGGTCGTGCGCGAAGTCGCGCAGGTCGTGCACGCGCACGTCGAGGATGCCGTCACGCCGCGCCTTGCCGATGAGCGACAGCTCGAGGGGCGCGAGGTACTCGGGGAAGATCGAGACGACGTCGACGCGCACCGGGGTCACACCCCGAGGTCGAGCAGCCCGGGCGGTGCGTCGACGACGACGCGACCGCCCTCGAGGTCGACCTCGGGCACGAGTGCGGCCACGAACGGCACCTGGGCCTCGCGGCCGTCGGGCAGCAGGATGACCAGCCGGTCCTGGGCGGCGCCGAGCTCGAGCCCGCCCACCGACCCCAGCACCGTGCCCGCGGGGTCGACGACGGCCAGGCCGCGCAGCTGCTCCTCGGTGAAGACGTCGTCCTCGTCGGGGGCGGGCAGCACGTCGGCGGAGTCGACGACCAGGCGCGTGCCGCGCAGCGACTCGGCGCCGGTGCGGTCGGGGATCTCCTCGAAGGCGACCAGCCAGACGCCGTTGTGCACCCGGGTCGACCGCACGGTCAGGGCGCGCGGCACCCCGGTGCCGGTGGTGGCCTCGGTGTCGATGACCGTGCCGACGGCGAGGCGGTGCTCGGGCTCGTCGGTGTGCAGCTGCACGGTCACCTCGCCGAGCAGCCCGTGCGGCTTGCCGATCCGGGCGACAACGGTGCTCTGCGGCATGCTCCCGATCCTCTCAGGTGGACGCGACGCGGCCGGACAGGCGGTCGAGGGCGGACCGGACGCAGCCGGGGCGTTCCACCCAGGCGAAGTACCGGCATCCGGCTCGAGGACGCACCACGCACCGGGGATGCGGCCGACCGTCGCCACCGTGGCGACGTCCGGCGGCATCGGGCTCTCGCACCACTGAGACACCGACGGGCACGACCATCGTCCCCAGCGACGCGTCGAGGGTGGGCAGGCGCTCGATCAGGTCTGCCCACAGGCCTTCGACGCCTCCTGGCCAGCCGCACCGCCGGGAACGGCGGGGCCCCCTCACGGGTGGCGAAGTAGGAGGCCACAGGATCTCGAGCAGCTCGACCTGGTCGGCGGCGGTGGCGGCCCCGCTGCCGTCGAGCGCCTCCAGCTCTCTCGCCCGCCCGGCGAGGTCCTCCGGCACCCTGCGCAGCAGCTCGGCACCGAAGGCGGCCGCGCCACCGTCACCCACCCCACCGAGCGGTCCACGGCAGACCCCAGCAGCCGGTGCGCAGGCCACAGCGAGGTGGAGCGCGAGGTGCCCACCCCAGGAGTACCACACGAGGCGCGGTCCCAGCCGAGGTGGTCGAGCACCGCCTCCACGTCGCACGCCTGGCGATTAACGGGCTCTGGCCGTCACGGGGACAGCCCGCGCTGCTGGAAGAGGGCCACCCGGTAGGCCCCCTGAGCACCTCCTCGGCCATCGGGTCGAGGTACTCGTGGCCCAACCGGGGCCCCCGTGGAGGACCAGCACCGGGTGCACCCTCGCCGGCACCCACCCCGCGATGCACCGTGGCCGTGGGGCCGTGAACCAGGTGCGCTCCATGGGCCGACCGTACCGTCGGCGGGGTGGACCGACGAAGGGCCGCCGGGATGTCCCGGCGGCCCTTCGTGGTTGATCGGGTCAGCGGACCCGGTCGGTGTCGACGATGTCGATGCGGATCTGGCGACCGCCGGCGAGCGCACCCATGACGGTGCGCAGCGCGCTGGCGGTGCGGCCGGAACGACCGATGACGCGGCCGAGGTCGTCGGGGTGCACCCGGACCTCGAGCACCTCACCGCGACGCAGGTCCTTGCGGCGGACCTGCACCTCGTCCTTGTTGTCGACGATGCCCGTCACGAGGTGCTCGAGAGCCTCCTCGAGCATGGTCAGGCCTTCTCGCCGTCAGTGGCCTCGGCCGCGGGGGCCTCGGCCTCGACGGCCGGGGTCTCCTCGGCGGGGGCCTCGGCGGCCGGAGCCTCGGCGGCGGGCGCCTCGACGGCCGGCTCGGCCTTCTTGGCGGCGCGCTTCTTCGGGGTGGTGGCGCCGGTGCCGTCGTCGCCGGTCTTGCCGGCGGCGGCGAGGGCGGCCTCGTAGAGGTCCTTCTTGGAGGTCTTCGGGGCCTTGACCCGCAGGGTGCCCTCGGTGCCGGGCTCGCCCTTGTACTTCTGCCAGTCACCGGTGATCTTCAGCAGCGCGGCGACGGCCTCGGTCGGCTGGGCGCCGTTGCTGAGCCAGTACTGCGCACGGTCGCTGTCGATCTGGATGACCGAGGGCTCCTCGGTGGGGTGGTACTTGCCGATCTCCTCGATGGCCCGGCCATCGCGCTTGGTGCGCGAGTCCATGACGACGACGCGGTAGAACGGTGCACGGATCTTGCCCATGCGCTTCAGTCGGATCTTGACGGCCACGGTGGTGGTCACTCCACTTCATCTGGTGAGCACGGCGAGACCGCGCACGGATCGCGCGGGGTGCCGGATGCTCCGGTGTAGGCGTCCGGTCCGGCGGGCACGAGGTGCTCCGACCGGACGGGTACAGCCGTCCATTCTGCCAGAACTCCGCCGGGGGCCCGACCACGGGTCGCCCGGGCGGGCGTGGTCAGCGGTTGCGCCAGGCGTCCGGGGAGTCGGCCTTGGCGCGCACGGCATCCGGCAGGTCGCCGCTGAGCACCTCGGCGAGGCTGGTGTCGTCGAGCACCTCGCGCAGCGCCACCCGCACCGCGACCCACACGGTCGGCAGGTGCTGGGCGACGCCCTCGTAGCTCGTCTCGTGCGGCCGCAGCCCGCGCACCTCGGCCAGCGGCCCGTCGACCGCGCGGAAGACGTCACCGAGACTGACGCTCGGATGCCGGTCGCGCCAGTGCGTAGCCGCCCCTCGCCCCGCGGGTGCTCACCACGAGGCTCGGCGCCGCGCAGGTCGGCCACGATCGCCTCGAGGAACTTGCGGGGCAGGTCCTGGCGCTGCGCGAGGGTCTCGACGCTGAGCGGCCCGGCACCCTCGGCCTGGGCGCGGGCGAGCGCGAGCATCGCCCGGACGGCGTACTCGGTGCGCGCG
Organism: uncultured Actinomycetota bacterium; assembly: GCA_963782695.1. GTDB lineage: Bacteria > Actinomycetota > Actinomycetes > Actinomycetales > Dermatophilaceae > Fodinibacter. The sequence continues at coordinate 98,873 of CAWAKY010000030.1, read as the reverse complement.
GAGATGTCCACGCCGCACAGTGTGGCGCACCCGGCCGCGCCGGGTCCCGCGCCTCCTCAGATGGCGAGTGCCGGCTCGGCGTCGGTCGCGTCGACCGGGCGCACCGCCCGGGCGTACACGGTCTCGCCCGGCTCGAAGCGCTGCCGGTCGGCCTCGGCGCGGGTCACCTGCGCGGCGAACCGCTCGCCCGAGTCGGCCCGCAGCTCGACGCGCACCTCGAAGCCCGAGCCGCACGACCCGCTCGACGACGGACTGCCACGACCCCGGGCGACCCGGGCACGCGGGCGTCGGCGGCCAGGGCCGCCACCCGGTCGCGCTCGAGCACGATGTCGTGCGGCCGCACCAGCTGGCCGCCGAGCCGGGCCACCGAGCCGAGGAAGGACATCACGAAGTCGTTGGCCGGCCGCTCGTAGAGCGACACCGGGTCGCCGACCTGCTCGATGCGGCCCTTGTTGAGCACCGCGATGCGGTCGGCGACGTCGAGCGCCTCCTCCTGGTCGTGGGTCACCAGCACGGTGGTCACGTGCACCTCGTCGTGCAGGCGGCGCAGCCAGTGCCGCAGGTCGGCGCGCACCTTGGCGTCGAGCGCGCCGAACGGCTCGTCGAGCAGCAGCACCTGCGGGTCGACGGCCAGCGCGCGGGCGAGCGCCATCCGCTGCCGCTGGCCGCCGGAGAGCTGCGCCGGGTAGCGGTGCTGGAAGCCGTCGAGGCCGACGATCTCGAGCAGCTCGTCGACCTTGCGCCGCGACCTCGGCCTTGGGCCGCTTGCGGATGGTCAGGCCGAAGGCGACGTTGTCGCGCACCGTCATGTGCTTGAACGCGGCGTAGTGCTGGAAGACGAACCCGATGCCGCGCTTCTGCGGCGGCTCGCGGGTGACGTCGACGCCGCCGATCGTGACCGACCCCGGAGTCGAGCCCCTCGAGCCCGGCGATGGCCGCAGCAGGGTCGACTTGCCCGAGCCGCTCGGGCCGAGCAGGGCGGTGAGCGACCCCGAGGGGATCTCGAGGCTCACGTCGTCGAGGGCGACGAAGTCGCCGTAGTTCTTGCGGGCGTTCGAGACGGTGATCATCGGGTGCTCCTCTTGCGGTCGAGCAGGGTCATCAGCAGCAGGGTCGCGACGGCCAGGCCCATGAGGAGGGTGGCCGCGGCATACGCGCCGTAGGTGTTGTGGTCGTCGATGTAGCGCGAGTGGACGAGCAGGGTCAGCGTCTGCGAGACCCCGGGGAAGCCGGAGGACACCATGATCACGGCGCCGAACTCGCCCGAGCGCCCGGGCGACGGTGAGCACGACGCCGTAGGTCAGGCCCCACCGGATCGCCGGCAGGGTGATCCGCCAGAAGGTCTGCCAGCCGGAGGCGCCGAGGGTGGAGGCCGCCTGCTCCTGCTCGGTGCCGATCTCGTGCAGCACCGGCTCGACCTCGCGCACGACGAACGGCAGCGTGACGAAGATCGTGGCGAGCACCATGCCGGGCAGGCCGAAGATCACCTTGACGCCGGTCGAGCCCTCGAGCCCGCCGAACCAGCCGGAGGCGCCCCACAGCATGATCAGCGAGACGCCGACGACGATCGGCGAGACCGCGAACGGCAGGTCGACGACCGCCTGGATCGAGCCCGCGGCCCGGCACCCGCCAGCGCACCAGGGCGATGGCGGTGACGACGCCGAAGACGACGTTGAGCGGCACGACGATCGCGACGATGAGCAGCGACAGGTTGAGCGCCGAGATGGCCGCCGGGGTGCGGATCGACGTCGATGAAGGTGCCGAGCCCCGGCTCGAAGGTGCGGTAGAGGATGACCAGGATCGGCAGCGCGAGCAGGCCGAGCACGTAGGCGAGCGCGACCACGCGCAGGGTGAGCCGGGAGCCACGGGTCGTCGTCATGAGCTGCGCTCCTCACGACGCTGGGCGCGGCTGCCCCACAGCCGCAGCACGAAGAGCGTGACGAACGAGATGGCCAGCAGCACCACCGAGACCGCGGCGGCGTTGGCCGGCCGGTCGATCTCGATCTGCTGCTGGATGTACTGCGACACCACCTGGGTCTCGCGCGGGATGTTGCCGCCGATCAGCACGACCGAGCCGTACTCCCCGACCGCCCGGGCGAACGCCAGCCCGGCGCCGCTGATGATCGCCGGCGCCAGGGTGGGCAGCACGACCGAGCCGGAAGGTCGTGGCGTTCGACGCCCCCAGCGATGCCGCGGCCTCCTCGACCTCGCGGTCGAGCTCGATGAGCACCGGCTGCACCGAGCGGACGACGAACGGCAGCGTGACGAAGGCCAGCGCGACGACCAGGCCCCAGCGAGTTGCGTTGAGGTGCACCCCGATCGGGCTGTTCGGCCCGTAGAGCGAGAGCAGCACGATGCTCGCGACGATGGTCGGCAGCGCGAACGGCAGGTCGATGAGCGCGTTGACGTAGCCGCTTGCCGGGGAACTCGTCGCGCACCAGCACCCAGGCGATGAGCGTGCCCATGACCGCGTTGAGCAGGGCGACGACGACCGGACACGACCAGGGTGGTCGCAGATGGCGGCCAGCGCGACCGGCGCGGTCACGGCATCCCAGAACCCGGCGAGCCCCTCGTCGAGCGAGTGGACGGTCAGCGCCGCGAGCGGCAGCAGGACGATGACGCTCAGCCACAGGCCCACCACCCCGACGCCGAGGGCGCGACCGGGCGCGAGCCGGGGCCGGCGCCCCTCCCGGGTGGGAGGGGTGCCGGCCGGCGGGTCGGACGACGGTGCGGTCCGACGAGACCTTCGCGTGGTCGGGTGGTGGTCGTCATGGCTCCTACTGGGTGGCCGCGTCGTAGATCTTGGCGATGTCGCCGACGTCCTTCGTGAACAGCGTGCCGTCGACGTCCTTCCAGCCGCCGAGGTCGGCGATCGTCCAGAGCTTCTCCGGCGCCGGGAAGTCCGTCGGCGTACTTCGGCGGCGACCGTCGGGTCGACCGGGCGGAAGCCCGCCTCGGCCCACAGCTCCTGCGCCTCCGGGGTGAAGAGGAAGTCGTTGAAGGCCTTGGCCTTGCTCGGCGCCCTTGCCCTTGGTGACCACGGCGGTCGGGTTCTCGATCTTGAACGTCTGCGGCGGCGTGACGTGCTCGACCGGGTCGCCGCTTGCGCTCGATGAACAGCGCCTCGTTCTCGTAGCTGAGCAGCGCGTCGCCGGAGCCCTGGAGGAACGCCTCGGTCGCCTCGCGGCCCGACTTCGGCTGGACCTTGACGTGGTCGTTGACCAGCGAGTCGATGAAGGCCAGGCCGGCCGCCTTGTCCTGGCCGCCGTTGCTCTTGGCGGCGTAGGGGGCGAGCAGGTTCCACTTGGCCGAGCCCGAGCTGAACGGGTTGGGCGTGACCACCTCGACGCCCGGCTTGAGCAGGTCGTCCCAGTCCTTGATGCCCTTGGGGTTGCCCTTGCGCACCACGATGGTCACGACCGAGCCGAACGGGATGCCCTTGTACTCGTTGGCGTTCCAGCTCGCGTCGACCAGGCCGGCATCCACCAGGCGGGTGATGTCGGGCTCGACCGAGAAGTTGACGAAGTCGGCCTCGGCGCCGGCGGCTCGACCTTGCGCGACTGGTCGCCCGAGGCGCCGTAGCTCTGCTGGAACTGCACGCCCTTGCCGGCGTCGGTGGCCTGGAACGCCGGGATCAGCTTGTCGTAGCCGGGCTTGGGCACCGCGTAGGCGAACAGGTTGACGGTGCTGCCGCCGGACGCCGGCTCGGCGGCCGCCGCGGCTCCGACGGTGTCGCTCGCGCCGCCGCCGGCACAGGCCGTCATCACCAACGACGCGGCGGCGGCGACGGCGGCGAAGGTGTGGCGGCGGGTGATCATGGCGGTGTCTTCTCTCCTGTGCTGTGGTCCGGCGGCGAGCGGTCGCTCCCCCCGACGCATTCCCATGCGTTGGGTAGGAGTTTCATATAACCGCACGTTATCTGTCGAATAACGCGCGCTTATGTCTCGCGATGTGAGAGGGCCACTGACGACAGGTGGCGACGGGTCAGCCCGGGTAGGGGATGCCGCGCAGCACGACGAGCGACGGGGCGGCCAGGGCGGCGAGGTCCTCGCGCGGGTCGTCGGCGTAGACGACCAGGTCGGCCTCCTCCCCCTCCTCGAGGCCGGGCCGGCCCAGCCACGACCGCGCACCCCAGCACGCGGCGTCGAGCGCCTCGGTGGTCGTGAACCCGGCGTGCGCGAGGTGGGCCACCTCGGTGGCGACCAGCCCGTGCGGCAGCGAGCCACCGGCATCCGTGCCGACGTAGACCGGGATGCCGGCGTCGCGCGCGTCCGCGATCGTCGCGTACCGCCGCTCGTACAGGTCGATCATGTGCCGGTGGTAGTCGGGGAACTTCTCGCGGGCCGGCTCGGCGATCTGCGGGAAGGTGTCGATGTTGACCAGGGTCGGCACGATGGCGATCCCCTGCGCGGCGAAGCTCGCGATGGTGTCGGCCTCGAGGCCGCAGGCGTGCTCGACGCAGTCGGTGCCGGCGGCGGCCAGGTCGCGCAGCGACTCCTCCCCGAAGCAGTGCGCCGTGACCCGGGCGCCCTCCTCGTGGGCGGCCGCGACCGCCTCGGCGAGCACGTCGGCCGGCCAGCAGGGTGAGAGGTCGCCGGTGTCGCGGTCGATCCAGTCGCCGACCAGCTTGACCCACCCGTCGCCCGCGCGGGCCTCGAGCCGCACCTGCTCGACGAGCTGCTCGGGCTCGACCTCCCAGGCGAAGTTGCGGATGTAGCGGCGGGTGCGCGCGATGTGCCGACCGGCGCGCACGAGGCGGGGCAGGTCGTCGCGGGCCTGCACCCACCGGGTGTCGGCCGGCGACCCGGCGTCGCGCAGGAGCAGCGCGCCGGCGTCACGGTCGGCCAGCGCCTGCTCCTCGGCCGTCGCGTCGTCGACCGCGCCGTGGGCGCCCAGGCCGATGTGGCTGTGCGCGTCGACCAGGCCGGGCAGCACCCAGCCGGGCACGGTCGTGACGTCGTGGTCACCGCTCGGGCGCGACGTAGGTGATCCGCCCGCCGACCACCCAGGCCTGCGGGCGCACGTCCTGCGGGCCGACGAGGACGGGACCGGTGAGGTGCAGCACCTGAGCCATGGCCCGACCCTAGTGGGGGCGACCGGCGCGAGCCTCGCCCCCGACCGCGAACGTGGGTGAATCCCTTCGGCCGGACGACGGAGATCACCCACGTTCGCCGTCGGTGACGTGCGCGATCGGTTGATCTGAGAGAACTCTCTCGATACGGTCGTCTCAGATCAAGCGGACCCAGGAGGCCGACATGACCAACCCCTACGGCGACATCGAGCTCGATGCCCGCGGCATGCGGGTGCTCGCCCACCCGGTGCGCCTGCGCGCGCTGAACGAGCTGCAGCGCCACGGCCCGAGCACCGCCACCCTGCTGTCGCGCGTCGTCGGGGCCACCCCGTCGGTCACGAGCTGGCACCTGCGCCACCTCGCCGAGCACGGGCTGGTCACCGACGCCGCCGGGCGGGGCAACGGGCGCGAGCGCTGGTGGCAGGCGACGGCGCGCGGCTTCCGCTACCGGGCCGAGGGTCCCGGAGAGCGCGAGGCGGGCCGCGTGCTGGAGCAGGTCATCGAGGAGGTCGAGGGCGACGTCGTCGGGCAGTGGCACCGTGAGGTCGAACCGACCCTGTCGCCGCAGTGGCTCGACGTCGCCGGTCGGGCCGCGACCCGGGTGCTCGTGACCCCCGAGGAGGCACTCGCCCTCGAGGCCGCCCTCGAGAACCTGCTCGCGCCCTACGTGCTGCGCAAGGAGCACCCCGAGACGGCGCCGGCGGGCGCGGCCACGGTGCTGCTGCTGCGCCACGTGCTGCCCGACGGCGAGGTGCGCCATGGCTGAGGCGGGCACGGTCACGTCGACCACGCGGCCGCTGTGGCGCGACCGGAACTTCGCGACCTACTGGTCGGGCCAGGCCGTCTCGCAGCTCGGCGACCGGGTCAGTGAGCTCGCCCTTCCGCTCACCGCCGTCACGGTGGTCGGGGCCACCGCGACCCAGGTCGGGCTGCTCACGGCCGCGATCTGGCTGCCCAACCTGCTCGCCCTGGTGCTCGGCAGCTGGGTCGACCGCCAGCAGCGCACACGGTGGGTGCTCGTGACGGCCGACCTGCTGCGGGCCGTCGTCGTGCTCACGGTGCCGGTGGCGGCCCTGCTCGGGGTGCTCGCCCTCCCCCAGCTGTTCGTCGTCGCGCTCCTGCTCGGCGCCGGCGCCACCCTCTACCAGTCGGCCTGGCAGCCGTTCTTCGTGACGCTGGTGCGGCGCGACCAGTACGTCGAGGCCAACTCACTGCTCAGCACCACCCGGTCGGTGTCGTTCGTCGCCGGCCCGGCCGTCGGGGGTGCCCTGGTGCAGGCGCTCACCGCGCCGGTCGCGCTGGCGGTCGACGGCGTCTCCTTCCTGCTGTCGGCGGTGCTGTTGCGGCGTGTCGAGGTGAACGAGCGCGCCGCGGCGACGACGGCGGAGCAGGGCTCCCTGGGCCAGCGGGTGCGCGAGGGGCTGCGGATCGTGCTGCACCACCCCTACCTGGCGCCCGCGCTTCGCTGCGTCACCTGGGTCAACGCCTTCACCTTCATGGTGAGCGCGGTGGTGCTCGTCTTCGCCAGCCGCACCCTCGGGCTGTCCGCCGGCACGATCGGCCTCGCCCTGGGGGTCGGCGCCGTCGGGGGCGTGGCCGGAGCCCTCGCCGCAGCGCCGGTCGCCCGCCGGATCGGGACCGGCCGCACGATCGCCGTCGGGGCACTGCTGTTCACCCTCCCGATGGCCGCGCTCGCCCTTGCCGGCGGCAGCCGGCTGGTCCGCCGCGGCGGTGCTGGCCGTGCGTCGAGGCGGTGAGCGGCTTCGGCGTCATGCTCTTCGACGTCAACCTCAACGCGGTGCAGGCCGTCGTGACCCCGGATGCCGCGCGTGGTCGCGTGGTGGGCGCGTTCACCACCATCAACTACGGCATCCGGCCGGTGGGGGCGGTGGTCGGCGGGCTGCTCGCCGACCTCGTGGGCGTCCGGCCGACGCTCCTCATCGGCGGGGTCGGCGGCGCCCTCGCCGTGCTGTGGCTGCTGCGCACCCCGCTGGTGCGGGTCGCCTCGATCGACGACCTCGCCGCCGGCTGAGCCGCGCGCACCGCGGCCGCGAGCCGGTCAGGCCACGTGGCCGAGGGTGTAGCGCATGTCCTGCCAGACGACGACGCGACCGGACTCGTCGCGGGCGTCGTCGAGGATCTCGGCGGCCCGCGCCTCGAGGGCGTCGCGCTCCTCGGCGGGGACCATCGCCCACATGGCGCGCTGGCCGGTGCTCATCGAGAAGGCCTTCCACCCGTCGACGTCGCCCCACGGCACCTCGACGCGTCGGGTCACCGTGCCCACCGCCATCGCCCCCGCGCCGTGCAGCAGCGCCTCCATGCCGGCGTCACTGGCGAACGGGGCGTCGGGGCCGACCGCCTTCGGGTCGAGCATCGCGGGCGGCAGCCAGGGGCGGAACAGCGCGTTGACCGCCGTCCACGCGGGGTGCTCCTCGCCGAACGTCGCGAGGCCGATCCGCCCACCGGGGGCCAGCAGGTCGACCCAGCGGGCCAGCGCGGCGGCGGGGTCGGGCAGGAAGAACAGCACCAGTGACGAGGCGATCAGGTCGTAGGAGGCCGACGGCAGGGCGGGGTCCACGGCATCCATCACCTCGGCGCGCGCGTCGTAGCCCTGCGCGGCGAGGAAGGCCCGGGTGTGCTCGACCATCGCCGGGCTGATGTCGATCGCGTCGACGGCCCCGGCGGGCAGCACCGCACGGGCGAGCAGCGACGTGGCCGCCCCACGACCGCACCCGATGTCGAGCACCCGGTCCCCCTGCCGCGGCTCCAGGGCCTCGACGAGCCCCTCGGCGGTCGGCCCGAAGAACGGCACCCCGCTCTGGTCGTAGTCGTCGGCGATGGCCTCGAAGGTGGCGCGGACCCGCGCGACGGGGTCCGGTGCGGGAGTGCTCATGACCCGAGTATGGGTGCGACGACGCCCTGACCGACAGGTCTCAGTCGGCGGGCAGCAGGCGCAGCACCCGCCGCAGCGTCTCGGTGACCACCTCGGGGGCCTCGCTGTGCACCCAGTGGCCGACGCCGTTGACCACGACCGGCCGCGCCCGCGGGAAGAGCGCGCGCATCGCGGCGGTGTCGGCGTCCTTGACGTAGCTGGAGTCGCCACCGACCAGCCAGACCACCGGGCCGTCGTAGGCGGGCACCCCGAGGTCGGGGAAGTCGGCGATCTGCGAGTCGGTGCCGCGGGCGGCGTCCCGGGCGAGCAGCTCGAGGTTGGCCTGCCACGACCAGGTCGTGCCGTGCCGGCGCAGGTTCTGCAGCAGGAAGCCGCGCACCCCCGCGTCGGGCTCGACCGCGGCGAAGCGCTGCTCGGCGTCGGCCCGGCCGGTGAGCTCGTCGAGCGGCAGGGCCCGCATCGCCTCGATGTAGTGCACGAACCGGTCGAGGTCGCCGTAGTCCTTCGGCGCGATGTCGACGACGACCAGGCTGCGCACGAGTCCGGGGTGGGTCAGCGTGGTCACCATCGCGACCTTGCCGCCCAGCGAGTGGCCCACGAGCACCCAGGGCTCCCCCGGGGCCGCGGCCTCGAGCGTGGCGGCGACCGCACGCGGCATACGCCTCGTACGAGAACTCCTGCGTCCACGGCGAGCGGCCGTGGTCGGGCAGGTCGACGAGCAGGCACCGGGCGCCGGTGCCGTCCGGGCCGGAGAGCGCCTTGGCGATCTGGGTCCAGTTGCGCCCCTGGCCGAACAGGCCGTGCAGGAACGCGACCCGCGGGCCGGCGGTGCCGACCGGCATCGTGTGCAGGGCGGCACCCGGCGCGGGGGTCACTGCCCCAGGAACTTCTCGAAGCCCTTCGGCAGCTGGGCCGGGTCGATGGCGGCCGGGTCGACCGCCGCCGGGTGCGCCCGGCGCCGCCCCCGAACGAGCCACCGGCCGGGGATGCCGGGCGCTGGCTCGCCGCCCGCTCCTCGGCCGCCCGCTTGGCCGGGTTGCCGGACTTGGACTTCTTGCGCTGCGGGGCCTGCTGCTGGCGGCCGCGCTTGCCGGGGCCCGACCCGCCACCGGGCATGCCCGGCATCCCGGGCATGCCGCCGCCCTTGGCCATCTGCTTCATCATCTTCTGCGCCTCACCGAAGCGCTCGAGCAGCTGGTTGACCTCGGAGGTGCTGGTGCCCGAGCCCTTGGCGATGCGCGCGCGGCGCGAGCCGTTGATCAGCTTGGGGTGGTTGCGCTCGAACGGGGTCATCGAGAAGACCATCGCCTCGACCCGGTCGAACTCCTTCTCGTCGAAGGCGTCGAGCTGGGCGCGCATCTGGCCCATGCCGGGCATCATGCCCAGGATCGACTTCAGCGAGCCCATCTTCTTGATGGCCGCCATCTGCTGGAGGAAGTCGTCGAAGGTGAAGTCCTCGGCCGCGAGGAACTTGCGCTCCATCTCGGCGGCGTCGGCGCGGTCGAACGCCTTCTCGGCCTGCTCGATGAGGGTGAGCACGTCGCCCATGTCGAGGATGCGCGAGGCCATCCGGTCGGGGTGGAAGACCTCGAAGTCCTTCACGCCCTCGCCGGTGCTGGCGAACATGATCGGCCGCCCGGTGACCGAGGCGACCGAGAGCGCCGCGCCACCGCGGGCGTCGCCGTCGAGCTTGGTGAGCACGACGCCGGTGACGTCGACGCCCTCCTGGAAGGCGTGCGCGGTCTCGACCGCGGCCTGGCCGATCATCGCGTCGATGACGAACAGCACCTCGTCGGGCTGGATCGCGGCGCGGATGTCGGCGGCCTGCTGCATGAGGTTCTCGTCGATGGCCAGGCGGCCGGCGGTGTCGACGATGACGACGTCGTGCTGGGCGCGGCGGGCCTGCTCGATGCCGGCGCGCGAGACGGCGACCGGGTCGCCGTGGCTGCGGGTGCCCTCGCCCGTCTCGGTGACGACGTCGTGGCCGAACACGTTGCCGCGCTCGGGCGCGAAGACCGGCACCCCGGCCCGCTCGCCGACGACCTCGAGCTGGGTGACGGCGTTCGGGCGCTGCAGGTCGGCGGCGACGAGGATCGGGGTGTGGCCCTGGCTCTTGAGCCAGCAGCGCGAGCTTGCCGGCCAGGGTCGTCTTGCCCGAGCCCTGCAGGCCGGCGAGCATGATGACGGTCGGCGGCTGCTTCGCGAACCGGATGCTGCGCGTCTCGCCGCCGAGGATGCCGACGAGCTCCTCGTTGACGATCTTGACGACCTGCTGCGCCGGGTTCAGCGCCTCGCTGACCTCGGCGCCGAGCGCGCGCTCGCGGACGGCGTGGGTGAACTCCTTGACGACCGGCAGGGCGACGTCGGCGTCGAGCAGCGCCAGACGGATGTCGCGGATCGTCTTGTTGACGTCGGACTCCGAGAGCCTCCCCTTGGTGCGGAGGTTCTTGAAGGTCTCGGTCAGGCGGTCGGAGAGGCTGTTGAACACCGGTCAAGGCTAACGGCTGCGTGACGACCGCGCCCGCGACCTGCCGGCTCCGCCGAGCTCGCCGGAACGTCACCTCGAGGACCGTTCCGGTGCGACGGTGAACTTCCCGCATCGGGCGAGTCGGGCGTCGCGGGTCAGATGCCGTCGCAGGTGTCGATGATCAGGCTGACGGCCTGCGCGACCCGGGCCGGCGGCAGCGGCAGGCCGTCGGAGCCGGTGAGGTAGAACGTGTCGAGGGTCTGCCCGGCATAGGTGGCGATGTGCGCCGAGCGCACCGAGATGCCGGCGCCGGCGAGGGCCGCCCCGAGCTCGTGGAGCATGCCGGGCCGGTCCTGGGCGCGCACCTCGAGCACCGTGGCGTCGCTGCTGGCCCCGGGCACGACGAGGGCGCGCGCCTGCCCGGGCGTGCCGATCGACGCCTGCCCGGACGGTCGCGCCACGTGGGCTCGCCGCCGGTCGAGCGTCGCGAGCGGGGCGCGGTCGCCGCGGCCGAGCCGGGCCAGGCCGCGCTCGATGCGGGCCGGGTCGGGCACCGCGCCGCTCGGCGACTCGACGTGCCACTCGTTGACGGCGATGCCGTCGACGGTGCGCAGGATGGCGGTGCGCACCGTGTGCCCCTCGGCCGCGAGCAGGCCGGCCGTGTCGGCGAACAGGCCGACCCGGTCGAGGTCGGTGATGTCGAGCCGGTGCGAGCCGCCGGTGGCGATGACCCGCACGTTCGGCTCACCGGTGCGCACCGCGGCGAGCACCGCCGCCTCGAGCAGCCCGGCGGCGTCGGCCACGGCGAGGTCGTCGTCGGTGTCGGCACCGAGCAGGGTCGGGCCCGTCGAGCCGGGCGCGCACCGCGACCGCGAGCTGGTCGAGCAGGGTGGCCCGCCAGTCGGTCCAGGCCGCCGGCCCGGCGGCCGACGCGTCGGCCTCGGTGAGGGCGAGCAGCATCTCGAAGACCTCGCGGTCGCCGCCGACGGCCGTGATGGCCGCGTCGACGGTGGCGGGGTCCTGGTGGTCGCGACGGGTCGCGAGCTCGATGAGGGTCAGGTGCTCGCGCACGAGCGTCACCAGCACCTCGACGTCGCGCGGCGAGAAGCCCCAGCGGGTGACGACGCCGCGGGTCAGCTCGGCGCCGGTCACCGAGTGGTCGTGGGCGCCGCGCACCTTGCCGATGTCGTGCAGCAGCGCGGCGACGAGCAGCAGGTCGGGGCGCGAGACCCGGCGCACGAGGCCGGCCGCGAGCACCACGGTCTCGACGAGGTGGCGGTCGACGGTGTGGCGGTGCACCGCGCTGCGCTGGGGGCGCGACCGCACGGCCGACCACTCCGGCAGCCAGGTGTCGACGATGCCGACCTGGTCCAGGCCCTCCCACACCGTGACCAGCCCGGGGCCGGACGCGAGCAGGTCGCCGAACAGGTCGCGCAGCGGGCCGGGCCAGGGGTCGGACGGGGTCGGGGCGTGCTTGGCGAGGTTGTCCAGCGTGGTGGGGGCGATCGGCAGCCCGGCGCGGGCCGCGACGACGCCGGCGCGCATCGGCATCCCCTCGTCGGTCTCGGCGAGCCGGGTCGAGCCGAGCACGACCTCGCCGTCGCTGGCGAACAGGCCGTGGCCGAGCGGGGTCATCTGGGGGCGGCGCGGGCCGACCCGCAGGGTGCGGGCGCGCTGGGACTGGCCGGCGCGGCGCAGCGTGCCGTCGAGCGCGTAGGAGATGTGCCGCCCGGCGGACGAGACGGCGGTGAGCAGGTCGTCGGCGTCGTCGTGGCCGAGCAGGGCCGCGACGGCGTCGTGCTCCTCGCGGCCCAGGCGGTCGCGCCCCCGGCCGGTGACGACGTGCACGGCGTCGCGGACGTCGAGGAGGAGGCCGTGCGCGGCATCCACCCCGCCGTGCGGGCGGTCGGCGAGCCACGCCTCGGCCATCGCCGACAGGATGGTCATGTCGCGCAGGCCGCCGTGGGCCTCCTTGAGCTCGGGCTCGATGGACTGCGCGAGGTCGCCCTGGCGCTGGTGGCGCGAGACGACGGCCTCGACGAGCTGCGGGAGGCGCTTGCGGGCGTTGCCGCGCCAGTCGTGGGCGACGGTGGAGCGGGCCGCGGCGACGAGCTGCTCGTCGCCGGCGATCGGCGCGAGGTCGAGCAGGCCGACGGCCGCGGTGAGGTCGGCGGCCGCGACCTGGCGGCACTGGGTGACGGTGCGGACGCTGTGGTCGAGCCGCACCCCGGCATCCCAGATGGGGTACCAGATGCGGTCGGCGAGCGCGGTGAGCTCCTTCGCGGGGAGCGAGCGCTCGGAGTGGAGCAGGACGAGGTCGTAGTCGCTGAGCGGCCCCGCGTCGCCGCGGCCGATGCTGCCGACCGCGGCGAGCGCGATCCCCTCGATCTGCGATCCACCGGTCGCGGACTGCCAGACCTCGGCGAGCCATTCCCGGTTGAACGCGGAGAGGGCCGCCCGGCGGGCCGGGCCGGCACCCGCGACGGCGAAGTCGCGGGTGCCGGCCAGGTCGAGCCGGCGCGAGCCGATCTCACTCGAGGGGGTGGACATGCTCAGATGGCCTCGACGCCGCGCTCCCCGGTGCGGACCCGGGCGACATCCTCGACGGGAACGACCCAGATCTTGCCGTCACCGATGCGGCCGGTCTGCGCGGCCTTGAGGATGACGTCGACGACCGAGGACGCGTCCATGTCGTCGACGAGCACCTCGATGCGGCTCTTCGGCACGAAGTCGACGGTGTACTCGGCACCGCGGTAGACCTCGCTGTGACCGCGCTGGCGGCCGTAGCCGTGCGCCTCGCTGATCGTCATGCCCTGGATGCCGAAGGCCTCGAGGGCCTCCTTCACCTCGTCGAGCTGGTGGGGCTTGATGATGGCGGTGACGAGCTTCATGACTTGGCTCCTTCGAGGTTCTTGGAGTCGGAGGACGTCGTGCTGGCCACCGAAGTTGGAGGCACCCACGCGGCCGCCGACCGAGACGAGGTCGTAGGCGGACTCGGCGTGCTCGCCCTGGTCGATGCCGGAGACCTCGACGTCCTCGGGGATCCTCCAGCCCATGGTCGCCTTGAGTGCGAGGGCGATGACGAGGGTGACGACACCGGAGATGACGATGGTGCACAGGGCGATCAGGATCTGGATGACGGTCTGGTCGATGCCGCCACCGTAGAACAGGCCGGTCGCGGTGGCGAGCAGGCCGGCACCGATGGTGCCCCACACGCCGGCGACGAGGTGCACGCCGACGACGTCGAGCGAGTCGTCGTAGCCGAGCTGAACTTCAGGCCGACGGCGAGGGCCGAGAGGCCACCGGCGACGACACCGAGGATGATCGACCCGAGCGGGCTGAGCGCACCACAGGCCGGGGTGATGGCGACCAGACCGGCGACGACGCCGGAGGCCGCGCCGACCGAGGTCGCGTGGCCGTCACGGATCTTCTCCACGACGAGCCAGCCGAGCATGGCCGCGCAGGTGGCGGTCGTGGTGTTGATCCACACCAGGGCCGAGGTGCCGTCGGGCGCGAGCTCGGAGCCCGCGTTGAAGCCGAACCAGCCGAACCACAGCAGGCCCGCGCCGATCATGGTGAGCGGCACGTTGTGCGGGCGCATCGAGATCTTGCCGAAGCCGATCCGCTTGCCGACGACGAGCGCGAGCACCAGGCCGGCCATACCGGCGTTGATGTGGACGACGGTGCCACCGGCGAAGTCGATCGGCACGACGTTGGCGGTGCCGTCGGTGGAGCCGAAGATCAGCGAGGAGAGGCTGGTCTCGTTGGCCGAGAGGAGGCCACCGCCCCAGACCATGTGGGCGATCGGGAAGTAGGAGAACGTCACCCACAGGCCGCTGAAGACGAGCCACGTCGAGAACTTGACGCGGTCGGCGATGGCACCGCTGATCAGGGCGACGGTGATGACGGCGAAGGTCAGCTGGAAGCCGACGAAGGCGAGCTCGGGGATGTTGCCGTAGCCCTCGTAGCCGAACGGGTTGATCACCGTGTCGGTGGTGCCGCTCAGGCCGAAGTGCTGGAAGGGGTTGGAGATGATGCCGGCGATGTTGTCGCTGCCGAACGACATCGAGTAGCCGTACAGGACGTAGATGAGGCCGACGACGCCCATGGCGCTGAACGACATCATCATCATGTTGAGGATGGACTTGGTCCGGGTCATGCCGCCGTAGAACAGCGCCAGACCGGGAGTCGTCATCAGGAGGACGAGGGAAGCGCAGAGGATGACGAACGCCGTGGACGCGTAGTCGATCTGGTCTGCTGCCTCCGCAAAGGGCATCAGTGGTGTGCTCATGGCGACAACGGTGGCGGGCCGGGGTTTCGCCGCCCTCGCCCTTGTGTTTCCGTCATGTTGCATCGTGGCGCCGGGTGTAAGCATCGGGTTTCGGGGAGCACCTGGTCCCGCATGCTGAGACCCGGTGACCGTGGGACGATACGGCAGGTGACCCCCGTCCTCGTCTACGACGGCGACTGCGCCTTCTGCTCGACGTCGGCGCGGTTCGTCTCCGACCGGCTGCGCCGCTCCCCCGCCGACTACCGCGTCGAGCCGTGGCAGCGCCTCGACCTCGACGCGCTGCGGCTCACCCCCGCCGAGTGCGACGCCGCGGTGCGCTGGGTGTCGGCCGACGGCATCCCGGATGCCGGTCACGTCGCCATCGCGCGCGCGCTGCGCGCCTCCCGCTGGTGGGCGCGCCCGGTCGGGGTGGTGCTGCTGGCGCCGGGCGTCAGCTGGGTGGCGGCGCGGGTCTACACCTGGGTCTCGGCCAACCGGCACCGCCTGCCCGGCGGCACCCCCGCCTGCTCGCTCTAGCTACGAGACGAGCTCGGCCGGCCGCTCGGCGGGCTGGTGGATGCAGGCGGAGTCCTCGCCGAGCGGGTCGCCGGTCGACGGCGAAGGCCCGGGCCCGCGACCCTCCGCACAGGTCGGCGTACTCGCAGGCGCCGCAGCGGCCGCTGAACTCGGCGGCGCGGATGGCCTTGAGGGTGGGGTGGTCGCGGTAGATGTCGGCGAGCGGCTGGTCGCGCACCGAGCCCAGGCCCAGCGGCAGGAAGCCGGCCGGGTAGACCTCGCCGTCGTAGGCGACGAAGACGATGCCCTTGCCGTCGCGGGTGGCGGCGGTGTGGGCGGAGGCGCGCTCGACGCCCTCGCCGAGCAGCTCGACGAGCCGGCCGGACAGCTCGGCGTAGAGGGCCGTCGCCGGCACCTCGCCGCCGGTGCGCCGGGTGTGCACCACGCGGCGGAAGAACGGCGCCTCGACGGTGCGCACGACGAAGCCGTGGTGCGAGGCGTCGAACAGGAAGTGGCAGACGTCCTCGTGCTCCTGCGGGGTGATCGCCCCGGTGGCCTCGCCGCGGCCGACGTGCACGAGGAAGAAGACCTCCCACATGTCGACGCCGTAGTCCTTGACGATCTTGGCGATGTCGGGCAGCTCGTGCACGTTGCCGCTCATCACCGTGGTGTTGATCTGCAGCTTGATGCCGGCGTCCTTGATCGCCCTGATCGCCGGCAGGGTCTCCTCGAAGTGACCCGGGATGCCGCGGATGCCGTCGTGCGTCTGCGGCGCTCGACACCGTCGAGCGAGAGCGAGACGGCCTTGACCCCGGACGACGCCATCCGGGCGATCGACTCGGGCGTGAGCATCGGCGTCACCGACGGCGACAGGCAGACGGGCACGCCGAGCTCGGTCGCGTGGGCGACCAGCTCGAAGACGTCCTCGCGCAGCAGGCAGTCGCCACCGGTGAGCACCAGGATCGGGTAGCGGGCGGCCGAAGCCGGCCACCTGGTCGATGAGGTCGAGCCCCTCGGCGCGGTTGAGCTCGCCCGGCAGCGGCGCGGCGGTGGCCGACGCCCGGCAGTGCCGGCACGCGAGCAGGCACGACCGGGTGATCTCCCAGAAGACCAGCATCGGTCGGGCGGCGAAGTCGACGCGCGGGGTCGGGATGCCGGCGGGGTGGCTCATGGGGTCGCTCCTTGCAGGGACGGGTCGGGTCGAGGTCGGGGTCGCCGGACCGGGCGAGGTCGGCGGCGACGTCGGCCGCGGTGCGCCGGGCGGAGGCCACGCAGGCCGCCAGCCCCGAGCCGCGGTAGGCGGCGCCGGTGAGGTGCATCCCGCCGGGCACGAGCAGCGTCGAGCAGGTCGAGCCGGTCGGCGTGGCCGACGACGTACTGCGGGATGGCGCGCGGCCAGCGCTGCACCAGGGCCGTGGTGGGCGGTCGCGGTGAGGCCCATCGTGCGGGTCAGGTCGGCGCGCACCGCGGCGACGAGCTCGGCGTCATCCATCGTGGTCCACCGGTCGTCACCGTCGCGCCCGACCATGCACCGCAGGAGCACGGTGTCGGTCGCGGCGTCGGCGAGGTGCGGCCACTTGCTGGTGAGCCAGCGTGCAGCCGACGAGCAGGGCGCCCTCGACGGGCGGCACGAGGAAGCCGGTGCCCACGCAGCTCGCCGACCTCGGCGCGGCGGCAGCGCCAGGGTCACGGTGGCGACGTCGACGTACTCGATGCCGCGCAGCTCGTGCGGCGAGCCCGGGGTCGCACGGCCGCCAGCAGCTCGGCGCTGCGCGTGGGCCGGCGCCGCCAGCACGACCTGCTGCGCGACGACCGACACCGTGCGGGTCGTGAGGCTGCCAGCCGCCGTCGGCGCGGCGCAGGGCGGTCACGGGTGCGCCGGTGCGCGACCCGGTCGGCACCGACCGCGGCGACGAGCGGCATCCACGAGCCTGCTCGAGGCCACCGCGCAGCGAGACCAGCGGCGGGGCCGGCGGGGCCGGTGGGCTTCGGCGCCGACGGCACTGCGACGGCGCAGCGCGAGCACGAGCGACCGGCCGGACCGGGCCAGCCCGACGACGTCGGGCACGGTGCTGCGCGCGCTGAGCCGGTCGACCGAGCCGGCGTGCACGCCGCCGAGCAGCGGCTGGACGATGCGCTCGACGACCTCGTCGCCCAGGCGCGGCCGCAGCACCTCCGCCACGGTGGGGTCGGCGGCGAGCGTGGTGCGCGGCAGCACGAGGTCGAGCCCGGCCCGGAGCACGCCGAGCGGGCGACAGCAGGCGCGAGCGCAGCAGCGGCAGCACCCGGTCGGGGATGCCGAACGCGCCGCCCTGCGGGATGCGGCGCAGCCGGCCGCGCGACCAGATGAACGCGCCACCCGGCCGGCGGCGCGCACGACGTCGTCGGCCAGGCCCAGCCTCGAGACGAGCTCGGCCAGGTCGGGGCCCGCGGCTGAGGAACGCGTCCGGGCCCGGTGTCGACCGGCAACCCGGCCACGGTCTGGGTCGAGACCTTGCCCCCGAGCCGGCCGTCGGCCTCCAGCACGACGACGTCCAGGCCGTGCTCGACGGCCAGCCAGTACGCCGTGGCCAGCCCCGAGATGCCGCCGCCCACGACGGCGACCTGAGCCTCGACGGTGCGCCTGGCAGCCATGTCATTGACCATTCCACAAGCAGGGCCCTGCGCTCGACCCCAGAAGGGCCTCCCGGGGCTGTGATCCCCGAGACACCCGAACCGGAGTTCTCAGGAAACCGACAGTTGGGGCGGAGCACCTCGCCGGGCTCAGGAGCACTTCAGCGCTGATTCAGGGCCGTATCCGCCCCTGAATCGGTGACGTGCTCCTGACGTCGCTGGAAGAGCAGTCAGTCGAGGATGGCGTCGACGAAGGCCTCGGGGTCGAAGGGGGCCAGGTCGTCCGGGCCCTCACCGAGCCCGACGAGCTTGACCGGCACCCCGAGCTCGCGCTGCACGGCCACGACGATGCCGCCCTTGGCGGTGCCGTCGAGCTTGGTCAGCACGATGCCGGTGATGCCGACGACCTGCGAGAACACCTCGGCCTGGCGCATGCCGTTCTGGCCGGTCGTGGCGTCGAGCACGAGCAGCACCTCGTCGACCGGGCTCTGCTTCTCGATGACCCGCTTGACCTTGCCGAGCTCGTCCATCAGCCCGACCTTGTTCTGCAGCCGGCCGGCGGTGTCGATGAGCACGACGTCGGCCTCCAGCTCGGCGGCGGCCTTGACGGCGTCGAAGGCCACGGCGGCCGGGTCGGCGCCGTCGCGGTCGGAACGGATGGTCGGCACGCCGACCCGCTCGCCCCAGGTCTGCAGCTGGTCGGCGGCGGCGGCGCGGAAGGTGTCGGCCGCGCCGAGCACGACGTCCTTGTCCTCGGCGACGAGCACCCGGGCGAGCTTGCCGACGGTGGTGGTCTTGCCGGTGCCGTTGACGCCGACGACGAGCACGCAGGCCGGGCGGCCGTCGACGCGCGACGACACGATCGAGCGGTCCATCGAGGGGTCGACCAGCGCGAGCAGCTCCTCGCGCAGCCAGCCGCGCACGGTGGCCTCGTCGGTGCTGCCCTCGACGGCGACCTTGGTGCGCAGGGCGTCGACCAGGTCGGTGGTGGCGGCGACCCCGAGGTCGGCGGCCAGGAGGGTGTCCTCGACCTCCTCCCAGGCGGCCTCGTCGAGCTTGCCGCCGGACAGCAGGGCGAGCAGCCCCTTGCCCAGGGCCGTGTTCGACCGGGCCAGCCGGGCGCGCAGGCGGCGCAGGCGACCGGCCGGCGCCTCGGGGCGCTCGACCGTCGGCACCGGGGCCGGCGCGGGGGCCGGCGGCAGCTCGGGCTCGACCTCGGTCGGGGCCGGGCGCTCGAGGGTGCCGATCGCCCCCTCGGGTGCGGCGTCGACGTCGACCGGCGGCGCGCCGGGGCCACCGGCGGACGGGGTCGGCGGCAGGTCCTTGGTGCGTCCGCCGCGGCCCCGCATCAGGCCGAGGGCGATGCCGCCGACCACGACGATGATGCCGATGGCGACGGCGAGGTACTCCCACAGGGTGTCGATGGCGCTCACCCGGTCATCCTCGCAGCCGCCCGGCAGGTGCCCAAACCGGCGACCACGCCCGCGGCCGGACCGCGGCGCACGGCATCCGGCTCGGCGGACCCGCGGGGTCAGAAGATGCGCACCCGGTCGTCGGGCGCCAGCCACATGCCGTCGCCCTCGCGCACGCCGAAGGCCTCGTGGAACTCGGTGAGGTTGCGAGCGGCGTTGGCGCGCAGGTCCATCGGGCTGTGCGGGTCGAGGGCGAGCAGCCGCTCGGCCTCGGCCCGGCGGGACAGCCCGCGCCAGACCTGCGCCCAGCCCAGGAAGAACCGCTGCTCGCCGGTGCGGCCGTCGAGCTCGGGGGCCGGCTCGTCACCGAGCGAGATGCGGTAGGCCGAGTAGCCGATCGTGAGGCCGCCGAGGTCGCCGATGTTCTCGCCGACGGTGAGCGCGCCGTTGACCTTGTGGCCGGGGGCGTCGCGGGTCTCGAGCTCGTCGAACTGGGCGATGAGGGCGTCGGCGCGGGCCTGGAACGCCGCGCGGTCCTCGTCGGTCCACCAGTCGCGCAGCGTGCCGGTGCCGTCGAACTGCGAGCCCTGGTCGTCGAAGCCGTGGCCGACCTCGTGCCCGATGACCGCGCCGATGCCGCCGTAGTTGACGGCGTCGTCGGCGTCGACGTCGAAGAACGGGGGCTGCAGGATGGCCGCCGGGAAGACGATCTCGTTCAGGCCCGGGTTGTAGTAGGCGTTGACGGTCTGCGGGGTCATGAACCACTCGTCGCGGTCGACCGGCCCGCCGAGCTTGCGCGAGCTGAGCGGTCGACCTCGAACGCCACGGCGCGGCGCACGTTGCCGAGCAGGTCGCCCGCGCGGATCTCGAGGGCGGAGTAGTCGCGCCACCGCTCGGGGTAGCCGATCTTCGGGGTGAACTGGCCGAGCTTGGTCAGCGCCTCGCGCCGGGTGTCGTCACCCATCCACGGCACCTGCGACAGGCTGCGCCGGAAGGCCTCGACCAGGTTGTCGACGAGCTCGACCATGCGCTCCTTGGCGTGCGGCGGGAAGTGCCGCTCGACGTAGAGCTGGCCCGACGGCCTCGCCGAGCGCCTCCTCGACCAGGCCGACGCCGCGCTTCCAGCGCTCGCGCATCTGCGGCACGCCCGACAGGGTGCGCCCGTAGAAGTCGAAGTTCTCCTCGACGAACGGCGGCCGACAGGTAGGGCGCGTGCGCGTGCACGACGTGCCAGGCGAGCCAGTCGCGCCACGCCTCGACCGGCTCCTCCGCCAGGGCGGCGGCCATCGAGCGGACGTGGTCGGGCTGGCGGACGACGACGGCGTCGAAGGCGCTCCGGCCCGGCCGCCGAGCCCCTCGAGGTAGCGCACCCAGTCGATGCCGGGGCCCATCTCGGCCAGGCCGTCGAGGTCGACGAGGGTGTAGGTCTTGACCGGGTCGCGGTTGGTCACCTTGTCCCAGTGCCCGGCGGCGAGCCGGGTCTCCAGGGCCATCACCCGCCCGGCAGCGCCCGCGGGGTCGGGCCAGCCGGCGAGGGACAGCATCCGCTCGACGTGCGCGACGTAGGCCGTGCGCTTGTCGGCGTGCGCGTCCTCGCGGTAGTACGACTCGTCGGGCAGCCCCAGCCCGGCCTGCTCGAGGTAGACCACGTAGCGGCTCGGGGTCGCGGTCGTCGGTGTTGACGAACGGGATGACGAGCCCGAGCACCCCGGCCCGGCCGAGCGCGCCGCTCAGCGCGACGACGTCACCGGCATCCGCGACCGCCGCGACCCGCGCGAGGTCGTCGGCGAGCGGGGCGACGCCCGAGCGCCTCGACGGCGTCCTCGTCCATGAAGCTCGCGTAGAGGTCGCCGACCTTGGCCGCGACCGTGCCCGGCCTCGGGGGCGCCGGCGGCGACCTCCTCGATGATGGCGCGCACGTGCTCCTCGGCGGTCTCGCGCAGCACGTCGAAGGTGCCGTAGCGGCCGCGGTCCTCGGGGATCTGCGGTCGTCGCGAGCCACCGGCCGTTGACGTGGGCGAACAGGTCGTCCTGCGGTCGCACGTCGGGGTCGACGCCGGCCTGGTCGATACCGGACTTCACGGCACGTGGCTCCTCTGCCTCGGGGAATGGCCCATCGAACCACACCGGGCCGACGCCCTCCCACGGGGCTCGCCCGGGTGCCCGCGGGGGAGGGATCAGGCGCTGGCGCCCACCGGCTCCTCGTGCCGCGCGCCGTCGTCGCCCTCGTCGTCGGACCGCCCGGAGCGGCCCGGCAGCAGCTGGCGGTCGCGGATCGAGTCGAGGACCTCCTCGCCGCGCTCGGTGAGCACCTCACGGCCCGCGCGACGCGCCGGCACGGCGACCAGCGCCATCACCGCCAGGGCGAGGGCGACGCAGACGAGCATGCCGAGCACGAGGGAGATCATGCGTCAAGGCTTTCATCGCGCCACGCGGCGCGACCAAATCGGCACCCCCACTAGGGTGACGTCCGTGACTGCCGGCGCCCCCGCGACGGACGGGGCGACGACACGTCGTCGCCGCCGCCTCCCCATGTTCACCGAGGTCATCATCGCCCTGCTGGCGGTCGCCCTGGTCCAGGCCTTCCTCGTCAAGCCGTTCGGGGTGCCCTCGCAGTCGATGGAGCAGACCCTGCACATCGGCGACCGCATCCTGGTCAACCGGCTCGACCACGACATCGTCCACGGCGACGTCGTGGTGTTCGGCCACGGCAACACCTGGCAGGAGAAGAAGGTGCCGCCGGCCGAGCAACGTCGTCATGCGCGCGTTCCGCACCGTTCGGCGACCTCACCGGCATCGGGCCGAGCAACACGGCCTACACGGTCAAGCGGGTCATCGGCCTGCCCGGCCAGAAGGTCGCCTGCTGCAGCACCGACGGCAAGGTCACCGTCGACGGCCGGCCGCTCGACGAGCCCTACATCTACGAGGACCTGCCGTTCACGGCCGGCACGCTCGACTGCTCGAGCTCACCGCGGTCGACCCGGTGCTTCCCCGAGATCACCGTGCCGAGCGGCAACCTCCTGGTGATGGGCGACCACCGCTCGCGAGTCGGCCGACTCGGTCATCGGCTGCCGCGGCGCCACCGAGGGGCCGGAGTGCGCCCGGCTTCGTGCCCGAGAACCGCGTGGTCGGGCCCGTCGTGCTGCGCTTCTGGCCGCTCGGCGACATCGGCCCCCTCGCCCACTGAGGCCGAACGTCCCGCCAGAGTGCGGAAGTGGCTGCCAGGGCAGCCGTTTCCGCACTCGCCGCGAAGATCAGGCGGTGGCGGCGACGTCGCGGATGCGCTGGGAGACAACGGTGGTGACGCCGTCGCCGCGCATCGACACGCCGTAGAGCGCGTCGGCGACCTCCATGGTGCGCTTCTGGTGGGTGATGACGATGAGCTGGCTGGAGTCGCGCAGCTCCTCGAACAGCGTGATCAGCCGGCCCAGGTTGGTGTCGTCGAGCGCGGCCTCGACCTCGTCCATGATGTAGAACGGGCTCGGCCGGGCCTTGAAGATCGCCACGAGCAGCGCCACGGCCACCAGTGAGCGCTCGCCACCGGAGAGCAGCGAGAGCCGCTTGACCTTCTTGCCCGGCGGGCGCGCCTCGACCTCGATGCCGGTGCTGAGCATGTCGTCGGGGTCGGTCAGGACGAGCCGGCCCTCGCCGCCGGGGAAGAGCCGCTCGAAGACCCGCTCGAACTGCACCCTGGTGTCGTGGAAGGCCTCGGTGAAGACCTCCTCGACGCGCTCGTCGATCTCCTTGACGATGTCGAGCAGGTCGCGCTTGGAGCGCTTGAGGTCCTCGAGCTGGGTGGTGAGGAAGGTGTGCCGCTCCTCGAGCGCCGCGAACTCCTCCAGCGCCAGCGGGTTGACCCGGCCGAGGGCCTGCAGCCCCCGCTCGGCCTTGCGCAGCCGCTTCTCCTGCTCGTCGCGCACGTACGCGACCGGCTCGGGCACGGCATCCGGGTCCTCGCCCGGGCCGACGACGTGCGGCACCTCGCGGTGCGGGCCGAACTCCTCGACGAGCACCTCGGGGTCGATGCCGAGCTCCTCGACGGCCTTGGCCTGCAGCGCCTCGATGCGGGCGACCTGGCGGGCCCGGGCCATCTCGTCGCGGTGGGCGGTGTCGGTGAGGTCGCGCAGCTCGTCCTGGACGCCGATCAGCTCGGCCCGCAGGGCGACCCCGGCCTGCTCGCGCTCGAGCCGCTCGGCCTCGGCGGCGTCGCGCAGCGTGGTCGCGCGGGCCAGCGCGGCGGCGACCCGCTCGACGGCGTAGGCGGCGGCCTCGTGCACGGCAGCGGCGACGGTGGCCTCGCGGCGGCGGCGCTCACGACGCTCGCGCAGCCGCTCGCGGGCGGCCAGCTCGTTGCGGGCGGCGCCCTCGAGCGAGTCGGCCCGACCCTTGAGCGCGCGGGCCCGCTCCTCGCGGGTGCGCAGGGTCAGCCGCAGCTCGGTCTCGGCGGTGCGGGCCCGGCTGGCGGCCAGCTCGAGGCGGTCGCGCTCGTCGGTGGACGGGTCCTCGCCCTCCTCCGCCGGGGCGGCCTCGGCCTCGGCCAGCCGCGCCGACAGCCCCTCGAGCTCGGCGCGGTCGCGCTCGAGCGCGATGCGGGCCTCGGTGATGGCCCGCTCGGTGCGGTCGGCCTCGGCGGACGACTGGCGCATGGCGGCGCCCAGCCCGCCCAGCTGCTCGGCGACGGCGGCCATCCGGGCGTCGGACTCGTGCAGCGCCTCGAGCGCCGCCTCGACCTCGGAGCCGACCTCGCGGGCCCGCTCGCGGGCGGCGCCCAGCGCGAACCGGGCGCGCTCGGCGGTGGCGGTCGCGGCATCCAGCGTCTTCGTGGTCTCGTCGACCGCGGCCTGCAGCTCGAGCAGGCTCTCGCCGGCGCTGCTGCCGCCGCGGGCCCAGCCCGGGCCGAAGACGTCGCCGTCGGCGGTGACGGCGGTGATGCCCTCGCCGCGTGCGACCAGGGCCACGGCGTGGGCGGCGGTGGGCACCAGCGCGACCCGCTCGAGCAGCTGCTCGACCGCGGGGCGCACCGAGTCGGGGGCGCGCACGACGTCGCGCGCCCAGACGGCCGAACCGTCGAGCGCGGGCCACGTGGCGGGGTCGCTGGGGGATGCCGTGTCGCCGACGAGCAGCGCGGCGCGCCCTCCGTCGTGGTCGCGCAGGGACGCGATGGCGCGGGCCGCGTGGTCGGCGCTCGGCACGGCGAGCGCCTCGCTGGCCCAGCCCAGGGCCGCGGCGACGGCGGCCTCGTGGCCACCGGTGACGTGCAGCAGGGCGGCGACCGTGCCGACCACGGCGTGGTCGGCGTCGGCGGCGGCGAGCAGGGTGGCCGCGCCGTCCTTGCGGCGCAGGCTCAGCTCGAGGGCCTCGATGCGGGCGGTGGCCGACGAGCGGTCGCGCTCGGCCTCGCGCTCCTGGGTGACGAGGCGCTCGATCTCGGCCTCGGCCTCGGCGAGCCGGGCGGCGGCGCTCTCGTAGGCGTCGTCGAGCCCCTCCTCGCCCTCCTCCTCGACGGCGACGCCGCCCTCGAGGCGGGAGAACTCCTGCTCGGCCTGGCCGGCCCGGGCGCGGGCCGCGGCGACGAGCTCCTGGAGGCGGCCGATCTCGGCCTCCCCGGCCTCGATCCGGCTGCGGCGGGCGCCGACCTGGCCGGCCAGCTTGGCCAGGCCCTCGCGGCGGTCGGCGGCGGCGCGGGCGAGGCGGGCCAGCCGGCCCTGCTCCGCGGCGTAGGCGGCCTCGGCCTCCTCGCGGGACGCGACGGCGGCGGCGAGCTCCTCGGTGGTGGCGGCGACCTCGGCGAGCAGCGCGGCCTCGGCCTCGCGGGCCTGGGCGGCCTGGGCGCGCAGCTCCTCGGGGTCGCGGCCGGAGGTGGTCTCGTGCTCCTCGTCCTGGGAGAGCAGGCGCACCCGCTCGGCGGCGACCGAGCCGGTCGACTCCATCCGGTCGCGCAGGCTCTGCAGGCGCACGAACCGGTCGTGGGCCGCGGTGAGCTCGGGGGCGGCCTCGGCGGAACGGCGTTCGACGTCGGACAGCCGCTGGCGCACGTCGGCGAGGGCGTCCTCCACGGCGGTGCGGCGCTCGATGAGGGCGGTCTCGTCGGCGACCTCCTGCTCGAGCACCCCGGTGAGCTGCACCAGGTCGTCGGCGAGCAGCCGCAGGCGGGCGTCGCGGGCGTCGGCCTGGATGACGGCCGCACGCCGGGCGGCCTCGGCCTGCCGGCCGAGCGGGCCGAGCTGGCGGCGGATCTCACCGGTGAGGTCCTGCACCCGGGTGAGGTTGAGCTCCATGGTCTCGAGCTTGCGCAGCGCCCGCTCCTTGCGGCGGCGGTGCTTGAGGACGCCGGCGGCCTCCTCGATGAAGCCGCGGCGCTCCTCGGGGGTGGCGCGCAGCACGGTGTCGAGCTGGCCCTGGCCGACGATGACGTGCATCTCGCGGCCGAGGCCGGAGTCGGAGAGCAGCTCCTGCACGTCGAGCAGCCGGCAGGACGTGCCGTTGATGGCGTACTCGGAGCCGCCGCCGCGGAACATCGTGCGGGTGATCGTGACCTCGGTGTAGTCGATCGGCAGGGCGCCGTCGGTGTTGTCGATGGTCAGGCTCACCTCGGCCCGGCCGAGCGGCGGGCGGCCGGCGGTGCCGGCGAAGATGACGTCCTCCATCTTGCCGCCGCGCAGGCTCTTGGCCCCCTGCTCGCCCATGACCCAGGCGAGCGCGTCGACGACGTTGGACTTGCCGGAGCCGTTCGGCCCGACGACGCAGGTGATGCCCGGCTCGAGGCGCATCGTCGTCGCCGAGGCGAAGGACTTGAACCCCTTGAGGGTCAGCGTCTTGAGGTACACGGTGAGGTCAGCGCTCTCGTCGGTCGTCCGGGGTGGGTCAGGGTCCCGCCCCGGGTCGGATGCCGCCCGACTCTACCCGCGGGCGGGCGGGCCGGCCGGGACGTCGGCGGGCTTCGGTGGTGCCTGTGACCCCTGGGGCGGGTGGGGCTGGTGGTGTGCTCAGGCCGGGGCGCCGCCACCGGCGATCCGCTCGTGGTGGTGGATCACCTCGGCGATGATGAAGTTGAGGAAGGCCTCGGCGAACTGGGGGTCCAGGCCGGCCTCGTCGGCCAGCGCCCGCAGCCGGGCCACCTGGGCGACCTCGCGCTCGGGGTCGGCGGGCGGCATCCCCCGCGCCGCCTTGAGCTCACCGACCGCCTGGGTGCACTTGAAGCGCTCGGCGAGCAGGTGCAGGAGCGCGGCGTCGATGTTGTCGATGCTCGACCGCAGCCGCGCGAGGTCCGCGGGGACGTCGTCGATGTCGCTCACCCGCCCATCGTAGGAAGCCGGGCCCTGAGCGTCAGCGCGCGTCCACCCCCCGGATGCCGACGGGCCGGGAAACACGAAGTCCGCGGTATCCGTAGGCCGGATACCGCGGACTTTCGTACATCTCCACCGACTCCCGTTGCAGGGGGTTACGGGACTCGGTTTCGATCTGGTGTCACCGTAACACGCTCCCGCACTGAGCATTCGGTTATGAGCATGGCATTCCTCAAGATGCTCTCAGCGCTGGCTCCCGCGGCACGAGCGGCTCGCGGACCGAGAGCCGTCGCTGGCGCCCGAGGGCCCGTCACCCTTCGGAATCCGTTGCCGCAGCCGCCCGCGGCTGTCGGCGCCTCGAGGACGGTCAGCGCTCGAGGAAGGTGCTCACGCCGCGGGGGCTGCCCCACAGCGGCGCCGACACCGACTCCACCCGACCCGGGCGGCGGTGCCCCGACGGCTGCTCGGCCAGCAGGTCGACCAGGCGCTGGAGCGTCGCGGCGTCACCCTCGGCCACCACCTCGACCCGGCCGTCGTCGGTGTTGCGGGCGTGGCCCACCAGGCCCAGCTCGAGCGCTCGGGCGCGGGTCCACCAGCGGAACCCCACGCCCTGCACGCGGCCGCGCACGAACACCGTCATCCGCCGCACGTCGTCGGGTCCTCCACCGGTCTCGGGCACGAGAGCGATCGTACGGCGGCGAGGTCTCGTCGCGGCCCCACGAGCGCGCCTCCGTCACTCTGTCACCACCAGCCCCTACCGTTGCCGCATGAGCACGGTGCAGGCTCACGGCGCTGCCGTGGCCGCCGCGCCCGGGGGCGACGAACAGGTCGGCGACCGGGAGGCTCAGGCACGACCACCCGCAGCGCCGCGGCCGGCTGGCCGGCCTCGACGGGTTGCGCGCCCTGGCCATCCTGGCGGTCCTCGTCTTCCACCTCGACCCGTCCTGGCTGCCCGGCGGGTTCCTCGGCGTCGACGTCTTCTTCGTCGTCTCCGGCTTCCTCATCACCACGCTGCTGGTGCGCGAGCGGGTCGCCGGCGGGCGCATCGACCTGCCCGGCTTCTGGTCCCGCCGGGCCCGGCGGCTGCTGCCCGCGCTGCTGGTGTGCGTCCCGGCATCCGTGCTGCTCGCCCGGCTGAGCGAGGGCGACCTGCTCGTCGGCATCGAGCGGCAGGTGCTCGGCGCGTTCACGTTCACCTCGAACTGGCTCGAGATCGGCGCGGGCTCCGACTACTTCGCGGCCACCTCGCCGCAGCTGCTGATGAACCTGTGGTCGCTCGCCGTCGAGGAGCAGTTCTACCTGCTCTGGCCGCTGGCGGTGCTGGGGCTGCTCGCCCTCACCCGGCGCCCCGAGGTGCGCGCCGCGTCGGCGCTCGGCCTGGCCGTGGTGTCCGCGGCCCTGATGGCCCTGCGCCTCGACCCCGACAGCCCCACCCGCGTCTACTACGGCACCGACACCCACGTCATGGGCCTGATGCTCGGTGCCGCGCTCGCGTTCGTCTACGCCGCCCCGCACCGCGCCTGGACCACCTCGACCTGGTGGGCCGAGCACCGCCGGCAGGTGGCCGCCGTCGCCCTGGTCACCCTGCTGGGGCTGATGGCGCTGGGCGGCGAGGACTCCGCGCTCACCTTCCGCGGCGGCATCCTGCTCGCGTCGGTCGCGACCACCGCGCTCGTGCTCGTCGTCGTCGAGCGGCCCGGCCGGCTGCGGGCCCTGCTCGAGCTGCCGCCCGCGCGGTGGGTCGGCGCCCGCAGCTACGGCATCTACCTGTGGCACTGGCCGGTCTTCCTCGTCATCGGGCAGGACCTGCCGGTCGCCCCGGGCGGCCCGACCTACCTGCTGACCCGGCTCTGGTGCGTCGTCGTCACGTTCGTCGTCGCCGACCTGTCGTACCGCTTCGTCGAGACCCCGGTGCGGCGCCACGGCTTCGCCGGCTCGGCCCGGCGCGCCACCGCCCGCCTGCGCCGGCTCGGCACCAGGGGCGCGCGCGTCGTGTGGTCGGTGGTGCTGGTGCTCGTGCTGGCGCTGGTCGCGGTGCTGCTGACCGCCCCCGACCGCACGTCGACCGAGGAGCTCATCGCCGCCAACGAGGCCGAGCTGGTCGCCGCCGCGCCCTCCCCCGCCGCCTCGGCGGCGTCCGCGGCCACCAAGGCCTCGACCGCGAAGCAGAAGAAGACCCCCGCGGCGGTCCCGGCGGTGTGGACGATGCCCAAGGGCAGCGAGATCGACGCGTTCGGCGACTCGATGATGGTCGGGGCGATCCACGCGATGCGCTACTACCTGCCCAAGGTGCGGGTCGACGCCAAGTCGAACCGCAAGTGGCGCGAGGCGCCGGGCCTGGTCGACGCCCGGGGCGACTCGCTGCGCCGCGCCGTCGTGCTCGCCTTCGGCACCAACGCGGGCACCGACGAGAAGGCGATCCGGCGCACGCTGGCCGAGATCGGGCCGAACCGGATGGTCGTCATCGTCACCGAGCACGGCGGCTTCGCCCGCGCCGAGACCGACAACGAGCAGCTGCGCGCCATCGTCAAGGACATGCCGAACGTGCGCCTCGCCGACTGGGACGCCGCGCTCGCCGGCACCAGCGGCCAGCTGCAGCCCGACGGCATCCACCCCAGCCTGAAGGGCTCACACCTCTACGCGAAGACGGTGCGCCAGGCGTTCGCCGACCTGTCGCAGGCGCACACCGGCAAGCCGGTGCCGCTCAAGAACCTGCCGATGCCCTGACCCCTCGGGGCCGGGGCTGGCAGCGCGGGCAGGAGAACGACGAGCGGTTCATGAAGTGCTCACGACGGATGGGCGTGCCGCACCTGCGGCAGGGACGCCCGACCTGGCCGTAGGCCGCGAGCGAGCGGTCGAAGTAGCCCGAGGCGCCGTTGACGTTGACGTAGAGCGCGTCGAAGCTGGTGCCGCCCTCGCCGAGCGCCTCGCGCATCACCTGGGCCGCGTGGTCGAGCACCTCGCCGATGCGCGGCTTGGTCAGCGCGCTCGCGACCCGCTCGCCGTGCACCTGCGCGCGCCAGAGCGCCTCGTCGGCGTAGATGTTGCCGATGCCCGAGGCCACCGTCTGGTCGAGCAGCACCCGCTTGATGGCGCTGTCCTTGGCCTTGACCCGGCGCACGACGGCCGCGCGGTCGTAGGCCGGCTCGAGCAGGTCGGGGGCGATGTGCGCGATCGTCGTCGGGATGCCGTGCGCGTCGAGGTCGGCCAGGGCGAGCCCACCGAAGGTGCGCTGGTCGACGAAGCGCAGCTCGGGGCCGTCGTCGGCGAACCGGAACCGGGCGTGCAGGTGCTTCTCGTCGGGCGCCGCGGCGTCCTCGACGAGCAGCTGGCCGCTCATCCCGAGGTGCAGGATCAGGCCGAGCCCGTCACCGAGGTCGAGCCAGAGGTACTTGCCGCGCCGGCGCACGGCCTCGATGCGGCGACCGGCGAGGCGGTCGGTGAGGTCCTGGGGGCCGGCGACGTGGCGGCGGGCCACCCGGTGGCCGCGCAGCTCGACGTCGGTGACGGTGCGTCCGAGCACGTGGTCGGCCAGGCCGCGGCGGACGACCTCGACCTCGGGGAGCTCAGGCACGACCCGCGGTGGGCCCGTCCGGCTCGAGGTCGTCGGCGTCACCCTCCGGGCGCGGCTCCTCCTCGGGGCCGACGACCGGGCCCTCGTGGGTGTCGCGGATGGCGGTCCAGGCCAGGGCGGCGGCCTCCTGCTCGGCGACCTTCTTGGTGCGACCGGAGCCGGTGCCGAGCACGTCGCCCCCGACGACGACCTGCGCCTCGAACCACTTGGCGTGCTCCGGGCCGTCCTCGGTGACGCTGTACTCGGGGGCGCCCAGGGCGTGCCGGGAGGTGATCTCCTGCAGGCTGGTCTTCCAGTCCAGGCCGGCGCCCAGGGTGGCCGACTGGGCCAGCAGCGGGTCGACGAGGTGGTGCACGAGCTCGCCGGCGGCATCGATGCCCGCCGACTGGTAGACCGCGCCGATGACCGCCTCGACGGTGTCGGCGAGGATCGAGTCCTTGTCGCGGCCGCCGGTCGACTCCTCGCCGCGGCCGAGGTAGACGTAGTCGCCCAGGCCGAGGGTGCGGCCGACGTCGGCGAGCGCGCGCATGTTGACCACGGCGGCGCGCAGCTTCGCGAGCTGGCCCTCGCTGGTGTCGGGGTGCGCGTCGTAGAGCGTGGTCGTGACGACCAGGCCCAGCACCGAGTCACCGAGGAACTCCAGCCGCTCGTTGTGCGGCAGCCCCCCGGCCTCGTACGCGTATGAACGGTGCGTCAGGGCGCGACCGAGCACCGCTGCGTCCACGGGGCTGCCGGTCACCTCCTGGAGGTGGTCGAGCAGCTCGCTGACGGGTCGCAGCGGCGTCAGTGCGCCGGACGAGGCCGACCCCTTGCCCATGAGGGCGGGATCAGCCCTGGTGCTCGGTGCGCTCGGCGGCGCCGTAGTGGCGGCCCTTGTAGGTGCCACAGGACGGGCACGCGACGTGCGGCTGGGTGAGCGACTTGCACTGGGGGCAGGTCGTCGTGGCGACGGCAGTCGCCTTCCAGTTGGCGCGGCGCGAGCGGGTGTTGGAGCGCGACATCTTCCGCTTCGGAACGGCCACGTCAGGTCCTCTTCTCTGTCGGCGTGGGCGGCTGCTCGGCCATGGCCGAGAGGGCCGCCCATCGGGGGTCGATCAGGTCGTGCTGGTGATCCGGGTCCTCCGCGAGCGGCTGGCCGCACTCGGAGCACAGCCCGGGGCAGTCGGGCCGGCACACCGGCTGGAACGGCAGTGCAGGCACCACCGTGTCCCGGAGCACCGGGTCGAGGTCGATGAGACCGTCCTCGATCCGGAGCTCCTCGTCCGCGTCCTCGTCCCCCACCTCGTGGTGGTGGGCGTGCCGCTCGGCGTAAACGAACAGTTCCTGGAAGGTCCCGTCGACCGGTTCGGCGACGGGGTCCAGGCACCGCACGCAGGCGCCGGTCGCCGTGCCACGGACCGAACCGGTGACGAGCACTCCCTCGACGACGGACTCCAGGCGCAGGTCGAGGGTGAGCGGCTGCCCCTCCTCGACGCGCATGACGTCCGTGCCGAAGTCGCTCGGCGCACCGACCTCACGGGTCAGCTCAGTCATCGTCCCGGGTCGCCGGCCGACGAGCTTGGTGTCGAGCACCATCGGGGACCGGGGGTCGAGTCGAGTCATGAGCCTAGGGTTTGAGTCGGTGTGGTTCGGCCACGTCACACGGACGCAGACCGAGGGTCAAGGTTACCGGTCACGGGCGATCCGCCCAAACCGGAGCCGCGAGGTCATCGGCGCAGGGCGTCCTCGACCGCGGCGGCGACCTGCGGGGCGAGCGTCGCGGCGTACGTCGCGGTCACGTGGTCGCCGGCCCGGTGCACCGCCACGTGCCCGATGACGACGGGGCACTGCTCCCCCGGGCAGATCATCGGCGGTGAGGTCGAGCAGGCGCACGTCGGCACCCGCCGCGGAGGCCGCGGCGACCGCGTCGCGCTGCACCGCCAGCCCGCTGGCGAGCGACGGCGGATGCCGTGTCGAACGAGCAGCGGGTCAGCTCGGTCGGGTGCCGCGCGGCGCAGACGTCGAGGTCGTCGGGCGAGACCGGGCTGTCGCCGACGACGACGACGGGCACACCGGCATCCGCGAGGGTGCGTCCAGCGCGAGGCGTAGCCGTCGACGAGGGGCTGGCGCTCGGTTCCGCTGCCGGTCCAGGCGCTCGCCGCCACCCCGGAGGTGACGACGACGTCGGGCGGGTCGGCGCGCAGGGCGTCCATGACGGCGGCGTTCCACGCGTCGCACTCGGGGTAGGCCGCGCCCGCCTGGGCCGCGGCGGGCGTCGGAGAAGGCGCACGAGGACTTGCCGTAGGTGACCACCCGCCAGCCGCGGGTTGCGGCGGCCTCCTCCAGCGCGGGCAGCCACTGCATCGCCTTGGAGTCGCCGACGAGCGCGACCGTGGTGCTGCCCTGCGGGTCGCCGAAGGTGCACGCCACCGGGGTGGTGGCGGCGGCGGGCACCTGGCAGTGGTCGACGTCGGCCTTGGGCCGGTCCTCCCCCGAGACGAGCGGGTCGGGGGTGACCCAGCCCGGGTCGTCGACCGGCGTGAACGGCTGCCCCGGCTGCAGCGTCGCGGCGCCGAGCTGCGACAGCGGCGGCAGGGCGCCGCCGGGCGGCGTGGTGGTGAAGGGCGAGCGCAGCATGAACAGCGGCAGGGCGGCGAGCACGCCGACGCAGGACAGGGCGAGCCCGGCGGCGAGCAGCGCCCGCGGGCGGTCGCGCAGCCACGGGCCGTGGTGGATCGGCGACTCGACGAACCGCCACGACAGCCACGCCGGGCACGACCGAGACGAGGGCGAGCAGCAGCACCCCCCAGCCCGGCAGGGTCGTGCCGAACGCCTCGGCGGTCCAGCCGCCCAGGATGATGACCGGCCAGTGCCAGAGGTAGATCGAGTACGACAGGCCGCCGACCCACACCATCGGCGCCGTGCCGAGCACCCGCACCGGGCCGCGCGCCGGCCCCTGCCAGCCGACCCAGAGCAGCACCGCCGTCGGCAGGGTGGGCAGCAGCGCCCACGCCCCCGGCCAGTCGATGTCCTGCGGCAGCCAGAGCGCGACGGCGACCAGCACGGCGAGGGCCGCCCAGCCCAGGGCGGCCGAGCCCCTGGCGGCGGTCGTCGGGCCGGGGCCGCCCGGCCAGCGCGACGGCGAGCAGCGCCCCGATGCCGAGCTCCCAGACCCGGGTCGTCGTGGTGAAGAAGGCCGGGCGCGGCGAGGTGTGCGAGAACCACACCGACCAGACGAACGACGACGCCACCAGCGCCCCGAGGGCCAGCGGCGACGACCCGCCGGCTCGGCCGGCGCACGACCAGCGCCAGCACGATGAGCAGCAGCGGCCAGATGACGTAGAACTGCTCCTCGACGGCCAGCGACCAGAAGTGCTGCACGCGGCGAGGGCAGCACGTCGGACGCCAGGTAGTCGGTCTCGCGCCGCGCGAAGACCCAGTTGACGACGTACATCGCGGCCGCGGCGACGTCGACGCCGATGTCGCGCCGACGCAGCCCGGGCACGACGAACCACGACCACGCCGAGATGGTCGACGAGCACGAGCACGGCGGCCGGCAGCAGGCGGCGGATGCGGCGCCCGACGAACCGGATCCACGAGATCGACGCCGCTGCGGTCGAGCTCGGCGACGAGCAGGCCGGTGATCAGGAAGCCGGAGATGACGAAGAAGATGTCGACGCCGACGAAGCCGCCGCGCACCGGAAGGCCCGCGTGGTACGCGAGCACGGTGAGGATGGCGACCGCCCGCAGCCCCTCGATGTCGGGGCGGAAGCCCGCCCGGCGCGGGGCGGGTCACCGCCGCGCGAGGCCGCGCGGGCGCGGGGTCAGCGGTCGGCACGCAGGCGGGCGACGAGCGCGTCGCGCACCTCGTCCGGGACGAGACCGGTCACGTCGCCACCCCAGCGCGCGACCTCCTTCACCAGCGAGCTCGAGACGTGCTCGAAGGCCGGGTCGGCCGGCAGGAAGAGGGTCTCGACCCCGGTGAGGTGGCGGTTCATCAGCGCCATCGGCCACTCGTAGGTGACGTCGGAGGGGCCACGCACCCCCTTGACGACGACACCGGCATCCAGCTCGCGGCAGACGTCGACGAGCAGCCGCTCCGCGAACGCCTCGACGCGCACCCGGTCGGTCGAGCCCCCGCGCCGCCAGCGCCCGCTCGACGAAGCCGATCCGCTCGTCGACGGTGAAGGTGCCGGCCTTGGCCGGGTTGTGCAGCACCGCCACGACCACCTCGTCGTACAGGGCCGCGGCGCGCTCGAGCACGTCGAGGTGCCCGGAGGTCACCGGGTCGTACGAACCGGGGCACACGGCACGGCGGGGGCGAGGGGTCACGGGCACCACCGTACCGACGCCGGTCACCCCGCTGGGTGCTCGGACGGGCCC
Source organism: uncultured Actinomycetota bacterium (assembly GCA_963782695.1). Lineage (GTDB taxonomy): Bacteria > Actinomycetota > Actinomycetes > Actinomycetales > Dermatophilaceae > Fodinibacter. Next base: position 64,409 of record CAWAKY010000030.1, on the reverse strand, counting down.
CGCGACCACCGGGCTCAGCGTGCCGCGTCACCTTCTTGGCGGCCTCCTCGACCTCCTTGGCCTCCTCCTTGGCCTTCGGCCTTGATCTCGTCGGCCTCCTCGCGGGCGTCCTCCGGGGCGAGCATCCCCTCGTCGACCGCCTCGTCGAGCAGCGCGGCGACCTGCTCCGGCGAGGCGCACCCCTGCTCGAGCAGCTGGTTGCGCCGGGTCAGCCAGGCGATGCCGAGCTCCTCGCGGCGCTCGAGCGACACGTCCTCGCGGGAGGGGTTGATGATCGTCTGCTCCTCCTCGTTGGAGTGGTGGTTGACCACCGTCGCGAGCTCCTCGAGGGCGTCGTCGTACTTCTGGGTGTCGGTGCCCTTGGCCTCGAGGAACTCCAGCAGCGCCTCGATGATCTCGGCGTGCTCCTCCTCGCCGTGCTCCTCCTCGTGCGCGGTGATCGCGCGCTTCGTGCGCAGCGTCGGGTAGACCTTCTCCTCCTCGGCGGTCGCGTGGGCGACGAGCACCTCGGCCAGCGCGTGCCGGGCGGCCTCGCGGTCGGTGTCGTTGCGCCGGCGCCAGCCGCAGCAGGTCCTCGAAGAGGCGGTGGTCCTCCAGGATCCGCTCCAGCACGTCGCCGCTCGTGGGTCGGGGGATGTCGATCTCGCTCATCGGCCCATCATGGCCGAGCAGCATGCCTGACCTGCGGCTCGCGTCCGACGAGCTCGCAGGGTTCAACCGAACATCGCCCGGTAGTGGTCGGACTGCGCCGGGTGGTAGTCGCCGAAGTCGATCGCGGCGACGTCGGCGCCGGTCTCGGCGGCGACCAGCCGGTCGAGGTAGTACTCCCAGCCGGGGCCGACCCCGGCCGCCAGCTCCGGGTCGGGCACGGACTGGCTGAAGGTGAGGGTGGTCGTGCCGGCCTCCTCGGCGAGCTCGAGGACGAAGTGCCAGACGTTCCCCTCCCCCGGCGCGTTCGAGGTGAGGGCGAGCCGGCGCGGGGGGTCGCACTCGTCGATCGTCATCGTCTCGGGCTTGACCTCGTCGCCCTCGGCGTTCATCCGGAACAGCACCGCGCCGGATGCCGGGTCGCCGGTCCAGGTGCCGACCCAGCGTTCGAGCCGCTCGGACTCGGTGACCGCGGCCCAGACCGACTCGATCGGGGCCCGGAAGGTGCGGTCGAACACGACGCTGTCGTAGCCGTTGCGGGTCGCGCGGCGGCCGGTGGGGCTCGGGGTCATGCTGTCTCCTCCACTGCGTGGGTGGTCGTGGCTGGGGTCGAGGTGGTGGTGTCGCGTCGGTCCCGGGTGGTGCGGCGCACCTCGAGGTCGAGGCCGTCGAGCACGGACTCGTCGACCCGCGGTGGCGCCCGCAGGTCGTCGAGCAGCGCTCGGACGGGCTCCATCCCGGTCGGCACGAGCGAGTAGTGCCGCTCCCGACCCCGGCTCTGCGCGCTGACCAGCCCGCCCTCGACGAGCACCCGCAGGTGCTTGCTGACGGCCGGCCGGCTGATCGGGCGCCCGGCGGCGAGGTCGGCCACCCGCGCCGGCCCGCGGGCGAGCGTGCGCAGCAGCTCGCGTCGCACCGGGTCGGCGAGCGCGGGGAACGGGTCCATGACCTATTGGTAACCGAACAGTTACCAATCTGTCAACGCCCCGATGGCTGGTCTCCGAACGGCTGGTCGTTCGAGGTGATGTTCTGGCCGAGGTGCCAGCGGATCACCTCGAATGCGGCACGTCAGTCGCGGGTGGCGTACCAGATCGTCGTCTCGCCGTACTTCTTCTGCTTCGACGCCCGCTGGATGCCGTCGGGCCAGGCGGGCTCCGGGCCGCGGGTCGAGCGCTCGACGACGAGGAGGCCGCCGGGGGCGAGCCAGCCGGCCCGCAGCCGGTCGAGCACGGCGCCGAGCGCGGCCTCGTCGAGGTCGTACGGGGGGTCGACGAAGACCAGGTCGGCGGCCTCCCCCGCCACCGGGTCCGGCGCGAGGTGGGCGGCGACCGTGGTGCGCACGACGCGGATGCCGGTGAGCCCGAGGTCGCGCGCGTTGCCGGCGATGACGTCGGCCGCGCGGCGGTCGGACTCGACGAGCACCACCGAGGTCGCGCCGCGGCGACGCCGCCTCGAGCCCGAGCGCGCCGGAGCCGGCGTACAGGTCGAGCACCCGCGCCCCGCGCACGGCATCGCGGGCGTCGAGCGCCGAGAACACCGCCTCGCGGACCCGGTCGCTCGTGGGGCGGGTGCCCGACCCCGGTGGGGTGCGCAGGGTGCGGCCGCCGGCCGTGCCGGCGATGACCCGGGTCATCAGCCACGCTCCAGGTAGGCGGCCTGCTCGGCGTCGACCCGGGCCCGCACGGCGGCCGCGAGGTCGGGGTGCCCGGCGAGCTCGGGGTCGTCGGCGACCAGCGCGAAGGCGTCCTCGCGGGCCTGCTCGATGACGTCCTCGTCCTGCGAGGATGTGCAGGAACTCGAGCTGGGTGCGCCGGCCGTGCTGGGCCGCGCCGAGGATGTCGCCCTCGCGGCGCTGGGACAGGTCGAGCCGGGCGAGCTCGAACCCGTCGGTCGTGGCGGCGACGGCGTCCAGCCGGGTCATGGCGGCCTCGGCATCGGTGCCGGTGACCAGCAGGCAGAGGCCGGGGTGCCCGCCGCGGCCGATCCGCCCGCGCAGCTGGTGCAGCTGCGAGACCCCGAACCGGTCGGCGTCCATGACGACCATGACGCTGGCGTTGGGCACGTCGACGCCGACCTCGACGACGGTGGTCGACACCAGCACGTCGAGCTCGCCGCGCTGGAAGCGGGCCATCACGGCATCCTTCTCGTCGCTGGTGAGCCGGCCGTGCAGCACCTCGACCGACAGCCCGGCCAGCGCGGGCTCCTCGGCGAGCGCGGCGTGCACGGCGTACACGCTCTTGAGCGGGCGCACCGGTGCGGCGGGCGCGTCGTCGTCGCCGTCGTCGGGCACCGCCTCGGCGCGCAGGTCGGTGTCGGCGTCGGGCACGTCGTCGTCGCCGATCCGCGGGCACACGACGTAGACCTGCCGCCCGGCCGCGACCTCCTCGGCGACCCGGGCCCAGGTGCGCGCCATCCAGTCCGGGCTTGTCCTCGGGCACGACGTGGGTGGTGATGGGCGCGCGACCGGCGGGCAGCTCGCGCAGCGTCGAGGTCTCGAGGTCGCCGAACACGGTCATCGCGACGGTGCGCGGGATGGGCGTGGCGGTCATGACGAGCACGTGCGGCGGCACGGTGCCCTTGCCGCGCAGGGCGTCGCGCTGCTCGACGCCGAAGCGGTGCTGCTCGTCGACGACGACCAGCCCGAGGTCGAAGAAGTCGACGTTCTCCTGGAGCAGGGCGTGGGTGCCCACGACGATGCCGGCGTCGCCGGTGACGACGTCGAGCAGGGTGCGCCGGCGCTCGGCGGTCGACTGGCTGCCGGTGAGCAGCGCGACCCGGGTGCCGTGCTCGGCGCCGCCCAGCAGGCCGCCCTCGGCGAGGTCGCCGAGCATCGCGGTGATGGTGCGGTGGTGCTGCGCGGCGAGCACCTCGGTGGGGGCCAGCAGCGCGGCCTGACCGCCGGAGTCGACTGCCGCGAGCATGGCGCGCAGCGCGACGATGGTCTTGCCCGACCCGACCTCGCCCTGGAGCAGCCGGTGCATCGGCACGTCGCGGGCCATCTCCTGCGCGATCGTGGCGCCGACCTCCAGCTGGCCCGCGGTGAGCGTGAACGGCAGCCGGGCGTCGAACGCCTCGAGCAGGCCCCCCGGGTCGCTCCGGTCGCGGGGTCGTCGACTGCCCGGCCGCCGCCCGTCGCCGCTGCGCGAGGGTCACCTGCAGGACGAACGCCTCCTCGTAGCGCAGCCGCCGCCGGGCCGTCTCGACCTCGTCCATCGAGTCGGGGGTGTGGATGCCGCGCAGCGCGTCGGTGCGCGACACCAGCTTCCGCCGGGCGCGCACGTCGGCGGGCAGGGCGTCGGGCACGTCGTCGAGCACGTCGAGCACCCGCCGCACGCTCTCGGTGACGGTCCAGGTGTGCAGCTTGCCGACGGAGCGGTAGATCGGGATGAGCGCCTTGCGGTCACCGGCGTCGAAGTCGTCGAGCATCGTGTAGCCGGGGTGGGTCAGCTGGAGCCGCTGGTTGTAGGTGCCGACGGTGCCCGCGAAGATGCCGCGCGCCTCGGGCACCAGCGCCTTCTCGTGGCCCCACGCCTTGAAGAAGGTGATGTCGATGTCGTGCCGGCCGTCGGTGATGACGACGTTGAGCATGGTGCCCTTGCGCTTCTGCATCGGGCGGGTCGAGGCGCTCTTCACCTCGGCGACGCCGACGAGGAACTTGCCGACCTCGGCCGTGCCGAGGTCGGCGTCGCGGGTGCGGTAGCGGCGCGGCCAGAAGGCCAGCAGGTCGCCGACCGTCTCGATGCCGCGGGCCTTGGCGAACTGCGCAGCCGCCGTCGCGATGATCGGCGCGAGCTTGCTCGACTCGGTCGCCACGTCAGGTCACCCCCACTCACTCCACCCCGACGAGGAGGGGGTAGACGGGCTGGCCGCCGTCGATGACGACGACCTCGAGCTCGGGGCGGTCGTGCTCGAGGGCCGCCGCGACGCCCGCGCCGAGCCCGGCGTCGGCATCGGCCCCGACGACGAGGGTCACGAGCTCGCCCCCGGCGGACAGCAGCCGGTCGAGCACCTCGCGGGCCGCCACGGCGACGTCGGTGCCGAGGAAGGCGACGTCGCCGTCGACGATGCCGAGCACGTCGCCCGGGTGGCAGACGCCGGCCCAGGTGAGCGCCTCCTTGGTCGCGACCGACACCGCGCCGTGCCGGGTGGCCACGGCCGCACCGGTCATCGAGACGACGTTGGCGTGCACCGAGCGGCCCGGGGTCGAGCACGGCGAGCGCGGCGAGCGCCTGCACGGTCGTGCGGGCGGGCACGACGTGCACGTCGATGCCGGCGCCGGCGGCGGCCTGGGCCGCGATCTCGGAGGCCATGAAGGTGTCGCGGTCGCCCGGCAGCAGCACCACGGCGGCCGAGCCGGTCGACTCCACCGCCTGGAGCAGCTGGCCGGCCGAGGCGCGCCGCCCCGGCCCGGAGGCCACGACGACGGCACCGGCCTCACGCAGCAGCGCACCGATGCCCGGGCCGGCGGCACACGCGACGACGGCCAGCGGCGCCGGCTGCTCGCGGGTGTTGACCTGGGTGGCGAAGTGGGTGATCCGGATGCGCTCCGGGCCGGCCCGCGGCCACGCCCGCCTCGACGGCCGCGCCCGGGTCGTCGACGTGCACGTGCACGTTCCACAGGTCGGGGCCACCCACCACGAGCAGCGAGTCGCCGAGCCCGTCGAGCGTCGCGCGTCAGGGTCTCGACCGCCTGCGGCGGTGGTGTCGGTGAGCAGGTACATCACCTCGTAGGCCGGCCCGTCACCGTGCGCCTCGACGGCCAGGTCGAGCGGGTCGTGACCGGGCAGCACGGGTGAGGTGCGCGCGGCGCCGCGTGCGGCCCGGCATCCGACGGTCTCCACTCGTCGCGCCGGTGCAGCGGCGGCCCGGCGGAGAGCAGCCCCTCGTCGGTGGCGCTCCAGCGCCCGGTGACGACCCGGTGGAACGACTCGAGCATGAGCACGCACCCGGCACCGCCCGCGTCGACGACGCCGGCCCGGGCGAGCGCCTCGAGCTGGTCGGGGGTGCGGGCCAGGGCCACCTGCGCGGCGTCGACGGCGGCCTCGCAGACGTCGGCGAGCGAGCCACCGGCCTCGGCGGCCTCGACCGCGGCGGCGGCCCCGGCATCCGCGACGGAGAGGATGGTGCCCTCCTGCGGGTGCGCGACGCAGGCCCGGGCCGCGGCGGCACCGGCGGCGAACGCGTCGGCGAGCAGCAGGGCGTCGACGACCTCGGCCTTGCGCTCGATGACGGCGTCGCAGAGGCCACCGACCAGCTGGCTGACGATGACCCCGGAGTTGCCGCGGGCGGACAGCAGGATGGCGCGCTTGAGGGTGCGGCACTCCTGCACGAGGGTCGCGTCGCCGAGGATGCCGGCCGTCTCGTGCGCGGAGACGACCTCGTCGATGGCGGCGTCGAAGGTGAGGTAGAGGTTGGTGCCGGTGTCGCCGTCGGGCACGGGGAAGACGTTGAGGGCGTCGATCTCGGTGCGGCGGGCCGCGAGGGCGGCACGCGTCAGCAGCGCCCAGTGGCGGGCGTCGGCAGCGGTGAACACGGCGGGCACGGCCTCACCCTAACGACCCCGACCGTCGCTGCCGGGGACCGTTTTGGTGGCTCGGGCGCGCCTCGGCTACGCTTGTCCGGTTGCGCGCCTGCTCTTGCGGGCCGCCAAAGACCCACTCTTTCCACACTTCAGGAGATTCACCGTGGCTGCCAACTGCGACGTCTGCGGCAAGGGACCCGGCTTCGGGCACAGCATCTCGCACTCGCACCGCCGCACCAAGCGTCGCTGGAACCCCAACATCCAGCGCGTCAAGGCGCTCGTCGGCGACGCCGGTGTGACCCCGAAGCGGCTCAACGTCTGCACCTCCTGCCTCAAGGCGGGCAAGGTCAAGCGTTGACCCACTGACGCACCCGAGAGCGGGCGGCTCCCCATCACGGGGAGCCGCCCGTTCTGCATGTCCGAGCCTGGCACCGGAGGTCCCGGGCGGGTCAGCGGCGGAAGTGGTCCCAGCCGCGGGCGTCCGGCACGACGCCGTCGACGGTGACCCGGATGCCGTCGCCCGCGTCGGGCAGCACCCTCCCGATCACCCGCCACGGCTCGGCGAGCCCGTCACCGGCGCTCGGGCAGCGACGCCTCGTCGGCGAACACCCCCACCAGGGAGTGCTCCTCTCCCCCGGCGAGCACCTGGTGCAGCGCCTCGGCGTCGCCGAGCGCCAGCGCCAGCGGCCCGGCGGCGTAGCGCGAGCGCAGCACCGCACCGTCGAGGTCGACCCGCACCCCGCTCGCCGCCGCGACCCGGCCAGGTCGGTGACCAGCCCGTCGGACACGTCGATGAGGGCGTGCGCCCCGGCCGCCGCGGCGCGCGGCCCGGCCCGCCACGGGGGCACCGGGGCGCGGTGGTGTCGCATCAGGGCGCGCACGGCGAGGGACCGCTCACCGAGGGCCGGCGCGCCGCCCGGCCCACCGGCATCCAGCACCCGGTCGGGGTCGGGCTCGCCGCGCTCGTAGAGCGCCAGCCCTCCGCCGGACCAGCCGAGCGTGCCGCAGACCGCGACGACGTCGCCGGGCCGGGCACCCGAGCGCAGCACCGGCGCGAGGCCGCGCAGCTCGCCCAGCGCGGTGACCGAGACGACGACGACCCCGGGCGGCGCCGACGACAGGTCGCCCCCGACGACCGGCGCCCCGGCCTGCTCGGCGAGCGAGGCGATGCCGCGGGCCAGGTCGACGGCCCACTCGACCTCGAGGTCGGGGTCGGCGACGAACGACACGAGCAGCGCGGTCGGCACGGCCCCCATGGCGGCGACGTCGGCGAGGTTCTGGGCCGCGACCTTGACGCCCACGTCGTGCGCGCTCGACCACTCGTCGCGCCAGTCGCGCCCGCGCACCATCGAGTCGGTCGTCGCGACCACCGACCCCCCGGGGGCACCCACCACCGCGGCGTCGTCACCCGGCCCCACCGGCACCGAGCCCCAGGCGGCCGGGCGCGCGCCGGCGTACACCGGGAAGACCCGGGCGAGCAGCTCGCCCTCGCTGACGTCGCGCAGCCGCACTGGACCAACCCTTCCGAGACGTGGGGACCACCGGCACGGTAGCGTCTGGGGCGCGCGCCGGTCTCGACGGGCGCGCCCGAGACCGCAGGGGCACCCGTGCCCCGACGACCTACGAAGAGGTGGCACTGCAGTGGTACAGGCCTACATCCTGATCCAGACCGACGTCGGCCGCGCCGCATCGGTGGCCACGGCCATCGCCGGGCTCGAGGGCGTCGCCCTGGCCGAGGACGTCACCGGCCCCTACGACGTCATCGCGCGCGTCGAGGCCCAGACCGTCGACGAGCTCGGGAAGCTCGTCATCGCCAAGATCCAGGACGTCGAGGGCATCACCCGCACCCTCACCTGCACGGTGGTGCACGTCTGATCCGGCGCAGCACCCTCTCGACGGCGGCCACGCTCGGCGTGGCCGCCGTCGTGCTGTCCGCGTGCTCCTCCGACGCCGTGGAGGTCGCCGTGCCGTCGGCCGCGACCGAGCCGGCCTGCTCGTCGGCGACCCTGCTGTGGCCGACCACCGTGTCCGGGATGCCGCGCCGCGCCACCGACCCCGACTCCCCCGGGGTGCGCGCCTGGGGCGACCCGGCGGTGATCGCCCGCTGCGGGGTGGCCGCGCTCGGCCCGACCGACACCGAGTGCATCGAGGTCGACGGCGTCGGCTGGATCCCGCAGGCGCTCACCGACGGCACGAAGTTCACCTCGTTCGGCACCGACCCCGCGGTCGAGGTGCTGGTGCCGAAGACCTACGCCCCCGAGCCGCTGCTGCTGCCGGTGTTCGCCCCGGTCGCCAAGGCCCTGCCGACCAACGGCCTCGCCTGCCGCTAGCCCCAACTTTCTCGCCCGGTGCGAGAAGCTTCACCTTCGCCCCGGAACGGTTGTGGTGCGAAGGTGAAGGTTCCGGGATCGGGCGAAAAAGTTGGGACGACGGTCAGCGCAGGCCGGTGCGGCGCTCCAGCGCCAGCGTGATCAGCTCGTCGATCAGCTCGGGGTAGCTCAGCCCGGTCGCCGCCCACATCCGCGGGTACATCGAGTGCGGCGTGAAGCCCGGCATCGTGTTGACCTCGTTGACGAGCACGTCGCCGGTCTCGGTGAGGAAGAAGTCGACCCGCGCCAGCCCCTCGCAGCCCGCGACGTCGAACGCCTGCGCCGCCATCGCCCGGATCCGCGTCGGCGACCGCCGCCGGCACGTCGGCCGGGGTCTCGAGCCGCACGTCGCCCGCGGCGAGGTACTTCGCCTCGAAGTCGTAGAACTCGTGGTTCTGCACCACGATGCACTCGCCCAGCTCGCTGGTGCGGGTCGCGTCGGTGCCGTGCCCCTCGAGCACCCCGCACTCGATCTCGCGCCCGAAGACCGCCGCCTCGACGACCACCTTCGGGTCGTGCTCGCGGGCCGCCTCGATCGCGGCCTCCAGCGCCGCCGGGTCCGACACCTTGGTGATGCCCATGCTCGACCCGGCCCGCGCCGGCTTGACGAACACCGGCCACGACAGGGCGTGCACGGCATCCATCGCGGCGGCCTTGTCGCGCCGCCAGTCCTTGTCGGTGATCACCGTGTACGGCCCGACCGGCAGCCCGGCGGAGGCGAGCAGCACCTTCATCACGTGCTTGTCCATCATCACCGCGGATGCCGTGACGCCCGACCCGACGTACCTCACGTCGGCGAGGTCGAGCAGGCCCTGGATGGTGCCGTCCTCGCCGAACGGCCCGTGCAGCAGCGGGAAGACGACGTCGACCTCGCCGAGGGTGCGCGGCGGCTGGCCGGCCTCGTGCACCGACGAGGGTGCGGTCGGTGGCGCTGGTCGGCACGATGACGCTCGCGGCGTCGGTGTCGACCTCGGGCACGTGGCCGGGGGCGAGGCGCAGGCGCTCGGGGTCGTCGGGCGCGAGCACCCAGTGGCCGTCCTTGGCGATGCCGACCGGCACGACGTCGTAGCGGTCGCGGTCGAGCGCCTCGAGCACGCTCGCGGCCGTCGCGCACGAGACGGCGTGCTCGGACGACCGGCCCCCGAACACGAGGGCCACCCGGGTGCGCCCGGGGGCGTCACCGTCGTGGGTCGGGGCAGGGCGGGGCTCGTCGGTGCTCATCGCCCGCGAGCCTATCCGCTGGTCGGCGGCCGATCGGCGACCGGTGGCGCGGCGGGACACGACGGCATCCGCCACCGGTCACGGCATACCCTGACGCACGTGACCGAGACTCCCCGCCGCACCGGACGCCGACCGGCTCGCCCCCGCCACCCGCGTCGTCGCGCTCGGCCGCGCCGAGGTCGTCGCCGGTGGCCAGGTCGGCGCCCCGCTGGTGCTGACCTCGACCTACCACGCCGACGGCGACGTGGTCTACGCGCGCTCGGGCAACCCGACCTGGTCGGCCTTCGAGACCGCGCTCGGCGACCTCGAGGGCGGCGACGCGCTCGTGCTGTCGTCGGGGATGGCGGCCGTCACCGCGGCGCTGTCGCTGCTGCCGCACGGCGGCACCGTCGTCGCACCGGATGCCGCCTACAACGGCGTCGTGGCCACCCTCACCGACCGCGAGGCCGAGGGGTCGGCGCGGGTGCGCCGGGTCGACGTCGCCGACACCGAGGCCGTGCTGGCCGCCCTCGACGGCGCCGACCTGCTCTGGCTCGAGTCGCCGACCAACCCGATGCTCGAGGTCGCCGACCTGCCGACCCTGCTGGCCGCCGCCCGCGAGCGCGGCGTGCTCTCGGTCGTCGACAACACCTTCGCGACGCCCCTGCTGCAGCGGCCGCTCGAGCTCGGCGCCGACGTCGTCGTGCACTCGGTCACCAAGTTCCTCTCCGGCCACAGCGACGTGCTCCTCGGCGCGGTCGTCACCCCCGCGACGGATGCCGGTCGCGCCCACCACGAGCGGATGCTCAAGCACCGCACCCTGCACGGCGCGATCGCCGGGCCGATGGAGGTCTGGCTGGCGCTGCGCGGGCTGCGCACCCTGCACCTGCGGGTCGAGCGGGCGCAGGCGAGCGCCCTCGAGCTCGCGGCCCGGCTGCGCACCCATCCCGGCGGTCGAGCGGGTGCGGCACCCGGGCTGGGGCGGCATCGTCGCCATCGAGGTGACCGGTGGCGCTCGAGGGCGCCGAGCGGGTCTGCGCGGCGACCCGGGTCTGGGTGCACTCCACGAGCCTGGGCGGGGTCGAGAGCCAGCTCGAGCGGCGCCGCCGCATCCCCACCGAGCCGGTCAAGGTGCCCGAGAACCTGATCCGGCTCTCGGTCGGCATCGAGGACGTCGACGACCTCTGGCGCGACCTGAGCCAGGCCCTCGACCGCGCCTGAGCCGTGCCTAGGCGGTCTCGGCCTTGCGGGGGCGGGACAGCAGGGCCGCCACGACCTCCTGGGCCGTGCGGTCGTGCTGGATCATCGCGTCGACCTGCTCGATGATCGGCACGTCGACGCCGTTGTTGCGGGCCAGGTCGAGGATCGAGGTGCACGACTTCACGCCCTCGGCGGTCTGCTTGGTGACGGCGACGACCTCCGAGACGGCCATCCCCTGGCCCAGCCGCACCCCGAACGAGTGGTTGCGCGACAGCGGCGACATGCACGTGGCGATCAGGTCACCGACGCCCGCGAGCCCGGCGAACGTCACCGCGTCGCCGCCGAGGGCCGTGCCGAGCCGCATCGTCTCGGCCAGCCCGCGGGTGATGATCGACGCCTTGGAGTTGTCGCCCATGCCCAGCCCCTCGGCCATGCCGACGGCGAGGGCGATGACGTTCTTCACGGCGCCGCAGATCTCGGTGCCGACGACGTCGGATGCCGTGTACGGGCGGAAGTAGGGCGCCGCGCAGGCCGCCGCGACGAGCTCGGCCATCGCCGCGCTCGACGACGCCACGACCGAGGCCGCCGGCTGCTTGACCGCGATCTCGCGGGCCAGGTTCGGCCCGGACACGATGACGATGCGCTCCGGCTCGACCCCGCCGACCTCGGCGATGACCTCGCTCATCCGCTTGGTCGTGCCGAGCTCGACGCCCTTCATCAGCGACACGACGGCAGCGGACCGCGGCAGGGCCGACCCCCACGCGGTCAGGTTCTCGCGCAGCGTCTGCGAGGGCACGGCGAGCACGACGATGTCGGCGCCGTCGGCCGCCTCGGCCGGGTCGGTCGTCGCGCGGATGGTGCTCGGCAGGCGCAGCTCGGGCAGGTAGTCGCGGTTGACCCCGCTGTTGATCTGGGCGACCACCTCGTCGCGGCGACCCCACATCGTGACCTGCGTGCCGGCATCCGCGAGCACCGAGGCGAACGCCGTGCCCCAGCTGCCCGTGCCGTAGACCGCTGCGCTCGTCATGAGGCCTCCTCCAGGGGGTGGGGCTTGCCGATCGACGTGATGCCGTGGGCGCGGGGGTCGAACCGCACGACGGGGGCCTTCTCGCCGCGCAGCACCTCGAGCTCGGCGGTGATCGCGGCCATGATCCGGGCGGTGGCCTCGTGCAGCACCTCGGAGGTGAGCTCGCGGCCGTACAGGTCGTCGAGGGGCACCGGTCGCCCGGCGCGCACCTTGATCGTCTTTCGCGGCAGCAGGTGCAGCCGCTTGGAGTAGGGGGCGAGGACCTCCTGCGCACCCCACGTCGCCACCGGGATGACCGGGCACCGCGTCTCGAGCGCCACCCGGGCGGCACCGGTCTTGCCGCGCATCGGCCACAGGTCGGGGTCGCGGGTCAGCGTGCCCTCGGGGTAGATCGCGACGCGCCTTGCCCGCCCGCACCGCCGTCCACCGCCGCCCGGTAGGCGTCGGCCGCCCGGCCCGTCTCGCGGTAGACCGGGATCTGGTCGGCGTGCCGCACGATGGCCCCCACGACCGGCGCCCGGAACACCTCGGCCTTGCCGAGGTAGCGCGGCGAGTGCCCGTGGTCGACGAGGAAGTGCCCGAAGGCCAGCGGTTCGACGTAGGAGTAGTGGTTGGGGCAGACGACGTAGCCACCCTGCGTCGGGAGGTTCTGCGCGCCCGACCACTCGCGCCTGGTGAACAGCATGTACAGGGGCCGGGCGATGCGGATCGCGAGACGGTAGGCGAAGGGCCGGGAGTGGTCCGAGGGGGTCGTCACGCGCTGCCTTCCATGGGGTGTGGGTCATGCGCATTGTGGTCCGACGCACCGGGCGATGTCGAGCGTGGCGCGTCGTGTTGGCAGGATCGGGGGGTGCACGCACCCGGGCAGGACTGGGCGGTCGTCGTCCCGGTCAAGGGCGGCCCGCTGGCCAAGAGCCGCCTCCACCTGCCCCGCGCGGCCGCGCGCCGGCGCTCGCCGACGCGTTCGCGCGCGACACCGTCGACGCCCTCGCGGCCGGGATGCCGGGTGCCCGTGTGCTCGTCGTCACCTCGGATGCCGCGGTGGCCGCGCTGGGTGCTCGCCGCCGGTCACGCGGTCGTCGCCGACCCCGGCTCGGGGCTCGACGCCGCGGTCGCCGCCGGGGTCGGCCGCCGCCCGCGACGGTCGGGGCGAGCCGGGTCGCCGTCGTGCTCGGCGACCACCCGGCCCTGCGCGCCGAGGAGGTGCGCGCGGCCGCTGGCGGCGGCGGGCGAGCACCCGGCATCCGTGCTCGCCGACGCCGACGACGGCGGCACCGCGCTGCTCACCCTGCCGGCCGCGAGCGCCGGCTCGGTGCGCACGGCCTTCGGGGCCGGCAGCGCGGCCGCGCACGAGCGGCTCGGCCACGTGCGGCTCGAGCTCGACCTGCCGGGCCTGCGGGTCGACGTCGACGACGCCGCCTCGCTGGCCGCCGCGGTGCGCCTCGGGCTCGGCCCGCACAGCCGCGCGGCCCTCGCGCACGCTAGCCTTCCGGGCGTGCAGGCCACCATCCACCGCATCGAGCCCGACGGGTCGGGCTCGGCCCTGCTCGACGACGGCCTCGAGGTGGTCGTGCCGCGCCGGGGCGGCCGTGGCCAGCGGGCTGCGGCACCTGCGGGTCGGCCAGCGGGTCAGCGTCGAGCTCGACGAGGCCGGGCGGGGCGACCCGGGTGTGGGTCGTCGGGATCGGCCCCGGCGAGGACATCCGCTGACGCCGCGCGGCTCAGGCTGAGCTTGTAGGCCGCGCCGAGGGCGTCGAGCTTCGCCGAGAAGCCGCTCGTAGCCGCGGTTGATGAAGTCGACGCCGTGCACCGTCGAGCGTGCCCTCGGCGGCCAGCGCGGCGATCAGGTAGCTGAAGCCGCCGCGCAGGTCGGGCACTGATCGTCGGCGGCGTGCAGCTTGCGTCGGGCCGGCGATCACCGCCGAGTGCTGGAAGTTGCGCGCGGCCGAAGCGGCACGGCGTGCCGCCCAGGCACTCGCGGTAGATCTGGATCGTGCGCGCCCATCTCGTGCGAGCGCGTCGGTGAAGCCGAGCCGCTTCTCGTAGACCGTCTCGTGCACGATCGACAGCCCGCGTGGCCTGGGTCAGCGCGACGACCAGCGGCTGCTGCCAGTCGGTCATGAAGCCCGGGTGCACGTCGGTCTCGAGGGCGACGGCGCGCAGCTCGCCGCCCGGGTGCCAGAACCGGATGCCCTCGTCGTCGACGTCGAAGCGCGCCGCCGATCCGCCGGAAGACGTTGAGGAACGGTCATCATCGGCAGCTGCTGGGCGCCGCGCACGAAGATGTCGCCGCCGGTGGCCAGCGCCGCGCACGCCCAGCGCGCCGCCTCGATGCGGTCGGGGATCGGCCGGTGGTCGAAGCCGCCGAGCCGGTCGACGCCCTCGATCGTGATCACCCGGTCGGTCTGCACCGTGATGATCGCGCCCATCTTCTGCAGGATCGCGATGAGGTCCATGATCTCGGGCTCGATCGCCGCGTTGCGCAGCTCGGTGACGCCCTCGGCCGCGCACCGCGGTGAGCAGCACCTGCTCGGTCGCGCCGACGCTCGGGTAGGGCAGGTCGAACTTCGGCGCCGTGCAGCCCGTTCGGGCGCGGTGAGGCGCAGGCCCTCCTGGCGCTTCTCGACGATCGGCGCCGAACTCGCGCAGCACGTCGAGGTGGAAGTCGATCGGCCGGTCGCCGATGTGGCAGCCGCCGAGGTCGGGGATGAACGCCTCGCCGAGCCGGTGCAGCAGCGGGCCGCAGAACAGGATCGGGATCCGGCGCGAGCCGGCGTGCGCGTTGATCTCGTCGATGTGCGCCTGCTCGACGTTGGTCGGGTCGAGCACCAGCTCGCCGTCGCGGTCGGTGGCGTCGTGACCGCACGCCGTGCAGCTCGAGCAGGCCGCTGACGACCTGCGACGTCGCGGATCTCGGGCACGTCGCGCAGCCGGCTCGGCTCCTCGCCGAGCAGCGACGGCGACCATCGCCTTGGAGACGAGGTTCTTGGCGCCCCGGACCTCGATGTCGCCGACGAGCGGGGCTGCCGCCGTCGACGACGAGGGTGGAGGTCATGGGTCCAGCCAAACACAGACGCCGCGCGACGGCGACGGCTGAGCCGTCACCGCCACGCGGCGTCGTCGGGTGATCAGGGCTACTTCTTCGCCGGGGCCTTCTTGGCGGGGGCCTTCTTGGCAGCGGCCTTGGCCGGCGCCTTCTTCGCGGCCGCCTTGGCCGGAGCCTTCTTGGCTGCGGCCTTCGCCGGGGCCGCCTTGGCGCGGCAGCCGCCTTGGCCGGCGCCTTCTTGGCCGGGGCCTTCTTCGCTGCCGCCTTGGCCGGTGCCGCCTTCGCGGGCGCCTTCTTGGCCGGAGCCTTCTTCGCCGCGCGCCTTGGCCGGGTGCCTTCGTCGCGGCGCCTTCTTGGCCGGAGCCTTCTTCGCAGCGGCCTTCGCCGGCGCCGCCTTGGCCGGAGCCTTCTTCGCAGCAGCCTTGGCCGGCGCCGCCTTGGCCGGCGCCTTCTTCGCGGGCGCCTTGACGGCCGGCGCCTTGCTCGCGACGGCCTTGGTCGCGGCCTTCGTGGTGGTGGCGGCCTTGCGGGCCGTCGCCGTGGTGGTCGCGGCGACCTTCTTGGCCGCTGCCTTGGCCGGCGCGGTCGCGGCGGCGGCGGTGCGGGCCGCGGCCTTGACCGGAGCGGCGGCGGCCGACGGCGGCGGCTGCCCGCGGCACCAGCAGCGGCGCGACCGGTGGCCGGTGCGTTCTTCGACAGCGTGCTCGGCTTCCTGACGTAGGACTTGAACGAGGTGCCGGCCCGGAAGCGCGGCGCCTTCGACTTCGGGATGCGCACGGAGGTGCCCGTGTGCGGGTTGCGCCCGGTGCGCGCTGCGCGCTCGACGCGGTCGAACGTGCCGAACCCGGTGATCGACACCTTCCCGCCCCGCACGACCTCGCGGACGATGGTGTCGAGGACGGCCTCCAGTGCCTCGTTGGCGGCCCTGCGGCTGCCGAGTTGCTTCTCCAGCTCCTTGACGAGATCTGCCTTGTTCACGTGGACCCACTCCAAGTCGAGACGGCGCCGGGAGACGCCCGACGGCGATGTCACAGCCGGCGGATGCCCGGCCTGAGTCGACGCTATGCCTGCTCGGGCGCGACGTCCACCATTGAAGCGGCGTGTTATCCGTTGTGCCACAACGGGTTCCCGGGGCCACGAGGGCCGTTCGGCCGTCACATCCGTCACACCAGCCACACGGATGCCGTGCGCGGGCGCCGCGTCACGGCATCCGATTGCGTTGTGCGAGAACGAGACTCGGCTCAGGCGGTGACGGTGGGCTTCCAGCTGGGACGCTCGGCCTCGAAGGCCGTGATGTCGCCCTCGTGGCGCAGGGTGAGGCCGATGTCGTCGAGGCCCTCCAGCAGCCGCCAGCGCGTGTAGTCGTCGATCTCGAACGCCGCGACGATGTCGCCGGCGGTGATCGTGCGCGACACCAGGTCGACCGTGACCGACGGTGCCGGGGTCGTTCTCGAGCAGCTTCCAGAGCAGCTCGACGTCGTCCTGGCTGCACTGCGCGGTGAGCAGCCCCTGCTTGCCGGTGTTGCCGCGGAAGATGTCGGCGAACCGCGACGAGATGACCACCCGGAAGCCGTAGTCCATCAGCGCCCAGACGGCGTGCTCGCGCGACGAGCCGGTGCCGAAGTCGGGGCCGGCGACGAGCACCGACCCGGCCGAGAAGTTCGGGTGGTTGAGCACGAAGTCTCGGTCGCCGCGCCAGGCGGCGAACAGCCCGTCCTCGAAGCCGGTGCGGGTGACCCGCTTGAGGTAGACGGCCGGGATGATCTGGTCGGTGTCGACGTTGCTGCGGCGCAGCGGCACGCCGATGCCGGTGTGGGTGGTGAACGCGTCCATCACTTGCTCCCCTCGCTCACGGGCTCGAGGTCGGCCGGGCTGGACAGGGTGCCGCGCACCGCGGTGGCGGCGGCGACGAGCGGGGAGACCAGGTGGGTGCGCCCGCCCTTGCCCTGCCGGCCCTCGAAGTTGCGGTTCGACGTCGACGCGCTGCGCTCCCCCGGCGCGAGCTGGTCGGGGTTCATGCCCAGGCACATCGAGCAGCCGGCCGAGGCGCCACTCGGCGCCGGCCGCGGTGAACACCTTGTCCAGGCCCTCGCTCTCGGCCTGCAGCCGCACCCGCGCCGAGCCGGGGACGACGAGCATCCGCACGCCCTCGGCGACCTGGCGGCCCTCGATGACCGCGGCGGCGGCGCGCAGGTCCTCGATGCGGCCGTTGGTGCACGAGCCGAGGAAGACCGTGTCGACGTGCGATGTCGCGCAGCGGCGTGCCCGGCGTGCAGGCCCATGTACTCCAGGGCGCGCTCGGCGGCGGCGCGTGTCGTTCTCGTCGGCGATCAGCTCGGGGTCGGGCACGGCCGTGCCGAGCGGGAGCGCCCTGCCCGGGGTTGGTGCCCCAGGTGACGAACGGGCGTCGAGCTCGTCGGCGTCGAGCACGACCTCGGCGTCGAACGCCGCGTCGTCGTCGGTGCGCAGGTGGCTCCAGCACTCGACCGCGGCGTCCCAGTCGGCGCCCTTCGGGGCGTGGTCGCGGCCGTGCAGGTAGGCGAACGTGGTCTCGTCGGGCGCGATCATGCCCGGCGCGGGCGCCCGCCTCGATCGACATGTTGCAGATCGTCATCCGGGCTTCCATCGACAGCGCGCGGATGGCGCTGCCGCGGTACTCGAGCACGTAGCCCTGGCCGCCGCCGGTGCCGATCTTCGCGATGACCGCGAGGATGATGTCCTTGGCCGTGACGCCGTCGGCGCAGCTCGCCCTCGACGGT
This sequence comes from uncultured Actinomycetota bacterium, assembly GCA_963782695.1. Lineage (GTDB taxonomy): Bacteria > Actinomycetota > Actinomycetes > Actinomycetales > Dermatophilaceae > Fodinibacter. The sequence continues at coordinate 46,639 of CAWAKY010000030.1, read as the reverse complement.
GATCGCCATCGTCTTGAACGGCTTGAGCGGCAGGGTCTGGGTGGCGAGCACGTGCTCGACCTCGGAGGTGCCGATGCCGAACGCGAGCGCGCCGAACGCGCCGTGCGTCGAGGTGTGGCTGTCGCCGCAGACGACCGTCATGCCCGGCTGGGTGAGCCCGAGCTGCGGGCCGACGACGTGCACGATGCCCTGCTCGGCGTCGCCCATCGGGTAGAGCGTGACGCCGAACTCCTCGCAGTTGCGGCGCAGCGTCTCGACCTGGGTGCGGCTGACCGGGTCGGCGATCGGCGCCGATGCGTGGTCGGGACGTTGTGGTCCTCGGTGGCGAGGGTGAGGTCGGGGCGGCGCACCGGGCGGCCGGCCAGGCGCAGCCCGTCGAAGGCCTGCGGGCTGGTCACCTCGTGCACCAGGTGCAGGTCGATGTAGAGCAGGTCGGGCTCGCCCTCCCCGCGGCGCACGACGTGCGCCTCCCAGACCTTCTCGGCCAGTGTTCCGGCCATTGCCTCCACCTCCACGACTCAACCGCCGGACGAGCGGTCGTACGACACCTGCGGGCAGCCGGGCGCGGTCGGGCGTCCTCGGCTGTCTCCCGAGATTCGCACGGGCGTGTTGTCGATGGACTTGCGTCTCAGGCACTGAGACGTTAATATCAAGACATGGACAACACTAGTGGCGTCGGCGTTCTCGACAAGGCGGCCATCGTGCTCAGCGCGCTGGAGGCCGGCCCGTCGACCCTCGCCCAGCTCGTCACGGCGACCGGCCTGGCCCGCCCCACGGCGCACCGCCTCGCCGTCGCCCTCGAGCACCACCGCCTCGTCGACGCGCGACCTGCAGGGCCGCTTCATCCTCGGCCCGCGCCTCGGCGAGCTCGCCGCCGCCGCCGGCGAGGACCGCCTGCTCGCCGCGGCCGGCCCGGTGCTCGGCGCGCTGCGCGACCACACCAACGAGAGCGCCCAGCTGTTCCGCCGCCAGGGCGAGCACCGGGTGTGCGTCGCCGCCGCCGAGCGGCCGGTCGGCCTGCGCGACTCGATCCCGGTCGGCGCGACGCTGTCGATGCGCGCCGGGTCGGCCGCCCAGGTGCTGCTCGCCTGGGAGGAGCCGGACCGCCTGCACCGCGGCCTCCAGGGCGCCGCCTTCACCGCGACAGCGCTGTCAGGCGTGCGGCGTCGCGGCTGGGCGCAGAGCGTCGGCGAGCGCGAGCCGGGCGTCGCCTCGGTCTCCGCGCCGGTGCGCTCCCCCTCCGGCCGGGTGATCGCCGCCGTCTCGATCTCCGGGCCGATCGAGCGCCTCTCCCGCCAGCCCGGGCGGCTGCACGCCGCGACCGTGATCGCCGGCGCCAACAAGCTCACCGAGGTGCTGGCCCGGCACGCCGCCCAGCAGGACGTGCAGAACAACGTCTGACCCGGCATCCCTCGACACCTCGCGGGACGGGATGCAACACGGATGTCACATGGCGCGCGCCTCGCCGCAACACCGCACCGGCAGATTTCGACCACCACACCGGTATGCCGCGCGAGGAGGTCGCCCATGTCTCTCAGCCCCGCCCAGCGCATCGCCCGTGACCGCACCAGGCTGCTCGGCTTCCCGCGGCCCGGGCGGCGGGCGATCGTCGTCGGTGGCGGCCCGATGGCCGCTCGACGGGCCGCGGCGCTGACCCGGGCGGCCACACCGGTCACGGTCTTCGCGCCGGTGCTGTGCGACGACGTGTTCGACCTGCTGGCCGAGCGGCTCGTGACCTGGGAGAACCGGTGGCCCGTCGCCGAGGACCTCGCCGACGCCTGGCTCGTGCACGCGGCCACCGGCGACAGCGAGATCGACTCGCGGGTGTGCGCCTGGGCCTCGCTGCTGCGCGCCACCGCCTGACGACCCGCAGTGCGGGGTCAGCCGGCCGTGCCGCCGATCCGCTCGCGGGCCGACTCGCCCCGGCGCCCGACCGGGACGACCCCGGCCACCGTGCCGAGCCCGTAGGGCCGCTCGGTCGCGTAGACGCTCTCGGCCCCGCCCGGCGCCACGGCATAGGTCTCGTGCCAGATGGTGAGCGCGCGCGGTGCGTCCTTGGCCCTGCGGTAGAACTCCAGCCAGGCCTCGCGGTGCCGGTGGTCGGTGGAGCTCGCGTAGGCGTAGATGTCCTCGGTGCTGCGCCACCACTGGATCATCGTGGTGCCGGTCAGGTCGACCGTGGAGCGGCTGCCGAGGTAGCCCAGCGACTCCTCCTCCCCCTTGGCCGCGGCGGCCTTGTTGCGCTCCAGCTCGGCGATCATCGGCGGCATCGCGCGGATCACCTGGGAGATGACGCCCAGCCGCCACGGCTGGTGGATGCGCACCCCGATGAGGAACAGGGCGAGCGGCCCGTCGTAGGCGTGGGTGGTGCGGTTGGTCATGTCGGCTCCTTGGATAGTGCTGCTGCCCAATACGGTGTCGTGCCATATTGGGCAGTGGCACTATCCATTGTCAAGACCTTTGAGGAGCCGCGGTGCGCATCTCCGAGCTGAGCGAGGCGACCGGCGTCCCGGTGCACACCCTGAAGTACTACCTGCGCGAGGGCATCCTGATGCCGGGCCGGGCCACCTCCCGCACCCGCGCGGAGTACGGCGACGAGCACGTCGAGCGGGTGCGGCTGGTGCGGGCGCTCGTCGAGCAGGGCGGGGTCGCCATCGCCGGCGTGCGGGCCATCCTCGCCGCGCTCGACGCCCCGCCGCCCTCGCAGCACGACCTGCTACGGCGTCGCGGCCTGCGCGATGCCCGCGACCGCGGCCGACCACCCGGTCGACGCCGCCGCCCTCGCCCTCGTCGAGGAGCTCGGCTGGCAGGTGGCTCCCGACGCCCCGGCCCTGCGGTCGCTGTCGGCGGCGGTGCGGGCCGCCGAGGCCGCCGGGGTCGGCCTGTCGCCGGCGCTGTTGCGCGAGTACGCCGAGGCCATGCTCGCCGTGGCCGACGTCGACCTCTCGGTGGCGGAACGGGCCGGCTCCGCGCAGGAGGCGCTGCGCACCGTGGTCGTCGGCACCGTGATGGTCGACCCGGTGCTCGTCGCCCTGCGGCGGGTGGCCCAGGAGGCCGTGAGCGCCCAGCGGGTGGGCGGGGCGGCAGCCGGCGCGACGTGAGGGGCCCGGCATCCGTCGTGACGTGACGGACCCGGCATCCGGCCGCGGACGCGACGAAGGCCCGGTCCTGGTGGACCGGGCCTTCGCCTACACGTAGCCCCGACGGGATTCGAACCCGCGCTACCGCCTTGAGAGGGCGGCGTGCTAGGCCACTACACAACGGGGCCGTGACCTTCGAACCTGCCGCTTTCCGGCGGCGGGCAACGGAGAAGAACCTTACCGAACGGCAGGAATTTCACCGAATCGCCCCCGACCGCGTGGGCCGGGGACGAGAGCTGGGGTACCAGGACTCGAACCTAGAACGGATGAACCAGAATCACCAGTGTTGCCAATTACACCATACCCCATGGGGTATGCCCTCCGACCTTCCGCGAGGCGGTTGGTCGTCGAGCGAACCGAGGGATGATCCTACCGGGCGGCCTCCCCCGCACCCAAATCGCGCGATGCCGGGGCCGCAGTTCACAGGGTCGCGCGCAGCGCCCGCAGCCGGGTCAGCGTCGGCCGCCTTGCCCAGGATCTCCATCGACTCGAACAGCGGCGGCGACACCCGGCGCCCGGAGACGGCGGTGCGCAGCGGCCCGAAGGCGAACTTCGGCTTGATGCCCAGCCCGTCGACGAGGGCCTCGCGCAGGGCCGCCTCGACGGCCGCGGCGGTGAACGAGCCGTCGCTGCCGAGCACCCCGGAGTGCTCGTCGGGCACGGCCTCGAGCGCGCGCACGGCGGCGTCCAGCACGGCGCCGGAGTCGTCCTTGAGCTGGGCGCGGGCGTCGTCGGCCACCTCGACGGCGTCGTCGGCGACGTAGAACGGGCCGACCAGGTCGGTGGCCTCGGTGAGGTGCACCATCCGGGTCTGGATGAGCGCGGTGACCGCCCGCAGCCGCGCCAGCTCGCCGAGCGAGGGGTTGTCGCCCGAGCACGCCGTCGGCCTGCAGGAACGGCAGCAGCCGCGAGGCGAGGTCGTCGACCTCGAGCCCGCGGATGTGCACGCCGTTGAGCCAGTCGAGCTTCTTGAGGTCGAAGATCGGGCCGACCGGGTTGACGTCGGCCCAGGCGAAGCGCTGCGAGAACTCGTCGAAGCCGAACACCTCGACGTCCTCGCCCTCGGCGCCCTCGGCCGGCGGGTAGGCCAGCAGCGCGAGGAAGTTGACCAGCGCCTCGGGCAGGTAGCCCTGCTCCTGGAACCAGGTGAGCCGGGCGGCGGGGTTCTTGCGCTTGGAGATCTTCGACTTGTCGGTGTTGCGCAGCAGCGGCATGTGGGCGAACGCCGGCGGGGTCAGGCCGAGCCACTGGTAGAGCAGCACGTGCTTGGGGGTCGAGGAGATCCACTCCTCGCCGCGCACGACGTGGGTGATGCCCATCTCGTGGTCGTCGACGACGACGGCGAGGTGGTAGGTCGGGAAGCCGTCGGCCTTGAGGATCACCTGGTCGTCGGGGCGCGGCGCCGACACCCGGCCGCGGATCAGGTCGTCGAACTCGAGCGGGGCGTCGTCGGGGATCGAGCATCCGCACGACGGGCGTCTCGGAGAACCCGGGCAGCGCGCGCCGCTCCTCCTCGGTCTTGCCGACGCAGAGCCGGTCGTAGCCGGTGGGCTGCTTGGCCTTCTGCTGGGCCTCGCGCATCTGCGCGAGCCGCTCGGTCGAGCACCAGCAGTGGTAGGCCTTGCCGTCGGCGAGCAGCCGCTCGACGTAGGGCGTGTAGGTGTCGAGCCGCTCGCTCTGCCGGTAGGGCGCGCACGGGCCGCCGACGTCGGGGCCCTCGTCCCAGGTGAGCCCGAGCCAGCGCAGCGTGTCGAAGACCTGCTTCTCGGAGTCCTCGCGGAAGCGGGCCCGGTCGGTGTCCTCGATGCGCAGGACGAACCGGCCGCCCTGCTGGCGCACGAAGGCCAGGTTGAACAGCGACATGTACGCGGTGCCGACGTGCGGGTCGCCGGTGGGCGACGGCGCCACGCGCAGCCGCACGGTGCCGGGGAGGTCGGAGGTGTCGGTCACGGGGTGCTCGCTCTGCTCGCTGCGGTGACGACCGGCGTGCGAGGCGTCGCCCGCGCGGTCGTCCTGGGTGCCGGCATGACGGCCTGCCGGGGAGCTGCTCGCTCATGGTGGCCGACAGCCTAGTGACGCACGAAGGGGTTGCTGAGCACCCCGATGCCGTCGACCTCGACCTCCACCCGCTGGCCCGCCTCGACCAGGCCGACCCCGGCCGGGGTGCCGGTGAGGATGACGTCGCCGGGCAGCAGCGTGAACGCCTTCGACGCGTGCGAGATCAGCGTGGCCACGCCGTGCACCATGTCGGAGGTCGGGCCGTCCTGCACGACCTCGCCGTCGAGCCTGGTGGTGATCCGCTGCGCCGACGGGTCGAGGTCGGTCTCGATCCACGGCCCGAGCGGGCAGAACGTGTCGAAGCCCTTGGCGCGGGCCCACTGCCCGTCGCCGCGCTGCAGGTCGCGCGCGGTGACGTCGTTGGCGACGGTGTAGCCGAAGACGGCCGACAGGGCGTCCTCGGGCTCGAGGTCCTTGGACAGCCGGCCGATGACGACGGCGAGCTCGCCCTCGTAGCCGACCTCGGACGTCTGCGGCGGCATGCACGACCGGGTCGCCGGGGCCGACGACGGCCGTGTTCGGGATGAGGAACATCATCGGCTCGGCCGGGGCGTCGGTGCCCATCTCCTTGGCGTGGTCGGCGTAGTTGCGGCCGATGCCGATCACCTTGCTGCGCGGGATCACCGGGGCGAGCAGCCGCACGTCGTCGATGTCGTGCACCGTGCCGGTCAGCTCGATGCGCAGGTAGAGCGGGTCGCCGGTGATCTCGGCGATCTTCTCGCCCTGCCCCGTCGACCAGACCGTATGCCGGGTCGTCGCCCGTCGTGAACCTCGCGATGCGCATGGGTTCCAGCCTAGGGCCGGGCGGCGGGCGACCGCGCCGCGGGCCGCGGTCGCCGCTCAGAGCCGGGCGGCGACCGCCCCGGTCATCACGGCGTAGCCGGTGTCGTTGGCGTGGATGTCGCCGAGCTGGCACATCCAGGTCCACGCGCAGATCGTGGCGACGTTGGTCGGCACCGGGCCGCCGAGCGCCGGCACGTTCACCGGCGTGGTGACGGTGCTGCGGAAGGCCGTCGCGACGTCGGCGACGTCGGCACCGACCGAGGCGGCCGAGCCGGCGATGATCGTGTTCAGGGCGGCCTGCAGGGCCACCGACTGCTGCGCGAGCGCCTGGCCGGCCGCACCCGTGAGGTAGGCCGCGAGGAACGGGTTGTAGTAGTTCGCCACGACGATGTGGGCGCCCGGCGCGGCGGCGTGCAGCTGGGCGAGCACCTGCGGCAGCAACCGCTGCACGTCGCCCAGGCCCTGCTGGATGCAGACGAGGTCGATGCCGAGCGGGCTGCGGCTGACGCAGCGCTGCACGTCGTTGGCCCCGATGTCGATGGTCACCAGCCGGGTGGTGCGGCTGTGGGCGTGCAGGAACTCCACGGCCTGGGCCAGCTGGGTGCCCTCGTCGTAGGCGCAGCGCCCGCCGGCCACCATGGTCACGACCGTCTCGCCGCTGCAGGCGACGTTGACCAGCTTGGTCTTGGCCGTGTCGGCCTGCACCGCGTCGAGCACGCCACCGACGTAGCCACCGGTCTTGTCGTCACCCTGGCCGGGCTGGTAGCCGGCGGCCAGCGAGTCACCCATGGCGAGGTACCAGCCCATGGCGTTCGACGACGGACCCGGCCCGGCCGGAGCCTGCGCGGATGCCACGGGTGCCGACAGGCCCCCGAGGGCGAGGACGGCGACGACGATGGCCCACCTGCGACGATGCATGTTCCTGCTCCCTTGCCGGCGGCACCGTTGCCGCGCCCGGCCGACTCTAGGTGGTGGCCCCGGCCAGCGGAAGGGCCGTCGAACCCGCCGCGGCGCCAGCGGGGCGCGACGGGGCCGCGCGAGGTCAGGAGACGCCGGCCTTCTCGGCCGCCTTCGCGAGCACCCGGGCCACGGTGGCCGCGCCCTCGTCGGTGAGGTGGATGTCGGCGGCGGTGCAGATGTTGGTGAGCGTGCAGATCGCCGCCGCGTTCTTCGGCACCGACCGGCCGTTGATCGTCGTCGGCGTCGTGTCGTTGGTCGAGAACGCCTGGTCGAGCCCGACGAACGTGGTGCCCGAGGACTTCGCGGCCGACTCGATGGCGGTGCTCAGCGCCGTGTAGGCCTTGGCCGCGGCGTCGACCCCCTTGACCGGCTGGTTCAGCGCCTTCGCGGCGAGCCACGGGTTGTAGTAGCCGAGCACGAGCACCGGCACGTCCGCGCCCGCGGCGGCCTTGAGCCGCTTCAGGATCGTGGGCAGGTTCTTCTTCACCGTGCCGACGCCGGCGGTGACGCACGCGGTGTCGATCTGCGCCCCGCCCCGCACGCAGCGCAGCAGGTCGTTGCCGCCGATGTCGATCGTGACGAGCGAGACGTCGTCGCTGGCCTTCAGCAGCTTCTCGGCCTGCTCGAGCTGGCTGCCGGCGGCGAAGTCGCACTTGCCGCCCTTGACCAGCGAGGTGGTCGTCTCGCCGCTGCAGCCGAGGTTCTCCAGGGTGAGGGCGTCGCCCGGTCGCCCCGAGCCGGGTCGCGGTCAGCGCCGGGTAGGCCGTGTCGCGCAGCTCGGCGCCACCGGGCTGGTAGCCCGCGGCCAGCGAGTCGCCCAGGGCCACGTACAGGCCACCGGCGCCGGTCGACGCGTCGAGGCGGACGCGGACGGCGAGACCGACGCGGTCGCGGATGCCGTGGGCCGGCTCGCGCTCGACGCCGCCGGCTCGGGGTCGCCGCCGCACGCGGTGAGGGCGAGGGTCAGCGCGACCACGGCAGCGAGCGGGATGGTCCTGCGCATGATCAGGGGCCTCGTCGGTCTCGGGAGCGGTCGGTGGTGCGACCGGCTTCCGTCGCACCCCATCGTCCCTCACGACGAACGGGACCCGCCCCGGGGTTCCCGGCGCCACGCCCGGAGCCCGGATGGCCGCGGATCTCCCCCACCACCGGCGCACGGCGTCACTACCGTTCGTCCTGAGGCAGTTCCCTCGGATCAGGAGCGTGTCATGTCGTTCAGCCAAGCCGTCAGCAGCGTCCTCCTCAACAAGTACGCCACCTTCTCCGGGCGCGCGCGCCGCAGCGAGTACTGGTGGTGGTACCTCTTCGTCACCCTCGTCTTCGTCGTCGGCGGGCATCCTCGACCGCGCCATCGGGCTCACCTACAGCGACCTGACCATCGGCGGCGGCTGGATCGCCACCATCGCCGGCATCGTGTTCCTCATCCCGAACCTCGCGGTCGCCGTGCGCCGCCTGCACGACACCGGCCGCACCGGCTGGTGGCTGCTCATCGGGCTGGTCCCCGTGATCGGCTTCTTCGTGCTGCTCTACTTCTTCGTCCTCGACAGCGAGAACGACAACCAGTACGGCCCCTACCCCAAGGCCTGAAGCCGCCTCACGGAGCCCCGGGGCGCGCGCCCCGGGGCTCCGTCGCGTCGGTACCGTGGTGCGGTGACCCTGCGCGTGCTCCCGAGGCCGGAGTGGGAGGCCCTGGCGGCCGCCCACGAGGCCCGCGTCGACGCCGCCACCGCCGCCCACCGCGAGCGCCGCTCCGACGGCCGCACCCACCCGGTCGAGGACTTCCTCTTCCGCTACTACAACAACTCCCCCGCCCGGCTGCGCCGGTGGCACCCGGGCGCGGACGTGCTGCTCGAGGATGCCGCGGCCTCACCTCGCGCCGGCTGGACCCACTACCGCACGCAGGATGACGGCGTCGTGCTCGACGTCGAGGCCTTCCTCGCCGCGCGGGGTGCCGCCGTCGGGTTCGTCCACGACCTGCTCTCGGCCACCGTCGTCGCGGCCCGCGCAGCTGGGCTGCTTCGGCCTGCACGAGTGGGCGATGGTGCACGGCATCCCGGCCGACGACGTGCGGCACGCGGGCTGGCCGCTGCGGCTGGGCAGCGACGGCACCGACGCGGTGGTGGAGCGGCACGGCATCCGCTGCTCGCACTTCGACGCCTACCGCTTCTTCACGGAGTCGGCCCGACCGCGAAACGCCCTGCGCCCCACCCGGGACAGCCAGGTGGCCATGGAGCAGCCCGGCTGCCTGCACGCCGGGATGGACGTCTACAAGTGGGCGTTCAAGCTGACCCCGCTCGTGCCGAGCGACCTGGTGGCCGACGCGTTCGACCTGGCCCGCGAGATCCGGGTGCTCGACATGGAGGCCTCGCCCTACGACCTGCGCGAGCTCGGCTACGCCCCGGTGCCGATCGAGACGCCGGAGGGCAAGGCGACCTACCTGGAGCGCCAGCGGGCGCTTCGCGCGAGCGGTCCAACGCCCTGCGACGCCGCCTGCTCGCCGTGCTCGACGACCACGATGCCGGTCGTGAGCTGCGGAAACGGTTGCTGGAGCGACCGACTTCCGCGAGCTCACGGCGCGGATGACCGGCGTCCGGGTCAGCGGGGGGCGACGCCGGCGCGGACCAGGCCGTAGGTGACCGACTCGACGAGCGCGTCCCACGACGCCTCGAGGATGTTGGCGGCGACGCCGATCGTCGTCCACGACGTGGTGCCGTCGGAGGTCTCGATGAGCACCCGGGTCACGGCATCCGTGCCGTGCGCGGCGTCGAGGATGCGCACCTTGTAGTCGATCAGCTCGAGGTTGCGGATCTCCGGGTAGAACTTCGCCAGCGCCGAGCGCAGCGCCTGGTCGAGCGCGTTGACCGGGCCGTTGCCCTCGCCGGTGCGCACGCCCCGCTCGCCGGCGGCCACGAGCTTCACGGTGGCCTCCGACAGCGCCTCGTCGTCGCCGCGGGCGTCGGTGATGACCCGCCAGGACTCGACCTCGAAGAACTCCGGCAGCGAGCCGTCGAGCTCGCGGCGCAGCAGCAGCTCGAACGACGCGTCGGCCGCGTCGAAGGTGTAGCCGCGCAGCTCGCGCTCCTTGACGGCGCGCAGCACCCGGGCCAGCGTCGCGTTGTCGCGCTCGTCGGTGGCGTCGAGGTCGAACCCGAGCTCGCGCGACTTCAGCTCGATCGAGGCGCGACCGGCCATGTCGGACACCAGCATCCGCATGTCGTTGCCCACGGCCTTGGGGTCCATGTGCTGGTAGAGGTCGGGGTCGACCTTGATGGCGCTCGCGTGCAGGCCGGCCTTGTGCGCGAAGGCGCTCGACCCGACGTAGGGCTGGCGCGAGTACGGCGGCACGTTGGTGACCTCGGCGATCGCGTGCGCGATGCGGGTCGACTCCTGCAGCCGGTGCGGCTCGAGCAGCGGCAGGCCCCTCTTGAGCTGGAGGTTGGCGACGACGGTGAGCAGGTCGGCGTTGCCGGTGCGCTCGCCGTAGCCGTTGACGGTGCCCTGCACGTGGGTGGCCCCCGCGTCGACCGCCGCCATCGAGTTGGCGACGGCGCAGCCGGTGTCGTTGTGGCAGTGGATGCCGACCCGGGCGCCGGTGGAGCGCACGACGTCGTCGACGACGTCGGCGACCTGGCTCGGGCAGCATGCCGCCGTTGGTGTCGCACAGGGCGACGACCTCGGCGCCGGCCTCGGTGGCCACCCGCACGGCCTCGAGCGCGTAGTCGCGGTTGGAGGCGTAGCCGTCGAAGAAGTGCTCGGCGTCGAGGAACACCCGCCGCCCCTCGCCGCGCAGGAACGACACGGTGTCGCGGATCATCTCGAGGTTCTCGGCCAGCGTCGTGCGCAGCGCCCGCTCGACGTGCCCGGTGTGCGACTTGGCCACGAGGGTGATGACCTGGGCCTGGCTGTCGAGCAGCGCCCGCACCTGCGGGTCGCTCTCGGCCCGCCCGCCGACCCGCCGGGTCGCCCCGAAGGCCGCCAGGGTGGCGTTGCGCAGCCGCAGGTCGGCCGCGGCGCGGGCGAAGAACTCGGTGTCCTTGGGGTTGGCGCCGGGCCAGCCGCCCTCGATGTAGCCGACCCCCAGCTCGTCGAGGTGCGACGCGATGGCGAGCTTGTCCGCCACGGAGAGGTTGAGGCCCTCCTGCTGCGCGCCATCGCGCAGCGTCGTGTCGTAGACGTGGATGTCGGTCATCGGTGCTCACCCGGAGTCGGTCTGCCGGTCGCCCGGCGTCTGTGCCCCGGCCCTTGCGGGCCGGGGCGGGACGTGTGTGGTGCTCCGCCCATTCTCGGGCCGGCGCTGCTGCCGCGCCCCCCGGGGTGTGGGGGATGCGACACCTGCTCACCGGTCACGCCGCGCCTGCGACGCTCCCGACAAGCAAAAGACCCCCCGGGTGCGGGAGGTCTGCGCGACGAGGAGGTCTCGTCGCGCTAGCCGATAATGATCGTGGTGGTGGCCACGTCACGGAACGTCACGGGGTGAGCCTCCCACGGCCGGCGGGGTCACCGGCCTACGGTTCGTCCACATGCTGGCCGCCGTGGAGGACGAGGAAGGGGCCCGGGCCCTTCTCCACCGACCTCCCCGGCCCCTAGGTTGACCGCATGAGATACGGGCTCGAGCTGCCGTGCGGCGGCGACGGGGTGTCGGTGGGCCTGTTCGTCCAGGCTGGGAGTCGAGGCCCAGCGGGCCGGCTGGGACGGGGTGTTCTTCGAGGACTACCTCGTCTACCACCGCGGCCAGGACCCGGCGACCTTCGACCCGTGGCTCGTCATGGCCGTGATCGCGGGCCGCACCAGCCACCTCACGCTGGGCACCACGGTCACCGGGCTGCTGGCGCGTGACCCGGTGAAGCTGGCCCGCGAGGCGCTCACCCTGCGCGACCTGTCGGACGGCCGGGTGGTGCTCGGGGTCGGGCTGGGCGACCCGAACGACCGCGGCGCGGCCCTGAACCCGCTGTGGGACGCCGACCGCGGCCGCGGCGACCAGATGGACGAGCGGCTCGACCTGCTCCTGGGCCTGCTGGCCGGGCGGGTGCCGGTCTGGGTCGGCGGCAGCAGCCGAGGCCGGGGCGGTCGCCCGGCGGGCGGCGCGCGCCGACGGCGTCGTGCCCTACAAGCTCACCGACACCGACCGGTGGAGCGACTTCACCGCCGAGGAGGTCGTGGACCTGGTGGCGCGCGGTCGCGGCGCACCGCTCGCAGGCCGGCGTCACGGCATCCGTCGACGTCGCCGTCGGTGGCCGGCTGCCGGCTGCCGTCGGTGGACGACGAACGCGCCGCGGTCGACGCGGCCGCGCGCGGCGGGGCGACGTGGTGGCTCGAGTTCGTGCGCTCGGGGCCGGATGACGACATGCTCGCGGCGGTGCGTCGCGGACCCGTTCGAGCCACCGCGGCGCCCTGACCGAGGCTGACGCCGCTCAGAAGTGGGTGGTGACCGGGGTGCCGATCGGGGCGAAGTCGAAGACCCACTTGGCCACCGACACCGGCAGGTTGATGCAGCCGTGCGAGCCGCGGGCGCCGGCGTAGCCGAACGACGAGCGCCAGGGGGCGCCGTGCAGGGCGAACCCCCGGTGGAAGTACGAGATGTAGGGCACGTCGGGGGTCTCGTACTTGGTGCCGTCGGCGTTGCTGCCGCGCATCGTCTGCAGCTCGCGCTTGTAGTAGACGTGGAAGGTGCCGACCACCGTGGGCTTCTTGTCGGACCCGTTGACCATCTTGATCGGCCCGTAGACGACCTTGGCGCCGATGTAGGCGGTCATCGTGTGCCTGCTCAGGTTGACGTCGACCCACTTCTCGCCCTCGGCGGCGCTGTAGGCGAGGTTCTCGGCGCCGGCGGCGATGCGCCGCTCGGTCCACGTGGCCGGGATGGTGCGCGTGCTCGAAGCTGCCCTTGTAGCTCTTGCCCGAGCTCAGCGCCGTGGTCGCGGCCGTGGCGAGCGTCGGCGGCGTTGGTCATGACGGCGCCGTCGCGGGCGGGCTTCACGACCTCCTTCACGGCGCCGGAGGCGTCGACGTTGCGCACGCCGGAGGTCGCCTCGACCTCGGCCTTCTTGGCCACCTTCTCGACCCAGGCCTTGACCTTCGCGGCGTCGACGGTGGGGTCGGTGAGCGCGCCGTCGGCGCCGGTGAAGCTGACCCACGTCGCCTTGGTCTTGCGGGACGCCGCGTGGTCGTCCTCGCCGTCCATGACCTTCACCGTGCGCTTGACCAGCGCGTTGGCCCGGTCGGCCACCTGCTCGGCCCGCGCGGTGGTCACGGTCGGCACGGCGTCGACGAACTGCGAGCGTGGTCGTGGCGGACGACAGGTCATGCCCCGCGGCGGTGACGACGTCGTGGAAGCTCGCCGTGGTGACCGACTTGCCCGGCACGGCGGGGACGACCACGAACGACTTCTTGTCGGGGGCGAGCACGACCCGGGCGTCACTGCCGGCCTTGCCCGCGGTGGCCACCAGGTCGGCCACGACCTTGTCGGTCTTCGCGGGGTCGGTGCGCAGCACGGCGTCGACGTCGCGCGAGGAGACCAGCGAGCGGGCGTAGGACGACCAGGAGGAGTTCGCGGCGAACACCTCGTCGACGGTGGGCTCGACCTCGACGGTGTAGCCGAGGTCGGCCAGGTGCGCGGTGCGCGTGGTCGTGCCGGTGTCGAGGGTGACGGTGAGGTCGGCGGCGCGCTGCTTCACGAGCTCGGCGACCTGGTCGCGGGTCAGCCCGGCGACCGAGACGCCACCGAGCGTGCTGCCGGGCAGCGCGCGGTCCTGGTAGTGCGTCGCGTACGCCGTGCCGGCGCCGGCCAGCACCAACGGCACGGCCACGGCGGCAGTGATCAGCACCTTGGTGCGAGCCCTCATTTTGCGCGATCTTTCGTCCGAATCACGGCGCACACCATCGCGCCCCACACTCCATTCTGGGGTATAGGGTCCGCCTCGCGCGAACTGTGTCCACTTCGGCGCGCCGGGGAGTTCTCAGGCGATGACGGCCCGCTGCAGCTCCCACCAGGGGTCCAGACCGGGCGGATCGGCCACGTCGACCCGCTCGCCGACCCGCGGGACGGCCACCGGCACGCCCTGCGTCGCGGCCGCCACGAGCAGCCGCTCGACCGGCTCGGCCCACGGGTGCGGGGCCAGCACGAACGTGCACCAGTGGATCGGCATCAGCAGCCCACCGCGCAGCAGCCGGGTGGCCTCGACGGCCTCCTCGGGGTCGAGGTGGATGTCGTGCCAGGCCGGGTCGTAGGCCCCGACGGCCATCAGCGACACGTCGAACGGGCCGTGCTGGGCGCCGAGCCGCGCGTACCCGTCGAAGAAGCCGCTGTCGCCGCTGAAGAAGACCTTGCCGGCGCGCCCGGCGAGCACCCAGGAGGCCCACAGGGTGCCGTCGCGGCGCAGGCCCCGGCCGGAGAAGTGCTGGGCCTCGACCGCGGTGACCCGCACGCCGCGCACGTCGAGCCCCTCCTCCCAGTCGCACTCGACCACGCGCGAGGGCGGACACGCCCCAGGCGTCGAGGTGCGCACCGACGCCGAGCGGCACGAGGAAGACGGCGTTCGTGAGGTCGACCAGCTGGCGGACGGTGTCCATGTCGAGGTGGTCGTAGTGGTCGTGCGAGATCACGACGGCGTCGATCCGGCCCAGCCCGGTGAGCGGCACCGGCACGGCGTGCAGCCGGCGCGGCCCGACGTGCTGGCTCGGCGAGCACCGCTCGCTCCACACGGGGTCCATCAGCAGCCGCACCCCGTCGAGCTCGACGAGGCACGACGCGTGGCCGAACCAGGTGACGTGCACGCCCTCGGTACGGGGCTCGTGGGTGGCGGTGACGACGGGGATCGGCAGGTCCGGGCGCCGGGTGTCGGCGTTCTCGCGGAAGCGGCGCAGCACGTCGCGCTGGCCCGACGGCATCGACGACGTGCCGCGGGAGGTGTTGTGGAAGGCGCCCGCCCGGTAGGCCGGCGAACGCTGCGCCCGCTCGAGCCGCGCACCCGAGGGTCGGCCACCCATGGCGGCGTTGACGCCCTTGCCGGCGGCTGCGAGCGCGCCGAGGGCACTGGCCGCACCGGCGGCGATCGCGAGTCGGTTGAGCTTGGTCATCGGTCGATTGTCACCCGGTTCCGTCGATACCGACGACTGGGGACCGCGCGTCGGACGCGCGTCGGCCGGCGGCCGCCGCCACGAGCGCCTCGAAGAGGCGGCCGTCGTCACCGGCCTCGGGGTGCCACTGCACCGCGAGCCGGAAGTCGGAGGCGGGGTCCTCCATCGCCTCGAGCGTCCCGTCGGCGTGCCAGGCCGAGGGTCGGTAGGCCGTGTCCGCCAGCGACTCGGGGCGCACCGCCTGGTGGTGGTAGGTCGGTACGTCGAGGGCCTCGGTGCCGAGCAGCGCGGCCAGCCGGGTGCCCGCCACCGGGCGTCGCGTGGTGCGAGGTGTACTCCCCCGGCCGGGGGCAGTGCGCGTCGTGGCCGACCACGTCGGGCAGGTGCTGGTCGAGCACGGCGCCGGCCGCGACCGCCATCACCTGCATGCCGCGGCAGACGCCGAGCACCGGCAGGTCGAGCGCCGTCGGACACCCGCGCCAGGGCGAGCTCCCACGCGTCGCGGTCCGGCGCGCGGGCGGCTGCGAGGTCGGGTGCGGCTCGGCGTCGTAGCGGTCGGCCTCGACGTCGGCTCCGCCGGCGATGACCAGGCCGTCGAGCCGGCTCGAGAGCACGGCGGCCGCCAGCGTCGTCGTCGGCGTCCGGGCGCGGCGGCAGCACGACGGCGACGCGCTCCGGCCGCGCTCGAGCGTGGTCGACGTACCGGTGCGGCAGCACGGCGCTGCGCTGGTGCACGCCACGGCCGACCGGTCGACGTCCTCCACGTAGCAGGAGACGCCGATGACGGGCGGTGCGGCTGGCGAGCGTGCTCACAGCGGCGTGACGTAGGCGCCCGAGATCCCGCCGTCGACGAGGAACGTCGAGGCGGTCATGAAGCTGGACTCGTCGGAGGCGAGGAACAGCACGGCGTTCGCCATCTCCTCCGGCTCGCCGAAGCGGCCCATCGGCACGTGCACCAGGCGGCGCGCGGCGCGCTCGGCGTCCGCGGCGAACAGCTCCTTGAGCAGCGGGGTGTTCACCGGGCCCGGGCACAGGGCGTTGACCCGGATGCCGTCGCGCGCGAACTGCACGCCGAGCTCGCGGGTCATCGACAGCACGCCGCCCTTGGACGCGGAGTAGGAGATCTGCGAGGTGGCGGCGCCCATGACGGCGACGAAGCTCGCGGTGTTGATGATCGAGCCCGACTTCTGCTCGAGCATGTAGGGCAGGGCCGCCTTGCAGCACAGGTAGACCGAGGTCAGGTTGACCTGCTGCACCCGCAGCCACGCGTCGAGGTCGGTGTCGAGGATCGAGTCGTCGTCGGGCGGGCTGATGCCCGCGTTGTTGAACGCGATGTCGAGCTTGCCGTACTTCTCGACCGCGGTCGCGAAGAGCCGGTCGACGTCGTCCTTGCTCGCCACGTCGGTGTGCACGTAGGTGCCGCCGACCTCCGCGGCCAGCGCCTCCCCCGCCTCGTCGTTGAGGTCGGCGACGACGACGGTCGCCCCCTCCTGCGCGAACCGCCGCACCGTCGCCAACCCGATGCCGGAGCAGCCACCGGTGACGACCGCGACCTTGCCCTCGAGCCTGCCTGCCATGGTGATCTCTCCTATGCCTCGGTGCTGATGAAGACGTTCTTGACCTCGGTGAACGCGTCGAGCGCGTCGGGGCCCAGCTCGCGGCCGATGCCGCTCGCCTTGAAGCCGCCGAACGGCGTCGAGTAGCGCACCGAGCTGTGGCTGTTGACCGAGAGGTTCCCGGCCTCGACGCCACGGGCGACCCGGATGGCGCGGCCGACGTCGCGGGTCCAGATCGACCCCGACAGGCCGTAGGCCGTGTCGTTGGCCTTGGCGACGGCATCCGCCTCGTCGTCGAACGGCATCACCGCGACGACCGGCCCGAAGACCTCCTCGCGCCACACCCGGTCGTCGGTGCCGCTGGGCAGCACCACGGTCGGCGGGTACCACCAGCCGGCGCCCTCGGGGGCGGTGCCGCGGAACGCGACGTCGACCGCCGGGTGGCCGGCATCCTCGGCCCCCTCGACGAAGCCACGCACGGTGTCGCGCTGGCCGGAGGACACGAGCGGGCCCATCTGGGTCGCCTCGTCGCCCGGGTCACCGACGACGACGTCCTTGAGGGCGCGCTCGAAGCGCTCCATGAACGCGTCGAAGACGCTGCGCTGCACCAGGATCCGGGTGCGGGCACAGCAGTCCTGGCCGGCGTTGTCGAGGAAGCTCATCGGCGCGCGACGCCGCGGCGGTGTCGAGGTCGGCGTCGGCGAAGACGATGTTGGCCGACTTGCCGCCGAGCTCGAGGGTCACCCGCTTGAGCTGGTCGGCGGCCTTGCGCATGATGCCCTGGCCGACCGCGGTCGACCCGGTGAAGCAGACCTTGCGCACGTCGGGGTGGGTGACGAACCGCTCGCCCACGACCGACCCCTTGCCGGGGAGCACGGTGAACACGCCCTCCGGGATGCCGGCGTCGAGCGCCAGCTGCCCGAGGAACATCGCGGTCAGCGGCGTCAGCTCGGCGGGCTTGAGCACCACCGTGTTGCCGGCGGCCAGCGCGGGGGCGAAGCCCCAGCCCGCGATCGGCATCGGGAAGTTCCACGGCACGATGACCGAGACGACGCCGAGCGGCTCCTTGAACGTGACGTCGAGGCCTCCGGCGACCGGGATCTGCCGGCCGAAGAGGCGCTCGGGCGCGGCCGAGAAGTAGCGCAGCACGTTGACGACGTTGCCCACCTCCCACCGGGCGTTGCCGATCGGTGTGGCCGGAGTTGGCGACCTCCAGCGCGGCGAGCTCGTCGGTCGAGCGCCTCGACCGCGTCGGCGAAGCGGCGCAGCAGCATCCCGCGGTCGGCGGGGCTCACCGCGCGCCAGGCCGGCCCGACCTCGACGGCGCGCGCGATCGCGGCATCCGTCTCCTCGAGGCCGACGAGGTCGATGGTCGTGACGACCTGCTCGGTGGCGGGGTTGATGACGTCGTGGGCGTAGGTGGTGCTCATGGTCGGTGGTGTCACAGCCTCTCGAAGCCGCGGACGCGCTCCCAGTCGGTGACCGTGGCGTTGAACGCCGCGATCTCGACGTCGGCCGCGTTGACGTAGTGGTCGACGACGTCGTCGCCGAAGGCCTCGCGGGCGATGGCGCTGCCCGCGAGGAGGTCTCGTGCCTCGGCCAGGGTGCCGGGCACGTGCTCGTAGTCGCCGACGTAGGCGTTGCCCTCGCACACGGGCGGCAGCTCCAGGCCTTCCCGGATGCCGTGCAGCCCGCCGGCCATCATCGCCGCGACGGCCAGGTAGGGGTTGACGTCACCACCCGGCAGGCGGTTCTCGACCCGCAGGCCGGACCCGTGGCCGACGACCCGCAGGGCGCAGGTGCGGTTGTCGGTGCCCCAGGCGACCGCGGTCGGCGCGAACGAGCCGGCGGCGAAACGCTTGTAGGAGTTGATGTTCGGCGCGTAGAAGTAGGTCAGCTCGCGCATCGTGGCCAGCAGCCCGGCCATGAACTGGTCGAACAGCTCGCTGCGCCCGCCGTCGCGGTCGTCGTCGGCGAAGACGACCTCGCCGTCGGTGCCGCGCAGCGACAGGTGGATGTGGCACGAGTTGCCCTCGCGCTCGTCGAACTTGGCCATGAAGGTGAGCGACTGGCCGTGCCGGGCCGCGATCTCCTTGGCCCCGGTCTTGTAGACCGAGTGGTTGTCGCAGGTGCGCAGCACGCCGTCGAAGAGGAAGCCGATCTCGTGCTGGCCGAAGTTGCACTCGCCCTTGGCCGACTCGACGTTCATGCCGGCGGCGTACATCTCGTTGCGGATCTCGCGCAGCACCGGCTCGACCTTGCTGCCGCCGAGGATCGAGTAGTCGACGTTGTAGCGGTTGGCGCCGGTGAGCCCGTGGTAGCGGCGGTCCCAGGCGTTGTCGTAGGACTCCTCGAAGAGGATGAACTCGAGCTCGGTGCCGGCGAAGGCGGCGTAGCCGTCGGCCTCGGCCGCGGCGACCTGCCGCTTGAGGATGGCCCGCGGCGACTGCACGACCTCGCCGCTGCCGTCGAGCCAGGTGAGGTCGCTCTGGATCGTCACCGAGGCCGGGTGCCCGGGGGTGCGCCGCAGGGTCGTGAGGTCCATCTCGAAGAACATGTCGCCGTAGCCGCGCTCCCACGACGACATCGCGTAGCCGTCGACGGTGTTCATGTCGACGTCGACGGCCAGGAGGTAGTTGCACCCCTCGGTGCCGTGCTCGAGCACGTGCTCGATGAAGTAGTGGCCGTGCAGCCGCTTGCCCTGCAGGCGCCCCTGCATGTCGGTGAAGGCGACGATGACCGTGTCGACCTCGCCCGCCAGCACCGCCGCGCGCAGCTGGTCGACGGTGAACGGCGGGGGTCCCCCCTGGTGCATCGAGCTCGGCATGGTGCTCCCCTTCGTGTCGCTATCCGATGAGTCCACGCAGGAGCGCGGACGTGGCGTCGCAGTGCTCCTCCATGGTGGTGCGGGCCGTGTCGGGGTCACCGGCGAGGATGGCCGCGACCACGGCGTCGTGCTGCTCGTGGGAGTGCTCGATGTTGATCCGCAGCACGGGGATCTGGCCGAGCAGCTCGCCGAGCGCGGCCTGCGCCCGGGTCACCGCCTCGACGACCATCGGCGAGCCGGTGAGCGTCGCGATGGCCAGGTGCAGCCGGGAGTCGGCGATCCGGTGGCTGTCGAAGTCGGCCTCGCTGCACCGCGCGGCACGAGTCGGTGAGCCAGTCGCGCTGGTCACCGGAGAGCCGACGGGTGGCGGCCAGCCGCGCCGCACCCGGCTCGACGACGCGGCGGAAGTCCAGGGCGTCCTCGAGGGCGGCACCGGTGCGCACCGGCGGCCCGTCGAGCACCGCGGGCTCGTCGCCGGCGCCGCGACCGGCATACGTCACGACCGTGCCGCCGCCGCGCCCGCGCCGGGTGGTGACCAGGCCGGAGTCGCGCAGCGCGGCGATCGCCTCGCGCAGGGTGTTGCGCGAGACGCCGAGCCGCTCGGCGAGGTCGCGCTCGGCGGGCAGCTGCTCGCCGGCGACGAACACGCCCAGCCGGATGGCGGTCGCGAGCTGCTCCACGGTGGTCTCGAAGACGTTGCCGACCGCCGGGCGCAGCACGGCATCCGGCAGCCGCGAGGGCTGCGGGTGCGACGGCTCCGGGGTCATGCGAGCGAGTATGCCGTGTAAATGGTCCGCATGTGAACCTTTAGGTCACGCGAGCCGGGTCAGCCACCCGTGGGTGTCCGTCGGCGCGCCCGTACTGGATGTCGAGCAGGGCGCCGAGCGGATGGCGTTGGTGACCTCGCCGCCGCCCGCGCCGGCGGTCGACGGCGCGGAGCCGCCCTCCCAGCGCAGCTCGCCGACCGGCGTGACGACGGCCGCGGTGCCGCAGGCGAAGACCTCGCGGATCTCGCCGCTGGCCACGCCGTCCTTCCACTCCTGGATCGGGATGCGGCGCTCCTCGGGCTCCAGGCCCGAGCTCCTTGGCCAGCTCGAGGATCGAGCTGCGGGTGACGCCCTCGAGGATCGAGCCGGTGAGCTCGGGGGTGACCAGGCGGTTGTCGCGGGTGACGAAGAACAGGTTCATCCCGCCGAGCTCCTCGATGTAGGTCTGCGACGAGGAGTCGAGGAAGACGGCCTGGTCGCAGCCGTGCTCGATGCCCTCGAGCTGGCCGGCGAGGGACGACGCGTAGTTGCCGCCGGTCTTCGCGGCGCCGGTGCCGCCGGCGCCGGCGCGGGCGAAGTGCTGCGAGATCCACAGCGTCACCGGCTTCAGGCCGCCGGCGAAGTAGGCGCCGGCCGGGGAGGCGATCAGGCAGTAGGTGACCTCGTTCGGCCGGGCGCACGCCGAGGAAGGCCTCGCGAGGCGTACATGAACGGGCGCAGGTACAGGCTCGTCTCGCCGGTGCCGGCCGGCGGGCACCCACGCCTCGTCGACCTCGACCAGCGCGCTTGCAGCGACGCGATGAAGTCGTCGGTCGGCAGCTCGGGCAGGGCGAGGCGGCGGGCGCTGCGCTGCATCCGCTCGGCGTTGGCCTCGGGGCGGAACGACCAGACCGAGCCGTCCGCGTGCCGGTAGGCCTTCAGGCCCTCGAAGATCTCCTGGGCGTAGTGCAGCACCGCGGCGCTCGGGCATCAGCTGGATCGGGCCGTAGGGCTCGACCCGGCCGTCGCCCCAGCCGCCGCCCTTGGTCCACACCGCCCTGACCATGTGGTCGGTGAAGGACATGCCGAACCCGGGGTTGCGCGTGGATCTCGGCGCGCCGCTCGTCGCCGCCGGCGGCGGGGTTGCGGTGCAGGTCGAAGGTCAGGCTCATGGGACTCGTGGTCCTTTCCTCGGGGAGCGACGGTGCTACCCGAGCGAGGCTACCCGTGCGACGGGTCGGTCAGAGACGGGCGGCGATGGCGTCGCCGACGGCGCTCGTCGAGCGCGGCGTGCTGCCCCGCTCGGCGAGGTCGGCGGCCACCGCCGCCTCGACCCGCTCGGCCTCGGCCGCGCGGCCCGAGGTGGGCCAGCAGCATCCCGACCGACAGGATCGTCGCGGTGGGGTCGGCCTTGGCCTGGCCGGCGATGTCCGGCGCCGAGCCGTGCACCGGCTCGAACATGCTCGGGTAGCGGCCCTCGGGGTTGATGTTGCCGCTGGCCGCGAGCCCGATGCCGCCGGCGACGGCGCGCGGCGATGTCGGTGATGATGTCGCCGAACAGGTTGTCGGTGACGATCACGTCGAACCGACCCGGGTCGGTGGTGAGGAAGATCGTGGCGGCGTCGACGTGCTGGTAGGCGGTCTCGACGTCGGGGAACTCGGTCCCGACCTCCTCGACCGTGCGGCGCCACAGGTGGCCGGCGTGGGTGAGCACGTTGTGCTTGTGCACGAGGGTGAGGTGCCGGCGCGGGCGGGCCTGGGCGCGGGCGAAGGCGTCACGCACGACGCGCTCGACGCCGAAGCGGGTGTTGACGCTGACCTCGGTGGCGATCTCGTTGGGGGTGCCGGTGCGCAGCGAGCCGCCGTTGCCGACGTACGGCCCCTCGGTGCCCTCGCGGACGACGACGAAGTCGATGCCGTTCGGGGCCACCCGCTCGACGGCCAGCGGGCTCAGCACGCCGGGGTAGAGCTTGGCCGGGCGCAGGTTCACGTAGTGCTCCATGCGCGAACCGCAGCGGCAGCAGCACCCCGCGCTCGAGCACGCCGCTCGGGCACGGTCGGGTCGCCGATGGCGCCGAGCAGGATGGCGTCGTGCTGCTTCAGCTCGTCGAGCACCGACTCGGGCAGCGTCTCGCCGGTGGCGTGCCAGCGGCGTGGCGCCGAGGTCGTACGCGGTGGTGGTGACCTTCGCGCCCGCCGCGCCGACGACCGCCTCGAGCACCTTCAGGCCCTCGGCGACGACCTCGGGCCCGATGCCGTCTCCCCCGATGACGGCGATGTCCAGGGACGGCGATGCGGTCTCGGTCATGGTGTCCAGCCTAGGGAGTCGGTATCGGGATGCGGACGGCCGTCCCAACCCGTGGATGGGTGGGACGGCCGGTCGTGCGCGGCTGACCTGCAGGTCAGTGACGGTCTCAGGCCCACGCAGAGCGTGGGACCGTGAGTGGCCCGCGTCAGTCGTCGCTGTGGCCCTGGTCGCGCAGGTCCATCGACTCCTGCAGGGCCTGGCGGGCGAGGGTGGCCTCGTCGAGGGTGCTGTTCTCGTTCATGGTGCGTCTGCCTTCCGCGGCCACGGGGGCCGGTCGATCGTGGGGGTTCGGGTGGCTCGAGCCGAGGAGTGTCTCGGCGAACCGGTCAGCGACGTCGCGGGGTCTCCGCGGCGAGGGTGCTGACTACCGGACCTCGCCGCGGCTCGGAATGAGGATGAGTACCTCGAGCCGCTGCATGGTTCGACGGTACGTGGACGTCCTAGTACCCGTCAGTCCCCTCTCACCATCCGGACGCCGCACCGACGAGACGTGCGCCACATCGGCTGCCGCGATCGCGGATTCCGGAGCCCGACCCGGCATCCGCCCCCGGATTCCGCGGCGTCGCTCAGGCGGCGCGCCGACCGGTCGCCAGCACCCGGCGGAACGGGTCCCCGCGCTCGAAACCCGGCGGCCCTCGGCCTGCAGCGACTGCAGGGCCGGGTCGTCGGTCGGCGGCAGCGCCACCACGGCCCGCCAGGCGTCGCGCTCGTCGGCCAGCCAGTCCTCGCGGGAGCGGGAGCGCACGTCGACGAAGCCGGCCGCCGTGAGCCCGGCCGCGAGGTCGACCCGGCCGATCCGCTCGGGCACCACCGGGTCCTGCGGGTCACGCGCCTCCCACCCGGTGAACACGGCCGGCCCGCCGGGGGCGAGCACCCGGTGCGCCTCGACGAAGGTCGCACCGAAGTCGGGCGGGAACTGCGCGGCATCCACGCAGAGCACGGCGGTGACGGATGCCGGGTCGAGCCCGGTCGCGGTCATGTCACCGACGCGCAGGTCGGCCCGGTCGGCGAGCCCGAGGCGCTGCGGCGTTGGCGCGGGCCTGCTCGATGGCCGCGCGGGGCGAAGTCGAGGCCCACGAGCCGGGCGCCGGAGCGGGCGACGAGCCCCAGGCGGCGTCAGGCGGAGAAGTCGGCGTCGGGTTCGGACATCACCCCATCATGCCGACGCGCCGCCCACCGAAGCGGTGGGCGGCGCGAACGAAGGTGCGGCGGAAGCGGTCAGACGAGGTCGACGACCCGAACCGTCTCGGCGCCGATCTCCTTCTCGATGGCGGCGACGACGTCGAGCGGGATGGCCTGGTCGACGGTGAGGGCGATCAGGGCCTTGGCCGCGTCGTCGTCCCGCGAGACCTGCATGCCGGCGATGTTGACGTCGGCCTCGCCGAGCAGCTTGCCGACCGCCCCGATGACGCCGGGCCGGTCCTCGTAGGCGAAGAACGCCATGTGCGTGCTGATCGGGATCTCGAGGTCGTAGCCGTTGATGCCGATGAGCTTCTGCACCATCTTCGGGCCGGTCAGGGTGCCCGACGACCGACACCGTGGTGCCGTCGGCCGAGGGTGCCGTGCAGCGTGGTGACGTTGCGGAAGTCCTCGGAGCACCTCGTCGGTCACCAGGCGCGACTCGCAGCCGCGCTCCTTGGCGAGCAGCGGGGCGTTGACGTAGGTGACGGGGTCCTCGGTGACGTCGGTGAACAGGCCCTTGAGGGCGGCGAGCTCCCAGACCGACACGTCGTGCGTGGTGATCTCGCCGCGCACCTCGACGTCGAGCTGCACCGGCACCGAGCCGGCGAAGGCGGTGAACACGCGGCCGAGCTTCTCGACGAGGTCGATGCCGGGGCGCACCTCCTCGGCGACGGCGCCACCGGAGACGTTCACGGCATCCGGCACGAGGTCGCCGCCGAGCGCGAGGCGCACCGACTTCGCGACGGCGACGCCGGCCTTCTCCTGGGCCTCCTCGGTCGAGGCGCCGAGGTGGGGGGTGACGACGACCGACTCGTGGGCGAACAGCGGGCTGTCGGTGCACGGCTCGGTGGCGAAGACGTCGATGCCGGCGCCGGCGACGCGCCCCTCGGCGATGGCGTCGGCGAGGGCCTCCTCGTCGAGCACCCCGCCGCGGGCGGCGTTGATGACGCGCACGGTCGGCTTGACCTTGGTGAGCGCCTCCTTGCCGATCAGGCCGATCGTCTCGGGGGTCTTGGGCAGGTGGATGGTGATGAAGTCGCTCTCGGCGAGCAGCTCGTCGAGGGTGACCAGGCGGGCGCCGAGCACGCCGGCGCGCTGCACCGACACGTAGGGGTCGTAGGCGAGGATCTCGACGCCGAAGCCCTTGAGCCGCTCGGCGACGAGCTGGCCGATCCGGCCGAAGCCGACGATGCCGACCTTCTTCTCGAGCAGCTCGACGCCGCCGTACTTGCTGCGCTTCCAGGCGCCGTTCTTCAGGGCCTCGTTCGCCGGGCGCGATGTTGCGGGCGCAGGCGAGGAGCAGGCCGACCGCGAGCTCGGCGGCGCTGGTGATGTTGGAGGTCGGGGCGTTCACGACCATGACGCCGGCCTTGGTGGCGGTGTCGACGTCGACGTTGTCGAGGCCGACGCCGGCGCGGGCGATGACCTTGAGGTTCTTCGAGGCGGCGATGGCCTCGGCATCCATCTTCGTCGCCGAGCGGATGAGCACCGCGTCGACGTCGGCGAGGGCCGGGCAGCAGGGCCGCGCGGTCGGCGCCGTCGACGTGGCGGACCTCGAAGTCCGGGCCGAGGGCGTCGAGCGTCGCGGGTGAGAGCTCCTCGGCGATGAGGACGACGGGCTTGGTCACGAAAGGTCCCTCTTTCGGTGCTGCGGTCGGTCATCAGCCGGTCGGCCGGATGCCGGTGCCCAGGTGGGCGGGCCCCCCACCGAGGTGGCACTCGGGGCCTTCCGGCACGCCGCTGGGCCGGGCCTCCATGATAGGGGCGTGCCAGCATGTGGACGCCAGTGCCCACGATGTGAGCCGCGTCGCCGGTCGTCGGCGGTCGGGCGCTCGTCGGGCGCCGGTTGCTGCCGGGTCGCTCGAGGCCTCCGCCAGCCACTGGGCATCCCTCGTCGGCGCCGCCCGGGCGAGGATGCCGGTGGCTGTTCGAGCCGCCCGACAGCCACTGGGCATCCCTCGTCCGCGGCCGCCGGCTCAGGCGCTGCGGCGAGCCTCGGCGTGCGGCGATGACCGCCTCCGGGTCGGGGACGACCACGAAGAAGCCCTTGGTCGGGTGGGTGCGGCTGGGCCGCGGCATCAGGTAGGGCTCGGCACCGCCAGCACGGTGAGCGGCCGGGGCCGAGCCACCCGGCGCGGGCCTCGGGAACCGTGCGTGCCTCGGCCAGCCGGACCAGCAGGTTCGGAACCGCGGTCGCGGCCGGCTCGTGACCCCGGTGAACGAGCAGTTCAGCCCCTCCGGTGACCCCCACGGGTCCAGCTCGCGCACGTGCTCGACCCGGTCGACCTCGGCCCACGGGATGACGAGGGGCTCGGCGAGCAGGGCGGGGTCCCGGATCACGAGGGCGACGTCACCGGCATCCACCTCGGGCGCCCGCAGCAGCCGCCGGCCGAGGGCGACGGCCGGCACGGCCCAGGCCAGCAGCGCGACGGAGGCGAGCGCGGCCAGCAGGCCACCGGTCGGCTCGACCGCCTGCTCACTGGCGAAGGCCCACACCACGCCACCGAGCCCGGCGAGCCCCAGCGCGATGGTCACGGCGCCGACGACGAGCAGGCCCCAGCCGCCGCGGCTCCCCCACTGGTCGCTCGACCACCTCGGCACCTTCAGCTCGACGACCACTCCCGCAGGCTACGAGCACCGGCCGCGAACCCGGTCGAGGGTAGAGAACACGCCGCCCCGGCGAACCGGTGACGGCGTGTTCTCTGCTCTCGACGAGCGGTGCTGAGGGGTCAGCGCGCGGCGGAACCCTCGACGTAGTCCTGGTCGCGGTCGGAGTCGACCCACGCCATCAGCTTGCGCAGGTCGCGGCCGGTGGCCTCGATCGGGTGCTGGGCACCCTTCTCGCGCAGCGCCTTGAACTCCGGGCCGCCGGCGTCCTGGTCGTCGATGAACCGCTGGGCGAACGCGCCGCTGCGGATGTCGGCGAGCACCGCCTGCATGTTCTCCTTGACCGACGGGTCGATGACGCGCGGGCCGGAGACGTAGTCGCCGTACTCGGCGGTGTCGGAGACCGACCAGCGCTGCTTGGCGATGCCGCCCTCGACCATGAGGTCGACGATGAGCTTGAGCTCGTGCAGGCACTCGAAGTAGGCGACCTCGGGCTGGTAGCCCGCCTCGACGAGGGTCTCGAAGCCGTACATGACCAGCTGCGAGGCGCCGCCGCAGAGCACGGCCTGCTCGCCGAACAGGTCGGTCTCGCACTCCTCGGTGAAGGTCGTCCTGATGCCGCCGGCGCGCAGGCCGCCGATCGCCTTCGCGTACGACTTCGCGAGCGCCCAGGCCTGCCCGGAGGCGTCCTGCTCGACCGCGAGGAGCACCGGCACGCCACGGCCGTCGACGAACTCGCGGCGCACGAGGTGGCCGGGGCCCTTCGGGGCGACCATGACCACGTCGGAGCCGGGCTCGGGCTGGATGTAGCCGAAGCGGATGTTGAAGCCGTGCCCGAACAGCAGGGCAGCACCCTCGGCGAGGTTGGGCTTGATGTCGTTGGCGTAGACGGTGCGCTGCACCTGGTCGGGCGTCAGGATGACGACGAGGTCGGCCTCCCGGACGGCCGCGGCCACGTCGAGCACCCGCAGGCCCTCGGCCAGCGCCTTGGGGCGGGACTTCGAGCCCTCGGCCAGGCCGACGCGCACGTCGACCCCCGAGTCGCGCAGGTTCAGCGCGTGGGCGTGGCCCTGGCTGCCGTATCCGATGACCGCGACCTTGCGGCCCTGGATGACGGCCAGGTCGGCGTCGTCGTCGTAGAACATCTCGGCCATCGTCTCGGCCTCTCCTTGTGTGGGGGTGGTGGTGCTTCGGTCGTGGACTGTATGCGGTGCCGCCCGGCTCGCGCGGCGCGGTCTCAGGGGTGCGTCGGATGCCGGGTGGCCGGCATCCGTGCGCCGGTCACGCGCTGCGCAGCGACCGGTCGGTGATCGAGCGCGGCCCGCGCCCGATGGCGACGAGCCCGGACTGGACGAGCTCCTTGACGCCGTAGGGCTCGAGCACGTCGAGCAGGGCCTTGAGCTTGTCGGTGTTGCCGGTGGCCTCGATGGTCAGCGAGTCGGTGGCGACGTCGACGACCTTGGCGCGGAACATCTGCACCATCTCGAGCACCTGGCTGCGGGTGCCGGCGTCGGCGCGCACCTTGATCAGCATGACCTGGCGCTGCACCGCGGACTGCGGCTCGAGCTCGACGACCTTGAGCACCTCGACGAGCTTGTTGAGCTGCTTGGTCACCTGCTCCAGCGGCAGGTCCTCGACGTCGACGACGACGGTCATCCGGGAGACGTCGGGGTACTCGGTCTCCCCCACCGCGAGGGAGTCGATGTTGAAGCCGCGGCGGGAGAACAGCGCGGCGATCCGGGCGAGGACGCCGGGCTTGTTCTCGACGAGGACGGACAGGGTGTGCTTGCTCATGGACGTGCCGCCTTCAGTTCTCATGGGAGCCCGTGGGCACCCCGTCGTGATCGGGGTCGAGCCCCTGCTCGATCGCCTCGGACTCCTCGCGGTCCCACTGCGGCGCGGTGTCGCGGGCGACCTGGATCAGGTCGTTGCTGACCCCGGCGGCCACCATCGGCCAGACCATGGCGTCGCGGTGCACGACGAAGTCGACGACGACCGGCCGGTCGTTGACCGCCATCGCCGCGCGGATCGTGTCGTCGACGTCCTCCGGTCGCTCGCACCGGAACCCGGCGCAGCCGTAGGCGTCGGCGAGCTTGACGAAGTCGGGCACCCGCGAGCCGACCGAGGTGTGCAGGTCGGTGGCGGAGTAGCGCTCGTTGTAGAAGAGCGTCTGCCACTGGCGCACCATGCCGAGGCTGCTGTTGTTGATGATCGCGACCTTGATCGGGATGTTGTTGATGACGCAGGTGGCGAGCTCCTGGTTGGTCATCTGGAAGCAGCCGTCGCCGTCGATCGCCCACACCGTGCGGTCGGGCTCGCCGACCTGGGCGCCCATGGCGGCCGGCACGGCGTAGCCCATGGTGCCGAGGCCACCGGAGTTGAGCCAGGAGTTGGGGCGCTCGTACTGCGACGAACTGCGCGGCCCACATCTGGTGCTGGCCGACGCCGGCGACGTAGCTGGCCTCGGGCCCGGCGATCGCGCTGAGCCGCTCGATGACGTACTGCGGGGCGAGGGTGCCGCCCTCGGGGACGGAGTAGCCCGACGGGGAACATCTCCTTCCAGCCGGCCACCCGCTCACGCCACTCGGTGTAGTCGCCGCCGCGGCCGGCGTCGATGTCGGCGTCGACGGCCTCGATGAGGTCGGCGAGCACGGCGCGGCAGTCGCCCACGATCGGCACGTCGGCCTTGCGGTTCTTGCTGATCTCGGCCGGGTCGATGTCGGCGTGGATGACCTTGGCCTCGGGCGCGAAGGTCTTCAGCTGGCCGGTGACCCGGTCGTCGAAGCGGGCGCCCAGGGTGATGAGCAGGTCGCTCTTCTGCAGGCCGGTGACGGCCGAGACCGAGCCGTGCATGCCCGGCATCCCGAGGTGCAGCGGGTGGCTGTCGGGCAGCGCGCCGCGCGCCATCAGCGTGGTGACGACCGGGATCTGGGTCAGCTCGACGAAGCGGCGCAGCTCCTCGCTGGCGCGTGGCCCGGATGACGCCGCCGCCGACGTAGAGGATC
This sequence comes from uncultured Actinomycetota bacterium, assembly GCA_963782695.1. Classification (GTDB taxonomy): domain Bacteria; phylum Actinomycetota; class Actinomycetes; order Actinomycetales; family Dermatophilaceae; genus Fodinibacter. The sequence continues at coordinate 17,391 of CAWAKY010000030.1, read as the reverse complement.
GGGCGCTCGGCCTCGCGCGATCAGCCGGGCGGCCTCGCGGATCTGCTTGCTGTGCGGGCGGGTGACCGGGTGGTAGCCGGGCAGGTCGATGCGCGGCGGCCAGGAGAACTGGGTGCGCGCCTGCAGGGCGTCCTTGGAGATGTCGACGAGCACCGGGCCGGGGCGGCCGGTGGCGGCGATGTGGAACGCCTCGGCGATGATCCGGGGGATGTCGTCGGCGTTGGTCACGAGGTAGTTGTGCTTGGTGATCGGCATCGTGATGCCGCGGATGTCGGCCTCCTGGAAGGCGTCGGTGCCGATGGCGGCCGAGTTCACCTGCCCGGTGATGGCGACGATCGGCACGGAGTCCATGTGGGCGTCGGCGAGCGGGGTGACGAGGTTCGTCGCGCCCGGGCCGGAGGTCGCCATGCAGACGCCGACCCGCCCGGTCGCCGCGGCGTAGCCCTCGGCCGCGTGGCCGGCGCCCTGCTCGTGGCGCACCAGGATGTGCCGCACCTTGACCGAGTCGAGCAGCGGGTCGTAGGCCGGGAGGATCGCGCCACCGGGGATGCCGAAGACGGTGTCGACGTCCATCGCCTCGAGCGAGAGCACCAGGCTCTGCGCGCCGGTCACCTCGATGGGCGTGCGGGCCCTCGCCTGCTGCGCGACCTGCGCGGGGCTGGGGGCGCTCGGGGCCACTGGGACAACCGGGGTCGCCGGCCTGGTCTCGCTCACTGCTGTCACCGTCTTCTCTGAGTCAACCGCTGTCTGCGGCCGTCGTCCGTGCACAAAAAAACCCTCCAGTCCCGGGGCGGGACGACGGAGGGAGCGCGTCAGATCTGAAGTCGATCAGACGCGCCGGGAAAGTACGAGGACTCGGGCCACACGTGAACTCTCCCCCCGGGCCCATGCCGTGTCAACCGGCGAGACGGCCGATCCCACGATCCGGAACCGTGAGGTCGCTCACCCCGCGGATGCAGCGGCGGCCGGACCGCGGCGCCGCTCCGCTAGCGTTCGCGCCGAACGCCCTCGTCGACGGGCCGCGCACGAGGAGTACTGCATGACCACCGAGGCCACGGTCGTCTTCGTCATCGTCGTGGGGCTGCGGTTCATCATCCCGCTGTTCATCCCGAAGTGGCCGCTGCCCGCGGTGCTCGCCTGCCTGGTGCTCGACGGCATCGACCAGAGCGATCTTCCAGGCCTTCGGCTTCGACCCGCCCGGGTACCAGAACTACGACAAGGCGATGGACCTGTTCTACCTGTCCATCGCCTTCCTGTCGTCGCTGCAGAACTGGACCCGGAGCTCGGCGGTCGGCATCTCGCGGTTCCTGTTCTTCTACCGGATGGTCGGGGTGATGGCTCTTCGAGATCACCGGGGTGCGCACGCTGCTGCTGATCTTCCCGAACACCTTCGAGTACTTCTTCATCGCCTACGAGGCGGTGCGGCTGCGCTGGGACCCGCGGCGGTTCGGCCTCCGGTTCTGGGTCGTCACCGCGGCGTTCATCTGGATCTTCATCAAGCTGCCGCAGGAGTACTGGATCCACGTGGCCCAGCTCGACTTCACCGACACCTGGCAGGACGTGCCGTGGTTCGCCGCCGCTCATCATCGGCGGCGGTGCTGGTCGGGCTCGCGATCCTGTGGTTCGTCGTGCGACCCCGCCTGCTGCCGGCCGACTGGTCCTGGCGCGTCACGGCCGACCCGCTGCCGGAGGAGATGGACACCGCCGCCGAGCGCGACGCCTGGACCGCCGCCAACGTGCGGATCTGGTCGTGGTCGACGCTGGAGAAGGTCGTGCTCATCGGGCTGCTGTCGACGATCTACGCGCGCATCCTGCCCGGTCTCGAGGTGTCCGACCTGAAGATGTTCTTCGGTATCGCGGCGTACGTGGTGGTCAACGCCGCCATCTCGATCGCCTTCGCGAAGCGCTCCGGCACCCGCGAGGGCCTGGCCGGCGACTTCGGGGTGCGGGTCGTCGTCAACCTCGGGCTGGTGCTGCTCGCGCGGCTCGTGCTCGGCGCCAACGCCCTCGACGTGTCGGCGACGCTCTTCTTCGTGCTGCTGCTCTCGCTGCTCGTCACCATGCACGACCGGTACGCCCCGGTCGCGGCGGTGCGGGCCGAGCACGACCACACCGACCCCGAGCCGGCCCGACCGCGCGGCCGCTTGACGCCGGAACCTTCACCTTCGCAGGGGAACGGAACCGGTGCGAAGGTGAAGGTTCCCGCATCGGGCGAGAAAGTTGGGGCGGGAGGGGCTGGTCAGATCTGGGCGGTGGCGAGCTGGCCGAGCAGCTCCGGGGCGCGCCGGTCGATGCGGGCGCCGCCCGAGGGCGACCCCGACCGCGAGCAGCCCGAGCCCGTAGGCGGTGCCGACCGCCAGCCCCACCCACCGCGCGGCGCCCGGGCCCGCCGTCAGCACCGCCACGACGACGGCCGGGAGGGTGAGCAGCATCGGGCCGACGAACGACACGATGGCGGTGAGGCAGCCCTGGGCGGCGCCGCCCGACGTCGCCGCGAACGGGTTGCCGCCGGTGCGCGGTGCCGTGCCGGGCAGCACCGCCCCCACCCCGACGGCCAGGCCGAGGCTGGCGAAGAACGACACGACGACCACGGTCAGCCACGACACCGGGTTGGAGATGACGCCGAGCGCCACGCTCACGGCGTAGGTGAGCACGACGACCGGGCCGAAGACGACGGTCGAGGCGATCGCGCGGCCGAGCCGGTCCTCCCAGCCGCGCACGCCGACGGCGACGTGCAGCCACCAGGCGGGGCCGTCGAAGGCGAGGTCGTTCATCAGGGTCAGCCCGGCGAACACCGCCAGCGTGACGATGCCGATGCCGGCCAGCCCCGGGGTGCCCGTGAACAGCGCCTGCACCACGAAGAAGATCGGCAGCACGACGGTGCGCAGGGCGATGCCGACCAGCCGGCTGTCGCGGTACCACGCGCGCACCCGGCGGGCCGCGATCGAGGCCGTCGGCGAGGTGCCGAGCAGCACCGGCAGCAACCGCCCGCGGCCGATCCGCTGCCCGCCCGAGCTGGTGAGCGGCGAGGTGAGCGTGCGCGCCAGCAGCCGCACCCAGACCGGCGTACAGCCCGGCGACGAACGAGACCGCGAGCGCCAGGTGCACGACGACCGACCACCCACCGCCCGGTGGCGACGTCGAACGGCAGCGCCCAGGCCCAGCCGAACGGGGTCCACGACGCGACGACGGCCGACCGCGGTCGCGTCGAACGAGCTCAGGTCGGTGCCGAGCGACCCGGTGGTGAGCAGCGTGTTCATGCGCGAGCGGGATGAGCGTGACCACCGACACGACCGACGGCGCCGAGCACCCGCCCGACCCGGGTGGTCATCACCCGGGCCAGCGCGCTGGTGACCGCGCGGGAGAGCAGGATCGCGGTGAGCACGCCGAGCACCGCCGCCGACCAGCGCGGCCGGCACCGCCGCCGGGTGGCCGGCCCACGCCCCGACCTGGGCCAGGGCCAGCCCGCTCAGCATGATCGCCGGGATGCCGGTGCACGCGGCGGCGAGCAGGCCGCGCGCGAGCTCCTCGCGCGCGCAGCGGCAGCACCGAGAAGCGCGCCGGGTCGAGGATCGAGTCGACGCCGGTGGCGATCAGGCTGAGCACGGTCCACATCAGCGTGACGAGCGTGAAGAGCGGCACGGTCAGCGCCGTGACCCGCAGCGGCCGCTGCGACAGCAGCACCAGCCCTGGGCCGAGCACGCGCCAGCACCGCCGAGGGCGGCGAGCCCGCCGACGATCGACGAGACGAGGTGGAGGGTGCTGCGCGTCATCGCGGTGCGCCACATGGCGAACCGCAGCCGGACGATCAGCCCAACCACGTCAGCCCCTCGCCACCGACGTCGGAGGCACCGACCAGCTCGAGGAACCGCTGGTGCAGCGAGCCGTCCCGGGTCATGCCGGCGGTGGTGTCCTCGGCGAGCACCCGCCCGCCGGCGATGACGGCCACCCGGTCGCACAGCCCCTCGACGAGCTCCATGACGTGGCTCGACATCACGACGGTGCCGCCACCGGCCACGTACCGCCGCAGGATCGTGCGGATGGTCTGCCCCGACACCGGGTCGACGGCCTCGAACGGCTCGTCGAGCACGAGCAGCCGCGGGGCGTGGATCAGCGCGGCGGCCAGGCTGATCTTCTTCACCATGCCGGCGGAGTAGTCGGCCACGACGGTGCTCGCGTCGTCGGCGAGGTCGAGCACGGTGAGCAGCTCGGCGGCGCGCTCGGCGGTGACCTCACGCGGCATCCGGCGCAGCGCGCCCACGTAGGTGAGCAGCTCGCGCCCGGACAGCTGCTCGAACAGCCGCATGCCGTCGGGCGAGATGCCCATGACCGCCTTGGCCGCGGCCGGGTCGGCCCACACGTCGTGGCCGAGGATCCGCGCGGTGCCGCCGTCGGGGCGCAGCAGCCCGGTGGCCATCGACAGGGTCGTCGTCTTGCCGGCGCCGTTGGGGCCGACCAGGCCGTAGAGCGAGCCGCGCGGAACCGCGAGCGACAGGCCGTGGACGACCCGCCTCCCCCGGAACTCCTTGACGAGGCCGACCAGCTCGAGCGCCGGCCCCTCCCCCGACGGCTCAGTCGCAGACGGCGCCCGTGCTCGCGCTGCCGACGAGGCGGCGGTACTTCGCGAGCACCCCGCGGGTGTACTTGGGCTCGGGGTGGGTCACGCCCTCGGCGCGGCGGCGCTCGAGCTCGTCGTCGTCGACGAGCAGGTCGAGCAGGCCGCTGCGCGACGTCGAGCCGGATGCGGTCGCCGTCGCGCACGAACGCGATCGGGCCCGCCGTCGACCGCCTCGGGCGCGACGTGGCCGACGCACAGCCCGGTCGTGCCGCCGGAGAACCGGCCGTCGGTGAGCAGCAGGACGTCCTTGCCGAGGCCGGCGCCCTTGATCGCGCCGGTCACGGCGAGCATCTCGCGCATGCCCGGGCCGCCCTTGGGGCCCTCGTAGCGGATGACGACGACGTCGCCGGCCGCGATCGTGCCGTCCTCGACGGCGTCCATCGCGGCCCGCTCGCCGTCGAAGACGCGCGCGGTGCCCTCGAAGACGTCGGAGTCGAACCCGGCCGACTTCACCACGGCACCCTCGGGGGCCAGCGAGCCCGTGAGGATGGTGATGCCGCCGGTCTTGTGGATCGGCTCGCTCATCGCGCGCAGGACCTTGCCGTCGAGGTCCGGCGGGTCGATGTCGGCGAGGTTCTCGGCCATCGTCTTGCCGGTGACGGTGAGGCAGTCGCCGTGCAGCAGACCGGCGTCGAGCAGGGCCTTCATGACGACGGGCACGCCGCCGACCCGGTCGACGTCGGTCATGACGTACGCCCCGAACGGCTTGACGTCGGCGAGGTGCGGCACCTTGGCGCCGACCCGCGAGAAGTCGTCGAGCGTCAGGTCGACGTCGGCCTCGTGGGCGATGGCGAGCAGGTGCAGCACGGCGTTGGTCGAGCCGCCGAAGGCCATGACGACGGCGATGGCGTTCTCGAACGCCTCCTTGGTCATGATGTCGCGGGCGGTGATGCCCTGGCGGAGCAGCTCGACGACGGCCTCGCCGGACTTGCGGGCGAACCCGTCGCGGCGCCGGTCGGCGGCGGGCGGGGCGGCCGAGCCGGGCAGCGACATGCCGATCGCCTCGGCGACCGAGGCCATCGTGTTGGCGGTGTACATGCCGCCGCAGGCGCCCTCGCCGGGGCAGATCGCGCGCTCGATGGCGTCGACGTCCTCGCGGCTCATCAGCCCGCGGGCGCAGGCGCCGACGGCCTCGAACGCGTCGATGATCGTGACGGTGCGCTCCGAGCCGTCGGACATCTTGGCGATGCCGGGCAGGATCGAGCCGGCGTAGAGGAACACCGACGGCGAGGTCGAGCCGCGCGGCGGCCATGAGCATGCCGGGCAGCGACTTGTCGCAGCCGGCGAGCAGCACCGAGCCGTCGAGGCGCTCGGCCTGCATGACCGTCTCGACCGAGTCGGCGATGATCTCGCGGCTGACGAGCGAGAAGTGCATGCCCTCGTGGCCCATCGAGATGCCGTCGCTGACACCGAGATGGTGCCGAACTCCAGCGGGTAGCCGCCGCCCGCGTGCACGCCGTCCTTGACCGCCTTCGCGAGCCGGTCGAGCGACAGGTTGCACGGGGTGATCTCGTTCCACGAGCTCGCGACGCCGATCTGCGGCTTGGCGAAGTCGTCGTCGCCCATCCCGACGGCGCGGAGCATCCCGCGCGCGGCGGCCTTCTCGAGGCCGTCGGTGACGTCGCGGCTGCGGGGCTTGATGTCGGGGGACGTCGTCATGCCGCCCATCCTAGGTACCTGCCCACCGCGCCGAGCCGGGGCGTTCCGGTGGTTGTCCCGCTGGGTGGTTCGCTCAGATCGGCAGCGTGCCGCGCACGACGCTGTCACCGGAGTGCTGCGGGCGAGTCGTCGAAGCCCTCCCGGGAGATGTCGACGATGACGTAGCCCTGGTCGAGCAGCGTCCTGCGGGATGGCGAACGACTGCGCCGTCCTCGCCCGGCTCGAGCACCCCGACCGAGACCATCCGCTTGAGGTCCTTGTTGATCAGCCACACCTCGAGGTAGCCGTTGCCGGGGTCGATCGGCTGGGTGCTCACCGCGAGGTCGAGCCGGCCGTCCTCGCGCACGACGTCGGCCGTGCCCTTGGCCTGCCGGGTGTCGAGGGTGTCGAGGCTGGTGCTCACGACGGTGACCGCGGCGGGCGGCCTCGTCGCCGTCGACCAGGCCGCGCGCCGACGGCGCCGACGACCAGCCCGGCGGCTGCCGCACCGGCGACCCAGGCGAGCGGGAACCGGCGCCGCGTCGCTGCGGGCGGCGCGCTGCCGGCGCCAGGTCGTCACCGGCATCCACGGACCGGATGCCGGGTGCGCCGGCTCCGGCGGTCGCCACCGGTCGGCGGTGGTGCCGGGCTCGCGGTCGATCTCGGCCTCCACGGCATCCCACACCGAGGACGGCGGCGCCACGAGCACCGGGCGCCGGGTCGCGCAGCGTCGTCATCGTGTCGCGCAGCGCGGCCAGGGTCTCGGAGCACGACGCGCAGCTGCGCGCGTGCTCGGCGGCCCCGGACGGTGCCGGGTCGCCGAGGGCGATGGCGGCGAGTGCGTCGTCGTCAGGATGGGTCACGGTTCACCTCCTCCAGGCGGGTCCTCAGTCGGGTCAGTCCTCGTCGGACGTGGCTCTTGACGGTGCCGAGCGGCAGGTCGAGCCGCTCGGCGATCTGCTCGTGGGTCAGGTCCTCGATGAACGCCATCCGCACCACGGTGCCCCGCGGCTCCCCGAGCCGGCCGAGCTCGTCGTGCAGCACGAGCCGGGCCGCGAGCTGGTCGTCGGGTGGTGCCGCGTGCTCCTGCGGCAGCTCGTGCGGCGGCGACCGCCGCGGCATCGCGGGCCTGGCCGCGCCCGCCTCGCGTGCATGTCGGCGACCGTGTGGCGGGTGATGCCCACCAGCCAGCCGGCGACCGTGCCGCGCTCGGGTCGCAGGGTGTGCCGGCTGCGCCAGGCGGCGACGAACACCTGCTGGGTGACGTCCTCGGCGTCGTGGTGGTTGCCGAGCGAGCGCAGCGCGAGGGTGTGCACGAGCGAGGACCACTCGCGGTAGGCCTCGGCGAGTGCGTCACGCGACCCGTCGCGCAGCCGCACGGCGAGGTCGTCGACGTCGACCTGCTCACCGGTGCTCACCTGCTCCACGATAGGTGGCACACCCTCCCCTCGTGCTCGTCGCCGCCCTGACCGCCCCTTGCCGTCGGGCCCGCCGGGTCGGCACGACCGAGCGGGGCGGCCGCCACGAGGGCGACCACCCCCGAGCCCGGTCGTGGACACGACCACGGCGTGCGGACTCCCGCGCTCAGAGGTCGAGGGGTCGCAGGACGAAGACGATGCCGTGCGCGATCTGCGCGTTGCCCTTGTTGATGTCGAGGGCCCGCGGGTTGAGGAACGGGTTGACGTCGTTGGTGTCCTTGTCGCGCAGCTCGACGATCGGCAGGTACCGGCTGTAGACCCGCACCCGATGGTGCCGCCCTGGGCGGTCGTGAGCACGGCGCCGTTGGCGTTCACGGCGGCCTTCTTGGTGATCGCCGCGCCCGGGACCACGTGGTAGAGCAGCACCTGCTCGATGGCGTCGACGCCCAGCGGCGGCGACCAGGGCGTCGAAGGTCTTCTCCTCGGTCGTCGGCCACTTCTTGGTCAGGTCGTAGGCGAGCACCTGGAAGGCCCGGTCGTTGGGGATGAAGGCGGTCAGCGGCACGGTGCCGTCGGTGAGCAGGCCCACCGGGCTCGCCGGCTTGGCGGCGAGCACCGCGAGCACGGCCTCGGTCACGATGTCGTAGTCGTACCAGTTGCGGTCGAAGCGGTTGCCGTCCGAGGTGAGCACGGCGGCGAGGCTGCGGGTGCCGGGGGCCGTGCCGCTCGCGGTGGCGGCCGGGGCTGCGGCGACGGCGGCCGTGGCGGCCAGGCCGAGGGTGGTGGCGATGACGCCGAGGCGACGGAGGTTCATCGGGCGGTCCTCTCTCGTGGGGTGCGGCCGCGACGCTGCGGCCTCACCACCTACTTCCGCCGGGCACCCCGGCGCGGATGCACCCGGGCGGGAGAACTTCACGACGCGGTCGTGGCCCCGGGGTCGGCGAGCCGCCAGTAGCCCACGGCCAGGCTGGTGGCGATCGTGAGCCACCCGGCATACGGCACCAGCGCCCAGCCGCCCCAGGGCAGCAGCTGGTGGGTCAGCAGCACCAGCGCCCAGGTGAGCACCGTCGCCCCACCGAGCAGCACGGCCGCCCGGCCGAGGTCGTGGCGCCGGTAGAAGGCGTGCGCCCAGCCGAGGGCCAGGGCCACCGAGGCGGCGAACAGCACCAGCCAGCGCAGCCCGTCGCGCGGCGGGCACTCCAGTGCCACGGCGAGGCCGACGACCGCGAGGGCGCCGAAGTTCAGCGGCCAGATGACGCCGAACACGAGGTCCGGCGGCTGCCAGCGCGGGCGCGGCAGCGAGCGGTACCAGTCGGACTCGGCGGAGGTCCACCGGGCCGCGAGGGTGGCGTACCCGACCACGACGACGAGCACGCCGCCGCGACGCCGACCCGCGCCGCCGTCACCGGGCGCCCACCCCCACCGGGGTGCCCTCGACGTCGTCGGCCCCGGCCGGCAGGTCGGCGGCGCCCACCCGGCGCGGCCACCAGAAGCGGTCGCCGAGGATGAGCGCGAGGGCCGGCACGAGCACGGTGCGCACGACCAGGGTGTCGAGCAGCACGCCGACGCAGATGACGACGCCGAGCTGGGCGAGCACGACCAGCGGCAGCACGCCGAGCACCGCGAAGACCGCGGCCAGCAGGATGCCGGCGCTGGTGATGACGCCGCCGGTCGCGGCGAGCGCGCGCAGCATGCCCTGCGTTGGCGCCGTGCCCGCGGGCCTCCTCGGCGGCCCGGGTCACCAGGAAGATGTTGTAGTCGACGCCGAGCGCCACCAGGAACACGAACGCGAGCAGCGGCACCCCGTCGTCGAGCTGCTCGAAGCCGAGCACCTGGGTGAAGATCAACCACGACAGGCCCGAGGCTGGCGAAGTAGGTCGCGACGACGGTGGCCACCAGCACCACCGGCGCGACGAGCGAGCGCAGCAGCGCACCGAGCGCGACCAGCACCAGCAGCAGGATGATCGGCAGGATCACCTGCCGGTCGCGGCGGTGCGGCGTCGCGAGGCGTCCAGCGCCACGGCCTCGGTGCCCCCCACGTGGGTGTCGGGGGTGTCGGCGACGGCGTCGCGCAGGGCCACGACGGTGTCGGCGGCCGCGTCCGAGCCGGGCTGCGCGTCGATGACGGCGTCGACCTCGGTCACGCCGTTGCCGCTGGCGGCCACGCGCACCGCGCTGACGCCCTCGACGCTCGCGCACCGTCGCCGCGACGGCGTCGCCGTCGCCGCGGGTCATGACGTAGGCCGGGTCGGCGGCGCCGGCCGGGAACGACTGCGCCAGCCGCTCGCCCGCCGCGATCGCCTCGGGCTTCTGCAGGAACTGGTCGGCCTCGTCGAGCCCGGTCTGGATCTGGGTCATGCCGCCCGCCATGACGCCCAGCACGATGACGGTGACGGTGACGAAGCCCGCGGGGCGCTTCGCGACGGCGTCGCCGACCCGGCGCCAGAGCGAGCTGGCCGTCGGCCAGGCCGGTCTCGCCCACGTGCGGCACCTTCGGCCAGAAGATCCAGCGCCCGAAGACGACCAGGGCGGCCGGCAGAGCACGACCAGCACGAAGGTCGCGGCCACGACGACGCCGACGGCGCAGGCCAGGCCGAGCCCGCGGGTGGCCGGGAAGAGCGACAGCAGCAGGGTGAGCAGGCCGAGCACGACGGTGGTCGCGCTGGAGAGCACGGCCTCGGCGGTGCGCCGCAGGGCGATGGCCATCGCCTCGCGCCGGTCCTGCGGTGACCCGCAGCTCGTCGCGGTAGCGGGAGATGAGCAGCAGGGCGTAGTCGGTGCCGGCGCCGAAGACCAGCACCGAGAGGATGCCGATCGTCGACTCGTCCCAGAGCACGCCGAAGGCGGCGAGGCGTGTGCGTGGCGAGCACGGCGGCCAGCTGGTCGGCGACGCCGACGACGGCCAGCGGCACGAGCCAGAGGAACGGGCTGCGGTAGGTGATGACCAGCAGCATCGCGACGACGGATGCCGTGGCCGCGAGCAGGCGGAAGTTCGCGCCGTCGAAGACGGCCGCGAGGTCGGCCTGGATGGCCGCCGGGCCGGTCACCTGGGCGGTGAGCCCCTCGGGCAGGTCGGCCTTGGCGTCGGCGCGCAGGTCGGTGACCACGTCGGCGGTCTCGACGGCATCCTTGGTGGTGACCGGGATGAACACCGTTGCGGCGGTTCCGTCCTCGGACACCACGGCCGGTGCACCGGTGGCCCCCGGCAGGGTGCGGGCGCGCTCCTGCACGAGGGCGAGCTCGTCCGGCGGTCAGCGGCTGGTCGCTGCTGTAGAGCACGACGGCGGCCGAGCCCTCGGCCTGGGGCAGCTGGTCGCGCAGCTCGGCGGCCGCCGGCTGTCCGTGCCGTTGGGCAGGGCGGCCGTGCCGGTGGCGGGCGACTCGGCCTGGCCGACGAGCCCGATGACGGCGCCGGTGCCGAGGATGGCGAAGAGGGCGAGCAGCCCGGCCACCCACTTCCGCGTGATGAGGTGCGCGAGGCTGCCCATGCGTGCTCTCCCTTGGTACGGTGGTGACTCACATGGTGATTCATGTAGTGACTCACCAAGTTACTCAGTAGGTGAGCGATATTAGGGACAACCGGCCCGCGCGACGCAAACCCGTCGAAGGTTCCGACCGACGTGCGCTCGGTCGTGCCCGACTACCGGCCGTCCGGCTCGCTCGACGCCCTGCAGGAGCTCGTCGACGTCGCCGCGCAGGTGCCGCACGAGGTGGCCCGCAAGGCCGGGCTGTCGACGTCCGAGCTGCACTCGCTGCGCCACCTGATGGACACCCCGATGGGCCCGGTCGAGCTGGCCCGGGCGCTCGGCGTCACCTCGGCCGCGTCGTCGGGGGTCGTCGACCGGCTGGTCGCCCGGGGCCACGCCGAGCGCCGGCCGCACCAGGACGACGGGCGACGCACCGAGGTCGTCATCACCGAGTCCGGTCGGGTCGAGGTCTTCGCCCTGCTGGCACCGATGTTCGCGGGGTTGGCCGAGCTCGACTCCTCGCTGTCCGACGACGAGCGGGTCGTCGTCGAGCGCTACCTGCGCGGCGCCACCGCCGCGATGCGCGCCCTGATGTGAGCGGCCTCCCCGGCGCGGCGTCCCGCGCCCTCGACACGGTGCTCGACCGCACCGTCGTGCCCGGCTTCAGCCGGGTCGGGTACGCCGTGCGCCGACGCCTGCCGACCTGGCCCGCCGACCCCGCCGCCGGAGCCCTGGCCGGGCGGCACGTCGCCGTGACCGGCGCGTCGTCCGGGCTGGGCCGGCGCACCGCGCTCGACCTCGCGGCCCTGGGCGCCACCGTGCACCTCGTGGTGCGTGACGCCGGCCGTGGTGGCCGGGTCGCCGCCGAGGTCGAGCGCGCCGTCGGCCGGGTCGGGGCGGCCCGGGTCTGGGTCTGCGACGTGTCCGACCTGGACTCGGTGCGGTCGTTCTGCGCCGCGTTCGTGGAGTCCGGGCTGCCGCTGCGGGCGCTGGTGCACAACGCCGGCGCGCTGCCGGAGACGCGCACGACGTCGGCCCAGGGCCACGAGATGACGATGGCGCTGCACGTGCTCGGGCCGGTGCTGATGACCGAGCTGCTGCTGCCGTCGCTCACGGCCGACGCCGGGCGGGTGGTGTTCGTGACCTCCGGCGGCATGTACACCCAGGCGCTGCCGGTGCTCGACCCGGACTTCGAGCACGGCCAGTACACCGGGGCGGTCGCCTACGCGCGCAGCAAGCGCGGTCAGGTCGAGCTGCTGCCGGTGCTCGCTCGGCGCTGGGCCACGGCATCCGGGGTGTCCGTGCACGCCACGCACCCGGGCTGGGCGAGCACTCCCGGCCTGGACGCCTCGCTTCCCCGGTTCTCCGCCGCGCTGCGCCCGGTGCTGCGCTCCGCCACGGTCGGTACCGACACGACGACGTGGCTGGTCGCGACCGAGCCGGCACCGGCATCCGGCCTGCTGTGGCACGACCGCCGGCCGGACCGACCAGCATCTCGGCCGCACCCGGCCCAGCGAGGAGGAGCGGGACCGCTTCTGGGCGTGGGTGGTCGCCGCGACCGGGCTCGACTCCTGACCGGTCGCCCGCTCACCCGCGGTGGGTGACGAGAACGCGAGGCGTCATCCCTACATTCGGGGGGGTGATGCGGCGCCGGCCGTCGGCCGCCGTGGCCGAGACCGCCGGGTGCCGTCACGGACAAGGACGGTCATGAGCCCCACCCCGAGGAAGACGCGAGCCAGGAGCCGAGCGAGGACCCCGGGCCCAGCACCGAGCCGACCCTCGACGAGCGCGCCGAGCTGGAGCAGCTGCGCGCCCAGGTCGCGGCGACGCAGGCCCTGCCGCAGGCCGTGGTGGTCGCCGCTCCCCCGTCCGGGCACCCCGGACGCGGCCGGTGGGCCGGCGCCATCGTGCTCCTCCTCGTAGCGGCTCTGCTGGCGCCCCTGTCGGCCCTCGCCAACTGGTCACGTTCCACCCTGCTCGACGAGGCGAGGTACCTGGCCATCGTGGCGCCGCTGGCGAAGGACCCGGCCGTGCAGGAGGAGGTGTCGCGCCGGATCACCAACGCGGTGTTCGAGCAGCTCAAGGTGAAGGAGCTGACGACGCAGACCCTCGACGCCATCGCCGCCCGGCCCCGGGTCGCCGGCGTGACCGATAACCTCCCGGTCGAGCTGTCGACCTTCGCCGAGCCGATCTCGAACGCGATCTACGGCTTCACGCAGGACCAGGTGAGCGCGCTCGTGGCGTCCGCACCTTCCAGGACGCCTGGGTCGCCGCCAACCGCGAGGCGCACGCCGGCGTGGTCGCCGCCCTCACCGGTGAGACGAACAACGCCGCGGTCGTGGTCACGAACGGACAGGTCGCCGTCAACCTCGGGCCGTTCATCGAGCAGATCAAGCCCGTGCTCGTCGAGAGGGGCGTGCCCTTCGCCGACAAGATCCCGGTGGTGAACGCTCAGTTCGTCGTGCTCCAGAGCGAGAGCCTGGCCGGGCCCAGAGCGCGATCCGGCTGCTCGACCTGCTCCGCGTGGTGCTGCCCGTGCTCGCGCTCCTGGCGCTCATCGCCGGGGTGGCACTGGCCCCCGCCCGGCGACGCGCCCTGGTCATCGGGGCGTCGATGATCGTCGGCACCCTCGTGCTGCTCCTGCTGGGCGTGCAGCTGCTGCGGGCCCTCTACCTCGACGACCTCGAGAAGGCGCTGCTCGTGCCGCGGGTGGCCACGGTGGTCTTCGACGACGTCACCACCCCCCTGCGGGTCTGGGTGCGCTCGTCGGCGATGCTCTTCCTCCTCGTCGCCCTGGCGGCCTGGGCCGCCGGCCCGTCGAGTGCCGCCGCCGCCGTGCGGTCGGTGCCGGCGCGGCTGTCCGCCTTGACGAGCACGCCGACCGGCGCGCTGGGCTCGGTGGCCCGCTTCGTGGCCCGCAACACGGTGGCGCTGCGTGCCGCCGTGGGTGGCCTGGCCGTGCTGGCCCTGCTGGTCGGTGACCGGCCGAGCGCCGGTGGCGTGCTGCTCATCGCCGTGCTCGCGGCGCTCGCCCTGACCGTCGTCGAGGTGCTGCGCCGGTGGGGGGCGCAGGTGGTCGACGCGGATGCCGTGGACCCGGCATCCGACGACGCACACGAGCCGCTCTCGGGCGCGCCCGCGTGACCGCGCCCACCCCGTCGGTCAGCGCCTACGACCGAGGAGGAGGTAGGCGGCCGGGAGCAGACCGGCGGAGCTGACCACCGAGAGCGCCAGCGCCCACACCCCCTTGGGACCGTTGACCTCCTCCGCCGGGCGGTTCTTGAGGTCGACCAACGCCCACGCGCGCAGCGCGGCGTCGACGATGCCGACCGTGACCATCACGCGCTTGCGGGCGGGTGAGAGCTCGTCCCACTGCTGTCGGGCGGGGTGCACGGGTGCCTCCACGTGGTCGATGGAATCGGTGGATGGGTGGTCGGAGTCCCGACGCGGTCAGGCGCCGTCGCGGCACACGTGGAAGCGCTCGAGACGGGCGTCGCCGAAGGTGAGGTCGGACCACCGGCCCGCGTAGTGCAACACCGCCACCGCCGAGGTGGGACCTCGGCCATCTTGCGATGGCCCTCGACGCTGCCCTCGCCGTCGCAGAGCAGCTCGGCGAGCGACGGGATGCCGGGGGCGTGCCCGACGACCATGAGCACGTCGGCGTCCTCGTCGGCCTCGTGGATGACCTCGAGCAGCCGCTCGGGCGTGGCGAGGTAGATGCGCGGTCGAGGTGCACCTCGGTCTCGGGGCAACCGCTGGCCCAGACGCTCTCGGTGGTCTGCTGGGTGCGCTCGGAGGTGGAACAGAGCACCTCGTCGACGCCGATGCCGTGCTCGACCAGCCAGTGCCCGGCGGCGGTGGCGTCGCGCCGGCCCCGCCCGGAGAGCTCACGCTCGTGGTCGTTGTCCCAACCCCGTTGCTCGGCCTTCGCGTGGCGGAGGAGGACGAGGGTGCGGTCCTGCGCTGCACGGGTCATACCCCCGATCATGCACCCACCTGATCTCCGGTGTCCTGCGGCGGCCGCGCCTCCGGGGCCACCCCGGCGCTAGGTTGGCCACACGGCGCGGAGCAGGTCGGACGCCGCAGGGAGGGGACAACCATGTCAGCACTCGACGACATCCTCGGTGCACTGCCGGCGGACCAGATCGCGCAGCAGGTCGGCGCCTCACCGGACGAGGTGCGCACCGCCGCCGCGGCCGTGCTGCCGGCGCTGCTCGGTGGTCTGCAGGCCAACGCCGGCGACCCCTCCGGAGCCGGCTCGATCCTGCAGGCCCTCGGCCAGCACGACGACGACCTGCTGACCGGCGGCGCCGACCTGTCCGCCATCGACGAGCAGGACGGCACCGCGATCGCCGGCCACATCTTCAGCGAGCAGGAGGACGAGGTGGTCAACCGGCTCGGTGGCCTGCCCGCGGTCGGCGGCTCCGGCCCTGGGCGGCGCACCTGGTCAAGAAGCTGCTGCCGATCCTCGCGCCGATGGTGTTGTCCTGGCTGGGACCGGCAAGGTACCTCAGGGCAGATGGAGGCGGCGGGGCATCGGCGGCACGGCATTCCGCCGCAGCCGGCCGACCCCCGCACCGTCGCTGCCCCGGTGGCGGCGGCAGCGCGCCCGGGTCGCTCGACGACCTGCTGCGCGACGTGCTCGGAAGTGCTGGGGCTCGGCCGGCGGAGGGGTCCGGCAGCTGGGCGGAGTGCCGGGTTCGCCGGCAGTTTCGACCCCGGCAGCATCATCGGCGACGTGCTCGGCGGCATCCTCGGCGGCGGCCGCCGCTGACCGGCTCCGTTCCCGGAGCCGGGTGCTCGGTGGTCGCTGGACAGCCACCCGAGCACCCGACTCGAGGCCCGCGGTCCGCCGACCGGGCAGCGCGAGCAGCAGACCCACGAGGAGCAGCACGCCACCCAGACCCGCCGCCCACCACGCGGTGTCGCCGGGGATACCGAGGTAGACCGTGATGCCCAGGATGCGCGACAGCCCCCACGGCAACAGCCCGCACCTGGTCGTTCCAGGCCGTCAGGGCCCGCTCGAGGCCGACGAGGCCGATCACGGATGCCGGCACGGCCAGGCCCGCGCCGACCCCGGCGAGCACGGTGCCGGTCGCCCGGCGGCGTCCGACGGTGACCGAGAGCGCCCACCCTGCCGCCACGAGCAGCCACAGGAACAGGGCCACGGCCACGTTCACGTACACCGTGCGCCGGCCCGCTCGGTCCAGAACGCGTACCAGTAGCCCCCGGGGCCGGTCGACGACATCGCGAGCAGGGCCAGTGCGCAGCGCGCCACCAGCACGCCACCGGCGGCCGCGACCACGCCCCACGGCACCCGGCCGCGCAGCACCGCCCAGCCCACGCCGATCAGCACCAGCCAGGCCCCGAGGACGACGACAGGTGCACCGGTGCGAGGAACGAGGTCTGCACCGCCCGGGTGGCGAGCAGCAGCGCGCCGGCACCGCGACGAGCAGCGCTCGCTGCGCACGCGGCATCCTCGGCCCGGCCTCGGCTGCCCGCCAGGGGCGGGTGGCGGCGACCCAGTGCGCTGCGGCCGCCGACCGCGGCGCCCGGCCGCGACGGCGGAACGCGAGAGCCGCCCGGCGACGAGCCGGCCCAGGGCGAGCGCACCAGTCCACCCGCGAGCCGCGCCATGGCCGGGTCGCGCTCGACTGGCCCGAGCAGGAGCCGGCGGCGGTCAGGTTGTAGGCCGGGTGGTCGACATCGCCCTGGTAGCGCTCGAGGTGGGATGCCGCGAGCGTGCGGTACCGCTCGAGGGCGGCGGACCACTGCTCCCGGGCCTGCGACGACCCGGTGGCGTGCCACTGACCCTGCCGCAGCGCCAGCTCGCGGTACTCGGCCAGCAGCCCCGAGGGTGTCGACCTCGTAGTCGAGGGTGCCGAGGAAGAGCCTGACGCATCGCCGGGTCACGCCAGGTGGCCGCGTCGGTGCCGGCGACCAGGGTGCGCATCCGCTCCGCATCGGTCCACCGCCTGGTGGCCCTCGGCGACCGCCTCGTCGACCCGGTCTGCGGTGACCGACGAGATGACGTCGAGCACGGCGGAGTCGCCGGTGAGGATGTCCCACTCGAAGATCCACATCATCGGGGGCGGCTCGAGGCCGATCGCCCTGACCTTCTGCTCGGCGAACGGCCCGATGTACAGGCCCTCGGGTCACGGCTCGCGGGACCCGGCCATCGCCTCGGCCACCGCCTGCACGCGTGGCCGGGGTCGTCGGAGAACCAGCGTCGCGCCCAGTAGGCCGTCAG
>CAWAKY010000029.1:0-130797 GCA_963782695.1 uncultured Actinomycetota bacterium | reverse complement strand
GAATGAATCGCCATCCTACATGACCAAGGCACTCATCAAGCTCCAGCAGCTCCGCTCGGAGAAGGGCGCGACCGCCGTCGAGTACGGCCTCATGGTCGCCCTCATCGCGATCGTCATCATCGTCGCCGTGGCCCTCCTGGGCACCAACCTCAGCAGCCTGTTCAACAAGGTCGCCAGCAGCGTCTGACCCACCTCCCCCGACGATCTCGAAAGGAGTTCGGCATGTACAAGGCAATCGCACGGCTTCAGAGCGTTCGCTCGGAGCAGGGGGCGACGGCAGTTGAGTACGGACTGATGGTGGCGCTGATCGCGATCGTCATCATCGTCGCTGTGGCCCTCCTCGGGACCAACCTCAGCAGCCTGTTCAACAACGTCGCGGGCAGCGTCTAGGCACCAGGCCTCAGGAGGAGGGCGTCGGTTGCGGTCGGGTGACCCCACCGCGACCGACGCCCTTCCTCTTCGCTCCGGGTCTTCCGGCCCAGCACACAAGGAAGTGTCGAATGACCACAGCCTCCATTCGCAGGTTCAACCGCCTCCGCCGAAGAGGGCGCGACCGCGGTCGAGTACGCCCTCATGGTCATGCTCATCGCGCTCGTGATCATCGCCGCGGTGACCCTCCTGGGTACCAACCTCTCGACGTTCTTCGACCAACGCCGCAACCAGCATCTGACCTGCACCTGAACCGGCTCTGAGGGGCAATGGCACGCGGGGGTGCTGTCGGCGCTCAGCCAAGCAGTGTTTACTGAGCCAGTAGAGCGGGGCGAAGCATACCCGTTCCCAGACCCTGATGGTCCTTTACGTACCGAGAGAGAGGATGAGTGCACATGTCGTCCGTCGACGACACCCACTCGGCTCGCGTGTGAGCTCGGTGCCGCAGCGGTCGAGTTCGCCCTCGTGCTGCCCATCCTCCTCCTTCTCTCGGCGGCATCATCGACATACGGCCGCTTCTTTTCACCCAGAGCCGAGCTGACGAACGCGGCCCGTGAGGGCGCCCGGGCGGCGTCCCTCGGGCTCCACGGCCGCCGACGATACGCCGGCTCGCATGAACTCGCTGCAGCCCGATGCCGGCGGCGGCCATGTCGCCGACCGACTCACCGGTTGCGCCGCCCACCCGTTCCCACGGTCCTGTCGACGTCACTTCGACGGCCAACTTCAGCGGACCGTTCCGGTTCTTCGTCAGGACTTCTCCCGGGGGTACCGAGTCCTCAACCCATCACCCCCAAGTAACGATGGGGAGCATGAGGAATCACCGGATCAGACGTCCCCAACTCGCTCGGCGCCGCGGAGCGAGGTGGTGTGCCACCCTGGTCGCCGTGCTGCTCGGCTCGGGGTGCTCTTGGGTGTCCTTGCCCTTACTCGATGTCGGAACATCATGTGGGAGCGACGACAGTTGCAGAACGCCGCGGACGCTGCGGCCACTGGCCCTGGCCGACCAGCCGTGCGCACGACCCCAGTGCTGCGCCCACCAGCGCGCCGTCGATCGCGCAGGTATAGCAACGCCAACCCGAGGATCGGCGTCCGCAACAGCAACGCTGGAGTGCTGCGGCCGCTTTGGCCAGCTGACTCGACACCCCGTCATCCGGGCGGTCCTGGTCACTGCCCTCGGCGATCCCACCAACACGACCTTCCTAACAAGGCCGCGACGACCTCGCCCACGCGTCCCCCTGCCGAGCTGGCACCGGGGCGGCATCGCCGTGCCGTACGTCGAGGTCTAGGGCCAGGCACCGCAATCGGACGACCAACACCTTGCTGCCCAGGATCTTCAGCAGGGCCATCACCGGGTGTGGAACACCCACACATCAGGCTGTCGTGCAGCGTGCGGCCGCCCGTGGCACCGCAGACGAGAGCCCCCGTCAGATCAGCATCTCCGATGGCACTCCGATGACCGCAGAACGGCTACACCGCCGCGGCACGGCCACGGATCAGCGGCGCCGCTCTCGCCTATGACCCCCTACACCACCGGCGCCGTGCCACGTCCTTACCCGAGCCTCCACCATGGGTCGAGCTGACCTTCTGCCTGCAAGATCACGGCTCACCGGGTAGCAGTTGCCCTTCAATGGTCTCGTGGTTCCCGGCGGTGGTCTGGCTGCCAGGCACCGCCTCGTGGCTCGACGGTGACCGACAGCTCCTGGGTGCAGGATGGACCCCGCGAACGGCGACCTTCCCGGCGACGCCCGCAGTGGCCACCGGAAGAACGGGTCATTGACCTACCGATCTTCGACTGCAGCCGAATCACCTCCGGACAGTGACCCCCGACCACCGACCGTCGTCTGTCTCGGCAACGGAAACAACACGTACTACCACATCTAGGGCTTGCGCCAAGTTCTACGTCGCGGGCTGGGACATTGATCCCGGCAAGGAGCACAGCATCAGGCGAGCCCGGTGCCCGGCAATGGCCCTGCAGCAACGGCGACCGGTGCCTCTGTCGGCTGGTTCCTCGACGGCGCCGTCGGCGTGCCTCCGACCGCCCTCGTCCATGGGGCGTCGTCCGAACCCGTTTGACGCCTACGCTCGTCGCTCACCGCCGGCTGACGATCGCGTCCCCTCACTCGTCACACTCACCTCTTACTCGAAGGACATCACCCATGGGTCGACGCATCCTCGCCATCGCTGGCCGCAGCGGTCATCGCGCTGATCGGCGCCGTCCTCGTGCTGCTCTACGCGCGCGGCGCCGACGCCCGCGCCGTCGCCGCCGCCAGCCCGACGACGGTCTACGTCTCGAACGTGGTCGTCCCGGCCGGCACCACGCTGAAGGACGCCGTCCGGCTCCAGCAGATCACCCAGACCCAGGTGGCCGCGCAGTCGCTCCCGGCCGGCGCCCTGACGACGGTCGACGACACGAACAGCGCCCTGGTGGCGCTGACCGACATCCCGCCCGGCCAGTACGTGCTCGGCCGCGGCCTTCGGCGAGACGCCGTTGGGCGAGAAGGCCCTCCAGGTGGCGCTCGGGCAAGCTGGCCGTCCAGCTGTGCGCTGACCGACCCGGCCCGGGTCGGCGACTTCGTGACGCCCGGGCTCCTTCCTCACGCTCTTCATGACGTACAAGCTCAAGGACAGCTCAGCGCGACCGACGCAGGCCAAGGTCTTCAACGAGCAGGACGTCAAGGGCACGTCCGTGCTGCTCGACAACGTCAAGGTCATCGGCGATGGGCGACACCTCGCTGCACCCCGCAGCGCCCCAGCGACCGACGGCACGAGGCGAGGCCGCGGCGCAGCCGAACGCGCACCGCGGCTTCCTGGTGACCGCTCGAGGTGACGCCCGAGCAGGCCACCCGGCTGTCCACGGCATCAACAACTACACCCTGTACGCCGGCCTGCGCGGCTCCGAGGTCAAGGTCGACCCGAAGCTCGCCGTCAACGACCTGACCATGCTCGGAGGCGGTGACGCAAGTGAACATCCTCTGGGACGCCGACTCCACGGCGCTGGAGCGATATCGCTTCGCGCTCGGCGGTGACACCCAAGCCCTCGACTCCGCCGCGGTGGTCGGCCGTGCCCTGCACGAGAACGCCGGCATCCAGCAGGTCATCATCGGCCCGGAGGTGCTCCTCGAGCAGGCCTGCGACCTCGCCGAGGCGGCGCGGCTCGACCGGCCCGAGCTGGGCGTCATCCTGCTCCGTCACCGGGTCGACGTCACCGCGCTCTCCCAGGCGCTGCGCAGCGGGGTCCGCGAGGTCGTCGTCGGCCGACGACCACTCGGCCCTCGTCGAGGCCCTGCGCCGCAGCAGCGACCTCACGGCCCGGCTGATCGGCCACGCGCGGCGGTGGCGCCGTCAAGGAGGGCAAGGTCGTCACGGTCTTCTCGGCCAAGGGCGGGGTCGGCAAGACCACGCTGTCGACCAACCTCGGCACCTACCTCGCCAGCACCGGCGCCAAGACCCTCCTCCTCGACCTCGACCTCGCCTTCGGCGACGTCGCGATCAGCCTCCAGCTGATGCCGAGCAAGTCGGTCTACGACGCGGTCGCCATGGCCGGCAACTCGACGAGCAGGCGATCGCAGTCGCTCGTCACCAAGCACGAGGACGAGCGGCCTCGACGTCATCTGCGCGCCCGAACGACCCGGGCGACGCCGACCGCATCCCGGTCAGCACGATCACCGAGCTGATCAAGGTGGCCCGCCAGCACTACGACTACGTCATCGTCGACACCCCGCCGTCGTTCACCGAGCACGTGCTCGCCGCCTGCGACCTGTCCGACGCCCTGGTGCTCATCGCCACGCTCGACATCCCGGCCGTGAAGAACCTCCGGGTGGCGATCGACACGCTCGACATGATCGGCAGCCCGAAGGACGCCCGGGTCATCGTGCTCAACCGCGCCGACGCCAAGGTGGGCCTGCGGCCCGACGACGTGGTGGCCGCCATCAAGACGCCGATCGCGGTCAACATCCCGAACTCGCTGACCGTCCCGGCCTCGATCAACCGGGGCGTCCCGATCGTGCTCGACGACCCGACGGGCCCGGTGGCGGTCGCCCTGCGCGAGCTCGCCGACGTCCACGTCCGCCAGCGCTTCGGCGAGTGAGCCGTCGCCGAGACGGTGCCCGCGCAGCGCAAGAGTCTCTTCAGGGGGCGTAAATGAGCCTTGCCGACCGTCTCGACAGCGCGCGCCGCAGCGCGCAGCCGACCGAGCCCACGTCACCCACCGACGGTGGTCAGCACCGCGGTGGCCGCCGGCGCGCCAGTCGACCCGTTCACCGAGGTCAAGGGCCGCGTGCACCAGGCCCTCATCGACAACCTCGGGCCGCGGCTCTACGACCCGCACCTGCCCGAGGCCGAGCTGGCCGCCCAGGTGCGCCAGACGCTGCAGGAGACCATCGACGCCGAGCAGACGCCGCTCTCGCACGCCGACCGCACCCGCATCGCCCAGGAGGTCTCCGACGAGATCCTCGGCCACGGCCCCCTCGAGCCGCTGCTGCGCGACCCGGACATCACCGAGATCATGGTCAACGGCCCCGACTACGTCTACGTCGAGCGGGCCGGCAAGATCTACCCGGTCGACGCCCGGTTCAGCAACGAGGCCCACCTGCGCCGGGTCATCGACAAGATCGTCGGCCGCGTCGGCCGGCGCATCGACGAGGCCAGCCCGCTGGTCGACGCCCGCCTGCCCGACGGCTCGCGCGTCAACGCCGTCATCGGCGCCGGTGGCCCTCGACGGCGCGATGCTCACCATCCGCAAGTTCTCGCAGGACCCGTTCACGGATGCCGACCTGATCGCCTTCGGCACCATCACACCGATCGGTGCGCGACTTCCTCAAGGCCTGCGTGCTCGGCCGCCGGAACATCATCATCTCCGGCGGTACCGGCTCGGGCAAGACGACGACCCTCAACGTCATCTCGTCGTTCATCCCCGAGGACGAGCGGATCGTCACCATCGAGGACGCCGCCGAGCTCCAGCTGCACCAGGAGCACGTGCTGCGGCTGGAGTCGCGCCCGGCGAACATCGAGGGTCGCGGCCAGATCGAGATCCGCGACCTGGTGAAGAACTCGCTGCGTATGCGGCCCGACCGCATCGTCGTCGGTGAGGTCCGAGACGGCGCCGCGCTCGACATGCTCCAGGCGATGAACACCGGCCACGACGGGTCGATCACCACGGTGCACGCCAACACCCCGCGCGACTCGCTCTCCCGCCTCGAGACCATGGTGCTCATGGCCGGCGTCGACCTGCCGGTGCGCGCCATCCGCGAGCAGGTGGCCGGTGCCCTCGACCTGATCATCCAGCAGGCCCGTCTCAAGGACGGCTCGCGCCGGATCACCGCGATCACCGAGGTCGTCGGCATGGAGGGCGACGTCATCACCCTCCAGGACCTCTTCACCTTCGACTTCGCCGCCGGCCGTGACGAGACCGGGCCGGTTCCGCGGGCACCTCGTCAGCCACGGGCCTGCGCCCCAAGTTCGCGCCAGGACCTGGCCGACTTCGGCGTCGACCTGCCGCCCGTCCCTGTTCCTGAACGGGTCTCGATGATGGCTCGTCCTGCACGTCTCGACCGGATCGGCCTGCGCGGCCGGTTCGGCCGGCCGACGCGGCCCTCGTGGCCGCGCCGGGCGTCGGCGTGCTGTCGCCCGTCGGCCATGGCCGCCGACCCGGTGCCGGCCATCGCTCAGCGACGTGCGGGTCACGACCAGGCGGCGGTCAACAGCACCCTGGTGCTGCGCAGTGACCAGGCGCTCGCCGTCGACCCCGCCTCGGTCAAGGTGACCATCGGCGGCAAGCCGGCCGTCGTCACGGTGTCAGCCGGCCGCCCAGCAGCCGCGCTCGCACCATGCTCGTCATCGACACGAGCGGCTCGATGGGCGCCTCGGGGATGGGCGACCGTGCGGTCCGCCGTCCGGCGACTTCCTCGCCGACGTCCCGCAAGGACGTCAAGGTCGGCGTGGTGTCGTTCGCCTCGACCGTCCGGCGTCGACGTGGCGCCGACGACCGACCGCGCGAAGGTGCAGCGTGAGGTCGCCAGCCTCGTCGTCCAAGGGCGAGACCGCGCTCTACGCGGGCATCCAGGATGCCGTCGACGCGCTCGGCACCAAGGGCGAGCGCAGCATCGTCCTGCTCAGCGACGGCGGCGACACCATGGCCGAGATCAAGGGCGGCCCGGCCGGCGCGGCGAGCGAGAAGCAGAAGGCCCTGGACGCCCTGGCCAAGGCCAAGGTCCGCGCCGAGGTCGTGGCCTTCAAGAGCCCCGAGAGCAACGGCGCGGTGCTGAACCAGTTCGCCAAGGCCGGCGGCGGCTCGGTGGCCAACGCCGAGCGACCGCGCGGCCGTGTCCGCAGGCCTTCACCGCAGCGGCCCGCACCCTCGAGTCGCAGGCGGTGCTCGACATCAAGCGCCCGCCGGGTGTCGCCGGCACCCAGGACGTCGTGGTGACCGGAACCGCGGGCGGCACCCCGTTCGAGGCCCGCTCGGCGGTCGACCTCGGCGACACCGCGCCCGTCGTGGCGCCCGACGACCACGGCGCCCACGCCTCGAGGCGGCGCCGGCCGTCGAGGACACCAGCCACCTTCTCGGCGCTGTCGCCCGATGGTCCTCTACCCCTCGATCGCCATCCTGGTGGTCGGGCTGTTCTTCCTCGTCACGGCCTTCATGGGCAACGCCTTCAAGTCGCACGAAGAAGGAGCGGCTGACGTCGATCGAGGCGTACGGCTTCGGCCGCACCGCGGCTCCGGCCCGGCAGAGCGCCAGCAACCCCACCGCGATCTCGGCGCAGCTCGTCAGCATGGGCGACAAGGTGATGTCGGGCCGTGAGTCGACGACCCACACGATGGCGCTCATGGACCGCGCCGACCTGCCCTGGCGGGCGGGCGAGTGGTTCGTGCTCCGCATCCTCGCGGTGGTCATCGCGGCGATCGGCGGCTTCGTCCTGTTCGGCTCGCACCAGATCTTCGGGGTGATCTTCGGCATCATCCTCGGCTTCATCCTGCCGCCGGTGATCCTGCGCTACCTGGCCAAACGCCGCGCCAAGAAGTTCGAGGCCGCGCTCCCCGACGTCCTCATGCTGGTGGCCACCTCGCTCGCCTCCGGCTTCAGCCTGCTGCAGGCCCTGGACTCGGTCGCGAAGGACGCCCCCGAGCCGGCCTCCAAGGAGTTCTCGCCGGGCCCTGGCCGAGGCGCGGATCGGCTCCGACGTCAGCGACGCGCTCGACCACATGGGCGCCCGGATGGACAGCAAGAACATGCGCTGGACCACGATGGCGATCCGCATCCAGCGCGAGGTCGGCGGCAACCTGGCCGAGACCCTGCGCACCACCGCCGCCACGCTGCGCGAGCGCGAGATGCTCAAGCGTCAGGTGCAAGACGCTGTCGGCGGAGGGCAAGCTCTCGGCATACATCCTCATCGCGCTGCCCATCGGCGTGCTCGCTCTTCAGCACGCTGACCAACTACGACTACGTCAGCCTGCTGTGGACCACCGTCATGGGAATCGTCATGTCCATCGCCGGACTCATCGCCATGGCCATCGGCATCTGGTGGATGTCCAAGGTCGTCAAGATCGAGGTGTGACATGGGACTGCTCCTGCTCGGAACCGGACTGTTCGTCCTGGCGGTCGTCGTGGTCGTCATGGCCTCGCTCATGGGGTCGACCCAGTCGACCGGCGTGGCGCGCTCGCTCGAGCTGCTGAACCAGACCGCCACGACGCAGGAGGTGTCCAAGAACGAGCTCGGCGTCCAGGACCGCGTCCTCGGCGCCGCTGCTCGACCGGCTGCGCGGCCTCGCCATGCGGGTCTCGCCCGCCGGGCAGCGGCAGCCGGATGGCGCGCAACCTCGACCGGGCGGGCAACCCGGCCGGCTGGACCGTCGAGCGGATCATGGGCGCCAAGGGCCTCGGCCTGGTCATCGGCGTCGTGCTGGCGCTGCTGTTCATGGGCTTCAGCGTCAAGGGTCTGGCTCGTCGCCGCTGCGGCCGGCGCTGCGGGCTTCTTCCTGCCCGACCTGCTGCTCTACAACGCCGGGCTCAAGCGGCAGCAGGAGCTGCAGAAGGGCCTGGCCGACGCGCTCGACATGCTCACCGTCTGTGTCGAGGCGGGTCAGGGCTTCGACGCGGCGATCCTCCAGGTGGCGCGCACCGTCACCGGGCCGATCGGCGGCGAGTTCGCCCGCGTGCTCTCCGAGATCCAGATCGGCAAGTCCCGTGCCGACGCGTTCGCCTCGCTCGGCGAGCGCACCACCGCGCCCGAGCTCAAGACCTTCGTCAGCACCCTGGTGCAGGCCGACCGGCTCGGCCTGCCCGTCGGCGTCGGTGCTGCGCGAGCAGACCAAGGAGATGCGCGTCGTCCGCCGTCAGCGGGCCGAGGAGAAGGCCCAGAAGGTCACGGTGAAGATCCTCTTCCCGCTGCTGCTGTGCATCTTCCCGGCCCTGTTCATCGTCATCATCGGGCCGGGCGCCATCATCATGAGTCCTCTCGAGGCGTCTCGAGCTCCGCATGCGGCGGGCTGCTGAGCTCAGCACGGCGCGTCGCGGCGACGACCGGCGCGGTGACTCAGCGGTCGACGTCGGCGACGAGGCCGAGCCGCACCGCGGCGATGACCGCGCTGGCGCGGTTGTGCGCCCCGAGCTTGTCGTAGATCTTGCCGATGTGGGTCTTGACCGTCGACGGGCTCATGAACAGCTGGCGGCCGACCTGGGCCACCGACGAGCCCTCGACGAGCAGCCGCAGCACCTCGGTCTCGCGGGTGGTGAGCGTGGTCTGCGGGGTGTCGGCCTGCCGGCGCATCGCCTCGGCCAGGCCGCTGGCGCTGAACTCGCCCGGCATCTCGGCGGCCCGGCGCACGGCCGAGATGACCTGCTCCGAGGGCGCGCTCTTGCGCACCAGCGCGGAGGCACCGGCATCCAGTGCCTCGAGCAGCGTCGAGTCGTCGTTGAGCATGGTCAGCACGACCAGGCCGATGTCCTTGTTCCGCTCGCGCGCCGCGCGCACCAGCGACAGGCCGCTGCCGTCGGGCATGGTGACGTCGATGACCGCCACCAGGCTGCCCTGGGGCGGGGCGGTGAACACCCGGTCGAGCAGGGCGTGGCCGTCGGCGAGCGAGCCCGCCTGACCGACCACGGTGATGTCGCCCTGGGCGACGAGCATGCCGGCGACCGCCTCACGGACGACCGCGTGGTCGTCGACGAGAACGACGTTGATGCTCATTGATCCTCCTTGGTCAGCGCTGCTCGCGGAACGCGCCGACGGGGGTGGGTTCCTGCACCGTCAGGTTAACGGTGGTGCGACCGTTCGGCTCGGTGCGCACGAAGAGTGTCGCGTCCAGACCTTCCAGGGCCGGGTCCTTGAACGAGCGGCGCGAGGTGCTGCGGGTCGCCGTCGTGCGACACGTCGACGCAGGCGGGCCCGACGACCGACGTCGTCAGGCTGACCCAGGCGTTGCGGGCGCCGCACGCCTGGGCGTCGGCGAGGATGTCCATGACGAGGCGGTGGATGAGGATCTCGACCCGCGGGTCCATCCGCCGCTGGCCCTCGCTGACCGTCACCGTCGTGCGCACCCCGGTGACGCTGCCGAAGCTCTGCACCGCCGCGCCGAGCACCGCGCCCAGACCGGTGCCGGGACGCTCCGCGACCCGCAGGTCGGTGATGTGCATGCGCAGGTCGGCCATCGCCTCGCTGAGCTGCTCGCGCAGCCCGTCGAGCCCGTCGCGCATCGGGATGCCGGGCGGGCCGGCCTGCGCCCGCAGGGCGTCGACCTGGTAGCCCAGCGCCGCGAGCTCCTGGGCGATGCCGTCGTGGATGTCGCGGGCGATCCGGTTGCGCTCCTCGAGGCTGGCGAACTGGCGCAGCGTGCCGAACAGCAGACCGGCCTGGAGGGTCGGGGCGATGCGCCGGGTCACGTTGCGGGCGATGTGTCGCTCGGCATCCGTGAACGGCCTGCCGTCCGGGCCGCTCCGCCACGACGACGGTCGTCGAGCCGTTGCCCAGCGCGAAGGGCACGACGAGCGCGCGGCGTCGCCCGAGGTCGTCGTTGAAGGTGACCTCGGTGGGCACCCAGCTCGCCGGGTTGCGTGCGGAGCAGGTCGGCGACGTGCTCGGCGATGTGCCACGGCGCCCGGGTCGAGCCCCGCAGGGCGACGGGCACGAGGTGCTCGGCGTCCTGGGTGACGAGCACGGCGCTGCGGGTCGAGGGCACCTCGGCCGACAGCAGGTCGAGCGCCAGCGACGCGCTGGCCGGCGCGTCGAGGCCGGTCGACATCTGGCCGGACAGGTCCTGCAGGCGCTGGATCAGCTCGAT
The DNA here is from genome assembly GCA_963782695.1 of uncultured Actinomycetota bacterium. Lineage (GTDB taxonomy): Bacteria > Actinomycetota > Actinomycetes > Actinomycetales > Dermatophilaceae > Fodinibacter. Next base: position 120,090 of record CAWAKY010000029.1, on the reverse strand, counting down.
CGCCTCGCGCGCCGCGGGGTCGACGTCCTCCTCCTGCTCGTCGGTGAGCCGCTTGTTCCAGGCGCCGAGCACGCCCAGGGTGATCGCGGCGCCGATCCAGGCGATCAGCCCGAAGCGGATGTCGCCGTCGTCCGGGGGGTAGAGCCAGGTCGTGAGCAGGAAGGCGCCGCCGGCGACGACGCAGGTGAGCAGGAACCCGAACCGGCCGTACCTCGACCCGGCGTGGTACGCCGGGATGAGGATGAGCAGCGCCGCGCCGGCCCGGCGCAGGCGTAGCCCGCACCGGCCGCGGCGGCCGAGACGCACAGCAGCAGTCAGGACCATCGTGTTCACGACGCCGCGGCGGGAGACCGGCAGGCTGTCGAGCGCGACGATGACGAGGTCGAGCACGACGACGAGCAGCAGCCACGGGCAGCACCTCGACGACGGTGTCGGTGAGCACCGCGAGGAGCCCGCTCAGGACGACGAACGCCAGCCGGATCTTGGCCGAGGCGTCGAGTCCGGGAATCCGGGGGGAGCGGGTCACCTACGCAGCGTAGTTCGCTCGGGTGCTCCGACCTCTGCTGTTTGCAGGGTGTTCCCAGACTGCTGTGGGAGGATGATCGATCACTTGTGGCACTGCGGGGAAAGGATCGAGGCCGACGTGAAAGGTCGCGTGCTGGTCGTCGATGACGACCTGGCGCTGGCGGAGATGCTCGGCATCGTCCTGCGCAACGAGGGGCTCGAGGTCGACCACGTCGCCGACGGCTCCTCCGCCATCGGCGCGTTCCGCGACTACCGCCCCGACCTGGTGCTCCTCGACGTCATGCTCCCGGGCATCGACGGCCTCGAGGTCTGCCGCCAGATCCGCGCCGAGTCCGGCGTGCCGATCGTCATGCTGACGGCCAAGACCGACACCGTCGACGTCGTCGTGGGCCTGGAGTCCGGCGCCGACGACTACGTCGTGAAGCCGTTCAAGCCGCAGGAGCTCATCGCCCGCGTGCGCGCCCGGCTGCGCCGCGACAACGAGCCCGAGCCCGAGCGGCTCACCATCGGCGACCTCGCCATCGACGTCGCCGGCCACTCGGTCACCCGTGACGGCGGCCAGCTGCAGCCTGACCCCCCTCGAGTTCGACCTCCTCGTCGCGCTGGCGCGCAAGCCCTGGCAGGTCTTCACCCGCGAGGTGCTCCTCGAGCAGGTCTGGGGCTACCGCCACGCCGGCGACACCCGGCTGGTCAACGTCCACGTGCAGCGGCTGCGCTCGAAGATCGAGCACGACCCGGAGCACCCCGAGATCGTGGTCACCGTGCGCGGCGTCGGGTACAAGGCAGGCCGGGCCTGACCGTGACCGGTTCCGCCGATCTCGGGCTGCGAACCGCGTTGGCATCCGGTCGGAACCGCGGTCAGCGCAGCCTCGCCGACGTCTCCCGGGCCGTCCGCGACGGCGTGTCGTACGTCGGGCACCGCTGGCGGCAGTCCCTGCAGCTGCGGGTCGTCACCACGACGATGCTGCTCGGCCTGTTCGTCGTGTCGATCCTCGGCGGCGTGCTCCACCAGCAGATCGCCGGCGGCCTCGAGAGCGACCGGGTCGTGACCGCCCAGTACGAGTCGCTCAACCTGACCACCCAGGCGCAGAACCAGTGGAACAACTCGACGTCCACCTCGGTCGACGAGCTCGACCAGGCGGCCCGCGACATCATGTCGCGCATCCTCACCGAGCCGGGCCCGCAGCCCAGCCGCTACGTCATCATGAACCGCTCGGCCGGCAACGAGAGCGACGTGGTGCTCGCGAACCTCACGCAGCGGCGCCCTCGACATCGAGTCGGTGAGCCCCGAGCTGCAGGCGGCCGTCGCGGCATCCCCGCGCGCGTCAGCAGACCCAGATGACCGAGGTGACCGTCGACGGCGAGAGCCTGCCCGCGGTCGTCGTCGGCAGCGTCGTCGAGGTGCCCAACGCCGGCGCGTACGACCTCTACTTCATCTACCCGATGGAGCAGGAGGTGGCGACGATGGGGCTGATCGGCAACGCGTTCGTCGTCGCCGGCGTCATCCTGACCCTGCTCGTCGGCGCCGTCGCCTGGGTCGTCACCCGCCAGGTCGTCAAGCCGGTGCGGCGCGCCGGCGAGGTCGCGCAGCGGCTGTCGGCGGGCAAGCTCAACGAGCGGATGCCGACCCGCGGCGAGGACGACCTCGCCCTGCTGGCGACGTCGTTCAACGGCATGGCCGACAGCCTCCAGTCGCAGATCCGCCAGCTCGAGGGCCTCTCGGCGCGTGCAGCAGCGCTTCGTCTCCGACGTGTCCCACGAGCTGCGCACCCCGCTGACGACCATCCGGATGGCGGTCGACCTGATCCACGAGTCGCGCGAGGACTTCGAGCCCACCGTCGGCCGGTCGGCCGAGCTGCTGGCCGGCGAGCTCGACCGGTTCGAGGACCTGCTCGCCGACCTGCTCGAGATCAGCCGGTTCGACGCCGGCGCCGCCGCCCTCGACGTCGAGCCGGTCGACCTCCGCGGCACCATCGCCAAGGTCGTCGAGGCGGCCCGGCCGCTGGCCGAGCGCCGGGGCAGCGTCGTCACGCGTGCACGCGCCCGACGAGCCGGCCGAGGCCGAGGTCGACGAGCGGCGGGTCGAGCGGATCATGCGCAACCTGCTCGTCAACGCCATCGAGCACGGCGACGGGCGCCCGGTCGACATCCACGTCGCCATCGGTGACGACGCCGTCGCGGTGGTCGTCGAGGACCACGGCGTCGGCCTGCGGCCCGGCGAGGCGGCCAACGTCTTCACCCGGTTCTGGCGCGCCGACCCGGCCCGGGCCCGCACCACCGGTGGCACCGGCCTGGGCCTGTCGATCTCGCTCGAGGACGCCCGGCTGCACAACGGCTGGCTGCAGGCCTGGGGCGAGCGCGGGCGTCGGCTCGCGGTTCCGCCTCACCCTGCCGCAGCGGGCCGGCGACACCCTGCACGGGTCGCCGCTGCCGCTCAGCCCCACGGAGGACCCGTGACCGGCCGGCGGGCCCGGGCGCGCCCTCGTGCTGCTGCGTCGCGCTCGCTGCTGGCCGGGTGCGGCGGGCTGTCCCGCAGCGGTGACGTGCAGCCGGGCCTCGACGTCGCCAGCGGCAACCCCCAGGGCATCCGGGTGCTCTTCCCGGGCCCGGCCGCGGGCGTCGACCAGGTGAGCATCGTGCGCGGCTTCGTGCGCGCCGGGTCGGCGAGCGACGCGGCGTACGACAACGCCCGGGCCTTCCTCACCGCGCAGACCAGCGAGAAGTGGAACCCCGACCGCACCCTCGTGCTGCTCGCCGACGACGTCGCACCGAAGGCGACCCTGCTCGACCCCGCGACGGTGCGCATCACCGCCAAGGCGGCCGGCACCGTCGACCCCGAGGGTCGCTACACCGCGGCCCGCGCGGGCAGCACGGTGACGGCGACCTTCGGCCTGTCGACGGTCGGCGGCGAGTGGCGGATCAGCGAGCTGCCCGACGACGTTCGGCCGCTGGATCGCCAGCTCCGAGGTGTCCCGGCTCGTGCAGCCCTACGACCTGCACTACGTCTCGACCAGCCAGCGCGCCCTCGTGCCCGACACCCGGTGGTTCCCCGTCGACAAGCTCGCGACCCGGCTGGCCCGGCCCAGCTCGTGCCCGTGCCGGCTCACCTCGCCGACGCCAGCGTCACCGCCGTGCCGGTCGGCTCCCGCCTCCTCGGGGATGCCGTGTCGATCGACTCGGGCGTCGCCACCGTCAACCTCCTCACGAACACCAAGCTCAGCGCGGGGGAGACCACCCGGCAGAACCTGTGGGCGCAGTTCGTCAGCACCCTGACCCAGGACACCGGCGTGAGCCGGATCGTGCTGTCGGTCAACGGGGTCCCGGTCAACATCGCCGGGCTCGACGGCTCGGCCGGCACCCTCGCCGAGGTCGGCTTCACCACGCCGCCCACCCCCGCGCTGGCGCGACCGGTCGTGCGCCGCGGTGACGACGTGGTCGTGTTCGACCCGAGCACCCTCGGCGACGCCGAGCCCCGCCAGCCCGCCGTGTCCGGCAGCTACCCGCCGGTGCTGCACACCTTCCGCCGGCTCGCGCTGTCGGCCGACGGCGCCGAGCTCGCCGGGGTCGACCCCGACGGCAACGGCATCTCGCGGTGGCGCGGCACGAACCGCTACGAGGTGCCGCTCGACGCCACGAACGTCGGGAACCCCGCCTACGACCGGCGCGGGTTCCTCTGGATGGGCGGGGTCGGCACCAAGGGTGCCAAGGCGCCGCGGCTCTGGGTCGTCGACCTGACGGCGAACCCGGCCGACCCGCGTGCCGCGGCCACCGCGGTCGAGGCCGCCTGGCTCGCGCGGGCGCCGCGTCGTCGAGGCGCGGGTGGCCCCGGACGGTGACCGGGTGGCCGTGCTCTCCACCAAGGCCGACGGCTCCGACAGCCGGATCGACGTCGCCGGCATCGTGCGCACCGGCGGCGGGCGCCCGCAGCGGCTCGCCGACCCCCTGCGCACCGGTGCCTCGCTGACCCGGGCGACGAGCATCGCCTGGCTCGACGACCGCACCCTGGCCGCCATCGGCATGCTCGACGGCAAGACCGTGCAGCCGGTGGTCGTCTCGGTCGGTGGCGAGGTGCGCGGGCTCACCCCCGTCCCCAACGCCGTGAGCATCGCGTCCACCGGTGGTGAGCGCGACCTGTGGGTCGTCTCGTCGGCCGGCCGGCTGCACAGCCGGGCCGGGTCGCAGTGGGTCGACAGCGGCCCCGCGACCGATCTCGCCGTCGCCGCCGGCTGACCGCCGGCTGCTCCGCGGTCGTCCACAGGCGGCGCCGCGGCTGCCCGTCGTCCACAGCGCCCGGGTCGGGAGGCTGCCCGGCGTGCGTCTCGCGGGCATCGTGGCTGCCATGGCGATGTTCTGGGCGACGGTGTGGGCGGCGCTGCGGCGCGTCCTGGCGGCGGCCGTCGACCTGGTGCTGCCGTCGGGCTGCGCCGCGTGCCACGCGCCCGCTGCCGGCCCGCTGTGCGGCACCTGCACGGATGCCGTGCGCTCGGCCTCGCGGGGCGTCGGGGCGGCCGCGGTGGGCCCGCGTGCCGCCCACGCGACGGCGATGCCGTCGTGCTGGGCCGGCGCGCGCTTCGAGGGCGCCCTACGGCTCGCGGTCACCGCGTACAAGGACGAGGGTCGTCGCGACCTGCGTGACGAGCTGGCTCGGCTGCTCGGCGGCGGCCCTGACGGCCGCGGCCGGCGACCCCGCCGTGCGGCGACGGCTCGGGTCGGGGGAGGAGGTGCTCGTCGTGCCGGTGCCGACGGCGCGGGCCTCCCGACGGCGGCGCGGTGACGACCCCGTCGGTGACCTCGCCGTCGCGGCGACCGCCGCCGTGAACGGGCGGGTGGAGGGGCCGGCGCCGCGTCGTCCGGCCCGCGGCTCGGGCGAGCGGCCGGCACCCGGCCGCGGGGGCTTCGTCGTCGTGCCCGCGCTGGTCCACACCCGACGGGTGGCCGACCAGGCCCACCTCGACCGGGCGGCCCGGGCCCGCAACCTGGCCGGCTCGATGGCGGTGGGCGCGCCGTGGCGCGGGGTGGTGCGGGGGGCCACCTGCGTGCTCGTCGACGACGTCGTCACGACCGGCGCGACCCTCGCCGAGGCGGCCCGCGCGCTGCACGACGCCGGTGCCCGGCACGTCGTGGCGGCCGCGTGCGCCACGACGCCACGCCACTCACAGGCCCCGCCCTTGTGGCCCACAGGCCCTCCGACTAGCGTCAGTGCATGAGCCCCGATCCTCCGGAGGTGGTGCGTCTGACGCCGGTTCGGCACTGAGCAGCGAGACCCCCAGCAACGAGGAGGACCACGTGGACATCGTCGTCACCGGACGGCACCTGACCGTCTCCGACCGCTTCCGGGCGCACATCGAGGAGAAGCTCGAAAAGATCACCCAGCTCGAGCCCCGCACCCGTCGGGTCGAGGTCCTGGTGAGTCACGAGCCCAACCGTCGCCAGGCCGAGGTCTGTGACAAGGTCGAGATCACCTGCTACGCCAAGGGGCCCGTCGTGCGGGCCGAGGCGTGCGTCGAGGACAAGTACGCCGCCCTCGACCTGGCGATCGACAAGCTGATGGAACGGCTGAGGCGCCAGAAGGACCGGCGACAGGTCCACCGCGGACGACGGACCCCCGAGTCGGTCGCGAGTGCGACCGCGCGCATCGTCACCCCCGCCGAGGGCGGCCCGGCCGGCGCCGTCGACGACGTCGACCAGTTCAGCGACTCCCCGGTCGAGGTCCGCGAGAAGGTGCACCGCTCCACCCCGATGACGCTCTCCGACGCGCTGAGCCACATGGAACTGGTCGGCCACGACTTCTACCTGTTCCACGACATCGAGACCGACCGGGCCAGCGTCGTGTACCGCCGGCACGGCTGGAGCTACGGCGTCCTGCACCTCGACCTGGACGGCTCACTGGCCGACGGTCCGGAGCAGGGCGACGGCGCCGATGTCGAAGCTGCCGCTTCCTGAGAGGCCTATCAGGGTCCCCCTCTGGGCAGCGTCACCCGGACCTGCGACGATGTGCCCGTGCTTGGTGATGATGTGACGGCTGGTGCGACCCCGGGCTCCGTGGCGCCCATCCGGGTGATGATCGCCGACGACCACGACCTCTACCGGCGCGGGATGCGGGTGGTCGTCGAGCTCGACGGCACCGCCGAGGTCGTCGGCGAGGCCAGCAACGGCATCGACGCGGTCGACGTCTGCTCCCGGGTCACGCCCGACGTCGTGCTGATGGACGTCCGGATGCCGGGCATGGGCGGCATCGAGGCGTGCCGCCGGATCCGTGAGGCGGTGCCCGGCGCGCGCATCCTGATGCTGACCATGTCCGACGACGAGACCGACCTGTTCGAGGCGATCAAGGCCGGCGCGAGCGGGTACCTGCTCAAGGACCTCCCCGGTGAGGAGGTGGCCGCCGCCGTCCGTCGGGTCAACGACGGCCAGGCGATCATCCCGCCCGGGATGGCGGCCACCCTCCTCGCCGAGTTCACCCGGCTCAGCCAGGAGCCGGAGCCGGTCACCGGCACCGCGCCGCTGCTCACCGACCGTGAGGTCGAGGTGCTGCGGCTCGTCGCCCGCGGGCTGGCCAACCGCGAGATCGCCGACCAGCTGGTCATCTCCGAGAACACGGTCAAGAACCACGTGCGCAACATCCTCGAGAAGCTGCACCTGCACTCGCGGGTGGAAGCCGCCGTCTACGCGCACCAGCAGCACCTGCTCCCCACGGATGAGTGACGCGCCGCTCGGCGTGCACCTCTCGAACCGGGCCGCGCGCCGCATCGCGCTCGCGGCTCAGGGCTTCGCGCGGCCGCGGCCGGCCGAGCCGGGCACCCGCGACGTGCAGCGTGTCATCGACACCGTCGGCGTGGTGCAGATCGACAGCGTCAACGTGGTCGTCCGCAGCCAGTACCTGCCGTTCTTCTCCCGGCTGGGGCCCTACGACCGTCGACTCGTCGACCGGGCCCGCGACGTCGCACCGCGCCGGGTGGTGGAGTACTGGGCCCACGAGGCCTCGCTGGTGCCGCCGTCCACCTGGCCGCTGCTCGACTTCCGGATGCGCCGGGCCCGCGAGGACGCCTGGGGAGGGATGCAGCGGGTGGCCCGCGACCACCCCGGGCTCGTCGCCGCCGTGCTCGACGAGGTCGCCCGGCGCGGGCCGCTGACCAGCCGCGAGGTCGAGGTCGCCCTCGCCCACGACCTGCCCCGCCAGCGCGACGAGTGGGGCTGGAACTGGTCGCTCGTCAAGAACGCCCTCGAGCACCTCTTCTGGTCGGGCGAGGTGTCGAGCGCCGGCCGCACCACCCAGTTCGAGCGGCGCTACGCGCTGCCCGGCCGGGTGCTGCCCCCGCCCCTGCGCGCCGCCGCCCTGGACGTCGCGGCCCGTCCGAGCGAGGAGGAGGCCTTCCGCAGGCTCGTCGAGATCTCGGCGCGGGCGCACGGGGTGGGGTCCGAGCAGTGCCTGCGCGACTACTTCCGGCTCTCGCCCGGAGCAGGCCCGGCCGGCCATCGCCTCGCTCGTCGCCGACGGCACCCTGCTCCCGGCCACCATCGAGGGCTGGCATCGCCCGGCCTACCTGCACCGTGACGCCCGCCGTCCGCGCCGGGTCACGGCGCGGGCCCTGCTGTCACCGTTCGACTCCCTGGTCTGGCAGCGCGACCGCACCCGGGCGATCTTCGGTTTCGACTTCCGGCTCGAGATCTACGTGCCCGAGGCGCAGCGGGTGCACGGCTACTACGTGCTGCCGTTCCTGCTCGGCGAGGACCTCGTCGCGCGGGTCGACCTGAAGTCGGACCGGGCCGCCGGGGTGCTGCGGGTGCGTCGGTGCACCTGGGAGCCGGGCCGGGGCAGCCCGGAGGACCGCGCCGAGCTCGACGCCGAGGCTCGCGGCCCTTGCCGGCTGGCTCGACCTGGCCGGCGTGCACAGGGCGTGACCCCTGAGGCGAGATGGTCCCGCCTCGAGTGCGGAAGTGGTTGTCCCAGCGACCGTTTCCGCACTCACGGCGCTCAGTCGCGGAGCAGCTCCCAGTGCAGGGCGTCGACCGCCCGGCCGTCGGGCAGCACGTCGGCCGCCGTCTCGCGGCCCCAGATGGTGAACCCGAGCCGGTCGAGCACCCTGTTGCTCGCGACGTTGTCCTCCGCCGTCTGCGCGACCAGCCGGCGCATCCCCAGCCCGCCGTCGGCGCGCGGCGCGAACGCGTGCGCGACCAGCGCCCGCGACCCGGTCGTGGCGACGCCGCGGCCCCGCCCGCTCGGCACCACCTGGTAGCCGAGCTCGGCGGTGTCGTCGTCGAGGGTGCCCTCGGTGACGAACACGAGCACCTCGCCCAGCGCGGCATCCGTCGTGCTGTCGGCGGCGCACCAGCTGAGCACCTTGCCGAGCGACATCTGCTCGCGCCGGATCATCAGCCACTCGGGGAAGGTGTCGGCGTCGAGCACGCCGCGCGCGGGCATGTAGTGCTCGGGCTGGTCGCGTGGCTCCAGCGCCTCGATGTCGCGGTCGCGCCAGGGCCGCAGCCGGATGCCGTGCCCCTCCTCCGCGTCGAGCACCGGCACGTCCTCCCACGGCGTGCGGGGCTCCATGACGTCGTCGGCGCCGAGGCTGGCCCGCCAGACGTCGAGGGCCGGGCCGGTCGGGTCGTCGGGGTCGGGGTGCGACTGCGGGATGGTGCCGTGGTGGGTGAACCCGCACGACCACGCCACCCGCCACGAGGCGAAGTTGCCGCGCACGGCCAGCCAGTGCACCCGGGTGCCGCCCTCGCCGAACCACCAGCGGCAGGCCAGCCGCACCGCACCGGCCATCAGACCCGGACCCGCGGCCCTGCGGGTGCAGGCCGAACCCGGTCTCCGCGGCGCCACCACCCCGGGGGCGCAGGTCGACCGTGCCGAGGTAGCGGGCCGACGGGTCCGCGGCATCCGTGACCGCCCAGTGCCGCAGCCCGCCGGGGGTGCCCCACTCGCGCTCGATCTTCGCGAGGAAGTCGCGGGCGTCGTCGAGGTCGTAGGGGCGAGGCACCGTGGTCCAGCGCATCGTCTCGGCGTCGGTCGACTGCTCCACGATCCGCTCGGCGTCGTCGGGGCGGTGGGCACGCAGCCGCACCACCCCGTCGGTGAGCTCGGGCACGCAGCCCGGGAACGGCATACCGGTCATTCCTCCACCCAACCACCTGCGGGGGTGAGCCGGGAACTCGGGCCGCCGCGCGCCGCGTTGCCCCTGCGGGTGCCTGTTGCCGGGTCGGTCGGGCGCCCCGGGCTCGACTACCCTAGGCAGGTCCGGTCGAGCGACCGTCATGCTGTCACGCCAAGGGAGTCCCACTCGTGAAGATCGTCGAGAAGCTGTTGCGCGCCGGTGAGGGGCGCATCCTCAAGAAGCTCGACAACATCGCGGCACAGGTCAACGCCATCGAGGAGGACTTCGAGAAGCTCACCGATGCCGAGCTGCGCGCCGAGACCGACGTCTTCAAGAAGCGCCTCGCCGACGGTGAGACCCTCGACGACATCCTTCCCGAGGCGTTCGCCGCGGTCCGCGAGGCCAGCAAGCGCACCCTGGGCAAGCGCCACTTCGACGTGCAGATCATGGGTGGGGCGGCCCTGCACCTGGGCAACGTCGCCGAGATGCGCACCGGTGAGGGCAAGACCCTCGTCGCGACCCTGCCGGCCTACCTCAACGCGCTCACCGGCAAGGGCGTGCACGTCATCACGGTCAACGACTACCTCGCCGAGTACCAGTCCGAGCTGATGGGCCGCGTGCACCGCTTCCTCGGCCTCGAGACCGGCTGCATCCTCGCCGCGCAGACGCCCGAGCAGCGCCGCGCCGAGTACGCCAAGGACATCACCTACGGCACCAACAACGAGTTCGGCTTCGACTACCTGCGCGACAACATGGCGTGGTCGACCGAAGAGCTGGTGCAGCGCGAGCACCACTTCGCGATCGTCGACGAGGTCGACTCGATCCTCATCGACGAGGCCCGCACGCCGCTGATCATCTCCGGCCCGGCCGACCAGCCCACCAAGTGGTACACCGAGTTCGCCAAGATGGTCGCCCGCCTCGAGCGCGGCGAGCTCGAGAGCGGCCGCGGCGACTACGAGGTCGACGAGAAGAAGCGCACCGTCGGCGTGCTCGAGCGGGGCATCGAGAAGGTCGAGGACCACCTCGGCATCGAGAACCTCTACGAGTCGGCCAACACCCCGCTCATCGGCTACCTCAACAACGCCATCAAGGCCAAGGAGCTGTTCCAGCGCGACAAGGACTACGTCGTGCTCAACGGCGAGGTGCTCATCGTCGACGAGCACACCGGGCGCATGCTGGCCGGCCGCCGCTACAACGAGGGCATGCACCAGGCCATCGAGGCCAAGGAGGGGGTGCAGATCCAGAACGAGAACCAGACCCTCGCGACGATCACCCTGCAGAACTTCTTCCGCATGTACGACAAGCTCTCCGGCATGACCGGCACGGCCATGACCGAGGCCTCCGAGCTCAACTCGATCTACAAGCTCGGCGTGGTGCCGATCCCCACGAACCAGCCGATGATCCGCATCGACAAGGCCGACCTCGTCTACCGCACCGAGGAGTCGAAGTACAAGGCCGTCGTCGCCGACATCGTCGAGCGCCACCAGCAAGGGCCAGCCGGTGCTGGTCGGCACCATCTCGGTCGAGAAGTCGGAGTACCTCTCCGACCAGCTGCGCCGCAACGGGGTCGCCCACGAGGTGCTCAACGCCAAGCACCACGAGCGCGAGGCCGCGATCGTCGCGGATGCCGGGCGCAAGGGCGCCGTCACCGTCGCCACCAACATGGCCGGCCGAGGCACCGACATCATGCTCGGCGGCAACCCGGAGTTCCGGGCCATCGCCGCCCTCAAGGAGCGTGGGCTCGACCCGCACGACACCCCGGAGGAGTACGAGGCGGCCTGGGACGAGGCCCTCGCCACCGCCGAGTCCGCCGTCGCCACCGAGCACGCGGAGGTCACCGAGCTCGGCGGCCTGTACGTGCTCGGCACCGAGCGCCACGAGTCGCGCCGCATCGACAACCAGCTGCGTGGCCGCTCCGGCCGCCAGGGTGACCCGGGTGAGTCGCGGTTCTACCTCTCGCTCGAGGACCACCTGATGCGGCTGTTCAACGCGAACCTGGTCGACCGGGTCATGACCACGGCCAAGCTCGAGGACGACCAGCCGATCGAGTCCAAGATGGTCTCCCGCTCGATCCAGTCGGCGCAGGCCCAGGTCGAGGCGCAGAACTTCGAGATCCGCAAGAACGTGCTCAAGTACGACGACGTGCTCAACCGCCAGCGCACCGTCATCTACGAGGAGCGCCGCCGGGTGCTCGAGGGCGAGGACCTGCACGAGCAGCTGCGCTTCTTCGTCAACGACGTCATCGAGGGCTACGTCGACGCCGAGACCTCCGACGGCTTCCCCGAGGACTGGAACCTCGAGCGGCTGTGGACCGCCCTGCGCGGGCTGTACCCGGTCACGCTCGACGCCGAGCAGGTCGTCGAGGCCGCCGGTGGTCGCGGCTCCCTGACCAACGAGAAGCTCAAGGAGGAGATCCTCTCCGACGCCCACCACGCCTACGACCAGCGCGAGGAGGCCCTCGGCTCCGAGGTCATGCGCGAGGTCGAGCGCCGGGTCATGCTCTCGGTGCTCGACCGCAAGTGGCGCGAGCACCTCTACGAGATGGACTACCTGCAGGAGGGCATCGGCCTGCGCGCGATGGCCCAGCGCGACCCGCTCGTCGAGTACCAGCGCGAGGGCTTCGCCCTGTGGAACACGATGAACGAGGCCGTGCGCGAGGAGTCGGTCGGGCTGCTCTTCCACGTCGACGTCTCGGTCGACCAGCCGGTCGAGGAGGCTCCTCCCGCCATCGAGCCGGTGCACGTCTCGCAGATGCTCGGTGCGATGTCCGGCGCGGGTGCCGCGACCGCCGACCGCAGCGACGGGATGCCGTCCGCCCCCCAGGACGACCGCGCCTCCGGTGGGTGCCGGGTTCGGGTCGGGTGGCGAGGGTGCCCGCAAGGTGGCCGTGTCGGGTGTCGGCGTCGGCCGTCCCCGCACCGACCACCTGCACTACACCGCCCCCAGCGAGACCGGCGGGGTCGACGAGCGCGACGAGGGTGCCCCGGCATCCACGTCCGACCTCACCGACGACCAGCTGGCCAACACCCCGAAGAACGCCCCGTGCCCCTGCGGCTCGGGCAAGAAGTTCAAGATGTGCCACGGGCGTCGCTGACGCCCCACCGACAGCGAAGGCCCCGCCGCGGACGACGTCCGCCGCGGGGCCTTCGCGTGTGCCGGGGCGGGTCTAGAGTCCTGCCATTCCCGGGCAGCGGGGCCCGGGCGCGGGGGAGGGGTGCGCGATGACGCGACGGACGGTGGGGCTGTTGGTGGCGGGGGTCGTCGCTGCGCTGGTGACTACGGGGTGCGGGTCGGCCGACCCGCCGGCGACGGCGTCCTCCAGCGGTGCCGGCAGCTGCGAGCGCGAGCGGGTCGGCCTCGGCGCGGACGCCGTCGCCGTCGTCGGATGCGAAGACCCGGGCCACGGCGGCGACGACCAAGGCCCTGCTGCCGGCCGAAGCCTTCGCCAAGATCGGGCTGAAGGTCGACGACGAGCCCGACGACGACCAGGTGGGACTGGTTCGACACCTGCCGGCCGACGCTGCCGTCGGAGTCGCGGCAGGTCATCGGCACCCACGGCTCGTGGAAGCGGCAGGGCCTCGTCGTGAGCCAGACCGTCGTCGCGTACCCGGACGGGGTCGCCGAGGAGCTCGTCGGGCAGGTCGAGAAGGCGGTCGACTGCCGCTCGTACGCCACCAGCGAGGGCACCTGGAGCGGGATCACGACGCTCGACCTCCCTGACCTGCCCGCCGCCGACGCCCAGTACGCGTGGTGCATGACGCTGAGGTCGAAGCGGCTGACGAGCTGTCACTCGGTGGTCGCCGCGCAGGACCTGGTCAGCAGCCTGTGGGTGCTGTCCGGGATGCCGGGAAGGCCAAGGAGGGGCTGGCCGCGCTGACCGGGCTCGCCGCGAAACGGATCGAGGCCCAGGTGAGCTGACCTCGGTGACCGGGCTCACCCCTGCCGGGTGACCCCGGGGCGCGTTTGCGGGCAGCCCCTGACGCTTCGCACCCGCGACCGGTACCGTGCCGGAACAGGAGGCCTCCGAGAGACAAGGACGCGGGTGTCCAAGGAGCTGACGACGTCAGGACGACCGGTCGCGGCGCCCCAGCTGGGGCCCGAGGCACGGCTGGCGCTCGACGTCGCCCTCGGGGTGGCCGGCGTGACCGTCGGGGCGGCCGTCGTGGCCGTGCGCACCGTGCACCGGGTGACCGCACCGGTGACCCGGGTGCTGTGGCGCCCGCCGCTGGTACCGAGGCGGTTCCACCCGGCCACCGTGTTCGCCGGGCTGGCCCGCGCCGGCGGCGCCGACCGCGAGGAGCTGCGCCGCCAGGTCGAGGACCTGCTCGACGGCTGGGTCCCGGTCATCGTCGCGATGGTCGTCGAACGGCTCGACCTCACCCGGCTCGTCGAGGAGAACGTCGACCTCGACCGGATCGTCTCCACCGTCGACCTGGATGCCGCCGTGGCCCTGGTCGACCTCGACGCCGCCGTGCGACGCGTCGACCTCGATGCCGCCGTGGCACTGGTCGACCTCGACGCCGCGGTCGAGCGCGTCGACATCGCCAGCATCATCGACCGGGTCGACCTCGATGCGGTCGTCGCGACGGTCGACCTGGACGCCGCCGTCGCGCGGGTGGACATCGCCGGCATCATCGACCGGGTCGACCTCGACGCCATCGTGGCCACGGTCGACCTCGACGCCGCCGTCGCGCGCGTCGACCTCGACGCGGTCATCGACCGGATCGACGTGATCGGCATCGTCGAGGAGGTGCTCGACGTCATCGACCTGCCGGCGATCATCCGCGACTCGACCGGGTCGATGGCCTCGGAGACGGTGCGAGGCGCCCGGATGACGAGCATCACCGCCGACGACGCCATCAGCCGCGCGGTCGACCGCGCCCTCTTCCGCCGGCGCAAGGCGCCCGCCGTGAACCACTCCGACGGCACGCCGGGGAACGGCTCGTGAGCGCCCCGGAGCTGTCGCCCGATCCCGCGCGAGGCGCGGCCCTACCAGGGCGAGACGGCCGGCGTGGTGACGCGGTCGGTCGCGAACACCATCGACGCCCTCGTCGTGGGGGTGATGGTCGGCGCGGTCTACCTGGGGCTGGTCTCGGTCAAGTTCCTCCTCGACCCGCGGAACTTCACCTGGCCGGACGGGCACTTCCTGGCCGGGCCTGACCTTCACGCTCGCCCTCGCGGTCGTCTACCTCTGGCTGTCGCTGGTGGCTGCTCGGTCGCAGCTACGGCAAGCACGTCATGGGCATCCGGGTCGCCGGGCCGTCGAGGGCGCAAGCTCGGCCCGGTGCGGGCCCTGGGCCGGGCCGCCTTCTGCGTGTTCTTCCCGATCGGGTTCTTCTGGTGCCTCATCAGCCCACGGCGCCACTCGGTGCAGGACATCGCCGTCTACAGCTCGGTCACCTACGACTGGAGGCCGCAGCCCGACCAGTCGTCGCCGGAGGCACCGGTCGCCCCGGCCGGCGCGACGGACCCGCCCGCGTCGGGTGCGGCGGCCACCGAGCCGGATGCGACAGACTCGCCCGTGCCGACCCGCCGCTACCGGTGGGCCCGGGCCGTTGACCCCTACGACGACTGAGGCCACCGAATGAGCACCGACACCGTCACCCGCACCGCCGGGGCGACCGTCCTCACGACCCTGGCGACGGCGCAGTTCCTGATGACGCTGGACAGCTCGGTCATGAACGTCTCGATCGCCACGGTGGCGGAGGACGTCGGCACCGACGTCACCGGCATCCAGACGGCGATCACCCTCTACACGCTGGTCATGGCCTCGCTGATGATCACCGGCGGGAAGATCGGCGCGATCCTCGGGCGCAAGCGGGCCTTCGCCATCGGGTGCGTGATCTACGGGGCCGGCTCGCTGACGACCGCCCTGGCGCCCAGCCTGCCGGTGCTGATCTTCGGCTGGTCGCTGCTCGAGGGGATGGGCGCGGCCCTGATCATGCCCGCGATCGTGGCCCTGGTCGCGACGAACTTCGCGTGCGCCGGAACGCCCGCGGGCCTACGGGCTGGTCGCGGCCTCCGGCGCGATCGCGGTGGCCGCCGGGCCGCTCATCGGCGGCGCTGCTGACGACCTACGCCTCGTGGCGCTGGGTGTTCGCGGGCGAGGTGGTGCTCGTCGCGGTCATCCTCGTGCTCGCCCGGCGGATGGCCGACGCCGCGGCCGACCCGGACGCCGCCCTCGACCTGGTCGGCACCGCGCTGTCGGCGCTCGGGCTGGGGCTGGTCGTGCTCGGCATCCTCAAGGCCGGCACGTGGGGGTTCGTCAACCCCAAGCCGGGCGCCCCCTCGTGGGCCGGCCTGTCGCCGGTGGTCTGGCTGGTCGTGGCGGGCGCCTTCGTGATCTGGGGCTTCCTGGCCTGGGAGAACCGCCGGCTCGCGGCCGGGCGGTCGGCCCTGCTCGACCCGGCGATGCTGCGGATCCCGAAGCTGCAGAAGGGCCTGGTCGCGTTCTTCTTCCAGTTCCTGCTGCAGGCCGGGCTCTTCTTCTGCGTGCCGCTCTACCTCTCGGTGGCGCTCGGGCTCAGCGCGATCGACACCGGCCTGCGGATCATGCCGCTGTCGATCACCCTGCTGCTCGCCGCCGTCGGGGTGCCGAAGCTCTTCCCGCAGGCCTCGCCGCGGCGCGTGGTGCGGCTGGGCTTCCTGGCGCTGTTCGTCGGCATCGTGTCGCTGATGGCCGCGCTCGAGGTCGGGGTCGGGGCGGAGATCGTCACGGTGCCGTTGCTCCTCGCCGGCCTGGGCATCGGCGCGCTCGCCTCCCAGCTCGGCGCGGTGACCGTGTCGGCGGTGCCCGACGAGCAGACCGGCGAGGTGGGCGGCATCCAGAACACGTTCACGAACCTCGGCGCGTCGATCGGCACCGCGCTGGCCGGCGCGGTGCTCATCTCGGCCCTGACGACGTCGTTCTTCACCGGCATCGACGAGAACGAGGCGATCCCGCCGTCGGTGACCTCGCAGGCCCAGGTGGAGCTGTCGAGCGGCATCCCGTTCGTCTCGGACGCGCAGCTCGAGAGCGCGCTCGCCGAGGCGAACGTCGACCCCGCGGTCGCGACGGCGATCGTCGACGAGAACACCCAGTCGCGCCTGGACGGGCTGCGCAGCGCCCTGGCCGTGCTGGCCCTGCTGGCCCTGGTCGCGTTCTTCACCTCCGGCGGCCTGCCGACCCGCCAGCCCGGCAGCCCCGACCCGAGCCCGAGCCCGAGCGCGGCTCGACCCCGAGCCCGAGGTGGACGCGGACCCGGAGCCCGCGGTCACCCCACCTGGAGCGCACTGACCCTCCACTTGCCGTCCTGGCCCACGAGCCGCACCGCCACGGCGCGCACCCGGGGGCCGTCGCTGACGACGACCGCCGCCTCGGCCACCCCGTCGGCCGGCTCGCAGACCCTGCACCCGGACGACCCGCAGCCGCGGCCGGGTGCGCGGGGCGTTGCCCTCGGCGACCCGCCGGGCGACCAGGGCGCTGCGCCGGGCCACCACGGCGTAGACCTCGGGGCTGGTCCAGCGCAGCACCTGCGGGGCCGGCCGCACCCCGGTCATCACCTCGAGCAGGGCCAGGGTGATGCGCCCCGCCCACGCCGTGGGGTCGGGCAGGTCGTCGCGCAGGGTGCGCTGCGGGCCGAAGAACTGCTCGTCGGAGGCGGCGGCGAAGTCGACGGCCAGGGTGTCCTGGATGTAGGGCGTGCGGCCCTCGCGCTCGGCCGTGGCCTGCCGCGAGCGGCGGATGGCCTCCTCCAGCGAGATCGGCGGCGGCAGCGCCCGGCTCGGCGGCGTGACGTGCAGCAGCCCGGCGCTCACGACCGCACCCCCTCGGGTGCGCGGAGCACCTGGCCCGGACGCAGCAGGTCGGGGTCGTCACCGATGACGTCGCGGTTGGCCTCGAACCAGGCCGGCCAGGCCCGCGCGATCTCGCCGTCGGACACGTCGGGCCCGAGGTGGCGGGCCGCGATCGACCACAACGAGTCGCCTCGACGCACGACCACCTCGGCGGGGGCGTCGTGGGCCGGGCCCGGTCGGGGTGCGGGGCTGAGGACCCGGACGTCGGGGTGCACCCGCACCGCGGGAGGGCTGGGCACCCACCCCGGCCCGGCCGGGACGGCGGCGGAGTCGCCGCCACGGCCGACAACGGTCGGGGAGGTGGGCACGGGTTCCCAGCCGGGATCGGGCAGGGGAGCGAAGCCGGGGTCGGGCAGCGGCGCGGGTGCGGCCTGCACCGTCGAGACCGGCGCGGCGACCGAGGCGCCCGGCAGCACACCCGCCGCGAGGCCGACCCCCAGCAGGGCCGCGGCGGCCCGCCGCAGCAGCCGTGGGGTGACGACGTCGGCCACCCGGCGCGCCGCGCGCCCGACGGCGCCGGGCACCCGGGAGAGCAGCTCGAGCAGGACGCCCAGCGCCAGCCAGGTGACGCCGACGAGGGCGGCGGACGCCACGACCGCGGCCAGGGCCTCGTCGGCCCGCACCGGCGCCCCGCGGGCCGCAGCCTGCCCGGCATCCGCGCTGACCTGCCACAACCACGACGCCAGCACCGCCGCGACCGCGACCACGGCGAGCCCCCGGAGCACCTCGATGCATCGTTTGATGCTGTTTGATGACGTTTGCATGCGAATGACCGTAGATGAGGCCACTGACACCCGCAACCGGTCGAGACCTAGGCTGTGGACATGAGGTGGGAGGGGCTCTTCGCGGACCTCGAGGGGCAGCTGGCCGCGGAGCAACGACGCGAGCGCGACGACGAGGTGGCCGAGCGCACGCGCCGCGAGCGCGCGCTCGTCACGCTGCCCGCCAGGCTGGCGGCGGCCGTGGGCGCACCCGTGCGGATCAGCCTGTCGGGGGGCCACCAGGTCGACGGCGACCTGCAGGACCTGGGCGAGGACTGGGTGCTCGTGCGCACGACCCCGGACGCCCACGAGGTGCTCGTGCCGCTCGCGGCCGTGGTGACGCTGCGCTCGCTCGGGTCGCAGTCGGCTCCGGCGCGCACCGCCCGGCGGTTCGGGCTCGGCTACGCCCTGCGGGCGCTGTCGCGTGACCGGGCCACCGTGGTCGTGTCGGTGCGCGGCGACGGGCCCGCGGCTGCTGGGAACCATCGACGCCGTCGGCGCCGACCACCTCGACCTCGCCGAGCACCTCGACGGGCTGCCTCGCCGGCGCGAGAACGTCAGGGCCGTGGCGACGGTGCCGTTCGCGGCGCTCGTGGCCGTCGAGTCACGACGCTGATGCCGTGACGGCGGTCGCCGGGGGCGCGAGGCTCAGGCGTCGCTGCCGGGGGCGTCGTCGTCGGGCCCCGGGTCGGACCGGGTCGTGACCAGGTCGCGGGTCTCGGCGTACATCCGCTGGATGTAGGACTCGAGCTCGACGGTCTCGACCCGCCACTGGCCCCGGCCGCCGACCTTGATCGCCGGCAGGTCGCCGGAGCGCACCAGCGCGTAGGCCTGGGCCGCGGAGATGTCGAGGATCTCGGACACCTCGGTGAGCGGGATGAAGCGTCGGGCCACGTCGTCAGTGTGCCATCCACAGGCCGCCCTCCCGCCGAGGTTGTCCACAGGCGCGTCCGCTCCGGTGGCGAAGTCGCCCGTCCTCGACGACGATCGGGCGGCATGAGCGACCTGCCGACCCCGACCGCGTCCCGGGTGCGCGCCCCGTCGTGGCGCGACTCCCGGCTGCTGGTCGGGCTGCTCCTCGTGCTGCTGTCCACCGTGCTGGGCTCGGTCGTCGTGGCCCGCGCCGACGACCGGGTGCCCGTCTACGCCGCCAAGGGCGAGGTCGCGCCCGGGCAGCGGCTCACCGAGTCCGACGTGGTGCGTGTCGACGTGCTGCTCGGTGACGGGGCCGCGGGCTACCTCCCCGCCGACCGGCCGCTGGCCGCCGACACCTGGTCGCTGCGGGCGCTGCGGCCCGGCGAGCTGATCCCGGTGTCCGGCGTGGGCTCGGGTGCCGCCGTCGACGTGCAGCAGGTCGCGCTGCTCGTCGACGCCACGTCGGCGGCCGCCATCTCGGCCGGCTCGGTCGTCGACGTCTACGTCAACCGGCCCAAGGAGGGCACCACCGTGGGCCTGCCCACCTATGCCGGCCCCGAGCGGGTGCTCGACGCGGTGTCGGTCGTGCGGGTCGCCGGCGAGGACAGCGTGCTCGGTGCCTCGGCCGAGACCAGGGCGGTGCACGTGATGGTGCCCCGCGACGCCGTGCGCGACATCGTCGCCGACGTCGACCTCGGCGCCCGCATCACCCTCGTCCCGGTGCCCGGCGGGGTGTCGGCGGCCGCGTCGTGACGAGCGTCCTCACCGCGGTCACCCACCGCCTCGAGGCCGAGTTCGTGCGGGTGCTCGAGGGGGCGCCCGACGTCACCCTCGTGCGGCGCTGCGCCGACGTGGCCGAGCTGCTGTCGGCCGGCGCCGCCGGGGTGGCCCGGGTGGCGGTGGTCTCCCCGGACCTGCGCGGCCTCGACCGCGACGCCCTGCGCCACCTCGCGGGTCACGGGGTGCGCGTCGCGGGCCTGGTCGCGACCGACGACGAGGAGGGCGAACGGCGGCTGCGCCAGCTCGGGGTCGCCACGATCCTGCACCCCGCCGACGACACGCGCCTCGGTGGCCCGCGCCCTCGTCGCGCTCGCCGGCGCCACCACGTCCGGGATGCCGGTGGGCGGCACCGCGCCGACCGGCGCGGCCCTCGAGCCGGCCACCCTCGACGGCGACGCCGGCGGCCCCGACGACCCGGGACGGCGTGGAGGCGCGACCCGCCCGTCCCCACCCCGGTCACCGCGGTCTGGGGCCCGACCGGCGCCCCGGGCCGCACCACCGTGGCCGTCACCCTCGCCGCCCAGCTGGCCGCCGCCGGGGTGCGCACCCTGCTCGTCGACCTCGACACCTGGGGCGCCAGCGTGGCCCAGGTGCTCGGCCTGGTCGACGAGGCGCCCGGGGTGGCCGCGGCGGCCCGCGCCTCCGAGCAGGGCACCCTCGACGTGCCCGCCCTGGCCCGGCTCGCGCCCGAGGTGGTGCCCGGCCTGCGGGTGCTCACCGGGCTGCCCCGGGCCGACCGGTGGCCCGAGCTGCGCAGCGCCGCGCTCGAGGACGTGCTGCGGCTGGCCCGCGGGGTCGCCGACCACGTCGTCGTCGACACCGGGTTCGCCGTCGAGGACGACGAGGAGCTCAGCTACGACACCGCCGCCCCACGCCGCAACGCGGCCACCCTCACCGCGCTCGAGGTGTGCGACCACCTCGTCGTCGTCGGCGCGGCCGACCCGGTCGGCCTGCAGCGCCTCGTCCGCGCGGTCCAGGAGGTCGCGGTGCTGCCCTCGCCACCGCCCACCGATCGTGGTCACCAAGGTGCGCGCCTCGGTCGCGGGTCGGCGCCCCGAGCGCGCCATCGGCGACGTCCTGCGCCGGTTCGCCGGCATGGATGCCGTCCGCTTCCTCCCGTGGGCACCCGACGAGTGCGACGCGGCCCTGCTGGCCGGCCGCTCGCTCGTCGAGGTGGCTCCGCGGGCCGACCTCACCGTGGCCGTCGGCGAGCTCGCCGCGGCCCTCGACCCCCGCGTGGCGGCGCCGTCAGCGGGCGGCCGGCGCACGGCATCCGGGCGGGACGCCGGGCGCGCGGTGGCGACGCGGTTCGCCCTCGTCACAGGCTCACTCTGACCCGACCCACCGTCTGACACGATGGGGCCGTGGCAGACCGGCTGAGCTCCCTCGACACCTCGTTCCTGAACCTCGAGGACGCGGCGACGCCGATGCACGTCGGGTCGGTGATGGTCTTCGACGCCCCGACCGGCGGGTTCGACTACGAGAGCCTCGTGACCCTGATCAGCCAGCGGATCGCGCACGTGCCGCGCTACCGGCAGCGGATCAAGACGGTGCCGGGCGGCCTCGCGAACCCGGTCTGGGTCGACGACACGCACTTCGACATGAGCTACCACGTGCGGCGCAGCGCCCTGCCCCGCCCGGGCTCCGACGAGCAGCTCGAGGAGCTCGTCGCCCGCATCCAGCCGCGCCCGCTCGACCGCAGCCGCCCGATGTGGGAGGTCTACCTCGTCGAGGGCCTGGCCGAGGACCGCTTCGCGATCATCACCAAGACCCACCACAGCCTGGTCGACGGCATCAGCGCGGTCGACATCGGCAACGTGCTCGTCGACGGCAACCCCACGGCCAGCGAGGGCGTGCTCACCACGTGGCGCGCCCGCCCCGAGCCGAGCGGTGCCGAGCTCGTCGTCGCGGCCCTGTCCGAGGCGGCGCGCACCCCGAGCCAGGTCGTCGAGACCATCCAGCACGGGGTCAGCGACGTCACCAGGGCCATGGGCAAGGTCGCGACCGTCGCCGGCGACGTCATCTCGACCCTGGCCCGGGTCTCGGCCCGGCCGGCCCCCGAGTCACCGCTCAACACCACGGTCGGCCGGGCCCGCCGCTACGTCATGATCGGCACCGACCTCGAGGACTACCGCAAGGTGCGCACCCGGCTGGGTCGCGGCTCGTTCGCCGACGAGGTGACGGTCAACGACGTCATCCTCGCCACCATCGCCGGGGCGTTCCGCTCGTGGCTGCTCACCCGCGGCGAGTCCGTCTACCCCGGAACGACGATCCGCGCCATGGTGCCCGTCTCCGTCCACGACGGCGACGACGCCCCGACCGGGGCCCAGGTCACCGCCTGCTTCGTCGACCTGCCCGTGGGGGAGCCCGGCCCGTCGATGCGGCTGCACCAGATCGCCTTCTCGATGCGCCAGCAGATGGAGGGCGGCTCGCGCCGCGCGGTGTCGGCCGACACCCTCTCCGGGCTGGGTGGCTTCGCGCCGCCGACGATGCACGCGCTCGGCGCCCGGCTCGGCGGCATGGTCTCGCGGCGCCTCTACAACGTCGTCATCACCAACGTCCCCGGCCCGCAGACCCCGCTCTACGCGGCCGGTGCGCGGATGGTGTCGACCTACCCGGTCACCCCGCTCGGCCGCGAGCAGGCCCTCTCGATCGGCCTGACCTCCTACGACGGCGGGGTCTACTACGGCCTCTACGCCGACCGCGACGCCATGCCGGATGCCGACGTGCTCGGCCGCGGTGTCGTCGACGCCCTCCACGAGCTGCTCGAGGCCCCGCGCGTCGGCACCCGCTGACCGACGGCATCGCAGCCGCTGACCACGCACCCGCCCCCGACCACAGACAGGAGCCGGTATGCCGCTCACCCGGGTCTACCTCCCGCTGACCCCCGCCGACCTCACCGGGCTCGCCGAGGGGCGCCCGCTCGGCCCCGCCCCGAGGAACGCCCACGCCGTCACGCCGTCGCTCGGCAAGCCCGGGCTGGTCACCGACGAGGAGGAGCTCGAGCACGCGGCGTGGGTCGCCGCCACCGAGGAGGCCATCGGGGCGCCCGGAGCCGCCCCGCGGCGACGGGTCATCGCGGCGGCCGACGTCGACGCCGCCATCGTGGTGCACCCGACCTCACCGGACGTGCCGTCGCGCGTCGAGGTCGCGGCGCCGGTCGAGCGCCGCCGCATCGTGTCGTTCCACGTCGACGAGGTGGCCGGGTCCACCGAGCCGACCGACCTGCTCTGGTACGACGTCACCGAGCTCGCCGACGTGCGCGCCCTCGTCGACCAGCCCTGACCCCGCGGCTCCCCGGCTCCACCTCCTGCAGGCGCCGCGGCTTGCGTCGCGCGAAGCCGGAGCGCAAGAGTGGGGGTGATCCCGACGTCGCGACCCGAAACGAGGAGACCCCACCGCATGGACGCTGTGACCCACGTCCCCACCCCCACCAACGAGACCGTTCTCGACTACGCCCCCGGGAGCCCCGAGCGGGCCTCCCTCGAGGTGGCCCTCGTCGAGCTGGCCGCGACGCGCCACGAGCTGCCCCACACCATCGGTGGCGCTCGCGTCACGGGGAAGGGGGAGCGGATCGAGGTGCGCCAGCCGCACGCCCACCGCAAGGTGCTCGGCGTGACCCGCGGTGCGACCAAGGCCGATGCCGGTGCCGCCGTGGAGGCCGCGATGGCCGCCGCCCCGGCCTGGCGCGACATGTCCTTCGACGACCGCGCGGCCATCCTGCTCAAGGCCGCCGACCTGCTCGCCGGGCCGTGGCGCGCCCGGATCAACGCCGCGACCATGCTCGGCCAGAGCAAGACGGCCTACCAGGCCGAGATCGACGCCGCCTGCGAGCTGATCGACTTCTGGCGCTTCAACGTGCACTTCGCCCGCCAGATCCTGCAGGAGCAGCCGCCGGCCAACTCGCGCGGCCTGTGGAACCGCAGCGACTACCGCTCGCTCGAGGGCTTCGTCTACGCCGTGACGCCGTTCAACTTCACCGCGATCGCCGGCAACCTGCCGACCGCGCCCGCGCTGATGGGCAACACCGTCGTGTGGAAGCCGTCGCACTCGCAGCAGCTCGCCGCCCAGCTCACCATGGAGCTGCTCGAGGAGGCCGGGATGCCGCCCGGCGTCATCAACATGGTCACCGGCCACGGCCGCGAGGTGTCCGACGTCGCGCTGAGCCACCCGGAGTTCGCCGGGCTGCACTTCACCGGGTCGACCGCGGTCTTCCAGGGCCTGTGGCGTCGGATCGGCGAGAACCTGACGAGCTACCGGCACTACCCGCGCATCGTCGGCGAGACCGGCGGCAAGGACTTCATCCTCGCCCACCCCAGCGCCGACCCCGACGTGCTGCGCACCGCGATGATCCGCGGGGCCTTCGAGTACCAGGGGCAGAAGTGCTCGGCCGCCTCACGCGCCTACGTGCCGCGCTCGCTGTGGAAGCTGATCAAGAAGGACCTCGCCGAGATCACCAACGGCCTGGCCGTGGGCGACGTCACCGACCTGTCCAACTTCATGGGCGCCGTCATCGACGACCGGGCGTTCGCCAAGCACAAGACGGCGATCGACCGCGCGCACGCCACCAGCCACCTCGACGTCGTCGCCGGCGGCACCTACGACGACTCGGTCGGCTACTTCGTGCGGCCGACGGTGGTCGAGAGCAGCGACCCGACCGACGAGATGTTCAGCACCGAGTACTTCGGGCCGATCCTCGCGGTGCACGTCTACCCCGACCGCCAGTTCTCGAAGGTGCTCGACCAGATGGAGTCGTTCGCGCCCTACGCCCTGACCGGCGCGATCATCGCCCAGGACCGCGCCGCCATCGCCGACGCGACCGAGCGGCTGCGCTTCGCCGCCGGCAACTTCTACGTCAACGACAAGCCGACCGGCGCCGTCGTCGGCCAGCAGCCGTTCGGCGGCGGGCGCGCGTCCGGCACCAACGACAAGGCGGGCTCGGCGGCCAACCTGATGCGCTGGACGTCGGTGCGCTCGATCAAGGAGAACTTCGTCCCCCCGAAGGCCCACGGCTACCCCCACATGGGCTGAGGCTTCCCCGACTTATTGCGAATTACCCACCTGACAGCGGCCGGAACCGGCCCTCCAGGTGGGTATTTCGCAATGAGTCGCGGCGGGTCAGCGGGCGAGCCACTCCCGCAGCAGGCCGATCTCGATGTGGATGGCCGCGTTGATCGGCTCGGCCGCCGCCCGCTCGAGCTTGCCCCCGATGAGCGGGACGTTCGCCTTCAGGTCGGCCTCGAGCAGCCAGAGGGTCTCGTCACCGTGCGGCTCGAGCCGCACGGTGCCCTTGACGGTGAGCGGGGCGCCCTTGATGTGGATGTCGACCATCGAGGCCCGCGACGCCGTCGGGGCCCAGCCCGCTCCAGTCGAGCACCTCGATGATGGTCAGGTGGTCACCGACGAACGACCTGCGCCATGTCGGGCAGCCCGTCGGACGGCAGCTGGCGCTCGGTGAGCACCCGGTGCCCGTCGGCGCCACCGCCGACCTTGACGGTGTAGACGCCGTTGTTCGGTGGTGGCGGCGCACTTGGCCTCCTGGAAGGCCGGGTCGATGAGCAGGGCGTGGACCTCGTCCACCGTCCCGTTCAGCTTCTCACGCGTCGTCAGTCGCACCTGGCGTCCTCTCGCTCGGTCGGTGCGGTGATCCTCTCATCCGCCGCGCAGCGCGTGCGAGACGTCTGCGAGCGCGCTCGTGGAGTCGCGCAGCACGCCGAGCACCCAGTCGCGGCGGCGCTGGTGCTGGGCCAGCACCAGGTCGAGCTCGGCCTGCAGGGCCGCCTGGGTCGCCGCCCGCGACCGGTCGGCCTCGGCGTCGGCCGCGCCGGTCACGCCCCAGCCGATCTCGACCCGACCGTCGCGCACCTCGAGCCCGGCGGCGCGGGCCCGCTCCTCCAGGGCCCGCGCCCGGGCCACGAGGTCGGCGAGGTCGGTCGCGTGGTCCTGCAGCACCCGGCCCACCCGGTCGAGCTGGCCGGCCGCGGCATCGGTGGCCGTCGCCAGGTCTGCCGTGCGGCGACGGGTCGCGGCCGAGGTGCGGCCCGTCCACCCCTCACCCAGCGCCTCGGATGCCGTGCGCACGCCGGTCGCGTGGCCGGCGAGCCGCTCGGCCACCGAGCGCGCGGTGCCCGCGCACGCCGACAGGGATGCCGGGTCGCCCGGCACGACGCTCACGACCGCTCCTCCACGCCGCGCGGCGCGGCACGGTCGGCCACGGCATCCGGGCGGTGCTCAGCGCCCCGGCGGACCGGCATCGGAGACCTTCGGCGTGCGGCGGGCCCAGCGCGACGGGGGAGAGGTCGGCCGCCCGCTCACCCGAGCGCCCGCAGGGTGTCGGCCACCTGGTCGAGCCAGTCGTCGAGCACCCGCTGCGGCCGCGGCTCACCGGTGACGACGAGGCAGGCGAGCACGTCGTCCTCGGCCGCGGCCACGGCGGCGCGCAGGGCGTCGAGCCGCGCGACGGCGGTACGGGCGAGCTCGGGGTCGGGTCCGAGGGGCACCCCGCCACTGTAGGGAGTTCCGGCGACGGCGCCGCGAGGTTACCCACAGGCCCGCTCTCGGCGAGTTGGGTGTCCCAGGCGAGTCGCACCTGGCAGTCACCTGGGCACCCAACTCGGGTCGTCGGGCGGTGCGGGTCGCGGGGCCGTCGGCGTAGGGTCGCCGGGTGGCCATCGACGACCGTGCCGACGTCCTGCCGGACGGCGCCTCCGACCCCGCTCCGGGCGCCGGCGCTCCGACTCCCGCGTCGCGTCGCCGGACGCGTGCACCTCGCGCTGCCGGGTGCCGATGCGCCGTCGCGCTGACCGCGAGCTCGTCGCCATCGACTCGGTGAACCCCGGCCTGGTCCCCGGCGCCGCCGGTGAGGCCGCCGTCGTCGAGCACCTGCGGAACCGGTTGCAGCGCAGCGGGTTCGTCACCCACGTGATCACCGCCCCGGGGCACGACGACCGCCCGAGCCTGGTCGCCATCGGCCCCGCCGGCCGGGCCGACCGACCGACCGGCCCGACCGTCGTGCTCACCGGTCACCTCGACACCGTCGGCGTCGAGGGCATGCCCGACCCGTTCACCCCGACCGTCGAGGCCGACCGCCTCAGCGGCCGCGGCTCGAGCGACATGAAGGGCGGCGTCGCGGCGATGGTCGTGGCCGCCGAGGCGCTGGCCGCGGCAGGCGCCCCCGGCCGCGTCGTCCTCGCGCTCGTCGCCGACGAGGAGGACGCCAGCACGGGTGCCGAGGCCGTGCTCGCCGCCCTGCCCGGCCTCGGGGTGCGCCCGGACGTCGCCGTCGTCGGCGAGCCGACCTGGCTGGCCATCACCGAGAGCCTGCGCGGCTACGCCCTGGTCGAGGTCACCCTCACCGGTCGGGCCGCCCACTCGTCGCAGCCCGAGCTCGGGGTCAACGCGGTCGCCCACCTCGGCCGCCTGCTCGTGGCCGTCGAGCAGCGCGACACCGAGCTCGGCGAGGGCGGTGCCTCGCTGATGGCCACCGTCGCCTCCGGCGGCGACTCGCCGTTCGTCCTGGCCCGCTCGGCCCGGGTGCTGGTCGAGCGGCGCACCGTCCCGGGGGAGCGCTCGGACGCCGCGCTCGCCGAGGTCGAGCAGCTGCTCGCCGACCTGAGGGCCACCGACGACACGGTCGAGGGAACGGCCCGGCTCGTCATCGCGCGCGAGCCGTGGCGCCTGGACGCGCACGGCCCGGCCGCCTCCCTCTCGGCCGCCCTCGAGGCGGCGCTGGCCGAAGCGGCCACGGAACACCCTGTGCCGCAACGGCTCCACGCCCCCTACTGGATGGAGGCGCCGCTCTGGCAGGCGGCCGGCATCCCCGCCCTGGTCTGCGGGCCCGCCGGCGGCGGGCTGCACGCGGCCGACGAGTGGGTCGACCTCGACCAGGTGCGGCGGTACGCCGTCGCCCTCACCACGGCGGTCAGCCGGTGGGCGGCCGAGCATGCCCACTGACCCGCGACGGCTGCGCGGCGACGCGCCCCTGCTCGACGCCTGGCTGCGCTTCCAGGAGGAGGCGCCCACGCCGTTCACCATCCCCGGGCACAAGCAGCGGCACGACCTCGTCGGCGACGTCGTCGCGGGCGACGTGCCGCTCTACGCCGGGCTCGACACGATGAAGCTCGCCCGCGGTGTCGTCGCCGAGGCCGAGCGGCGCGCGGCCGCGCTCTGGGGAGCCGACCTCTGCCGGTTCTCGGTCGGCGGCTCGACGCACGGCAACCAGGCCATGGCGCTGGCCGTGGCGCGGCCGGGCGACCGGGTCGTCGTGGCACGCACCCTGCACCGCTCGATGCTCCTCGGGCTGGTGCTGGCCGGCCTCGAACCGGTGTGGCTGCGGCCCGAGGTCGACGCCACGCACGGGCTCCCGCTCGGCGTCTCGGCCGGCCGCCCTCGAGGCCGCGCTCGCCGGCGCACCCGACGCCAAGGCCGTCTTCGTCGGCGACCCGTCCTACGTCGGCACGGTCGGCGACGTGCGGCGGCCTGGCCACGGTGGCGCACCGGCACGGCATCCCGCTCGTGGTCGACGCCGCCTGGGGCGCGCACCTCGGCTTCCACCCCGCGCTGCCGCCGCACGCGCTCGCCGCCGGGGCCGACGCCCTGGTGACCAGCGCGCACAAGGCGCTCCCGGCCTGGTCGCAGGGCGCGCTCGTGCTGGCGAGCAGCCGGCGGATCGGCCGGGCCCGGTTCGACGCCGGCGTCGAGGCGACCGCCACGACCAGCCCGTCGGGCGCCATCCTCGCCAGCATCGATGCCGCCCGCGCGCTGCTCGAGCGCGACGGCGAGGCCCTGCTCGGCCCGGTCATCGAGGCCGTGGCGACCGTGCGCGAACGGCTCGCCCGGGTGCCCGGCCTGGTCGTGCTCGACGGCCCCGGGGTCGACCCGATGCGGCTGACCCTCGTGCTGCCGGGCACGGGCGCCGACGGCAACGCGGTCGAGGCCGACCTGCTGGCCCGCGGGATGCCGGTCGAGATGGCCGACCGCGACACCGTCGTCGCGATGGTCACCCTCGCCGACACCCCCGAGGGCCTGGTCGACCTCGCCGTGGCCCTGGTCGAGTCGGTCGACCGGCACCGGGGCAGCCCCGCGCCCGGTCGTCACCTCCGGGGTCTGGGCGGTCGACCCGGTCAGCGTCACCAGCCCGCGCGAGGCCTTCTTCGCCCCGCGGGAGAGCGTGGCCGTGGAGCAGGCGGTGGGACGGGTCAGCGCCGAGCTGGTCGCGCCCTACCCGCCGGGCATCCCGGTGCTCGCGCCCGGCGAGGAGGTCACCCTCGACGCGGTCGACGCCCTGCGCGCCGCCCGGGCGGCCGGCAGCCGGATCGCCTACGCCGCCGACCCGACGGTGACCACCCTCGACGTCATCGCCGAGTAGGCGAGCACGGCGGGCGGCGCCGCCCGCGAGAGGGGCTCAGCTGCCGGCGGTGTAGCCGCGCGCCACCTCGGCGAGCAGCCGCGCCCCGAACCCGGTCGCACCCTTGGACCGCCAGGCCTCGTCGGCGTCGACCTGCATGGTGCCGGCGATGTCGACGTGCGCCCAGGGGGTGTCGCCGACGAACTCCTGCAGGAACAGCGCGGCCGTCGTCGACCCGGCGAACGGGCCGCCGAGGTTGGAGATGTCGGCGACCTCGGAGTCGAGCTGCTTGCGGTACTTCTTCTCCAGCGGCAGCTGCCAGACCGGCTCGTCGGTGGCCTGCGGCGGCCTCCTTGACCAGGCCGACCAGCTCGCGGTCGTTGCCGAACAGCCCGGCCGTCGACTGGCCCAGCGCCACGAGCACGGCCCCGGTGAGCGTGGCGATGTCGATGATCGCGTCGACGCCCTCCTCGACCGCCAGCACCAGCGCGTCCATCATGGCGAGGCGGCCCTCGGCGTCGGTGTTCTTGATCTCGACGGTGCGGCCCCCGCGGGCGGTCAGCACGTCGCCGAGCTTGTAGGCCGAGCCGGACGGCATGTTGTCGGTGCACATCAGCCAGCCGGTGACCGCGCTGGTCGTGCCCAGGTCGCGCAGCGCCACGAACGCGCCCAGCACCGCGGCCGCACCGCCCATGTCCATCTTCATCAGCAGGTGCATCGGGTCGGAGGGCTTGATGCTGATGCCGCCGGAGTCGTACATGATCCCCTTGCCGACCAGCCCGAGGTGCCCGGTGGGCTCCCCGGACGGCACGTAGCGCAGCTTGACCATGCGCGGCTCCTCGGTGCTGCCCGCGTTCACCCCGAGGATGCCGCCGCAGCCCAGCTCGATGAGCTGCTCCTTGTCGAACGACTCGACCTCGAAGCCGTACCGCGCGCCCAGCTCGACGGCGACGTCGGCCATGGCGGATGCCGTGAGGTGCCCGGGCGGGCCGTTGGCCAGGTCGCGGGCGATGGCCGCCGCGCGGCTGGTGACGACGCCGGTCGACACCCCCGCGGCGACCTGGTCGACGTCGGCGCCGTCGAGGGCCAGCACCAGCTGGGTCAGCGGCTTCTCGGGGTGGGTCGTGCGCAGCGCGGTGAACCGGTAGCGCGCCAGCAGCGCACCCTCGGTCGCCGCCTGGCCCGCGGCCGCCGCGCCAACGCCGGTCGGCGGCACCCGGATGCCGAGCCGGCCCTCGGTGCGCGCCGTGGCGCGGGCGGCGACGGCCACGGCATCCCGGACGGCGGCCGCGTCGAGCGCGCCGCTCGGCCCGGCACCGACGAGCACGAGCACCGGCCCGTCGACGCGGGGGACGACCAGGCTCGAGCCGATCGAGCCGTCGAAGCCGGCGGCGGTCAGCGCCGCACGGTCGAGGTCGGTGCCCAGGTCGCCCGGCAGGTCGCCGTCGGCGTGCACGAGCACGGCGACGGCGTCGAGCGCCGACGGGTCGAGGGCGGCCACCGCCGAGACGTCGACAACCGTGCTCTCGGACGGCACCGGGCTGTAGTCGGCGGGGATCAGCAGGCTGGGGTTGCGGGACATCGTTGGCTCCAAGGGTCGGCTGACCCCGACCCTAGCGGCGCGCTGCCCGCCGGTCACGGGCATCCCGGACGCTCCGACGGCACCCAAGGCTAGAGTCGCGCGCATGAGCCCGGTGGCGACGACGTTGGTCATCCTCGCGTTGGCCGTGGTCGCGTTCATGTCGAACCGGATCCCGTTGGGGATCGTCGCGATCGGTGTGTCGGTCTCGTTGTGGCTCACCGGCATCCTCGACCTGAACCAGGCGCTGGCCGGCTTCGGCGACCCGACCGTCATCTTCATCGCGACGCTCTTCGTCGTCGGGGAGGCCCTCGACTCCACGGGGGTCACGGCGTGGGCCGGCCAGCAGCTGATCGCCCGGGGCGGCACCGACCGGGGGCGGCTGCTCACCGTGGTCTGCCTGCTGGTGGCCGGTGCTCACGGCACTGATCAGCGTCAACGGCGCGGTGGCCGCGCTCATCCCGGTCGTCGTCGTGGTCGCGACCCGGGCGGCCCTGTCGCCGTCGCAGATGCTGATGCCGCTGGCCTTCTCGGCGCACGCGGGGTCGATGCTCGCGCTGACCGGCACCCCGGTGAACATCATCGTCAGCGACGCGGCCGCGGATGCCGGGGCGTCGCCACTTCGGGTACTTCGAGTTCGCGCTGGCCGGGGTACCGCTGCTCGTCGGGCGCGCTCGTCATCATCGTCGGTCCTCGGCCGCCGGCTGCTGCCCGACCGCACCCCGGCCACGCCTGCCGCAGGACCTCGGCGACCTCACCGACGCGCTGCGCGCGCAGTACGCCCTGCCCGACGGCGAGCTCGTCGGCACCGAGCGCGGCGTCACCGAGGTCGTCGTGGCGCCGCGCTCACCGCTGATCGGCCAGCACCTCTTCCCCGGCATGGCCACCCCGAGCGGCGACCTCGTCGTGCTCGCCGTGCAGCGGTCCGGCGACCCCCTCGAGGGCCCCGAGGAGACCCTGCGGGCCGGCGACACCCTGCTGCTGAGCGGCACCTGGGAGAAGCTGCAGCAGCACACCACCGGCGGCTCCGAGGTGCTCGTCGTCGACGACCCCGCCGTGCTGCGCCGCGGCGTGCCGCTCGGCCGCGGCGCCAAGCGGGCGATCGTCATCCTGGCCGCGATGGTGCTGCTGCTCGCCACGGGCATCGTGCCGCCGGCCATCGCCGGGCTGCTCGCGGCCTGCGCGGTCGTGCTCACCGGGGTGCTCACCTCGACCCAGGCCTACCGGGCGGTCTCGTGGACCACCGTCGTGCTGGTCGGCCGGGATGATCCCGCTGTCGACGGCCTTCGTGTCCGACCGGCACCGCCGACGCCATCGCCAGCCGGCTGCTCGACCTGGTCGGCTCGGCCTCGCCGCGGCTGGCCCTGCTCGCGGTGTGCGTGCTGACCATGCTGCTCGGCCAGCTGATCAGCAACACCGCGACGGTGCTGATCATGGTGCCGATCGCCGCGGTCGTCGCCGCCGACCTGGGCGCCTCGCCGCTGCCGTTCATGATGGCGCTGGCATCTCGGGCGCGGCCTCGTTCCTCACGCCCGTCGCGACGCCGGCCAACACGATGGTGCTCGAGCCCGGCGGCTACCGGTTCGACGACTACTGGAAGCTCGGCCTGCCGCTGCTGCTGCTCTTCCTCGCGGTGGCCGTGTTCTGGGTGCCGTTCGTCTGGCGGTTCTAGCGGTGTCGCCACCCGTGGAAGCCTCGACGCGCGCCGCCCGTGCGTGGTTGGATCATCGAACCAAGACCTGAGGAGGTCTCACATGAGCGCGACGAACCCGGTGGTCGCATTCGTCGTCGTGATGGCCGTCTGGACGGTCAGCGAGTTCGTCGCGAAGAAGACCAAGTCGCTGCTGTCGTCGCTGTTCGTGGCCTCGCTGATCTTCCTGGTCGGCTTCCTCACCGGGATCTTCCCCGACGACCTGCTCGCCAGCTCGTCGCTGCTGGCCCTGGCCGGCGTCGTGGTCGGCTTCATCATCGTGCACCTGGGCACGATGATCAGCCTCGACGACTTCAAGAAGCAGTGGAAGACGTTCCTGATCGGCGCCTCGCACGGTGCTCGGCATCGGCATCGCGCTGTGGCTGGCCAGCCTGGTCTTCGGCCACCGGATCAGCGGCAGCGCCGCCGACGGCTACGCGCAGGCCCTCGACTTCGTCGTCGCCGGCACCGGCGCGCTGAGCGGCGGCACCATCTCGGTGATCATCGTGCAGGAGGCCGCGCTCGGCGTCGGCCTCACGGCCATCGCGATCTTCCCGGTGCTCATCGCCGCGCTGCAGGGGCTGATCGGCTTCCCGCTGACCTCGATCATCCTGCGCCGCGAGGCCGCCCGGCTCAAGGGCGAGTACCGCGCCGGCAACCTGGCCGCCGGTCGAGGCCGAGGAGGAGGGCGCCGCCGCGCAAGTCGATGCTGCCCGGCCCCTTCCGCAACACCCCCGGCACCCTGTTCGTGGTCGGCGTCGTCGTGCTCGTGTCGCTCGGCATCAACAACCTCACCGACGGCATCCTCAACACCTTCGTCGTCGCGCTGGTCTTCGGCATCCTGCTGCGCACCTTCGGGGTCTTCAAGCCCTCGGTGCTGGCCGGCATCGACTCCCTCGGCCTGATGATGCTCGCGATCATGATCCTGGTCTTCGGGCCCCTGGCCACCGTGCAGGTCGCCGACCTCAAGGCGCTGGCGTTCCCGCTGCTCCTCGTCTTCGTCTTCGGCGTCGCCGGCATCGCCGGCGTTCTCGGCGCTGGTCGGCAAGCTGCTCGGCTACAGCATCCCGATGTCGGTGGCCATCGGGCTCACCTCGCTCTACGGCTTCCCGGGCACGATGATCCTGTCGCAGGAGGCCGCCAAGGGCGCCGGCGAGACCCCCGAGGAGGTCGCCGCCATCGAGCACGAGATCCTGCCGAAGATGATCGTCGCCGGGTTCTCCACCGTGACGATCACCTCGGTCATCGTCACCAGCATCATCGCCGGCCGGATCGGCGCCGGCTGACTCGCGGCGACGGGCCGGCCACGACGGCGAGTCCGGACGCCGTAGCCGTCGCCCGCCGTCGTGAGCGTCCGACGCGAACTGTCCCGCCCACGAGACACCGGGTCCCCCTCGCGGGCCGGAGCACCCAGCCGGAGTGGATAGGCTCGGGCGCGGACACGAAGGCGTGTCCCGCCGTCTCCGGCGAGCAGCGACGAAGGAGTGCCACCGCACCATGTCGACCACCCTGGCCCGCACCCGTGAGGACGTCCTCGCGCCGATCGCAGCAGCGTTCGAGGAGGCAGCGCCAGACGGTGGGGGAGCCGAGTTCGTCGCCCGCTACTTCCGGCACGTGCCGCTCGACGAGCTGACCTCGCGGACCGCCGACATCTACGCCGGTGCGGCCGCCAGCCACCTCGAGCTGGCCCGCCACCGGCTGCCCGGCGTGGCGAACGTGCGCGTCTACAACCCGAGCACCGAGGTCGACGGCTGGTCGAACGCGCGCACCGTCATCCAGATCGTCACCGACGACATGCCCTTCCTCGTCGACTCGGTGACCGGTGCCCTGGTCAACGCCGGCATCGACATCCACCTGATCGTGCACCCCCAGCTCGTGGTCAGCCGCGACGCCGCCGGCGAGCTCGAGCAGGTCGTGCCCCGCGACGTCACCGGCAAGAAGGTCAAGGTCGCCGTCGGCGAGCTGGCCGAGTCGTGGATGCTGCTCTCCATCGACCGCGAGAGCGACGAGGACCGCCGGGCCGCTGCTCGAGCGCACCGTGCGCGACGTGCTCGAGGACGTGCGGCAGTCGGTCGAGGACTGGCCGAAGATGCGCAGCAAGTGCCTCGTGCTGGCCGCCGAGCTCGAGGGCTCCCCGCCGCAGGGCGTCGACGCCGACGAGACCGCGCTCGCCATCCGCTTCCTGCGCTGGATGGCCGACGACCACTTCACCTTCCTGGGCTTTCGCGACTACACGCTGCGGCAGACCGCCGAGGGCGAGTTCATCTCCCCGATCACCGGCTCCGGGCTGGGCCTGCTGCGCTCCGACCCGCCGCTCGGCCACGACCCCGACCTGCTCACCCCGCAGGCCTCGGCCAAGGCGCACGAGCCGAACATCCTGGTGCTCACCAAGGCCAACACCCGCTCCACCGTGCACCGGGTGACCCACCTCGACTACGTCGGCGTGAAGCAGTACGACGAGGACGGCGCAGGTGGTCGGCGAGCGCCGGTTCCTGGGGCTCTACGCGTCCACCGCCTACACCGAGTCGGTGATGCGCGTGCCGCTGGTCGCCGAGAAGGTGCACGCCGTGCTCGAGCGCTCGGGCGTGGCCCCCGACAGCCACACCGGCAAGGACCTGCTCGGGGTGCTCGAGAGCTACCCGCGCGACGAGCTGATCCAGGCCAGCGTCGAGCAGCTCTACGAGACCGCGATGTCGGTGACCCAGCTGCAGGAGCGGCGCCGCACCAAGCTGTTCATCCGCGAGGACGACTTCGGCCGCTTCGTGTCCTGCCTGGTCTACATCCCGCGCGACCGCTACAACACCAACGTGCGGCTGCGGATGGCCGACATCCTCAAGGACACCTTCGGCGGCGAGTCCGTCGAGTTCTCCGCGCGGGTCAGCGAGTCGGCCCTGTCCCGGCTGCAGTTCGTCGTGCGCCTGCCCAAGGGCGAGCGGGTGCGCACCCTCGAGCGCGCCGAGCAGGACGCCCTCGAGCACCGGCTGGTCGAGGTCAGCCGCACCTGGAGCGACCGGCTCGGCGACGCCCTGCGCGCCGACCGCGGCGAGGAGGTGGGCGACCGCCTCATGGACCGGTTCGGGCGCGCCTTCCCGACCGCCTACGAGGAGACCTTCAGCGTCAACCAGGGCGTGGCCGACCTCAGCCACCTCGACCGGCTCGGCGACGGCACGGGCACCAGCGTGGCGCTCTACCGGCCGGCCGACGCCCCCGACGACGTGCGCCGGTTCAAGCTGTTCCGCGTCGACCCGCTGAGCCTGACCGACATCCTGCCGATCTTCACCCACATGGGGGTCGAGGTCGTCGACGAGCAGCCCTTCGAGGTGGCCCGCGCCGACGGCACCACCCTGCACGTCTACGACTTCGGGCTGCGCGTGCCCGACGCCGCGATCTGGGAGGAGTGCCCGCACGACAAGCTGCGCGACCTCTTCGAGGGCGCCGTCGCCGCGGTCTGGGACGGCCGCGCCGAGAGCGACGGCTTCAACCGGCTCGTGCTCGCGGCCCAGCTCACCTGGCGCCAGGTCGTCATCCTGCGCGCCGTGGCGAAGTACCTGCGCCAGACCCGGGCCACCTACTCGCAGGACTACCTCGAGGACGCCCTGGTCTCGCACCCCGCGATCGCCCGCGACCTCGTCGACCTGTGGCAGACCCGGTTCGACCCGCGGCGGTACGACGGGCAGGACAGCGACGCAGCGCGGCGACGACGAGCGGGTGATCGCCGACCGGGTGCGTCGACGCCCTCGACGACGTGACGTCGCTCGACCACGACCGCATCATCCGGGCCTTCCTCGGCGTCATCCGGGCCGGGCTGCGCACGAACTTCTACCAGCCCGCGCGCCGACGGCGGGCCGAAGTCGTACGTCTCGCTCAAGCTCAACCCCAAGGCCGTGCCCGACCTGCCGGCCCCCCGCCCGCAGTTCGAGATCTGGGTCTACAGCCCCCGCGTCGAGGGCGTGCACCTGCGCTTCGGCCCGGTCGCCCGTGGCGGGCTGCGCTGGTCGCGACCGGCGCGAGGACTTCCGCACCGAGGTGCTCGGCCTGGTCAAGGCGCAGATGGTCAAGAACGCCGTCATCGTGCCGACCGGCTCCAAGGGCGGCTTCTACCCCAAGCAGCTGCCCGACCCCACGGTCGACCGCGAGGCGTGGCTGGAGGAGGGCAAGTCGGCCTACCGGATGTTCATCTCCGGCGCTGCTCGACATCACCGACAACCGGGTCTCCGGCGCGGCGGTGCCGCCCGAGCACGTGGTGCGCCACGACGGCGACGACGTCTACCTCGTCGTCGCGGCCGACAAGGGCACGGCCACCTTCTCCGACATCGCCAACGGCGTCGCGCAGTCGTACGGCTTCTGGCTCGACGACGCGTTCGCCTCCGGTGGCTCGGCCGGCTACGACCACAAGGCGATGGGCATCACCGCCCGCGGCGCCTGGGAGTCGGTCAAGCGGCACTTCCGCGAGATGGGCGTCGACACCCAGACGCGAGGACTTCACCGTCGTCGGCGTCGGCGACATGAGCGGCGACGTGTTCGGCAACGGCATGCTGCTGTCCGAGCACATCCGGCTGGTCGCCGCCTTCGACCACCGGCACGTCTTCCTCGACCCGACCCCGGATGCCGCGGCCTCCTTCGCCGAGCGCCGGCGCCTGTTCGACCTGCCGCGCTCCTCGTGGGACGACTACGACCAGTCGCTGATCTCCGCGGGCGGCGGCGTCTTCCCGCGGCACCTGAAGTCGATCCCGGTGACGCCCGAGATGGCCGAGGCGCTCGGCATCAAGGGCAGCGACGACGATGACCCCGGCCGAGCTGATCCACGCGATCCTGCTCGCCCCGGTCGACCTGCTCTGGAACGGCGGCATCGGCACCTACGTCAAGGCCTCCACCGAGGACCACCTCTCGATCGGCGACCGCGCCAACGACGCCATCCGGGTCGACGGCAAGCGAGCTGCGCGGTCAAGGTCGTCGGCGAGGGCGGCAACCTCGGCCTGTCGCAGCTCGGCCGCATCGAGGCGGCGCTCTGCGGGGTGCGGGTCAACACCGACGCCATCGACAACTCCGCCGGCGTCGACACCTCCGACCACGAGGTCAACATCAAGATCCTGCTCGACGAGGTCGTCCGCGCAGGCCAGCTCACCACCGAGCAGCGCAACGAGCTGCTCGCCTCGATGACCGACGACGTCGCCGAGCACGTGCTGCGCGACAACTACGAGCAGAACGTGCTGCTCGGCAACGCCCGGGCGCAGGAGCACTCGATGGTGAGCGTGCACGAGCGGCTCATCCACTGGCTCGAGGGCCGCGGCGACCTCGACCGCGGCGCTCGAGTTCCTGCCCGACCGACGCCGAGATCGAGAAGCGGGCGCACGACGGCCTGGGCCTGAAGTCGCCGGAGTTCTCGGTGCTGGTGGCCTACGCCAAGCTCGCGCTCAAGCAGGACATCCTCGCGAGCTCGATCCCGGACGACCCGTACTTCGAGCGGACCCTGGCCGACTACTTCCCGCCGCAGATCCGCGAGCAGTACGCCGGCCGAGCTGCCCGGCCACCCGCTGCGCCGCGAGATCGTCACCAACGCGGTGGTGAACTCGATGGTCAACCGCGGCGGCATCACCTTCGCCTTCCGGGCGCAGGAGGAGGCCGGGGCCACCCCCGAGCAGGTCACCCGGGCGTTCGTCGTCTGCCGCGAGGTGTTCGGGCTGGCCGACTACGTGCGCGAGGTCGAGGCCCTCGACAACGTCGTGTCCGACCGCCGCCCAGACCGCGCTCTACCTCGAGTTCCGCCGGCTGCTCGACCGGTCGGTGCGGTGGTTCCTCACCTCCCGGCCGTCGTCGCTCGACATCGGCGCCGAGATCGAGCGGTTCTCCGGCATCGTGCGCGACCTGCGCACCCAGGTGCCCACGCTGCTGCGCGGCGAGGAGAAGCGCCGGCTGGAGCGCAAGGCCGGCGAGCTGACCAAGGCGGGCGTGCCCGAGGAGCTCGCCGTGCGCGCGGCCTCCCTGCTCGACTGGTACTCGCTGCTCGACATCGTCGACATCGCCGACCGACACCGGCCGCGAGCCGATCGACGTGGCGCCGCTGTACTACCTGGTCTCGGAGCGGTTCGGCATCGACGCGATGCTCGGCAAGGTCACCCGCCTGCCGCGCGACGACCGCTGGGACGCCCTGGCCCGTGGCGCGCTGCGCGACGACCTGTACTCGGTGCTCGAGTCGCTGACCCGCTCGGTGATCGAGGTCGGTGCGGCCGACGCCGAGCCCGCCGCGCAGTGGGAGGCGTGGGAGAAGGCCAACAAGGACGTCCGTGCAGCGCAGCAAGACCTCGCTGTCGGCGATCCGGCGGCTCGACCACCCGAACATCGCGGCCCTGTCGGTGGCGCTGCGGACCCTGCGCTCGGTGATCCGGGTCGGCGCCTACGCAGCTGACCCTCCACCCCAGGAGTCCCAACTTTTTCGCCCGATGCCGGAACCTTCACCTTCGCACCCGAACCGTTCCCTTGCGAAGGTGAAGGTTCCGGTGTCCGGGCGGCCGGCATCCGGATCGAGGCCGTGACCTAGGGTGGCGCGCGTGAGCACCCTCGCCGAGATGCTGCGCGACACCACCGACCCTCGAGCCCGCCGAGTCGGAGTGGCTGCACCTGCTCGCGGGCGACTGGCAGCTCATCGCCGACCTGTCCTTCGCCGACCTCGTGCTGTGGGTGCGCGGCGGCCTGGACGGCTGGCGGGCGGTGGCCCACGTGCGGCCGAACACCGGCCCGATGGTCTTCTACGACGACATCGTCGGCAGCTCGTCGAGCCGGTCGCGCGCGTCGATGCTCGACGAGGCCGCCCGCTCGCAGCGGATCGTGGCCAAGGCCGTGCCCGACCATCCGCGAGGACATGTCCGATTCGCGAGGATGCCGTGCCGGTCGTGCACGGTGGCCGCACCATCGCGGTGGTCACCAGGCACGCGAACCTGACCGGCGGCCGCACCCCGAGCCGGCTCGAGCTCACCTACCGCGACCTCGCCGACTCGATCATGCGGATGGTCGCGGCCGGCGAGTTCCCCTCGACGTCGTCGCCCACCGGCATGCGCCGTGGCGCGCCGCGGGTCGGGGACGGCGTCATCCACCTCGACGCCGAGGGCCTGGTCAAGTACGCCAGCCCGAACGCGCGTCTCGGCCGTGCACCGGATGGGCCACGTCGGCGACGTCATCGGCGAGGTGCTGGCGCAGGTCGTCACCGACCTCGTCTCGCGCAACGGCGCGACCGTCGACGAGTCGCTGGCGGTCGTGGCCACCGGCCGGGCCGCCTGGCGCTCGGAGGTCGAGACGGCGAGCGCGACGATCACCATGCGCGCCATCCCGCTCACCCTCGGCGGGGTGCGCACCGGGGCGATGGTGCTGTGCGCGACGTGTCCGAGCTGCGCCGGCGCGAGCAGGAGCTGCTCACCAAGGACGCGACGATCCGCGAGATCCACCACCGGGTGAAGAACAACCTGCAGACCGTCGCCGCGCTGCTGCGCCTGCAGGCCCGCCGGGTCACCGACGACGCCGCCCGGGCCTCGCTCGAGGAGGCCGTGCGCCGGGTCGGCACCATCGCCCTGGTGCACGAGACGCTCAGCCAGGGCTTCGACGAGACGGTGAACTTCGACGAGATCGCCGTGCGGGGGCTGCGGGCCGTGGTCGAGGTGGCCACCGCGTGAGCACCACGTGGAGCCGACCTTCACCGGCAGCTTCGGCCGGATGCGCGCCGAGGACGCCACCGCGCTGGCGATGATCATCTCCGAGCTGGTGCAGAACGCCGTCGAGCACGGCCTCGAGGACCGCGACGGCAAGGTCGAGGTCGCGGTGACCCGGCAGACCCTCGACGGCGGCGAGGAGCAGCTGACGGTGGTCATCACCGACGACGGGGTGGGCCTGCCGGCCGGGTTCCGACCGGTCGCTCGCCGGGCTGGGGACCCGGATCGTGACGTCGCTGGCGACCGACCTCAAGGGCCGGATCCGCTGGGAGAACAACGAGCCCAGCGGAACCCGGGTCGAGTTCGTGGCGCGGCTACGGCCGCTCGCGCTAGGACGGGCCGTCGGGGGCTGGGACGGGCGCCGAGTGCTGGGACGGCGGTCAGCGGCGGCGGAGGGTCGCTGAGGTCAGCCGGCGCGGCGGGCGCGGGCGTTGCGACGCTTGAGCGCGCGGCGCTCGTCCTCGGACATGCCGCCCCAGACGCCGGCGTCCTGGCCCGACTCGATGGCCCACTTCAAGCAGGTGTCGACCACCTCACACCGGCGGCAGACGGCCTTGGCCTCCTCGATCTGAGCGATCGCCGGGCCGGTGTTCCCAATCGGGAAGAACAGCTCGGGGTCCTCGTCGAGGCAGGCAGCGCGGTCGCGCCAGTCCATGAAGGGTGCTCCTTGTCGCGGGGTAGTGCGGTGGGGTCGAGCGCCTGCGGGGGGTGGTGCAGACGCGCGTGGATGCGTCGTCGCAGCCGGAACGGACGTCCACAGCACAGACGTCCGTGCTGCCACACTACCGGGACGGTCCCAATCCGTGAAGGACACGGGGTGTGACAGTCCCGACAGATGGACGGATGCCGTGGGTCGTACCCCCGCACAACGGACGCGGGGGTGGTGCATGTTCCCGACCCCCGCTGACTAGGGTGGATGCCGTGCCAGACGCCTCCTCACGCGGCCCCCGCCGCCTCGCCGCGGCGCTCACCGGGGTGCAGGCGCTCGCCCTGGCCGGCTTCGCGGTCTACTACGTGGTCGAGCTCGTGCTCGGGGAGGGCAGCGACGCCACCCGGGTGCTGATGTCGGCCCTGCTGATCCTCGTGGCGGCCGCCGGGCTCGGCGTGCTGGCCCGGGGCTGGCTCGGTGCCGCCGCGTGGCCCCGCACCCCGACGATCGTCTGGAACGTGCTCCTGCTGCCGGTCGGCATCAGCCTGACCCAGGGCAACCGGGTGCTCGTCGGCTGGGCGGTCATCGTGGTGGCGCTCGTGGGCATCGGCGCGGCGTGGGTCGCCCGCGACCCGGACACCGAGGTGCTGCCCGGGAGCGACCTGCCCGACTGAGCCGCCGGCCAGCAGCACCTGCACCTCGGTCGCCTCACCGCCGGCCACGAGGACGCCACGCCCCGGCAGCCGGGGGATGCCGTCCGGCAGCGTCGCTGCGAACGGACCGCGGTCTGCGGCGGCGGGGTTCAGCACCAGGGCGCACCCGTGCCGGGCGACGTCGACGTCGATCCCGCTGAACCTCGTGGCGAGGGCCGTCGACGACGTCGCGACGACGACCAGCCCGTCGTCGCGGTCGACCAGGCCGACGATCTCACGCAGCACGGGAACCAGGTCGTTGTCGCCCAGCCGGTCGGCGTCGTCGACGCACACCGCGAGGTCGGGGTGGCGGCGCCTCAGCCGGACGAGCTGCGCGCGGTCGTCCAACCCCAGTACGGCGATGCCCGCTGGCCAGGGGACGCGGCTCGCATCCGCCCGCGAGCTCAGGTAGACGACGAACCGCCCTTGGGCACAGAGGGATTCGGCGACCACCCGCAGGGCGTTGGTGCGACCGGACCGCGGGGTGCCGGCGATGACGAGGCGACGGCCGTCCGTGTCGGGGTGCCACCCGCAGGCGGCAGCACGGTCGCCGCCGACGCCCAGGAGCACCCCCTCGTCGCGACCGTCGCCGGGGGGCAGCCTCCGAGTGCCGGCGGCACCTCGGTTCGGCGGACGAGCGCCGGAAGGGCGACCCACCGCCACGCCCCGCCGGCGCGGCGTGGCCCGGCAGCCAGCGCCACGGTCGCGGCGTCGTCGGGGGTGGCGCGGGTGAACTGCACCTCGCGGGTGTCGTGCACCCGCACGGCCCGGCCGGGCGGCGGCTCGTGGGGGACGTCGGCGGCGCGCAGCCCGGCGAGGGCGGCGTCGAGGGGGTCGATGCGGCCGAGCAGGAAGGTGCGACCGGCGACCTCGGCCCACCGCGGGTGCAGCAGGCTCCGGCCGCCCGTGACCGCGCCCACCACGCCGACCGCCCGGCCGTCGCGCAGCACCCGCAGGAGCGCAGCCGGTCAGCGGGTCGGGGCCGTGCGGTTGCTGGGCCTCGACCAGCTGGTCCCAGCCGTCGACCAGGACGAGGACCGTCGGCCGGGCCGCCGACGCCACGGCCGAGCGACCGGGCTCGGCGGCGCCGAGGCGACGGTCCACCTCCTCGCGCAGGTGGCGGACCAGGGCGGCACAGCCCTCGCTGGTCGTCGCTGGGCACGCTCGTGCCGAGATGGGGGAGCGCTGCGAGGTCGGCCAGCGAGCCGTGGGCGTCGATGACGTGCAGGTGGAGGGCGTCCGGGCCGACGTCGGTCGACGCGGCGAGGGCGAGCGCGCGCAGGGCGGTCGTGCGGCCGCTGCGCGACCCGCCGGCGAGCAGCCAGGGCCCGTCAGTGGGGTTCCACTCGAGCGCGGTGACGCGTTGCAGGTCGGGTTCGTCGACGAGACCCACCACGGCGCGCAGGACCGGCCGCCCCCGAGCCGCTGCGCCCCGACGGGCACCACTGCAGGCAGGGGCGGCAGCCACGGCGCCCGGGCAGGGCGCCCGCCGAGGAGCCGGTGTGCCGCACGCACCACCTCGACCACCGCCGCGCCGGCGTCGTCGTCGTGCTCGTCGACCCCGGGCGGCACGTCGGCGAGACCGCCGTCGACCCGGCAGGCGCGGACCGTGAGCCCCACGTCGCTGCGGGCTCGGGGTGCGTCGACCGTCGCGGCCTGGAAGGTGACCAGTGCGCCGTCCGCCCCCCGGGCCAGGGCGCGCCCGGGCGTGCTGGGGGCGATGGTGGCGGCGGCCCCGTCATCGAGGACGTCGACCGAGTCGGCCCGGTCACGCACCCGGAAGGCGATCCGCAGCGAGACGTTGGCCTGCACCTCGGCGGTCAGCGCACCGGACGGTCGTTGGGTCGCCAGGACGAGGTGCACCCCGAGCGACCGGCCGAGGGCGGCCAGCCGGACCAGGCCGGTCACGAAGTCGGGGAGCTCCTCGACCAGGGCGCGCAGCTCGTCGACCACGACGACGAGCCGGGGCAGGGGTTCGGCGTCGTCGGGCCGCACCCGGTGGTACCCCTCGAGGTCGGCGGCACCGACGGCGGCCAGCAGCCGCTCCCGCCGCTTCAGCTCGGCGCGCAGCGAGGCCAGGGCGCGCGACACCAGGTGGTCGTCGAGGTCGGTGACCAGGCCGACCACGTGGGGGAGCGCCGCGCAGGCGGCGAAGGCGGCGCCGCCCTTGAAGTCGACCAGCACGAAGGTGAGCTCGTCCGGCGGCGCCGAGATCGCCAAGGAGGTGACCAGCGTGCGGAGGAACTCCGACTTGCCCGCCCCGGTCGTGCCGCCGACGAGCACGTGGGGGCCGTCGCGGCAGAGGTCGATCACGAACGGGCCGTCCGGCCCTGCCCCGACGACGGCAGCAGGGGTGGGCGGCGCCTGCGCCCCGGGGCCACCGGTGCCGGCTCGCGACCGCCACCCCTCGGCCACCCGCGCCGCCGTGAGCTCCGTTCCGCCGAGGGCGTCGACGAGGGTGAGCCGCGACGGCATCCGGCCGCTCGTCGTGGGGTCGGAGCAGCGCAGCGGCGCGAGCGCCCGCGACAGGCGGTCGGACCACCAGGGCCGACCAGGTCGGGGACGAACACCACGGGCCCGGCCGCGCCGTCGTAGACGTGCTCGGCCCCGACCCGGGCCACGACGGCCCCGCACCCGGGCGGCAGCTCGGCCGGGCTCGGTGCCCCCGCGACGACGAGCACGCCGGCCCCCAGCGCGGCCTGCACGAGGGCCCCCGTGCCGGGCGCCGGCCGCGGCACCACCAGCACCCGGAGCGGCCCGGCTCGACCTCGGGTGCGCTCGCCGGTGAGCGGCCGGCCCGAGCCGACGGCATCCGATGGCGCCACCGGCACGTCGGCAGCGTGCGGCAGGCGGCCCACCCACGACCACCCCGGCTCGGACGAGGCGACCGAGACCGCCGAGCTCGTGGGGGGCGTGGGCCGTGCACAGCTGCCCGACCAGCCCGGCGAGCAGGCCGTCGACGGTGGCGTCGGACCCGACGACGCCGAGGCAGCCCACCTCGGCGAGGTCGACGACCAGCGGCGCCCGCGCGACCGCCGGGTGGGTGCGGCTCGACCCCTCGACCCAGGCGACCCGGGTGGGCACGTCGCCCGAGCCCAGCCGCACGCGGGCCGACCCGCCGCCGCGCCAGAGCGCGGCCCAGC
This sequence comes from uncultured Actinomycetota bacterium, assembly GCA_963782695.1. Lineage (GTDB taxonomy): Bacteria > Actinomycetota > Actinomycetes > Actinomycetales > Dermatophilaceae > Fodinibacter. Next base: position 75,376 of record CAWAKY010000029.1, on the reverse strand, counting down.
GCTGCTCGGCGGTCACCAGGACGGCCGCCGGGTCGGGATGGGCGCGGTCGAGCCGTTCCGCCTCGCTCCTGAGCGCGTCGCCGAGCCGGCCGCGCGCCTCCGCGACCGCCGCCGCGTGCGCCGCGACCTCGCGTCGGTGCGCCCGCCCGGACCCCCACCGGTCGCCGAGGGCGCCGGCGAGCAGCGAGACGGGCCCGAGGGCGGCGAAGAGCAACAGCTGCGGACCGAGGAAGACCGCGAGGGCGATCGCCACGGGCACCGGGGCGATGGCCGCGATCCACGGGACGCGCGCCGCGATGTCGCTCGGGCGGGGCTGTGGGACAGCGGATCTCGACATCGTCCGAACCCAGCGGTGGTGCGCTCGTGGGGCTGAGGTGCACCGTGCCGTCGCCGGGGTGCCGTACCGGCGGACCCGCCCCGACTCGCCCGCCGAAGCCGCAGGGTCGACGACCCGACCACGATCGTCGACCGCGCGTCGACCGTCGTCGCCGACCGGACCCGGACCCCGTCGACCGTGATGCCGTTCGTGGACCCGCAGTCCTCCACCGTGACGCCGTGCGGCCCCACCCCGACGAACGCGTGGCTGCGGCTCAGGGCTTCGTCGTCCACGACGAGACCGGCGCCCGGCGCGCGACCCACCGACGACACCGGGAGGCGACAGCGGGTGGCTGCGGCCGGCATCCGGGCCGCCGACCACGACGAGGTCGAGCACGGGCCGGGTCGGCCGCCGCGGCCGCGGGGCAGGGACGTCGCCCGGAGCGTCGACCGCGACGGAGGCGCCGTGCAGGAGCGGCGGCATCCCGACGACGGCGTCGGGCGCCAGCACCTGCCCCCGGCAGCTCAGCCGCGGCACCGGCTCGCCGAGGTGCTCGGCCAGCGCGGCACAGAGCGTCGGCGACCGTCGACCGCACCGACCACTCGACGACGACGTCGACCGGCTGGGGCCGGCGACGAGGCACGTGCACGGTGAGCGTCATCTCCATGGCCGCCACCGTAGGAAGACCGACCGACGACGCGGCCGAGTTATCCACAGGTCAGCATCTCGGGGTGCGAAAACCCGCGACGTCGGGTTCTCTGTTGCCGAGAGGTCGCTGGTCGGCGGAGGGGTCCGGCCGGGGGAGGAGGGGCCGTGGATGCCGTCCACACGCTCGAGGGCGAGGTGCGTGAGCTGATCCGTCGCTCGGGCCTCGACCCGGCGCGCGACGAGGGCGAGGTGCGCCGGCTGGTGACGCGAGGCCGTCGCCGACTACGACGAGCGGTCGATGAGCGGTGGGATGCCGGTGCTCACCGACGTCGACGCGGCCTCCCGCGCGGTGTGGGACACGGTCGCCGGGTACGGCCCGCTGCAGCAGTACTTCGACGACCCGTCGGTCGAGGAGATCTGGGTCAACGAGCCCTCGCGGGTCTTCGTCGCGCGCCACGGGGTCGCCGAGCTGACCACCACCCTGCTCGTCGCACGACCAGGTGCGCGACCTCGTCGAGCGGATGCTGAAGTCGTCCGGTCGCCGGGTCGACCTCAGCTCGCCCTTCGTGGATGCCGTTCTCCCCGACGGCAGCCGGCTGCACGTCGTCATCCCGGACATCACCCGCGACCACTGGTACGTCAACGTGCGCAAGTTCGTCGTCAAGGCCGACTCGATGGACGACCTGGTGCGGCTGGGCACGCTCACCCGGCAGGCGGCGCGCTTCCTCGAGGCCGCGGTGGCGTCCGGGCTCAACGTCCTCGTCGCCGGGGGCACGCAGGCCGGGAAGACGACGCTGCTCGAACTGCCTGGCCTCGGCGGTGCCGGCGCGCGAGCGGATCGTCACCTGCGAGGAGGTCTTCGAGCTGCGCATCCCGCACCGCGACGTCGCCTCGATGCAGTGCCGCCAGCCGTCCCTCGAGGGCACCGGCGAGATCCCGCTGCGCCGGCTGGTGAAGGAGGCGCTGCGGATGCGCCCGTCGCGCATCGTCGTCGGCGAGGTGCGCCAGGCCGAGAGCCTCGACCTGCTCATCGCCCTGAACTCCGGGTTGCCGGGCATGTGCACCATCCACGCCAACAGCGCCCGCGAGGCGGTCACGAAGATGTGCACGCTCCCGCTGCTGGCCGGCGAGAACGTGTCGGCCCGCTTCGTCGTCCCGACCGTCGCGGCCTCCATCGACCTCGTCGTGCACGCGGCCCTGGAGCGCGACGGCCGCCGCACCGTTCGCGAGATCGCCGCGGTGCCGGGGCGGGTCGAGGGTGACGTCGTCGAGATCGCCGACCTCTTCGTCCGCCGCGGCGGCGACCTGGTGCGCGCCGACGGGTTCCCCCCGCACGCCGACCGCTTCGAACGGGCCGGCTACGACCTGTCCGCACTGCTCGCCCAGGCGGTCGGATGACCGGTCTGCTGCTGGGGCTCCTCCTGGGGGTGGGGCTGTTCCTGGTCTGGTGGAGCTGCTGGGTGCCCGCCGGAGCAGCCGGTGGCGCGCACCCGCCGGGCCGGCCCGCTCGACCGGCTCTCCGACGAGATCGTCCAGGCCGGCTTCCAGGGGCTGTCCGTGCGCACCCTCCTCGGTGCCGGAGTCATCGCCTTCCTGCTCGTGCTGGCCCTGGTGCAGGCGACGGTGGGCGTGCTGCCGATCGCGGCGTGCTTCGCGGCGATGGCCGCCTACCTCCCCATCGGTGTCGTGCGGGCGCGGGCCCGACGCCGTCGGGCGCGGCTGCGCGACCTGTGGCCGGATGCCGTCGACAACATCACCTCCGGGGTCCGCGCCGGGATGGCGCTGCCCGAGGCGCTGTCCCAGCTCGGCACCCGTGGCCCGGACGAGCTGCGCGAGCCGTTCCGCGCGTTCGCGGACGACTACCGGCTCACCGGGCGCTTCCACGACTCCCTCGACCGGCTCAAGGAGCGGTTGAGCGACCCCGTCGGCGACCGGCTCGTCGAGAGCCTGCGCATCGCCCGCGAGGTCGGCGGCACCGACCTCGGCCACCTGCTGCGCACCCTGTCGGGCTTCCTGCGCGAGGACGCCCGCACGCGGGCCGAGCTGGAGACCCGGCAGTCCTGGACCGTCAACGCCGCCCGGCTCGCGGTGGCGGCGCCGTGGGCCGTGCTGGCCATGCTCTCGACGAACCCCGAGTCCGTGGCGGCGTACTCCACCGCGACCGGCGTCGCGGTGCTGGCCGTCGGGGGTGCCCTGACCGCGGTGGCCTACTGGGCGATGGTGCGCATCGGCCGGCTGCCCGAGGACGAGCGGGTGCTGCGGTGAGCGGCCTCGCGCGCAGCGGCGCCGTCCTCGGCTTCGTGCTCGGGCTCGGGCCTGGCGCTGGTCTGGCTGGGGCTGCCCCGGCACCGTCGGCCCGGCCTGGCCGGCCGGGTGCTGCCCTACCTGCGCGACACCCCACGGCCCTCGCGGCTGCTCGACGACGGCCGACCCGCCGGCGGCGCCTTCGGCGTCGTGGTGGGGCCGGTCGTCCGTGACCTCGGCGGGGTCGTCGAGCGGGTCATGGGCGGGGCCGACTCGGTGCGCCGCCGCCAGCTGCGCGCCGGGCTGGCCGCCGACGTCGACCGGTTCCGCGCCGAGCAGGTGCTCTGGGGCGCGCTGGGTGCCGTCGTCGGCGCAGGTGTCGGCGTGCTCGCGCTCGTCGCTGCGGGATGCCGGTGTGGTCGCCGTCGTGATGCTCACCGCGATCGGGCTGGGGCTGGGGGTGACCGGCGCCGACTACCTCCTGTCCCGTCGGGCGGCCCGCCGCGAGGCGCGGATGCTGACCGAGTTCCCCACCGTCGCAGAGCTGCTCGCCCTGGCGGTCGGTGCCGGCGAGGGAGCGGTCGGCGCGCTCGACCGGGTCTGCCGGCTCTCGCACGGCGAGCTCGCCGGTGAGCTGCGACGCTGCCTGGCCGACGCCCGCGCCGGAGCCAACCTGCCCACCGCGCTGCAGGGGCTGGCCGACCGCACCGGCCTGGCGAGCCTGCGCCGGTTCGTCGACGGTGTCGTCATCGCCGTCCAGCGGGGCACGCCCCTGGCCGACGTGCTGCGCGCCCAGGCGCAGGACGTCCGCGAGGAGGGCCGTCGAGCGCTCATGGAGGCGGGCGGCCGCAAGGAGATCGCGATGATGGTCCCGGTCGTCTTCCTGATCCTCCCGGTCACGGTGCTGTTCGCCGTGTTCCCCGGGTTCACCTTCTTCCGTTTCACCCTCTGACCAGGAAGGACCGACCGATGTCGATCATCCACACCCTGTCCGCGCGACTCCAGCTGGTCGCCGCGCGCCGCCTGGACGCGGTCGCGCGACGGGCTGAGCGCGGTGACGTGCCCGGCTGGGTGCTCATCACGCTGATGACCGCCGGCCTCGTCACCGCACTGTGGGTCGTCGCCAAGGGCCAGCTCATCGACATGTTCCAGAGCGCGCTGGCCTCGGTGAGGGGCTGACCGCACCCGATGCGGTGCACCCGAGCCGAGCGAGGCGCCGCCGTCGCGGACTTCACGATGGTGTCGGTGCTCGTGGTGGTGCTGTTCCTCGCGGTCGTCCAGCTCGGCCTGGCCCTGCACACCCGCAACACGCTCATCTCGTGCGCCTCCGAGGGTGCCCGGCTCGGGGCCAGAGCGGATGCCGTCGCCGGCCAGGGCGTGTCGCGCACCGAGGCGCTGATCAGCGAGTCGCTCTCGCCGCGGTACGCACGCCACGTCACCAGCCGGGAGTCGGTCGTCGCGGGAGTGCGCGTGGTCGAGGTGCGCGTCGTCGCCCCGATCCCGGTGCTCGGCCTGCTCGGCCCCGAGCGACCGGCTCGACGTGGTCGGGCGCGCGTTCCTGGAGGCCCAGTGATGCCGCGCCAGCGGGTCGCTCGCGACGAACGGGGGAGCGCCGTCGTCGAGTTCGTCGTGCTCGCGGTGCTCATGCTCATCCCGCTCGTCTACCTCGTGATGATGCTGGCGCGGGTCCAGGCCGGGTCGTACGCCGTGAGCCAGGCGGCCCGCGAGGCGGGCCGGGCCTACGTCACCGCCGGGACGGGCGACGAGGCGGCCGGTCGGGCGCAGGCCGCCGCCCGGATCGCGTTCCTCGACCAGGCGTTCGACGAGTCCGGTCGCCTGGCCATCGCCTGTGACGGCACCCCGTGCCTGCGCCCGGACGGGCGGGTCGAGACCACCGCGACGGTGCGGGTGCCGTTGCCGCTGGTGCCCTCGTTCGTGCGCGACGTCATCCCGCTGTCCGTGCCGGTCAGCGCCAGCCACCTGTCCACCGTCGACCGGTTCCGGGGGCTCCCGTGACCGACCGTCGGGGGCCGGCCAGCCGGGTGCCCGGACCGCGGCGGCCGCGCGCGACGAGGACGGCTCGATCAGCCTGTTCATCCTCGGGCTGGCCCTCATCGCGATGCTGCTCATCGCCGGCGCGGTGGCCGTCACCTCGGCGCACCTGTCGAGGATGCGGCTGCTCGACGTCGCCGACGGCGCGGCCCTGAGCGCGGCCAACGCGCTCGACGACTCGGCCTACGACCAGGGCGTGGGGGAGTCGGTGCCGCTGAGCAACCGGTCGGTGCAGGAGCGTGCGGCGGTCTACCTCGGCAGCCGCCCCCGGCCGGGCAGCATCCGCGAGTGGCGGCTCGCCCCGGGTACGGGCACCCCGGACGGCCGCACCGCCGTGGTCGTGGTCGTCGGCGAGGCGGAGCTGCCGATGATCGGCCCGGCCCTGCGCGACCTCGGCGTCTCGGTCACCATCCGGGTCGAGTCCCGCGCCCGCTCCGACGTGCTGCCCTGACCCGCGGCAACGGTCGCGCACCTGCGGGGCCGCGCGCCGTCGCCGCGCCACTAGCCTCTGACCCGTGAGCGCCGCAGGGGTGCGCACCGAGGAGGACGTGATGGTGTCGTCGAGCGATGCCGGGCCACCGGTCAACGGCCGCCCGGCGGCCCGTGCCGACGACCGTCGCCTCGGCCCGGAACACATCGCCGAGCTCCTGGCCGTCGCCGACGCCGCGAGCATGGCCCTGCTCGTGCTCGAGGCGGCGGCCCGCTCGGCCCGCGACGACCTCGAGTCCGTGCGGCGCAGCGTCGACGCGATCGACCAGCAGAAGCGGGCCGCCCGCGGAGCCGCCCACGCCCTCGACGAGGCCGGTGAGCGCGCCGCCGAGCACCTGCGCACCGTCGACCGGCTCACCGAGGCCGCCAGCCGCTCGGTCGGTGCGGCGCTGGCCGAGAGCGGTGCCCACGCCAGCGAGGCGGCCCTCGAGCAGCTCGACTCGTGGGCGGACCTGAGCAGGATCGAGTCGGAGGGGCTGCACCAGTACCGGCGCGACCGCTGGGACCTGGCCAACGCGCTGGAGTCGCTGAACGACCTGCGCGAGGCGGAGGCCAGGCGGCTTCAGCAGCTCATCGAGCAGCGAGCCGGGCTGATGGCGAGCCTCACCGACCTGCTCGCCCAGCAGGCCGACGCGGCGCGAGCGGTCACCGACGCCGGCTGACCCTCGACCCCCTTGGCCCCTGGGACCAGGAGAGGCGGTCAGACCCCCAGGGCGGCGCGGGCCTGCGAGGCGCCGGTGTGCGCCGAGACGAGGGCGACGACCAACCGGTCGCCGGCATCGTTGGCGCGAGCCAGCATCCGCGTCGCCGCTGGGGTGCCCAGCCCGTGCCGGCAGGCCAGCTCGCCGAGCAGGTCGAGGAGCAGGCTGCGGCAGCGCTGGAAGGTCGCGACCGTCTCGCCGAGGTTCCCGCCCCGGCGCTCGGCGAGCCGCCCGTGCAGCTCGGCGGCCCGCAGGGCGGGCGCCAGCGCCGCCTCCCGCTCCCGGCGCGAGGCCCCGTCGACGTACCCGAGCACGCCGTCGACCATCGCCCGGCCGGCGAGGGCCAGCCCCGAGAGCGTCTGCTGGTCGGCACCGTCGAGCCACGAGACGTCGGGGCAGACGGCCGCGATGTTGGCCCGCAGCACCTCGACCACCCGGTCGGCCGAGCCGCCGAGCGACGCGACCGACTGCTCGCCGCCGGCCGCCTGGGGCAGCAGGTGCTCGAGCGTCGAGCGGGCGTACCGGCGGTGCCCACCCGGGGTCGTGAAGGTCTCGATCTTCCCGGCCACGCTCCACCGCCGCAGCGTCGCGGTCGAGACACCGAGCATCTCGCTCGCCTCGTGGACCCCGAGCCAGACCTCACGGTCCTCGGCGTGGGGGCGGGTGCTGGTCATCGTCAACCCCCTCCGGACGGGAGGTGGGCGTTCGACCTGGGCAGCACGTCGTCCTTGTGGCACTCGGCGCAGTACGCCTGCTGGTGGCACACGGCGCAGGCGGTCGTGCTGCCGGCGGCGGTGACGGACTTCGCGTGGTTGTAGAGCATCTGGTCGTGGCTGACCTTGATGGCGCCGCTCTTGTGGCAGTTCTCGCAGTAGCTGGTCGCGTGGCAGACACCGCAGGTGGCGGGGTTGGCCGAGGTGCTGCCGGCCACGACGCGGTGGTCGAACACCCACAGCGGGTCCATGTGGTCGGCCGGGCGGGTGCCGAGCGGCACGTTGGCGACCGTCTTGGAGCCCTGCGGCGCGGTGTGGCAGGTCTCGCAGGTGGACGGGATGGTCTCCTTCGTCACCCGTCCCTTGACGACCTTGTAGTGGGCACCGTCGTGGCACCGGAAGCAGCCGGGGGAGGCCTGGTGGCCCAGGTTGTTCGGGTAGGTGCCGCTGCGGGTGTTCATGTGCGAGGTGACGGTCTGGTCGAAGATCGCCGTGAGCTCGCGGGTCGCCGCGGCGATCTCGCTCGCCTGGTTCTTCGCGACCAGCGGGTACTTCGTCGCGTAGAAGTCGGACAGCTTGCTGATGGCGGCCCGCCCCTCCTCGTCGGTGGCGTACTTGTTCGTCAGCAGGGTGACGCCGTTGCGCTTGATGTAGGGCAGGTCCGGGCTGATCGAGCCGTCGGCCAGGGCGGCGTCGACCGCCCGGTCAGCGGTCGGCGAGTCGTGCCCGACCCGGTTGTGGCAGGCGAGGCAGTCCATGGTGCGCGTCGTCTCGGTGGCGGTGAGCCGGGCCAGGTCGGCGCCGGCGTTGACCGACTCGCGCACCTGCCCCTCGGCGATGTACTGCTCGAGCTCGCCGGTTGTGGAGTCCTTGAACTGCACGCTGTCGATGGTCTGCTGGTGCTCGTCGCTCGAGGTGTACGTGACGTCCTGCAGCACGTGCCAGTGCACCGACACCGGGTCGCCGCTGTCGGCGTTGGCGGGGCGGATCAGCACGGCGAGGTCGTGGCGGGTGTTCGGCTCGTCCCGCTCGAAGGACGCCCTGACGTGCAGCTTGCTCGGCTGGCCGGGGTCGGCGAGCTGGGAGAGCGGGTGGCACTTCTCGCAGGTGTTCTTCGTGGGAGGCAGCTCGTCGTGCGGGATCGGCGGGATGGGCGTGGGGTACGTGCTGGTGACGAGGGCGTACAGCTCCCGGGTGCCGGCCAGCTTCGCCTTGACGAAGCCCACCACCCCCGGGTTGACGTGGCACTCGCCGCAGCCGACGTCCTGGTGGACCCCGGCCTCGTAGGCCTTCTTCTGGGGGGTCATCGTGTGGCAGGTCGTGCAGAAGGCCGCGCTCTCGGAGTACTCGACGAGGTGCACGCCGCCCAGCGTTCCCAGCACGCCGAGCAGCAGCACGCCACCGACCAGGCCGAGGATGCCGCGGGTCGTCCTGGGCAGCACCCGCACCAACCGCCGGACCCACCGGTCCTTGAACCCCGGGCGGGCCTCGGCGGTGGGTTCGGTGACCGACGCGGACTCGTCATCCTCGGTCAGGGGGTCGCCGTCGAGAGGGACCGAGTCATCGCCTCGGCGACGGAGTCACCGTCGAGGGTCACCGACCGTCACCCTCGGCGACGGGATCGCTGCCGACGGGGACGGGCTCGTCGCCGGAGGTGGTCATGGTGCCATCGCGCGGCTCACGGATGCGGCGATGCTGTCGGTGGACACACCGCCCTGGCGGATCTCACGCAGCACGCCCGTGCGGTCGACGAAGAAGTGGGCCGGGATGGCGGACACCCGGTAGGCGTCCGCGATGGCGGACTGGTCGTCGGCGCCCACGAGGTAGCTCGTGCCGACGCGGTTCGCGTAGCTGCGCACGGCATCCTGGCTCTCGTTGATGTTCACGGCCAGCACGACCAGGCCCTGCGGGCCGTACTTCTCGTGCGCGGCCTGGATGTCGGCGACCTCGGCCTGGCAGGCGGCGCACCAGCTGGCGCCGAAGACGACCCAGACGGCCTTGCCCTTGAACTGGTCGAGCGACACGGTTGTCCCGTCGATGGTCGACAGGGTGAAGTCCTGCGCGGCCGCGCCGACCTTGGGTGCGGGCACGGTCGACGTCCCGGGCAGGGTGACGACCGTGGTGCCGGCGGCCGTGGCCGCCTCGGTGCGCTGGCCGTTGACCAGCCACGCGCCACCGGCCACGAGGGCGGCGGTCACGAGCAGCACGGCCAGCGTGCCGAACCGGCTCGAGCGGATCCGCTCGCGCAGCCCCGGCTGTCCACCGCCGGCCCCCGACCCCGACCCCGGGCGCGGTGCGCGCGCGGTGCCGGGATCGGCGAGCACGTCGACCCCCGCGACGTGCTCCACCGGCTGCGGTGCGAGGCGGGCGGTGCGCACCGGGGCCGCCGACCGACCCGGGGTGGGGTCGGGCAGGAGGTCGTCGTCGAAGAGGTCGTCGTGGTCCATGTCGGTCACTTCCTTGCCGTCTGTCGGTCCCTCCGGGTCACGCGTAGCTGTGCAGGCCGCCGAAGAAGGCGTTGCCGGCGAAGGTGAGCACGACGCTGGCGAAGCCGATGACGAGCAGCCAGGCGGCGCGGCGCCCGGTCCAGCCGCGGGCGACGCGGGCGTGGAGGTAGCCGCCGTAGATGAGCCAGGTCACGAGCGAGGCGGTCTCCTTGGGGTCCCAGCTCCAGTAGCTGCCCCAGGCGATCTCGGCCCAGACGGCGCCGAGGATGAGGACCATCGTGTCGAGCGGGAAGCCGATGACGACCGCGCGGTAGCCGAGCCGGTCGAGCACGTCGTCCTTGGGCACCAGGTGGCGCCAGCGCCGCGGGGTCCACAGGGTCAGGGCGGCGGCGGCGAAGGAGATCGCGAAGGCGCCGTAGGCGAAGATCGCCACGATGATGTGGATGGTGAGCAGCAGGCTGTTCTGCAGCGCGGGCACGAGCGGGTCGACCTGGCTGTTCTGGGTGCCGGCGTAGGCGAGGGCGATCACCGTCAGCGGCAGGATGAACAGGGCGAGCGTGCGTGCGTGGTAGCGCCACTCGAAGTAGCTGTAGGCCGCCAGCATGCCCCAGGCCAGGGAGGTCGCGAACTCGTACTGGGTGACGAAGGGCCCGTGGCCGGTGGCCATCATCCGCAGGGCGAGGCACACGGTGAGGAACCCGAGCGCGAGCCAGGTCAGGCGGGTGCCGTACTTGGCGAGGGTCGCCGCCGACATCGCGGCGTCGCGGCCCGACCCGGCATCCTCGGTGACCTCCGGGAGCGAGTCGAGGTCGTCGAGCAGGTCGTCGCCGTAGGCGGTGACGAGCACCTTCTTCTGCGGTGCCCGCGACGTCGAGCGGTGGCCCGCGCTCATCGCCCAGGCGTAGGCGATGCAGGCGAGGACGGTGGTGATGAGTGCCGCGACGAACGCGAACTGGGAGTAGCTGAGCATTTCTGTCACTCCTCGTGGGTGGCGCCGACGGGGCTGTCAGGCCGGGTGATGGTGGAGACCAGCTCCTGGAAGACCGGCTCGAAGCCGGGGTCCCGCTTGACCGGGGCGCCGACCATGACGCGGGAGGTGCCGTCGGCGTTGTCGTGGATGCGCACCCAGACCCGGCGGTGCGGCATGAAGAAGACCAGGCAGCTGCCGAGCACCAGCAGGGCCGAGCCGAGCCAGACGATCCACGAGCCCTTGTCCTGCTTGACCGTGAGGCCGGTGTACTGGCGGTTGCGCTCGTAGGTGTAGGTCAGGCCGTCGACGACCGCCGACTGGCCCTGGCTCACGACCGGTGCGCCGAGGGGGTCGTTGACGCCGGCCTTGTGCACCTCGAGCTGGGCCGAGCCGGCCGGCAGGTCCGCGAGGACCTGGCCCGAGGCGGCCTCGACCACGAAGACGGTGATGCCGCGCGACGGGATGCTCAGCTGGCCGATGCTCTGCTGGCCGTCGTCGGACGTCCACTGGAGGGGGACCAGGCCGGAGTAGACGGCCTTGCCGCCCTCGGTCACGGTGACGTCGGCGCCGTTGCCGAACGACGACTGGTGGAACCAGACGCCGTCGTAGATGAGCGGCGAGTTGACCCGGGTCTCGTGGCGGGCGACCTGCTGGCCGTCCTTGGTCAGGGCCAGGTCGGAGACGTAGTCCTTGGGGGCGCCGTTGTCGTAGTACGCGTCGGTGAACGACTTCGCCTCGACGACCAGGCCGGTGCCGTGGCCGACGCTGACCGGCACGCCGACGGGGGCGATGAAGGCCTTGTCCTTGAAGCCGGTGGTGGCGCTGACGACGAAGCCGAGCATGACCAGGATGAGGCTGAGGTGCGCCACGACGGTGCCGAACGGGCCCCAGCGGAAGCGGTCGGCGTACACGGCGGGGCCGTGCTTGGTCGTGGTCTCGACGACGCGGAAGTGCTCGCGGCGCAACGCCTTCCGCACGCGCTCGGCGGCGGTCGCGCCGTCCACGGGGAGGTCGACGGTGGCGCGCAGCGGGGCGTGGCTGAAGAAGACCTCGCTCATCGTCGTCCGCGGCTTGGTCGCCACCCGCCACAGCCGGGGGGCCCGGTTGATCGAGCAGGCCAGGATGCTGAGGCTGAGCAGCGCGAACAGGCCCATGAAGTACCAGGTCGAGAAGACGTGGAACAGGCCGAGCTTGTCGAGGATGCCGGCCCAGCCGCCGTAGCGCTGGGTGGGGGTGCCCGCGAGCCACTGCTGGTAGGCCTCGGCGTCGGCGCGGACCTCCGGCTCGGCCTGCATGAGCAGGGTGCCGAGGAGGGTGAGCACGCCGAGCGTGAGGATGATCCACAGGCCGGTGCGCATCGAGATGAGGAAGAGCCAGACGCGCCGCAGCGGGTGGTGCTGGTGGTGGGGGCCGTGACCGGCCGCCTCCGACCCGTCGAGGACGTCGACGCCGTGCTCGGTGTGGTCGACGTGACCCGGCACGTGCGAGGTGGTCTCGTCGCGCCTCACGGTGGTCGTCATCGCGGTGCCTTTCAGACGGGGATGGTCGGGAAGAACTGGGAGAGCCGCATGAGCAGGTTGGTCATCATCAGGAAGCCGACGATGACGAGCATCGAGCCGGTGACCACGGAGACGGCGGCGTCGTGGCGGGCGAACCAGCCGAGGCGCTGGCGCAGGCTGTCCGCGCCCAGGGCCACGAGGATGAAGGGGATGCCGAGCCCGAGGGCGTAGGCGAGCAGGAGCACCGTTCCCTGCCCGACGTCCGAGCGCAGCGAGGCCAGGCCGATGATGCCGCTGAGGATCGGGCCGATGCAGGGGGTCCACCCGGCGGCGAAGACCACCCCGAACAGCACCGAGCGGCCCACCCGGGGTGCCTGCTCGATGACGGTGCCGTCCGGGCGGCGCTGCAGGAGCCGGCCCATGTTCGCGCCGGCGCCGGCCTGACGGCCGAGCACGGGCAGCGAGATGAGGCCGGCCACGTGCAGGCCCATCACGACGAGCACGGCGCCGCCGAGCTGGCGCAGCAGGCTGACGTGGTCGCGCAGGGCGTACCCGACCAGGCCGATGGAGGCCCACAGGGCCACGAAGACGACGGTGAAGCCCAGGACGAACGCGAGCGACTGACGGAACGCGGCGCTGCGGGCCGGCCGCACCCGGTCCGCGTCGCTGCCGACGATGAAGCCGACGTAGACGGGGACCAGGGGCAGGCAGCAGGGGGAAGCGAACGACACCAGACCCGCGGCGAAGGCCACTGCGAGGGTGATGTTGCCGTTCATGTCGGGGCTTCCTGTGGGTGGGGGCGGGGTCGCGGTCGAGTGCCGGGGCTGCGGGTGGCGGGGGCGCTACTTCTTGGTGACGGCGCCGACCTGGGACTGGACGGTCTTGGCCAGCTCGCTGCCGGGGGCGAGCTCGACGACCTTGGCCCACTCGGTGCGCATCTTGGCGTTGTCACCGTTGGTCATGTAGAGGAAGCCGAGGTCGTAGTGCAGCTCGGGGTTCTTCGGGAAGAGCACCAGGCCCTGCTTCCAGACCTTCTCCGCGGCGGCGTTGTCGCCACCGTTGTAGGAGGCGGCGCCGAGGCTGACGAAGGCCTGCTCGTTCTTCGGGTCGGCGTCGAGCACCTTCTGCGCCGCGGCCTTCGCACTGGTCCAGTCGTTGGCGGTGAAGTAGAGGTCGACGATCTTCTGGAGCGACGCGACGTCCTTGGGGTCGGCCTTGACCTTCTCGGTCAGCGCGGCCAGCTGGGCCGTGTCGATCGTCGGGGCGGCACTCGGGGCGGCGCTGGCGGTGGGGCTGGCGGCCGCGCTGACGTCAGGCACGGTGGGCCGGCCCACCCAGTAGACGCCGAAGACGACGCCCACCGTGACGAGCACGGCGATGATGCCGAGCAGCATCTTGTTGGTCGAGCTCGGGGGCGTCTGCGGGTCGGCCTCGACGGGCGCCGCCGGGCGAGCCGCGGGCGTGCGCGCGGGCGTGGCCAGCTCGGTCTCCGCAGCGGTGAGCAGCGCGAAGATCCGGTCGGCCTCCTGCTGGCGGCGGTCCGCCCAGCCGCGGATGTCACCCGGGGCCTCGTCGAGGTACTCGACGATCTGGTCGTAGGTGGTCTCGACCTCCTGGTCGTCCGCCGTGGCGTCCAGCCCGAACCGGGCGAGCAGGCCGCCCCTGGCATCGGCCGGGTCCGTCGGCGATCCCGTGGTCGTTGCTTCCCGTACTCGGGACATGGGGTTCTCGCTCCTCGGTCGTCGGCATGGTGGGTGGTTCCCTGTGCCACTTCCAGTGTGGTTTTGAGCGATTTGCGAAACTATCCGCCGACCGGCACATATCCGATAGAGGTGCCCGGTTCAGTTGCTGTACGTGGCGCCCTGGTGGTCCTTGCCGTGGCAGGTGACCGTGCACGAACCGCCGGTCGCGGTCTTCGTGAACGTGGGCACCCCGCCCATCGCCTTGCTCCCCAGGACGTCGGGGGCGAAGACGACGAGCCGGTCGCCGGACACCGTCTGGGCGGTGGGCAGGTCGGTCGTGCCGTGGTTGTCGAAGTGGCACTCCGCGCAGCGCGCGTTGCCCTGGCCGGCCCCCGCGGTGTCGATGTCGAGCCCACCGCTGCCCTTGGTGGTGATCCCCGCCATGTGCAGGCCGTGGAACACGAAGTTCGTGCCCTCCGCGGCGGCGGGGCGGTACTGGTTCATGAAGGGGGTCTCCATGTGGCAGGTGAGGCACAGGGCGAAGCCCTGGTTGTCGTAGAACCGCCCGGCCGCGGTGAGCACCCGGTTCTCGTAGGGCCGCACGAGGATGCCGCGGTTCGTGGACGCGTGCACGGTGAGCGTCGCGCCGGGCGCGTTCTGCGCGGGATCGGATGCCGTGCCCGTCGTGTTGCTCGAGTGGCAGCTGACGCAGCGCACGGTGTCGCCGGTGGTGAAGTTCCACAGCTTGTAGGGGGAGGTGCCGGCGAGGCTGTCGGCGAGCTTCTGGGTCTGGTTGCGGCCGGGTGCCTCGATCGGGTGGTACGAGGCGTTGGCCGGGTTCAGCGCGACGCCGAGGTCGCTGACGTCCTGGGAGGGCTTGCCGGGAACGTCGCCGGGGAGGGTCGTGAAGCCCGAGTGGCACTTGAAGCACAGCTGGTACTCGGCCGTGACGGGCGCGACCGTGCCGTCGAGCCAGGTGTAGGTCGGTGCCGTGCCGGCCGCCCCGTTGCTCACTGCGACCCCGGAGACGTTGGCGAGGCCGCCGGGCAGGGTCCACCCGGTGGCGGTCATGGTGGCCGGGTCGGTCGTCGTCCCGTGCGGGTCGTGGCAGTCGGTGCACTGGCTGTGCCGGTCGAGCCGGCCCGCGAACTCGTTGTCGGTGTCGACCGTGTGGTTGGTGGCGTCCGAGGTGTCGTGCGACCAGTACGACCTCGTGGCAGGGTCGTTCGCCGGCTGGCCGAGGGTGTACTGCGCCTGCACGTCGGCACCCCCGACGCCGCCGGCGTGGCACGTGTAGCACTGCTCGGTGGTCGTCGTCGCCTTGACGAGGGCGCCGGACTGCGCCGTGTGCGTCTGGTGGCAGACCGAGCACTGCCCGCTCGTCGTCGACGAGTAGGGGTCGTGGATGGTCGCGGGCCCGTTCGGGCCGATGGTGGTGTCGAGCGGGTCGCCGGCAGCGGCGGGGGCCGCCCCGGGGGAGAGCAGCGCCGAGTTCGTGGCGCTCGCGGCGATCGTCGACGACCCGGCCACCAGCGGGTAGGCCGGCAGCGTGGCGGCGGCCACGGTGCCGTCGCCGTCGGCCCCCTGCCGCTGGCCGGGGCTCAGCAGGGTGCCCGGGGCGTCGGCCACGGTCACCTGCACCGCGGTGAGCCCGTCGAGCGCCCGGCCGTCGTCGGTGACGCGGACCTCGTAGGCGGCGCGGTAGGCGGCATCCACCGACAGCGCGACGGTGAACTCCTGCTCGGCCACGGTGTGGCCGGCGAGGGTGTACCCGTCCGCGGTGGCGGACCCGCTCGTGCGGTGGCCACGGGCGCGGGCCAGGCCGGTGGGCGCCGGGAGCCGGGCGTCGTCAGCCGCGGTCGTCGCCGCCTCGGGGGCGAGCTTCGTACCCACCTTGGCCGCCGGCATCCACTCCTCCGCCGCGTGCAGGGGGAGCCCCGGCGTCGCGGCGTCGGGGACGACGCGGTACGCGCCCTGGCCGGCCACCCGGTACTCCAGGCGAGGGGTGACCGTGACGTCGTCCGACCCGCCGTTGGCGACCTGGGCCACGACCCGGAAGGACTGGTAGGGCAGCAGGTCGGTGAGGGGCTGCCCGGCGGGCAGGTAGGTCGGAGCCGCGCCCGGCTGCCCGACGAGGGCGAGGGCCGCGAGCCCGCCGCTCAGCCCGGAGGAGGGAGGGAGCGGGGCCGGTGTGCCGCGGGCGGGGACGGGGGCGGGCCCGGCACCGGCGGGGGTGGGCGACGGCTCGGGGGCCGAGGTGGGGTCGGGCGCAGGGGCGCCGGTGCCGTCGGTCGAGGGTTCGGGGGCCCGGGGTGGTCGCGGCGTCGGAGCCGGTCGGGGTGGGGGTCGGGCTGGCGTCCGGCGTGGCCGGGTCGGCGAACGCGGCGGCCGGCCTGACGTCGAGTCGCTGCGCCGGGGGCGCGACCGCGGCGCTGGAGGGCCGGGCGGGTGCGGACGAGGTGCCCGGTGCGTGAAGGGCCGGCTGGGCGCCGAGGGTCTGGCCCACGGCGACGACGGCGGCGGTCACCAGGACGGCGGCCGCGGCGGCGACGACCGGCTGCCGGGCGCGCCACGTGCGGCGCGTGCGGCTGGGCCGCCTGGCGCGCTGCTCGGACATCGTCGGCACTCCGTGTCGTCGTGGTTCGGTGGGGTCCGGAGCTGCAGGCGGCCCGGGTGAGGGGCCGCCTGCAACCCACAGAGGGATCTGGCTCGACTGGGTGCCGGGTCAGACGTTGTGGCACATGACGCAGGTACCGCGGTCGTCCACACGGAGCAGACGGCTGTCACTGCTGGTGGTGGTGCCACCAGGGAACTCGACCTTCGAGTTCGGCATCTGTGCGTTGGACCCGTGGGCCACGTGGCACTGGATGCAGTTGCGGTTCGCCGCAGCGTCGGCCGGCTGACGTTGTCGCCGGTGTGCCGGTAGGTGAAGACGGCGTCACCGGAACTGGTACCTGTACGAGCCCGACGGCGCCAGGTAGCGCGTGTGGCAGGTGGTGCACCACGCGGCGACGTTCGCCTGGAACGAGCTGACGTTCGCAGCGACCGTCTTCTGGACCGGAGTCGGGTCCACGGTGGAGGTTCCGCCGAGGATCGTCTTGGTCCCGGTGTCGGCCACGGCGTTGGGGTCGCCGGCGATCCAGTAGTTGGTCGTCGTGTAGACCTTGTTGGCCGTGTCCTTGATGACGATGCCGGGCGTGGTGTTGCCCGGCAGCGTTGCCGTGAAGCCCGAGTCGGTCGGGCACGGCCCGCAGGATGCGGTACTGCCCGTTGCCGTGCGGGTCGTGGCAAGCAGTGCACTCGAGCTTGGTCGCCGTCGTGCCGCTCATCACCTTGCCGTTGTTCGCCGTCCCGGAGATGGGCCCGTTGCCCCACATGATCCCGGTGCCACCGAGGTGGCTGGACGTGGTGTCCTGCGGGCCGTGGTGAGCGGCGGGACCAGCTGGTTGCGCGAGCTGTACGAGGCCCGCGCCGCGTTGTAGTAGATCTCCTTGGTCGCGAGACCCGTTCCGAGTGCGGCCTTCTCGAAGCCGCCGCCGCGAAGGGCGCCGACCACGGTGGTGCCGCGGTTGACGGTCAGGGTGGTGCCGTTCGGGTACGTCGTCCTCGACGCGGCGTCGTAACCCAGCCCACTCTGAACGTCGGTCGTTGCTCCGGTGCCGCCGTCACCGTGACACGAGTAGCACAGGCTTTCCTCGCTCGTGGCGTTGAGCAGGAAGGCAGCGCGAGCCGTGTGGGCCCGGTGACACGAGGCGCAACGCCCCTGGCCGGCATCCGTGATGTGGACGCCGGTGGTCGCCGCATTCGTGGCGGTTGACACGTGGGGACCGTTGTCGGCGTACGCCGGCACTGCCCCCAGGAAGAACGCGGTGGCGGCAGTCGCAACGAGCGCCAGCAGCCTCCGCACTTTCTTGTCCTTTCTCATGATCGCGTTCCAATCTGGGCTGTGAAGTTGTGTACTCCAGTTGTTGTGCGGTGAACCGGAACGGTTCTGCTGCAACGACGTTGTCGTTGCCTCCGTCAGGCCACTCCTGTGGGACCGCATCTCGGTGGGCATCAGTAGCCCCACACCTCGATGCGGTTGTTCTCCCGGTCGGCCACGTACACGCGTCCACGGGTGTCCGTGGCGAGGCCGTTGGGGAAGGTGAACTTGCCGTCGTCGTGGCCCTCGTCGCCGAACGAGCCGACGTAGCCCGGGTGGTCCGTCGGCGAGGCCCCGGTCGTGAACAGCCGCACCATGTGGTCGGTGGTGTCGACGACGAACATCCGGCCCTCGTCGTCGATGGCCAGGCCGCGCGGCAGCCCCAGGTCGCCGTCGCCGACGCCGCGGGCGACGAGGGTGGAGACCTTGCCGGCGTCGTCGATGACGACGACGCGACCGTTGTTGCTGTCGCTCACGTACAGCTCGCCGCTGGTTCCCCACGACGATGGCGTTGGGGTAGTTGAGCTCGCCCTTGCCCAGCACCTTCTTCAGGGTTCCGTCGCCGGCGAAGGCGAGGATGCGGTGCTCGGCCGGGGTGGCGCTCAGCACGTCGGCGACGTAGACGGTGCCGTCCGGGCCGACGGCGAGACCGAGCGGCGAGATGGCCTTCACGTCGCCCTTGGGCTGGAACGTCGAGAGGTAGGTGCCGCTCTCGTCGTACACGTAGACCTTCCCGGCGGCCCGGTCGCCCACGTAGACGTCACCCGTGGCGGGGCTCGACCGCGACGTAGACCGGCACGTGGAAGGTCTTCGGGGTGGCCGGCGGCTCGAGCTCGCCGACGGTGTTGCCGTCACGGTCGAAGACGACCGTGCGCCGGGGTCGCGCCGGACTGGGTGGCGTAGATCCGCGACCCGTCGAGCGAGACGGCGACGCCGAGCGGCTTGGCCACGTCGTAGAACGACGTCTTGTACGTGGGCAGGCGCGCCTCGCTGAGGCCGGGGAGCTCGCTGAGCGGCTTGCGGTTCAGCAGGTACCACGCGAAGAGCCCGACGAACACGACGAGCAGGGCCACGAGGATCGCCAGGAGGATGCGGCGCCGCTTGCGACGGGCCTCGTCGACGGGCGGGGCCGGGGTCGGGGTCTCGGGTGGTGCCGACATGTCGTCGAGCAGGTCGAGCAGGTCGACGTCCGAGTCCGGCAGGGTCTGGTTCTCGCTCATCTCGCCCGCTCCTTCACTTCTTCTTCGCGGTGCCGGACGCCTTCGGCGAGACGCCGAGCGCGGCCAGCGAGGAGATCGCGGTGATGTTCTTCGGGTCCTTGGCCAGCGCCTTCGCGGTACCAGTCGGCCGCGGCCTTGGTGTCCTTCTGGGTCTCGGCGATGACGCCGAGGCCGAGCATCGCGTCGACGGCGGCGGGCCCGGCGGTGAGGGCGGTGAGCTGGGCCTTGGCCTCGTCGACCTTGTTGCCGCAGAAGCCGGCCATCGCGGCGGCGTACGTCGCGAGGTCCGGCTTGCTCATCGAGGTGTAGGCCACCTGCAGCTGCTGGTAGGGCTCGCACCAGCCGGTGGGCACGAAGCGGAGGGCGTCACGGAAGGTGGCGACGGCCGCGGCGGGCTCGCCCTGCTGCAGCTGCGCGAGCCCGACCTGGTACATCGCGTCGGAGTCGGTCGGCTCGATCTTCAGCGCGTGGCCGAGCTGGGTGAGCGCCTCGTCGGGCCGGTTCTGCTTCACGCCGATGACGCCGAGGTAGAAGTACGCGGCGGCGAGCTGGCTGTCGGCCCCGGCGAACTCACCCTTGCGGGTCGCCTTGACGACCGCGGTCAGGGGGACGATCGCCTTGTCGAGCTTCCCCTGGGTCATCAGGGCGAAGCCCTTGCCGAGGAGGGCGTCCTTGCTGTCGGGCGCGGCCTTGAGCACCTGGTCGAACTGGGCCACCGCGTCGTCGTACCGCGCGGCCTGCTCGTAGACCTGGCCGAGCTGCAGGCGCGCCTGCAGGTCGTCGGGGCTCTTGCGCACGGCGGCCTCGGTGAGTGACACCTGCCGCTCGACGAGCGACGGGGCCGCGGCCACGTGCTGGTCGCGGTAGTACAGCAGCCCGAAGGCGACGAGGCCGACGGCCAGAACGGCCGCCCCGATGCGCAGGAGCACGCTCGTGGTGCGGTCGGATCGGATCCGCCGCCGCGAGCCGGTGGGGGCTCAACGTGTGTGCCACAGGTACCTCACCCGTCCTTGGTGGCGATGTCACGGCACTGCTGCCGTGGGAGGACGGTCTCCTCCGTCTCCATCGTGGGCGGCAGGGCGGTCCGGGCCTATCCGCCGCAGGGTAGATATCGGGTAGAGCCGCGGCGGTCGCACCCCCTCGGCGGACACATCCCCGGGTGGGCGGGCGCCGGTGGCCGCCCGCCCTACACTCAGGGAGTCGACACAGCGCCGTGACGGCGCGGGCGAAGGAGCAGACACGATCACCACGAGCGAAGCCACGGGCCCGGGGAGCGCCGACACCTCGGGCGCTGCCCCCGGGGGTGATCCGGCGGTCACCGGCGTCGCGGGGGCGGCTCCGGCCCCGACGCCTCGGCGCCGGCTCGTCGACCGCCGGCTGTGGGCGATCGGCATCCTGGTGCCCGTCGGGTTCGCCATCGTGCTCGAGGTGGTGCGCTGGCAGCTCGAGCGGAGCGGCGTGTGGTCCTCCGGCGTCTTCGAGGCCTGGCGCGCCGCCGGTCTGGCCGTCGTCGTGGTCGGCATCGTCACCTTCGCCGTCTTCATGTTCCGCTACATCGACCACACCGAACGCCAGGTGCTCAGCCAGAACCGCGACCTCACCGCGGCGAACGCGGTCGCGGCGGCCATCCAGGGCCACGCGACCGGTGCCGGCGATCGTCGACAGCGCGCTCGAGGCGCTGCTGCGCACGTCGGGCGCGGTCCGGGCCCGCATCCGCTTCCTCGAGTCGGCCGGCCTGCCGGCGCGGGACGCGCAGCCGCGCACCCTCGCCGCGCCGGGGCACGGCGACGACGCCGTCACCCCGACCCTCGAGGTGCCGCTGGCGAACGGCGCCGACGTGGTCGGTCAGCTGGCGCTGTGGTACCCGGACGACGCCGACGTCACCGACCGCATCGGCGGCGCCGCGCTGTCGAGCCTGAGCAGCCAGATCGCCTGCGCGGTCAAGCTGGCCGGCGCGGTGGGCGACCTCAACCGCCGCAAGGTCGAGGGCCACGCCTTCTACGACATCCTCCTGCGGGCCTCGAACCAGGAGCCGACCCTGCCCGTCCTCGACGCCGTCGTGCAGCATGCCGCGGCGCTGCTCGGCGCGGATGCCGCGCTCGTCGCGGTGTCGCCGGAGACGAGCAAGTCCATCCGCCACGAGCTGGGCCCGGAGGCACCCACCCGTCGCCCCGACGGCGCCACCGTGGTGGCGTTCGGGCTCCCGACGCCGGCCCCGCAGGTCGAGGGCGAGCCCGCCGCGCCCGTCGACCCGGCGCCCGAGCCGCAGTGGGCGCACACCGCGACCCACGACGTGTCGGGGGGCGCCGGTCACCTCGGCGAGCTGTGGGTGGCCCGCGCGGGCGGAGCCGACTTCACCGACCGCGACCGCGGCTTCCTCCGCACGCTCGCCAGCCTGGCCGGCATCGCGCTCAGCAGTGCCCAGATGCGCGAGGGGGCGCGGCAGCGTGCGGTGCTCAACGAGCGCACCCGCATCGCCCGCGAGATGCACGACAGCCTCGCCCAGGTGCTCGGGGCGGTGCACCTGCGGCTGCGCGCCCTCGAGACCGGCGTCGGCACCCTCCCCGACGACCGGGTCGTCGCCGAGGTCGAGGCCCTGGCCGACGTCTGCGCCGAGGCCTACCAGGACGTGCGCGAGACGATCCTCGGGCTGCGCGACGCCGTCCACCACGCCGAGCGCAGCCTCGAGGACAACCTGCGGCGCTACCTCGACTCCTACTCGACCCAGAGCGGCATCAGCGCGCGGCTGGCCAACGAGGTCGGCCACGCCGTGTCCCTGTCGCCGCGAGCGGAGGTGCACGTCATCCGCGATCGTCCAGGAGTCGCTGACCAACGTGCGCAAGCACGCCCGGGCGCGCTCGGTGCTCGTCAGCATCCGGGGGTCCGAGACCTCGACCAGCTTCGTCGTCGAGGACGACGGCATCGGCTTCGACCTCGACGGCACGGTCGGCTCCCAGGACGGCTACGGCCTGTTCACCATGCGCGACCGGGCCGCCCTGATCGGCGGCACCGTGCAGATCGACTCGGCACCCGGTCGCGGCACCACCGTCGACGGCGAGCGTCCCCGAGCGACCGCATCCCTCCCTGCCGCACGAGGAGGACCGCATGAAGGCGCCCACCCGCATCCTCCTCGTCGACGACCAGCCGCTCTTCCGGGGTGCCATCGCGGCCCTCCTGGCGAGCCAGCCGGACATGGAGGTCGTCGGGGAGGCCGAGAACGGGCTCATCGGGGTCGAGATGGCGCGCGCGCTGCGCCCCGACCTGGTGATCCTCGACGTCGACATGCCGGTGATGAACGGCGTCGAGGCGGTCAAGCTGATCCGCGAGCAGGTGATGGACGTCAAGGTCATCATGCTGACCGTCTCCGACTACGAGGACCACGTGCTCGACGCCCTGCGCAACGGGGCCCACGGCTACCTGCTCAAGGACCTGCGGCCCGAGCAGCTGCACGACATGATCCGGTCGGTCATGCGCAACGAGACCCCGATCTCGCCGGCCGTCGCCGGGCCGGCTGCTCCGCGAGATCCGCGAGGGCGGTGGTGCGCGAGGTGTCGACCCCCGCCGAGGAGGAGGCCCGGTCGGTCACCCCGCGCGAGCTCGAGATCCTCCGGCTGGTGGCGGAGGGCCTGAGCAACAAGGAGGTGGCGAAGCGGCTCGTCATCACCGAGGGCACGGTCAAGAACCACGTGCACAACGCCCTCGAGAAGCTGCACCTGGAGAACCGCATCCAGGCCGCGGCGTACGTCATCCGCCAGGGGCTCGGGTCACCGAGCGGGGAAGACGGCCACTGAGCCACCCGGTCGCACCAGGTACTCTCTACCGGTTCCTGTGCCCATGGCCGGATGTGGTGCGAGGCGCCGCCGCCCTAGCGTGAACCACTGGAGGCGTCGTGCCGAAGGAGGCGAGACCATGTCGCAGCAGGGCACGGTGCTCGTCATCTCCAACCACGACCTGCTGGGGCAGGGGTTGGCGGCGCGGCTGCAGGGGATGGGGTTCGGGGCCGCCACGGTGAGGTCGTCCGACGCGAGGGCCACGTCCCTGGCGCTGCGCCACCACCCGGACGTCGTCGTGCTCGAGACCACCGACGAGGCCTGCCTGGAGCGGGTCGGGCGGCTCAGCCCGCTCTCCCGGATCGTCGACATCAGCGACTCCGTGGGCCTGGGCTGCCCGCAGCAGGCGCTGGACTTCGACGTCATCCTCGACGCCCTGGCCGACCTGCCCGACTGAGCCGCCGGCGGCGCGCTCAGCGGATGGGCGCGCCGTGGCACTCGGCGAACGGGCGCCCGCCGCCGCACGTACACGGCTCTCCCGGAACGCGTTTGGCGTCGCGCGCGGCGTACCAGTCGCGCAGCCCGGTGGCGTCGCGTCCGCTGGCGCAGCAGGCCGGCCATGACCCGCATCGGGCTCGTCGACGTGGCGGAAGAACGTCCTGGTAGCCCTCGCAGAGGTAGTGCAGCCCGGGCTCGCCGTCGGGGGTGGTCGAGTGAACCGGTCCTTGGGGCAGCCGCCGTTGCAGGCGAACCGCACGTCGCAGGACCGGCAGTACGCGGGCAGGGTGTCGAGCTTGGCCTGCCCGAACGCCCGCTGCTGCGGCAGTTCGACCAGCTCGAGCATGCGTGCGCCCCTCGGCGATGTTGCCCAGCAGGTAGTCCGGGCTCGACGTAGTGGTCGCACGAGTAGAGGTCGCCGTTGTGCTCCAGCGCCACGGCATCGCCGCAGGTGCGGGCGTGCACGCACAGCCCGGCCTGGTCCATGCCCATCCAGTGCGCCAGCGCGGTGTCGAACATCTGACACGAAGACGTCGCCGACGTCGTGCCGGGCCCACTCCTCGAAGACGTCGATGAGGAACCGCCCGTACGCTGCGCCCCGACCGTGCGGTGCGTGACCAGGTCGCCCTCCTGCCGGTACAGCGGCCGGTCGCCGGCGCGTGCCCCAGCCCGACTCGGCCAGCGGCAGCAGCTCGGCGGTCACCCGCTCGACGATCGGGATGAGCTGCACGAACGTGGCGCCGAGCTCGTCGCGCAGGAAGCGTGTAGACCTCGCGGCCGTGGTCGCCGTTGGCGGAGTTGACCGTGGTCAGCGCGTTCCACTCCACGCCGTGCCGCTTCAGGGCGTCCAGCCCGCGCGATCACCCGGTCGAAGGTCGGCTTGCCGCCCTTGTCGACGCGGTAGGCGTCGTGCATCTCGCGCGGCCCGTCGATCGAGACCCCGACGAGGAAGTCGTTCTCCTTGAGGAACGCGCGCCCACTCGTCGTCGAGCAGCGTGGCGTTGGTCTGCATCGTGTTGAGGATCCGCTGCCCGGGCGCCGCGTACCGCGCGCTCGAGCTCCAGGGTGCGCCGGAAGAAGTCGATGCCCATCAGGGTCGGCTCGCCGCCCTGGAACGCGACGACCACCTCGTCGACGCCGCGCTGGGCGGCGAGCAGCTGGCGCGATGTACGCCTCGTGCACGTCCGGCGGCATCCGGAACCCGCTGCCCGGGTACAGCTCCTCCTTGCGACAGGAAGAAGCAGTACTCGCAGTCCAGGTTGCAGATCGCCCCGGTCGGCTTGGACATCACGTGGAAGGCCCGCGGTGCCGTCAGTGCCGTCATCGCGGGCCATCCGTCGTGTCGTCAGTCGAGCAGGAACCAGCCCCGCACCTCGGCCTCGTGGTCGACGTAGCGCTCGCCGGAGACGTCGACGACCACCTTGTCGATCGTGCCGCCGGTGAAGCGGAACGGCGCGGTGTAGGTCGGGCGTACACCGGGGAGGCGTCGTCGCGGCCCACGCAGAGCCCGTCGCCGACCAGGCAGAAGCAGCCCGGCTGGGTGACGATCGTCGCCGCTGCCGACCGCCTCGCCGTCGACGTAGAGCGTGAGCGTGCCCGCGGGCGCCGGGCATCATCGGGTCCTCGCTGCGGCCCGTCGGCGACGAACTCGGCGGTGATCACGTGCGCGCCGGGCGTCGAGCGTCGCGGTCGGCGGTGACCGTCTGCAGGTGGGTGCCGACCCAGTTGAACGCGTAGTGCAGCCGCCGGTCCTTGCACGTACAGGCTGTGCCCGCCCGCCACGCCGCCGTGGGCGAAGAGCACGCCCTCGGCATCGGCCGAGTCGACCGTGCACCCCGGCCGCGATCGTGTAGGACCGGCCGCTGATGAGCACGGCCGACTGCTCGGGCACGGCGGCGCAGTCGGGGTAGTAGACGTACCGGTCGCGCGGTCGGCGCGCCGCTGCGGGCGCTCGGCCAGCATCTGCTCGAGCGCCGTGCGGTCGTCGAGCGGCAGGCCGTTGTACTGCTCGGCGCAGCTCGAACCAGCGGCGCCACCATCGCCTGCAGCCGCTCGGGCTCCTGCGTCGGCGAGGTTCGTCGACTGCGACCGGTCGACCTCGACGTGGTAGAGCTCCCACACGTCCTGGTCGAACTTGCCCCAGCCGCTCAGCGGCGGGTGGAGGGTGCAGGCCAGCCAGCCGTCCTGGTAGAGCGCGCGCTGGCCGAGCATCGCGTAGAACTGCGTGCGCTTCGCCGGGCGCGTCGGGTCGGTGAGGGAGGCCGCGAAGCTCTCGCCCTCGATCGGGCTCTGCTCGTAGCCGTTGAGCGTCTCCGGCGGGGTGATGCCGAGCAGGTCGTAGATCGTCGGGACGACGTCGACCGCGTGGACGTACTGCGACCGCACGGTCGGCGTCGGCAGGCGATCCTCGGCCGGCCAGGACACCAGGCACATGTCGGCGATGCCGCCCTCGTAGCCGGCCCACCGCTTCCAGTACGGGAACGGGGTGTCGAACGCCCAGGCCCAGCCGGTGTTGTAGTGGTTGTACGACTGCGGGCCGCCGAGCTCGTCGATGTGCTCGAGCGTCAGCTCGGTCGGGGTCGGCGACGCCGTTGAAGAAGCGCCACTCGTTGAAGGTGCCGTTCGGGCCGCCCTCGCCGCTCGCGCCGTTGTCGGAGACGACGACGATGATCGTGTTGTCGAGCTCGCCGGACTGCTCGAGGAAGTCGATGACCCGCCCGACCTGGTCGTCGGTGTACGCGACGTAGCCGGCGAACACCTCGGCCATCCGGACGAACAGCCGCTTCTCGTCGTCGCTCAGCGAGTCCCAGGGGCGCACCGTGTCGAGCATCGGCCAGGGCTGCCCGTCCGGGCCGGTGGCGGCCGGGCTCGCCGTGCGGGTTGATCGCGCGACAGCTCGGTGTCGTCGGGCAGCAGGCCGAGCTCCTTCTGCCGGGCGAGGATCTCGTCGCGGATCGCCTCGTAGCCGTCGTCGAAGGTGCCCTTGTACTTGTCGGCCCACTCCGTGGAACACGTGGTGCGGCGCGTGCGCGGCATCCAGGCGAGAAGTACAGGAAGAACGGCTTGTCCGGGTCGACGACCTTGGCGTCCCGGATGAACTGGATCGCCTTGTCCGACAGGTCCTTGGCGATGTGGTAGCCCTCCTCGGGCGTGGCCGGCGGCTCGATCGGGTGGTTGTCGTGGATCAGGTCCGGGTACCAGCAGCTCGACTCGCCGCCGAGGAAGCCGTAGAAGCGCTCGAAGCCGCGGCCGAGCGGCCAGCGCCTCTTCCACGCGGCCATGCCGGTCTCCTCACCCGGGGTGAGGTGCCACTTGCCGACGCAGTAGGTGTTGTAGCCGTGCTCGACCAGCACCTCGGAGATGAAGCCGTTCTCGAAGGGGATGCGGGTCGAGATGCCGGGGAAGCCCGAGCTGAACTCGGCGATCGTCGCCATCCCGTTCGACGTGGCGTTGCGGCCGGTCAGCAGCGACGCGCGGGTCGGCGAGCACAGCGCGGTGGTGTGGAAGTTGCGAGTAGCGCACGCCCATGTCGGCGATGCGGCGTCATCGTCGGCGTGTGCACCGGGCCGCCGAAGCAGTCCATCGTGCCGTAGCCCACGTCGTCCCAGACGATGAACAGCACGTTGGGCGCGCCCTCCGGCGCCTTCGGCGCCAGGTACGGCGCCCAGTCCGGCATCGGAGTCCCGGATGTCCAGCTCGATCTTGCCTGCGAACTCCGGTGTCACGTGCTCCGCCTCCTCAGCGGTCCGGGCGCCGCCGGTCGGGCGGCGCCCCTCGTCGTGGATCTGCCGGGATGCCGGTCAGCGGCGGTCGTCGCGCCGGTCCTCGCGGCGGTCGCCGCGGCGGCGGACGCCGTGGACGACGACGGCTGCGGTGCCGACGGTGGCGGCGGTGCGGGCCACGGGGGCGCCGATCACGCCGCGGCGGGCTGCGCGTGCGGGACGGAGAGGCATGTCAGTTCCCTTCTTCCGAGGCCAGCTCGGCCTCGATGGATGCGGCGATGGCCTGGATGGGGATCCGGCCGTTGGCGATCAGCTGGCCACCGGCCCGGCGCGTGGCCGCGGCGAACGGGGCGGCCCAGCGGTTCTCGAACACGAGCACGCCGGCCACGCTGCCGGGCTCCATGGCCTCGGCGAGCAGCTCGACGTCCTCGGCGGCCAGGATCTCGGCGATGTCGGCCTCGAGCGCGCGGATCTCGTCGACGGCGGGGGTGTCGTCGATCTCGAGCGCGTCGACCGAGCCGTCCTCGTTCTTGACTGATGATCAGCAGGTCGAGCACCCGGATCACACCGGACTCGGAGAGCCGGGCCAGCTCCTCGGCGGCCTCGCCGGTGAAGTTCTGGTGACCGGCGGGGAACTCGATGACCAGGTAGTCGACCGGGCCCAGCTCCTCGGTCGTCGTGTCGGGGGTGTCGTCCATGGTTCTCCTTCTCGGTCCGCCCGGGAGGGCGCTACGAGCCGGCGCGGCGTTGCGCTCGCTCGGTCCCGCGGCAGCCGGATGCCGCCGACCGGGGACGTCCCCAACCTTCCGCCGAAGCGGTGGCCGGGCGTCACCTGCAAGGGGTGAGATCGGTCAGGCGGCGGCGGCACGGCCGCGGCCGACCCGGCTTCCGCCGTGCCGGCCGCGACGGCCGACCGTCGCCGGTTCGGCTCGACGTGTCGAGGAAGACCGACCACGTCGGTGTAGCGCGCCCGGTCGAAGTCCAGGACTCGACGTGCTGGCGTTCGGGAACGTCTCCAGGGTGACCAGCTCGGGTTCGGCCGCAGCGAGCTGCTGCGCGACCGTCACCGGCACCCTCGGGTCACCGGTGCCGTGCACGACGAGCGTCGGCACCCGCACCCACGACGTGTCGTCGAGGTAGTCGACGGCCGACCAGTCGACGCCGTAGCGCAACGACGTGATCTGCTTCGCTGCCCAGATGCTGGGGCCGGCACCGCTCCACCCGTGACGGGCATCGCCGTGCGCGCCCCGTTGTCGATCACCGCACCCAGCGAGAGCATCGGTGCGTCCAGCACCACTCGGCTCACCACGCCCGTCTGGTCGGAGTTCTCCAGGAACGACGCCACGACGGCGCCGCCCATCGACTGGCCGACCAGGACGACGTCGTCCGCGCCGTTGTGCGTCGCCCAGCTCACCGCGGCGTCGAGGTCCTGCCACTCGGTCGCTCCGTACTGCAGGCGTCCGGAGGCGTCCTTCGGGGCACCCAGGTCGTTGCGGTAGGTGATGTCGAGGACCGGCATCCCGATCTCGTGCAGCACGTCGACGTCCCGAAGGCCGTCCATCCGCGAGCCGTTCTGCCCGTGCACGACGATGGCGAGGGTCGACGACGGTTCGTCGGCCGGGAAGTACCAGGCCGGGAAGGTGCCGTCGACGAGGACGTCCTCCTTGGCCAGGCCCATCGTCACCGAGGGGTCACCGAGCCAGTAGGCGCGGTCCATGGCGGCCGTCGCACCGGCCGTCGGCTGCTGCCCGGTCACGACCTCGAGCGACCGGGTCACCGTGCCGTCCGGGTTGACCGTCGCCGGCCCGATCTGGCCGGTGCCGCCGTCCCAGGCCAGCGCGTACACGGCGGGGGCGTCGAAGCTCTCGGTGGCGTCGGGTCCCTTGGCCAGGGTGACCGACGTGCCGTCCACGGCGACCACGCTGACGTCGTCGTACGCCGGCGGGAACGCGCAGGGGGTCGACGCCAGCGCGCCGGACTCGATCCGGCCCGAGAAGAACCAGGCGACCGCGACGAAGAGCACGAGGAGCACCGCAACGACGCCGGCGACCCACCTCCACCAGTGGTGCCGCCCGTGGGCCGTCCCGGGGTCGGGGGGCTGGTGGGGGGCCTCGGGGGACTGGTCGTCGGCATCGCCGTCATGCCGCTCACCTCTTCGATGGCGCAGCACCGTCCGCATCGGCGGACGTGGAGCCACCCAGAGCCGAGGGGCTCCGCTGCCATCGTCCCGCCACCGCGCACGGCACCGGAAGCCCGGACGGGTGTCTCCCGCAGCACACCGCCCGCGGGCTACCCGCCGACGAGGACCCGTCGCTCGCCGGTGCCCAACCTGGCCAGCAGGTCGGAGCGCGACAGCTCGACCGGCCCGCAGTCGCACCAGGCGGGGATGCCCTCGCCGGCGCCGGGCCCGCCCTCCAGCAGGTCCAGCCGCTCCGGCCTGCGCCCGCCGTGGTGGCCGGTGTCGACGAAGTCCTTGGACCCGTGGGAGTGCGGTCCCGGGTGGGTCGAGCACCACCGGCCCCACGTCGGTCTCGAAGACCGCGGCGAGGTGGTGGCTCCGGTGGCACTGGACGGTCATCCGCTGGGCCCGCGCCCGTTGGTCACCCCAGGCGTCCAGGGCCTCCTGCGCTCGTTGCTGCCTACCGTCCGTCTGTGTGCGTCCGTGGGTCATGGTGTCTTCGGCCTCCTTCGTCGACCTGGTCGGTCGACACGTGCCTCACCACCTTCAGGATACTCCCCGGGGGCCGGCTCGGCGTGGGCGTCACCCGCTCGGGATGGGCGTGAGAACTGTGACGAATTCGTCTGTCCTGCAGGGGTTGAGGCGCAGCGCGGCTCTGGAACCGGCCTGTCCCCGGGAGTACCGTCGGACGTGGGGTACGGAGTCGACTACCCCACCCCCCACGGAGGGATGTAGCGCCCCTCACCGGGGCACGGAAGAAGGTGTTCTCATGAGTCTGGTCAAGCGCGAGAACGCGTGGCCGCTGGACCTGGTGCTGACCGAGGACCGGGTCGACCGGATGTTCCGCGACATGTTCCGGGGCCTCTTCGGAGAGGGCTGGGGTGACTGGCCGGCTGACGCCAAGCCGATGAAGGTCGAGGAGTTCGTCGAGGACGGGACCTGCGTCATCCGGGCCGAGCTCCCGGGCATCGACCCGGACACGGACGTCGACCTCACCGTCGCGGACGGGATCCTCCACCTCACGGCCACCCGCGAGGAGCGCTCCGAGGAGGAGCGCCCCGAGGGGTACCGCACGGAGTTCCACTACGGCAGCCTGCGGCGCAGCATGCGGCTGCCCGAGGGCGCGAACGCCGACGACATCACCGCCACCTACAGCGACGGCATCCTCGAGGTGCGCGTCCCGGCCCCCCAGGAGGTCGAGAAGCCCACGGCGAAGATCGCCGTCACCCGTGGCTGAGGCGACACCGCGCGCGGGGACCCACCGTGGCGCGGGCCCCCGCCCCTGCTCGCGTAGGCTTGACCCTCGTGGCTGTCGACTTCTCCCAGGAGATCAAGGACCTCCGCACGACGATGTCGTCCGTGCGTGAGGTGACCGACCTGACCAAGCTCGAGGCGACCATCGCCGACTTCGAGAAGCAGGCGTCCGACCCGAACCTGTGGGACGACCAGGAGAAGGCGCAGGTCGTCACCTCCGGGCTGTCCCGGGCCAAGGCCGAGCACGACCGGGTCACCGGCATGGACGCCCGCATCGACGACCTCGAGGCCCTCGTCGAGATGGGCCAGGAGGAGAACGACGCCGAGACCCTCGCTCGAGGCCGAGCGCGAGCTCGTCGTGCGTCAAGAAGGCCGTCGGCGAGCTCGAGGTGCGCACCCTGCTGGCGGGCGAGTACGACGAGCGGGCCGCCGTCGTCACGATCCGCGCCGGCGCCGGTGGCGTCGACGCCGCCGACTTCGCCGAGATGCTGATGCGCATGTACCTGCGCTGGGCCGAGCGGCACCACTACCCGGTCAAGGTGCTCGACACCTCCTACGCCGAGGAGGCCGGCCTGAAGTCGGCCACCTTCGAGGTCGACGTGCCCTACGCCTACGGCAACCTCTGCGTCGAGGGCGGCACCCACCGCCTCGTGCGGATCAGCCCGTTCGACAACCAGGGCCGCCGCCAGACCAGCTTCGCCGCGGTCGAGGTCGTGCCGCTCATCGAGCAGACCGACACCATCGAGATCCCCGAGAACGACCTCAAGATCGACGTGTTCCGCTCCAGCGGCCCCGGCGGCCAGTCGGTCAACACCACCGACTCCGCCGTGCGGATGACGCACCTGCCCACCGGCACCGTCGTGTCGATGCAGAACGAGAAGAGCCAGATCCAGAACCGCGCCGCCGCCCTGCGCGTCATGCAGTCGCGCCTGCTGCTGCTCAAGAAGGCCGAGGAGGCCGCCGAGCGCAAGGAGCTCGCCGGCGACGTCAAGGCCAGCTGGGGCGAGCAGATGCGCTCCTACGTGCTGCACCCGTACCAGATGGTCAAGGACCTGCGCACGGGCTTCGAGGTCGGCAACACCTCGGGCGTCTTCGACGGCGACATCGACGGGTTCATCGAGGCCGGCATCCGGTGGCAGATCGGCCAGGACAAGGCCGCCGCCGCTGCCCAGGGCTGAGCGGTGACCGAGGGCTCCGCGGCCGGCCCGCAGTCGCCGGATGCCGTGGCGTGGGCCACGTGGTCGGCGCACCTCGCCGACGCGGTCGCCGGCCTGCCCGACCGGGGGTCGCTGACCGTCACCGGCCCGGTCGGGTCGCAGCGCCCGGTGCGCCTGCGCAAGGCCCGGCTCGGCGGCTTCATCCCGGCCAAGCACGAGGTCGTCACGCCCTGGGTGCGCCTGGTGCGCGTCGAGGACTTGCTGCGCGGCGCACTGCGTCGGCGCCGAGCTGATCGGCGCGCACTTCCCGATGTCGCGCGACGAGGACGCCGCCCTGGTGGCGCTCGGCTGGCACCACCCGACGCCCATGGACGGTGAGGACTACGTGCGGTTCTGGCCGGACGACGTGCCGCAGGGGCCGTTCCTGCCGCGGGACGAGGCCGAGCGGGCCGCCGCGATGGTGGCGGCGACGTTCCGCGACGTGCTGGCCGTCGACGCCACCGACCTCCCCACGGCTCGGCTGACGGCCGAGTCGGGTGCCGAAGCGGTCGCCGGGGCAGCCACCTGAGCACCCAACTCGGGCGCATCCGCGAGTCGGGTGCCGAGACGGTCGCCGGGGCAGCCACCTGAGCACCCAACTCGGGATGGTGCGATGTGTGGCGCGGTCACATTGCCGCTGGTCAGCGCGCCCCGGAGGCTGGGCGGCATGGCCCAGACCCCTTCGGCGCAGCGTCGCGCCCGCACCCTCGCCAGCGCCGCCGTGGCGGCCCTCGTCCTCGTCGGGGGTGCCGCCCTCGGCGCCGCCCCGGCCGCGGCCGACAAGCCCGGCGCCGGCCACTGCGCCCGCATCGACCACGTGAAGGTCAAGGGGGCCGAGCACGTCGAGACCGCCTGCCTGGACGACCTCACCACCACCGGAACGGTGAAGACCGGGCACACCAACCCGGCCGACTGGGCCGGGCTGCACGCCGCCGGCACGGTCACGCCGAGCGGCGTGCCCGGCATCCAGGTCGACGGCTACTTCCCCGACACGTCGACCACCAACACCAACCACGGCTGGAACCACGACAGCCAGTTCGTCATCCGGATCCCGGACGCCTGGAACGGCAAGGTCGTCATCAGCGGGGCGCCGGGGGTGCGCGGGCAGTACGCCAACGACCTGGTCATCGGCGACTGGGTGCTCGCCCAGGGCTACGCCTTCGCGAGCACCGACAAGGGCAACATGGGGGCGAGCTTCTGGGACGACGGGTCGGCGCCCGGCGGCTCGATCCGCGAGTGGCACCGGCGGGTGACCGAGCTGGCCGTGGCCACGCGCGACACCGTGACCCGGGTCGCGCGCCCACCGACCCGAGCGGATGTACATGGCCGGGATCTCGAACGGCGGCTACCTCACCCGCTGGCAGCTCGAGAACCGCCCCGACCTCTACGACGGCGGGCTCGACTGGGAGGGAACGCTGTTCCGCGCCGACGGCCCGAACCTGTTCACCTACCTGCCGACCGCGCTGAAGAACTACCCGGCGTACGCCGCCACCGGCGACCAGGCCGCCCACGACGCGATGATCGCCGCCGGGTTCGCACCGGGGTCGGAGTTCCTCTGGCCGTTCCACTACTCGGTCTACTGGGACGTGACCCAGCGCTGGTACCGCGAGGAGGTCGACCCCACCTGGGACGGCGACGCTGGAGGCCGGGCGTCGCCGTTCTGCGCCAGCGGCACCCCGAGCTGCGACGCCGACTACGACTACGCCTCGCGCCCGAAGGCGGTCAAGGACGCCGTGCGCTCCATCGAGCTGACCGGGCGGATCGGCAAGCCGCTGGTCACCATCCACGGCACCCTCGACACCCTGTTGCCGATCGGCACCGACTCCGACGTCTACGACCGGCTCGTCGACGCCCAGGGCGCGGGGGAGCGGCACCGCTACTACCGGATCGCCGACGGCACCCACACCGACGGGCTGTACGCGCGCCTTCCCCGACCGGCTGCGCCCGCTGCTGCCGTGCGCCCGCACCGCCTTCGGCGTGCTCACCGACTGGGTCGAGCGGGGCGTCCAGCCGCCGGCCGACGCCACCTACCCGCGCCCGACAGGGGACGTGCTCAACACCTGCCACCTCTGAGTCACAACTTTCTCGCCCGGTGCGAGAACCTTCACCTTCGCACCGGAACCGTTCCGGTGCGAAGGTGAAGGTTCCGGGATCGGGCGAGAAAGTTGTGGCCGGATGGCCGGATGCCGGGATGACCCGCCGATAGTCCGCAACTGACCGGCATCCACGGGTTCCCGACCTATCCTCGAAACGAGCCGCCCCTTCGGGGTCCGGCGTGCCGTCCACCCCCGACCTCCCGTGAGGCCATCACCCCCGCATGATCCGTTTCGAGAACGTCACCAAGATCTACCCGCGATCGACCCGACCCGCGCTCGACGACGTCACCGTCGACATCGACCGCGGCGAGTTCGTCTTCGTGGTGGGTCCCTCGGGCTCCGGCAAGTCGACGATGCTGCGCCTCGCCCTGCGCGAGGAGGCGGCCACCGAGGGCACCGTCCTCGTCGCCGGGCACGACCTCGGCACGATGGCGGGTCGGCAGGTGCCCCGGCTGCGCCGCGAGATGGGTGCGGTCTTCCAGGACTTCCGGCTGCTGCCGAACAAGACCGTGCACGAGAACGTCGCCTACGCGCTGCAGGTGATCGGCAAGCCGGGCCACCTGATCCGCCAGCTCGTGCCCGAGACCCTCGAGATGGTCGGCCTGGACGGCAAGGAGAAGCGCTTCCCCCACCAGCTCTCCGGCGGTGAGCAGCAGCGCGTCGCCATCGCCCGGGCCGTGGTGAACCGGCCGCAGATCCTGCTCTGCGACGAGCCGACCGGAAACCTCGACCGCGCGATCAGCCTCGACATCGTGCGGCTGCTCGACCGGATCAACCGCACCGGCACCACGATCGTCATGGCCACCCACGACCACGACATCGTCAACGACCTGCGGCGCCGGGTCATCCAGCTCGAGGACGGCACGATCGTGCGCGACGAGCAGGACGCCACCTACAACCCCGTCGCGGAGGTCTGACCCGTGCAGGCACGATTCCTGTTCTCCGAGGTCGGCTCCGGGCTGCGCCGCAACCTGTCGATGGCGATCTCGGTCGTCCTCGTCACGATGGTGTCGATGTTCCTGCTCGGCCTGGGCCTGCTCGCCCAGCGCCAGGCCGACACGATGAAGGGCTACTGGTACGACCGCATCCAGGTGTCGATCTACCTGTGCACGGCCGACTCGCGCCAGCCGAACTGCGAGAACGCCGCCGTCACCGACGCCCAGAAGGCCGCCATCCAGCGCCAGCTCGAGGCCCTGCCCGAGGTCAAGGCGGTGTTCTTCGAGTCCGAGCAGGAGGCCTACGACCGGTTCAAGGAGCAGTTCCGCAACAGCCCGATCGCCGGCAACGTGCAGGTGGGCGACATCCCGCAGAGCCTGCGCGTGCAGCTGAACGACCCGACGAAGTTCGAGGTGGTCACCCAGCAGTTCGAGGGCGCTCCCGGGGTCGCGACGGTGCAGGACCAGCAGAAGGTGCTCAGCAAGTTCTTCACCATCATCAAGTGGATCACCATCTTCGCGGTGGCCCTCGCGGGCCTGATGGCGGCCTGTGCGGCCCTGCTGATGGCGACCACGATCCGTCAGGCGGCGTTCATCCGGCGGCGGGAGATCGGCATCATGCGGCTGGTCGGGGCGTCGAACTGGACGATCCGGATGCCGTTCCTCACCGAGATGGTCATCGTCTCCGGCGTGGGGGTGCTCCTCGCGGTCGGCCTGCTGGTGGCCCTGACGAAGTACGTCTTCGAGGAGGGGGTCATCCAGATCGCGCTGAGCCAGGCGTTCATCGGCGTCTCGGACGTCTGGATCCTCGCCCCCTGGATGCTGCTCGGCGTCACGGTGATCGCGGTGGTCACCAGCCTGGTCACCCTGCGGCGCTACCTGCGCGTCTGAGGCCCGTCCGCTGGCGGTTCGCTGAGGACACGGCGGCACCTTTTCGTCGCATTGGTGGGCGAACCAGTGTGAAACGTGTTACCAATGGTGATCATGGGACGACCTGACCGCGCCTCGGCGCGCACTCCGCGCCGCGGGATCGCGATCCTCACGGCCATCCTGTGCGCGGTCGCCCTGGCCACCTCGTCCGCCGCGGCGGTGCCCACCGGCTCCGACCCGGGCAAGGACAAGCGCAGGGTCGACGCCCAGGTCGACCGGCTCAAGGACCAGCTCGACGAGACCAGCGCCGACCTCACGGCCGCCTACACCGCGCTGCAGACCACCCAGAACAAGCTGCCCGCCGCCCGCACCGTGCTCGAGAAGGCGCAGAACGCCGCCGCCGCCGCCGACCGGGCGAACTCGGTGGCCGCGCAGGAGCTCGAGGCCGCCCAGGCCAGCGAGAAGAAGGCGCGAGGACAAGCTCAGCTCCACGACCAAGGCGGTCGCGAGCAGCCGCACCCGGGTGGCCCAGTTCGCCGCCCAGATCTACCAGGAGCAGGGCTTCGGCCAGCTCGACATGGCCCTGTCGAGCACCGACCCCCAGCAGTTCGCCGACCGGATCGCGCTCGTCGACACCGTGATGGACGTGCAGAGCCAGACGATGGACCGGCTCGCCACCGAGCAGGCCAGCCTCACCGCGCTCGAGGACCACCTCTCCGCCCTGCGCGCCGACTCGGCCGAGAAGAAGAAGCAGGCCGAGGCCGCCCTGGCGCGGGCCCAGTCCGCTCGCGACGCCGCCGCGCAGGCCAAGGCCGCGCTCGACGCCCTCGCCGTGCAGCAGGCCTCCCAGGCCAAGACGGTCGCCGGCAAGCTCGCGACCGAGAAGCAGCGCCTCGCCTCGATGCAGGCCGAGCAGGCCCGGCTGCACAGGATCCTCGCCCAGCGCGCCGCCGAGCAGCGTCGTCGCGCCGCGGCCGCCCGACGCGGCCGCCGCCAAGAAGCACCACTCGCAGCGGCAGCAGCAGTGGCGGCAGGCAGCAGCGGCGGTGGCAGCACCCGCGGCGGCGGCTACCTGAGCCGCCCGGTCAACGGGCCGGTCACCTCCGAGTTCGGGATGCGCTTCCACCCGATCTACCACTACTGGAAGCTGCACTCCGGCCGCGACTTCGGCGTGCCCTGCGGCACACCGGTGCACGCGGCGGCGAGCGGCGACATCATCAGTGCCGGCTGGGGCGGCGGCTACGGCAACCGCATCGTCATCGACCACGGCCTGGTCAAGGGCGTCGGCCTGGCCACGACGTACAACCACCTGACCCGCTTCGTGCGCACCGGCGGCCACGTCAAGCGCGGCCAGCTGATCGCCTACAGCGGCACCACCGGCACCTCCACCGGCTGCCACCTGCACTTCGAGACGCTGGAGAACGGCAACTTCGTCGACCCGCGCAAGTGGCTCTGACCCCGGCTCGCGGCGCAACTCGGTAGGGCTGGGTGCCGTGGCCGGGTAACCTCGGCTCGTGCCCAAGGAGACCGGACGAAAGCTCGTCGCGAGCAACCGCAAGGCCCGCCACGACTACCTCATCGAGGACACCTACGAGGCGGGCCTGGTGCTGATGGGCACCGAGGTCAAGGCGCTGCGCATGGGGCGGGCCTCGCTCGTCGACGGCTGGGCCGGCTTCGACCGCGACGACGAGCTGTGGCTCGAGGGCGTGCACATCCCCGAGTACCACAACGGCACGTGGAACAACCACACCCCGCGGCGCCGCCGCAAGCTGCTGCTGCACCGGCGCGAGCTCGACAAGATCCTGCACGCCACCCGCGAGACCGGGCACACGGTGGTGCCGCTCTCGCTGTACTTCAAGGACGGCCGCGCGAAGGTCGAGCTCGCCGTCGCCAAGGGCAAGAAGCACTACGACAAGCGACACGCCCTGCGCGAGCGCCAGGACAACCGCGAGGCCGACCGCGCCATCGCCGCCCGCCGCCGCGGCGAGGACTGAGTGACCGGCGTCGCGGGCGGCGGCCGCCGCGCCGCAGGCGCGCGCCTGGCTGCGCCTCCTGTGGTGCCTCGGCATCGCCCTGCTCGTGCCGTGCTCGCTCCTGCCCCGCCTCGCCCTCGCCGCGCGCCACCCGGTCGGCCGCCGCAGCCGGCCGACCCGCGGTCGGTCGCCGCCGTCACGGACTGGGTCCCGGATGCCGGCACGAGGGCGGCGCTCCCGGCGGCGCTGCCCGCGGTGCTCCCCGCCGAGGAGCAGGCCGACAAGCTGCTCACCGAGTTCTCGGTCGACACCGACGGCTCGGTCGTCGTCACCGAGACGATCACCTGGCGCTTCCCCGAGGGGGAGGAGCGGCACGGCATCCTGCGCAACGTCAAGGTCCGCGCGGGCTACCAGGACAGCGACACCCAGTACCGGTACTACGAGCTCACCGGGGTCTCGGTCACCTCGCCGTCCGGGGCGCCCACCGACATCTCGATCTCCGACTTCGGTGCCTTCCGGCAGATCCGCATCGGCAGCCCGTCGCAGACCATCTCGGGCACCGCCGACTACGTGGTGCGCTACCGGCTGGCCCACGTCGTCAACGACATCGGCGACGGCACGGCGGAGTTCTACTACAACGTGGTCGACCCCTCCAACGGCTTCCCGCAGCAGCAGGTCTCGGCCACGGTCACCGGCCCGGTGCCGGCGACGAGGGCCGCGTGCTTCTACGGCGACCTCGGCTCCACGACCCCGTGCGAGGCGCAGGCCGGCGCCACCAGCACCTTCGCCATCCCCGACCTCGCGGCCGAGCAGGGCGCGAGCGTGCTCACCTCCTACCCCCGCGACGCCTTCGGTGACCTGACCCCCGACCTGCGCGAGGGGTCCGCCGACGCCGACTCCGGCGGCGTCGTCAGCCCCGGCCTGGCCCGGGCGCTCGGCTGGCTCACGATCGGCCTCGCCGTGCTCCTCCCGCTGCTCGCGGGTGCCCTGATGGGGCTGCTCGTGTGGAGCCGCGGCCGCGACGAGCAGTACGCCGGGCTGACCCCCGGCCTGACCCCCGGGGTCGACCAGCAGGTGCCGGTCGTCGTCGGCGGCCCGCGCCCCACCGTGGCGGTGCAGTTCACCCCGCCCGCCGGGCGTGCAGCCCGGCATGGTCGGCACCATCCTCGACGAGGAGGTCAACCTCGTCGACATCACCTCCACGCTCGTCGACCTCGCGGTGCGCGGCCACCTGCAGATCGCCCGCGACGACCAGGGCGTCTTCCGCGCCGACGACTGGGTGCTCACCCGCACCGCGCCGCCGGCCACCGCGGCCGCCCTCGCCCCGTACGAGCAGCTGCTGCTCGACTCGATCTTCGTCGGCGGCGACCGGATCGCCCTGTCGCAGCTGAAGAACCACTTCAAGCCGGTGCTGGATGCCGTCGAGCGGCTCATGTACGAGGAGGTCGTGCAGCGCGGCTGGTTCCGTCGCAGCCCCGAGCGGCAGCGGTCCGGCTGGGTCGGGTTCGGCACCTTCGTGCTCGCCGGGTCGGTGCTGTTCGCCTTCTTCGGCGCCGGCCCGCTCTCGGCGGTCTACCAGGACTCCGGGTTCCCGCTTCAACCCCGCGTGGCTGCTCGTCGCCGGCGGGGTCGTGGCCGGGCCTGCTGATCCGGGTGCTCGGCAAGCGGATGGCGGCGCGCACCGCCACGGGGTCGGCGGTCCTCGCCCAGGCCCGCGGCTTCGAGCAGTACATCGCGACCGCCGAGGCCAACCAGATCCGGTTCGAGGAGGCCTCAGGACCTGTTCAGCCGGTTCCTGCCCTTCGCCATCGTCTTCGGCCTCGCCGACCGGTGGGCCCGGGTCTTCGAGGAGGTCGCCGCGGCGGCGGCCGCGGCCGGCCAGTCCTTCGCCAGCCCCACCTGGTACGTCGGCAACTGGTCGACCGGCGGCTTCGCCGACGCCGCCTCGAGCATGGACTCGTTCTCGACGGTCGCCGCCGGCACCTTCGTCTCCACCCCGGGGTCGTCGGGGTCGAGCGGGTTCAGCGGCGGCGGGGGCTTCTCCGGCGGCGGTGGCGGCGGCTCCTCGGGCGGCAGCTGGTAGCCCGCACGTGGTTCGAGGTGATGTTCCGGCCCGTGGAGCCGGAACATCACCTCGAATCGGGTGACGCGCTGCGGGTTCGAGGTGATCGGCCGGCCCCGTGGACCGGCGGATCACCTCGAACCGTGGCGGTCAGTTCTTGAAGGCGTCCTTGACCTTCTCGCCGGCCTGCTTGACGTCGGCCTGGGACTGCTCGACGCGGCCCTCGGCCTCGAGGCGCTCGTTGTCGGTCGCCTTGCCGGTGGCCTCCTTGCCCTTGCCGGCCAGGTCGTCCTTCATGTTCTCGATCTTGTCTCCAAGGCCCATGTCGCTCTCCTTCACTCGTGAATCGGAGCACCGTGCCGCTTCTTGACCGATGCCGGAACGACCACCGTACGAGAACAGCCCGCTCGGACGGGGCTTTCGCGCACCGACGTGGTCCCGACGAAGATTCGAGCCGGGTCAGGCGGGGGCGACGACGAGGATGAGGTCGCCGCCCTCGACCTGCTGGTGGTGGCCGCTGATCGCGAGCCGCTCGACGGTGCCGCCGACCGGGGTCGTGATGTTGGCCTCCATCTTCATCGCCTCGATGGTGGCGACGACGCCACCGGCCTCCACGGTCGTCGCCCTCGGCCACCGACGGGGTGACCACGCCGGAGAACGGCGCGGGCACGTGGCCGGGCTTGGTCGGGTCGGCCTTCTCGACGGCCTTGATGTCGGCGGTGACCGAGCGGTCGCGCACCTGGATGGGGCGGAACTGGCCGTTCAGCGTGCACATGACGGTGCGCATGCCGTGCCGGTCGGCGTCGCCGATGCTGGCTGATGCCGAGCAGCAGGCGCTTGCCGGCCTCGATCTCGGCCTCGTACTCCGAGCCCTGCTCCAGGCCGTGGAGGAACTCGATGGTGCCGAGCACCGACAGGTTGCCGAACCGGTCGCGGCTGTCCTCGAACTCCTTGGTGGGGCCGGGGAAGAGCAGCTGGTTGAGGGTGCGCCGCGGCTCGCCGGCCAGGGCGGCCTCCTGCTCGTCGGTGAGCTCGGTGGTGCGCGGCTTGGCGTGCCGGCCCTGCAGGGCCTTGGTGCGGAACGGCTCGGGCCAGCCGCCGGGCGGGTCGCCCAGCTCGCCCTCGAGGAAGCCGATCACCGAGTCGGGGATGTCGTACTTCGTGGGGTTCTCCTCGAAGTCGGCCGGGTCGGCACCGGCGCCGACGAGGGCCAGGGCGAGGTCGCCGACGACCTTGGACGACGGGGTGACCTTGACCAGGTTGCCCGAGGATGCGGTTCGCCGCCGCGTACATGTCCTCGATGTCCTCGAACCGGTCGCCGAGGCCGAGGGCGATGGCCTGCTGGCGCAGGTTCGACAGCTGGCCGCCGGGGATCTCGTGGAAGTAGACGCGCCCGGTGGGGGAGGCCAGCCCCGACTCGAAGGGCTTGTAGAGCGTGCGCACGGCCTCCCAGTAGGGCTCGAGCGAGAACACCTTGTCGATGTCGAGGCCGGTCGGGCGCTCGGTGCCGTCGGTGGCGGCGACCAGCGCCGACAGGCTGGGCTGGCTCGTCGTGCCGGACATCGACGAGCAGGCGGCGTCGACGGCATCCACCCCGGCGTCGATCGCGGCGAGCAGCGTGCCGATCTGGCCGCCGGCGGTGTCGTGGGTGTGCAGGTGCACGGGCAGGTCGAAGTTCTCGCGCAGCGCCGTGACCAGCCGGGTCGCGGCCGGCGCGCGCAGCAGCCCGGCCATGTCCTTGATGGCGAGCACGTGCGCGCCGGTGTCGACGATCTGCTCGGCCAGGCGCAGGTAGTAGTCGAGGGTGTAGAGCTTCTCGCGCGGGTCGAGCAGGTTGCCGGTGTAGCACAGGGCCACCTCGGCGACGGCGGTGCCGGTGTCGAGCACGGCCTCGACGGCCGGGCGCATCTGCGAGACGTCGTTGAGCGAGTCGAAGATGCGGAAGATGTCGAGCCCGGTGCGGGCCGCCTCGTGCACGAACGCGTCGGTGACCTTGGTGGGGTACGGGGTGTAGCCGACGGTGTTGCGGCCCGCGCAGCAGCATCTGCAGCGGGATGTTGGGCATCGCCTCGCGCAGCAGGGCCAGCCGCTCCCACGGGTCCTCGGACAGGAAGCGCAGCGCGACGTCGTAGGTGGCACCGCCCCACGCCTCCATCGAGAGCAGCTCGGGGGTCAGCCGCGAGACGTGCCCGGCGACGTGCAGCAGGTCGCGGGTGCGCATCCGGGTGGCGAGCAGGCTCTGGTGGGCGTCGCGGAAGGTGGTGTCGGTGACCGGCACGTCGGTGCGCGCGCGCAGCTGGCGGGCGAACTCGGCCGGCCCGACCCGCATCAGCAGGTCGCGGTTGCCCGGGGGCAGCGGGGCGTCGGTGTCGAGGGCCGGCAGCTTGGTGCGCGGCTTGAGGAACGTCGTGGCGGGTCCGTGCGGCTGGTTGACGGTGACGTCGGCGAGGTAGGTGAGCAGCTTGGTGCCGCGGTCGCCGCCCATCCGGGCCTCGAGCAGCTCGGGGCGCTCGTCGATGAAGCTCGTCGTGGCCAGCGCCGTTCTGGAACACCGGGTCGGCCAGCACCGCCTCGAGGAACGGGATGTTGGTCGAGACGCCGCGGATCCGGAACTCCGCCAGCGCCCGCCGGGCCCGGCGCACCGCCATCGGGAAGGTGCGCCCGCGGCAGGTGAGCTTGACCAGCATCGAGTCGAAGTGCGGGCTGACCTGGGCCCCGACGAACACGGTGCCGCCGTCGAGGCGCACGCCGCCACCGCCGGCCGAGCGGTAGACGGTGATCTGGCCGGCATCCGGGCGGAAGCCGTTGGCGGGGTCCTCGGTGGTGATGCGGCACTGCAGCGCGGCGCCGCGCACGTAGATGTCCTCCTGGCGCATGTCCAGGTCGTCGAAGGTCTCGCCCGAGGCGATCCGCATCTGGGCCACGACGAGGTCGACGTCGGTGACCTCCTCGGTGACGGTGTGCTCGACCTGGATCCGCGGGTTCATCTCGATGAAGACGTAGCGGCCGTCCTCGCCGAGGAGGAACTCGACGGTGCCCGCGTTGAGGTAGCCGATCGACTCGGCGAAGCGCACGGCATCGGCGCACATCTGGGCGCGGGTGTCGGGGTCGAGGTTGGGCGCCGGCGCGATCTCGACGACCTTCTGGTGGCGGCGCTGCACCGAGCAGTCGCGTTCGTACAGGTGCAGCACGGTGCCGCTGGAGTCGGCGAGCACCTGCACCTCGATGTGCCGCGGGTTGACCACCGCCTGCTCGAGGTAGAGCGTCGGGTCGCCGAAGGCGGCGTCGGCCTCGCGCTGGGCCGCCTCGAGCGACTCGCGCAGGGTCGAGGGGTCGTCGACGCGGCGCATGCCGCGCCCGCCGCCGCCGGAGACGGCCTTGACGAACACCGGGAAGCCGATGCCCTCGGCCGCCGCGGCCAGCTCGTCGAGGTCGGTGGTCGGCGGGGCGCTGTCGAGCGTCGGGCAGGCCGGCCTCGCGGGCCGCCGTGATCGCCCGCGACTTGTTGCCGGCGAGGTGCAGGGCGGATGCCGGGGGGCCGATGAAGGTGATGCCGTTCGCCTCGCACGCCTCGGCGAGCAGCGGGTTCTCGGAGAGGAACCCGTAGCCGGGGTAGATCGCGTCGGCGCCGCACTCGACGGCCACCCGCACGATGTTCTCGTGGTCGAGGTAGGCCCGCACCGGGTGCCCCTCCTCGCCGATCTGGTACGACTCGTCGGCCTTGAGGCGGTGCTCGGACCGGCGGTCCTCGTGCGGGAAGACGGCGACCGTCCGGGCGCCGAGCTCGGTGGCCGCGCGGAACGCCCGGACGGCGATCTCCCCACGGTTGGCGACGAGGATCTTGGCGAACACGGTGGGGACCTCCCGGTCGGGGTGGGCACGTCACCCGGCGGCGTGGCCGGTTGCGAGCAGCCTAGTGACGTGGGCGCACCGCGG
The DNA here is from genome assembly GCA_963782695.1 of uncultured Actinomycetota bacterium. GTDB lineage: Bacteria > Actinomycetota > Actinomycetes > Actinomycetales > Dermatophilaceae > Fodinibacter. The sequence continues at coordinate 31,982 of CAWAKY010000029.1, read as the reverse complement.
GCCGGGCCCGTCCTCCCTGCGGACGCGCGGGCTGCGGATTCCGTAGGTGCCCGGCGCCACGCCCGGCCGGGATAAATGGCCCTAACCCATACCAATTACTCGCCGATACCCCTAGCATCGCCCTCGTCGCACCACCTTGACGCCGGTCGAACCCCGGGCCGGCCGGACCCATGGGAGCAACCGTGGCAGTGCACCTGAACGACGACGAGCAGACGGCTCGCCGAGCTCGGCTACAAGCAGGAGCTGAACCGGACCTGGTCCGGCTTCTCCAACTTCGCGATCTCCTTCTCGATCATCTCGATCCTCGCCGGCTGCTTCACGACCTTCGGCTCGGCTGGAACAACGGCGGTCCCGTCGCCATCGCGTGGGGCTGGCCGATCATCTCGGCGTTCATCCTCATCATCGGCTTCTGCATGTCCGAGCTGGTGTCGGCCTACCCGACCTCGGGCGGCATCTACTGGTGGGCCTCCAAGCTCGGCGGCGCCAAGGCCGGCTACTACACCGGCTGGCTGAACCTGATCGGCCTGCTCGCCGATCGATCGCGTCGGTGGCCTACGGCTGCGCGACGTTCTTCGACCTCACCTTCGGCACCTTCAGCCAGTCACTGGGCCGCCGGCTACTCGCTCCAGCGCGTGTTCATCGATGTTCCTCGTCGTGCTCGTGCTCGGCGGCCCTGCGTCAACATCTTCAGCAGCCACCTGCTGGCCATGCTCAACAACGTCTCGGTGTGGTGGCACGTCGTCGGCGCCGCGATCATCATCGCCATCCTGTGGTCTTCCTGCCCGGACGAGCCACATGAGCGTCGAGCGACGTGTTCACCGATGCGGGTCAACAACACGGCGGGCTCTTCGGCGGTGAGACCAGCGGCGCCGGGCTTCCTGGTTCTACGTCCTGCCGCTCGGCTTCCTGCTGACGCAGTACACGATCACCGGCTACGACGCCTCCGCCCACCTGTCCGAGGAGACCCAGGCGCGCGGCCGACGGCGCGGCCAAGGGCATCTGGCAGCTCGATCTTCTACTCGGCGATCGGCGGCTGGATCCTCCTGCTCGCCTTCCTGTTCGCCGTGCAGGACGCCGACGGCGTCACCGCCGGCGGCGGCGGCGTCGCCGTCGATCTTCGACCAGGCGCTGCAGCCGAGACGTGGGCCGGCGATCGGTGCTGCTCATCTCGACCGTCGGCCAGTTCTTCTGCACGACCGCCTGCATGACCTCGACGAGCCGGATGCTCTTCGCGTTCAGCCGCGACGGCGCCATGCCGGGTGCCGCAGTACTGGTCGCAAGCTGAACGGCCAACGGGTGCCGGTCAACGCCGTGCATCGTCGTCGGCGATCATCGCGCGTCGATCCTCACCCTCCCGGCGCTGTTCAAGGTCAACATCGGCACCGACGACGCGCCGTCTCGTGCCGATCGCCTTCTTCGCGGTCGTCTCGATCGGCGTGATCGGCCTCTACCTCGCCTTCGCCATCCCGATCTTCCTGCGCTGGCGGGCCGGCGACGCCTTCAAGCAGGGCTCGTGGAACATCGGCAACAAGTGGAAGTGGATGGCCCCGTCGCCGTGCGAGATCGTGATCATCTCGGTCGTAGCTTCATGCCTCCCGTTCGACGCCCGCGGGCAACCCGTCAACGACGACTTCGCGTGGAAGTTCGTCAACTACGCGCCGATCGTCGTCACCGGTGGCCGCTGCTCGCCGCTGTGGATCGGCTGGCACCTGTCGGCCAAGAACTGGTTCACCGGGCCGAAGACGACGATCGACCTGCGAGGGCGTCACCGCGGCCGACGAGATCGCGATGGAGCACCACGGCAAGACCGCGCACGGCGGCAGCCGCACGACTGGAAGCCGGGCGACCCGCCACCTGACGGCACGACGGTGAGCGACCTCGAGCAGCTGCTCGACGGCATCCCCGTCCTCACCGGGCAGGGGCGTCACGTGACGCCCCTGCCCGGCGGTCTGACCAACCCAACTACCGGGTGCGCACCGACGCCGGGCTCGACGTCGTCGTGCGGGTCTCGGCGCCCGAGACCGGGCTGCTCGGCGTCGACCGCCACGCCGAGCACGTCAACACCCTGGCCGCGGCCGCCGCGGGGTCGGGCGCGCCGGTCATCGACTACCTCGAGGGCCGCGGCATCATGGTGGTCGGGTTCCTCCCCGGCCGCACCTGGACCGACGCCGACGTCGCCGCCAACCTGCCCCGGCTCGCCGCGCGCCCTGCGCCGGCTGCACGCCGGGCCCGCCTTCGTCGGCCGGTTCGACATGTTCGCGCTGCGCCGCCAGTACCTCGACGATCGTGCGCGAGCACGGCTTCCGGCTGCCGGCCGCGCTACGCCGCGCTCGAGCCGACGCCGAGCGCGTCGAGCGGGTGCTCGCCGCGACCGCCGGAGCCGCTCGTGCCGTGCAACAACGACCTGCTCGCCGCGAACTTCATCGACGACGGCGGCGACCTGCGGATCATCGACTACGAGTACTCCGGCAACAACGAGCCGTGCTTCGAGCTCGGCAACACCGATCGACCGAGGCCGGCCTGGGCGACGACGCCCTCGTCGAGCTGTGCGACGCCTACTACGGGCGGCACGACGACGCGCTGCGTCGCCCGGGCCGAGCTCTGGGGCTGGTGGCGCGAGTACGGCTGGTCCCTGTGGGGGTTGATCCAGGACGGCACGAGCGCCTCGACTTCGACTTCTGGGAGTGGTCGATGGCCAGCTTCGAGCAGGCCGCAGCAGCTGGCCGCGCAGCCCCCGGCTTCGACGCGCTGCTCGCCCGGGCAGCGGCCCGATGACCGCCGCCGGCCGCCACCGCGCTGCCCGGCCCGCGGCCCGGGTCGTCGTCGTCGGCGGGGGCGTCGTCGGTGCGTCGACGGCCTACCACCTGGCCCACGCTCGGCGAGACCGACGTGCTGCTGCTCGAGCAGGGCACCCTGTCGTGCGGCACGACCTGGCACGCCGCCGGGCTGGTCGGGCCGCTGCGGGCCAGCGAGAGCGGCACCCGGCTGGTGCAGTACTCCGCCGAGCTCTACCAGCGGCTCGAGGCCGAGACCGGGCTGGCCACCGGCTACCGCCACGTGCGGCGGGGTCATCGTCGCGCGCACCGACGACCGGATGACGGCAGCTGCGCCGCACGGCGGCCAACGCCGCCGCCTACGACCTCGACTGCGAGCTGCTGACCCCCGACGCAGGCCGGGGAGCGCTACCCGCTGATGCGCACCGACGACCTGCTGGGGGCGATCTGGCTGCCCGGCGACGGCACGGCCAACCCGACCGACCTCACCCAGTCGCTCGCGAAGGGCGCCCGGCAGCGCGGCGTCACGGTGCGCGAACGGGTGCGGGTCACCGGCGTTCGACGTCGTGGCCGACCCGGCCGCGCCGGCGGGCGCCGGGTGACGGGCGGTGCGCACCGACCACGGGGACGTCGAGTGCGAGGTCGTCGTCAACTGCGCCGGCCAGTGGGCCAAGGCGCGTCGGCGACCTGGCCGGCGTCAGCGGTGCCGCTGCACTCCGCCGAGCACTTCTACGTCGTCACCGACCAGTCGACGGGGTCGCACCCCGACCTGCCGATCATGCGCGACCCCGACGGCTGGACCTACTTCAAGGAGGAGGTCGGCGGCCTGGTCGTCGGCGGCTTCGAGCCCGAGGCCAAGCCGTGGGTCGCGCCCGACGAGATCCCGTACCCGTTCGAGTTCCAGCTGCTCGACGAGGACTGGGAGCACTTCTCGGTGCTGATGGAGAGCGCGTCGCACCGCATGCCCGGTGCTCGAGCGCACCGGCATCCGCAAGTTCTACAACGGGCCCGAGAGCTTCACCCCCGACAACCAGTTCCTGCTCGGCGAGTCGCCCGAGCTGCGCGGCTTCTTCGTCGGGGCCGGCTTCAACTCGGTGGGCATCGCCTCGGCGGGCGGCGCCGGCCGGGCCCTGGCCGAGTGGGTCGTCGCGGGCGAGCCGCAGCAGCGACCTGGTCGCGGTCGACCTCCGCCGGTTCGCGCCGTTCCACGGCGACCACGCCGTGGCTGCGCGAGCGGGTCGCCGAGGTGCTCGGCCTGCACTACGCCATCCCGTGGCCGCAACCGCGAGCTCGACACCGGCGCGGCCGTTCCGGCTGCTCCCCGTGCACGACCGGCTGGCGGCGCGCGGGGGCGTCGTTCGGCTCGCAAGATGGGCTGGGAGCGGCCCCACGTCTTCGCGCCGCCGGGGTCGCCCCGGCCGACCGCGCCGCGACCTACGCCTGGGGCGGCAGCCCTGGCTCGACTGGGTCGACGCCGAGCAGCGCGCCACCCGCGAGGCGCGTCGCGGTCTTCGACCAGACGTCGTTCGGCAAGCTGCGCGTGCACGGCCCGGACGCCCTGGCCCTGCTGCACTGGTCTGCGCCGCCGACGTCGACGTGCCGGTGGGCTCGGCCGTCTACACGCGGTTCCTCAACGCGCGCGGCAGCTACGAGGCCGACCTCACGGTGACCCGCATCGCCGACGACGAGTGCCTGCTGGTCACCAGCGCGGCCACCACGGTGCGCGACCCGGACTGGATGCGGCGCCACGTCGCCCCCGGCTGGCGGGTCGCGGTCGACGACGTCACCACCGCGTACGCCGTGCTCGGGGTGATGGGGCCGCGCTCGCGCGACCTCCTCGGCGGCCTCACCGCGGCCGACCTCGGCCCCGAGGCGTTCCCGTTCGCGACGAGCCGGGTGGTCGACCTCGGGCCGGCGCGCGTGCGGGCCACCCGGATGACCTACGTCGGCGAGCTGGGCTGGGAGCTCACCGTGCCCACCGAGCTCGCGACGGGCGTCTACGACCCGCTGCGTCGACGCCGGCGCCGACCTGGGCCTGCGCCTGGCGCGGCTACTCACGCGATCGAGTCGCTGCGGCTCGAGAAGGGCTACCGCGCGTTCGGTCCCGAGCTCGGCCCGGACCGCACCCCGGTCGAGGCCGGCCTGACCTTCACCTGCGACCTGTCCGGCGACCGGGCCTTCGTCGGCCGGGAGGTCGGTCGAGCGGCACCGCGCGGACGGCCCGGCCCGGCGGCTCGCCGTCGCTTCGTCGTCGAGGACCCGGACGCCGTGCTCTGGGGCGGTGAGCTGCTGCTGCGCGACGGCGAGCCCGTCGGCCAGGTCACCAGCGCGGCGCCCAGCGCCACCCTGGGGGCGACCGTCGGGCTCACCTGGGTGTGGCAGCGCGACGGTGGGCCGGTGCCCCGCGAGGTGCTGTCGGCGGGCGGCTACGAGGTCGACGTGGCGGGCACCCGGCATCCGGTGCGGGTGTCCGCGCGCTCGCCGCACGACCCGGAGAACTCGCACCTGCACCACTGACACCACTGCCACCGCGGGTCTAGGGTCGTCTCCATGGCAGCAGGGGCCGCTCGCCATGGTGCCCGCAAGGGCTCACGTGGTGTGACCAGCATCCTCCAGGCGTTCGGCGTCGCGGGTGGAGGGTTGCTCGCGGTCTCCGTCATGACGATGCTGGCCGGTGGCCCGGCAGCCCCCGACCTCGACCCGTCCGAGGTGTCCACGAGCACGTCGAGGTCCGACCGGGCTGCCGGCGGGCTTCCGCGAGCACGGAGGCGCCCCCACCGGGTGTCGGCGGTGCGTCGCCGGGGTCGGCCCGGGTGACCCCGGCCCCCGGCAGCGTCCCGCCCGCGCAAGCACGCCCGCTCCGGCCGTCGCCGGGAGCCCACGGCGCCGGCGGCCCGTCGTCAGCGCCCACGAGCGCCCCGACCCCGACCCACTCGACCCCGACGGGCGCACCGTGCCGATCCCAGCGAGCGCCCACCCGGCCACCCCGACGCCGCGTCCTGCTCCGAGCGCCACGCCCACGGTCCCGACCCCGGTCGACTCGGGAGCGCCGTTGCCGCCCGACGGTGCCGGGGCGGACCGCGCCGCCGCCGGGCTGACGCCGCGGTACCCGCGGGAATCCGTTAGGGCGGCGGCTCGTTGCACGGCATACTGGCAATGAGCCCGGACGAGGCCGCAGGCCGCGGCCGGACGACAACTGAACAGCGTGGGAGTGACCCCCTCAGGGGGGTGATCGGTTTCGACATTGGTCGGTTGGCCAGGGGAAGCGGGTCGAGGACGCACGGTTATCTCGTAAACGATCCGTGCAAACCAATAGGTGCCAATTCCAAGCGCACCGACTTCGCCCTCGCTGCCTGACAGCGAGCCTCGAAGTCCGTTGGCCTGAGTTCGATCCTGACTCAGTAACCAGCGTCATCTAGGGATCTTGCTGCGTCGTCATGTCGGGGGACGGCGCGGGACTCTTACTCGACTGGGCCCGTCAGCGGACGTGTGCGCGCGAGCGCTGGGGCCGAGAAAATCCATAGCGCACTGCACCCGGAGAAGCCCTGGTGTTCCGTCAGTGGACGCGGGTTCGATTCCCGCCACCTCCACCACTGCGGTTCGCTCCCACGCTGTTCAGTGCTCAATACAACGCCTGATCTGCGCAAACGTGCAGATCAGGCGTTGTCTGTAGTGCGGACACAACGGGTCATGTCTAGACTTGACACGGCAGGAAAACTGTCACACAGCTGTCACAGGTGGTGGTTGAGTTCGTGTAGCCCAGGCCCGACCTCTTCCTGAACGGGACGACTCGTGGAGGACGCATGGCTGCACCGGCGAAGCTGCCGAGGGGGGTCACCCGATATCGAGGTCGGTACCGGGTCAGGGTCGACCACGAGGGACGTACGCATTCCCTTGGCATGTTCGACACTCTTACGGATGCACGCGCGGCGCTCGACATCACTCGCGGGCAGATTGCTCGCGGCCGGTTCGTGCCGCCAGCCGAGCGCCGGTCGGCCCGCGAGGCCGAGGTCGCGATGGTCGAAGCCCAGTCGGTGACGCTGAAGGAGTGGTCCGAGAAGTGGCTCGTCGCCCTGGAAGCCAACCCCGACCGTTCACCGGCGACCGTCGTGTCGTACCGCTCCGTACTCAAGAACCACATTCTTGACGACCTCGGTGACATCCGATTGGCCGACCTGACCACTGAACGCGTAGCCGACCATCTCGCTGCCCTTGGCCGCCAGCGTTCGACGCGGCACCCAGATGCTCGCGTCAATGGTGTAGCGCCGAACGTGGTGATCGTGCTGCGCTCGATGCTCAACGCCGCGGTGGAGGCCAAGGCCGGCGCCATCGAGACGTTCGACTTTCCCAAGGCACCGAAGCATCGCAGGGTGCGCCCCGAGGATGAGCAAGGAGACGTCGCGCTGCCGGAAGAGGTCAAGGCCTTCGCTGAAGCAATGCCTGCCCATCTACGGATCGCAGTCCCGCTGGCTGCCTGGTGCGCCCTTCGCATCGGGGAGCTGCGGGGACGCACCCACCGAGCGGCTCTGGGCACGACAACGCACCAGGAAGCTGGACCCCCGCATCGAGCGCACCGCCCTGCGCAAGCTCGTCATGCTCGATGCCGCCGAAGTCCTGGACGACCTCAAGGTCCCGCCCGGGAACCGGCTCGAAGCGCTCAAGGGCGACCGCGTCGGGCAGCACAGCATCCGCATCAACCAGCAGTGGCGGATCTGCTTCGTCTGGACCCCAGCCGGCCCCGACAGACGTCGAGATCGTCGACTACCACTAGAAGGAGGCACACATGGCAACCATTGCGCCGATCCACCCCGGGGAGGTCCTCCTCGAGGAGTTCCTCGTCCCGTTGGAGGTCACCCAGCACCGGCTGGCTGTCGCCATCGGTGTCCCCCCACGGCGGATCAACGAGATCGTCCACGGCAAGCGCCGGATCACGGCCGACACCGCGCTGCGACTGGCCCGCTACTTCGCGACCACCGACCGGTTCTGGCTCAACCTGCAGACCCGCTACGACCTGGAGATCGAGAAGGACCACCTCGGCGGCGCCCTCGACCACATCCAGCCGCTGCAGAGCGCTTGACCCAGAGAACGCGCCCGCGCGGCAATGGCGGCGATGGGACGCTGGGCGCCCTGTGAGTTCCGCACCGGCTGCCGTGCGTTGGCGGTCCCTTAGCCTTCCCACGCGCTGACCGGCAGCGCGTGTCATGATCGGCTCGATATCCCACCATTCCTGCCCGCGGGCCCCTTGGGTGGCGGTTCAGGTGACGTCCACTTCGATCGGGAGACCCGGATGACTCAGCGGATGGGCAACCTGAGCACGATCGAGGCCTGGGAGCGCGAGGAAGGAGCGCCGGCCCCGCTCGGGGCCACCTGGGTGGAGTCGGAGCAGGCATGGAACTTCGCGCTGTACTCGCGAGCCGCGACCAGCGTGACCCTCCTGGTCTACGGCGCCGATGACGTGACCACGCCGATCCTGCAGTTCGCGCATGATCCGCTGGTGCACAAGACCGGCCGGATCTGGCACTGCATGATCAGCGCCGCCCGCGTCCCGGGCGCGACGTACTACGCCTACAAGGTCGACGGCCCCGCCGGCGGCCGCAACCGACTTCGTGCCGGCCAAGGTGCTCTGCGACCCCTACGCGCACCGGCTGTACTTCCCGGCGGCGTTCTCGCGCGAGGCCGCACGTGGTGACGGGCCGAACGACGGCAGGGCCGTGCTCGGCCGCCTGCCCCACCCGCCTGGGGCGAGGAACCGGCGCCATTGCGGGACCACGACACACCCATGACACGGTCGATCTACGAGGCCCACGTCAAAGGATTCACCGCCCGGGAGAACAGCGGGGTGACCGCCGCGCACCGGGGACCTTCCAGCGCTGGTCGAGAAGATCCCCTACCTGGCCGAGCTCGGGATCACCGTTCTCGAGCTGCTTCCCGTCCAGCAGTTCGACCCCCAGGAGGGCAACTACTGGGGCTACATGACCATGAACTTCTTCGCCCCGCACCATGCCTACGCCGTCGATGACCCGGTGGCCGAGTTCCGCGACATGGTCGCCGCGATGCACGCCGCCGGGATCGAGGTGTGGCTGGACGTGGTCTACAACCACACCTGCGAGGGCGACCCGTCCGGGCCCACCTACAACCTGCGGGGCATCGACAACGACTCCTACTACCTCGTCGCCGAGGACGGCTCGTATCTCGACGACTCCGGGTGCGGCAACACCACGCAGGGAGCCGACCTCGCGATGCGGGCGCTGGTGCTGCGCAGCCTGCGGCACTGGGCCGAGCAGGGCGTCGACGGGTTCCGGTTCGACCTGGCGTCCATCCTGGCCCGGGACGCCGACGGGGCGTTCGACCCGACCGCGGCCCCGCCCCTGATCAGCGAGATCGGGGTCCTCGCCGCCCAGCAGGACGTCAAGGTGGTCGCCGAGGCCTGGGACATGGGCGCCTACCTGCTCGGGCGCTCCTTCCCCGGCATCATGTGGCGGCAGTGGAACGGCCGCTTCCGGGACGACGTCCGGGGCTTCGTCAAGGGCGACGACGGCCTCGTGCCGGCCCTGATGACCCGGGTCTACGGCAGCGCAGACCTGTTCCCCGACGGCCCCGGCGACGTCTACCGGCCCTACCAGAGCATCAACTTCATCACCGCCCACGACGGCTTCTGCCTCTACGACCTGGTCTCCTACAACGAGCGACACAACCAGGCCAACGGCCACGGCGGAACCGACGGCTCCAGCGACAACCGCAGCTGGAACGGCGGATGGGAGGGCGACGAAGGCGTCCCCGACGAGGTCGGGCGCTGCGGTTGCGGCAGATGAAGAACTTCTTCGCCCTGATGATGCTGAGCAACGGCGTGCCGATGATCGTCGCCGGGGACGAGTTCGCCAACACCCAGCACGGCAACAACAACCCGTACAACCAGGACAACGAGACAACCTGGCTCGACTGGGATCGACTCACCACGAACCGCGAGCTGTTCGACTTCGTCAAGGGCATGATCGCGCTGCGCAAGTCCCGGCGCAGCATCGCCCGCAGCCGGTTCTGGCGCGACGACGTGCAGTGGTTCGGCACCACCGGCGCGCCCGACCTCTCGGCGGAGTCACACACCCTGGCCTGGCACCTCTCCGGGGCGGCCTACGACGAGGACGACCTGTACGTGATGGTCAACGCCTACTCGGCGCCACTGGAGTTCGCCGTCCAGGTCCCCGGACCCTGGCGGGTGCTGGTCGACACCAGCGGGAGCCGAGCCCGTCGACCTGCTGGCGCCGGGGCCGGGTCCCCGAGGACCCGATGGTGGTGCAGGCGCGCTCCATCGTGGTGCTCACCGGCCGACCCACCTGAACAGGCTCGCGCCCCTCGCCCTCCCTGGCGGCTACTAGACGCACGCCCGGGGTGGTGAAGGCACTGGGGCATTTGGTGCTCGGTGCCATGCTTGCGTGGTGAGCGACGTCGAGGAGGTCCGGGATCGTGCCGCTGCTTGGCAGTTGGCGATAGAAGCACGCGATGTCGAGTTGGTGCAGGACTTCCTGCACCCCGACTACGCGCTCGTTCTGATCGTCCCTGCCGCGGTCACTGTTGAGCGGTCGGAGTGGCTGCGCACGCTCCCCGACTACGTCGTGCACCACTACGAGGTGCACGAACAGATCGTGCACACCTATCAGGACACCGCTGCAGTCCTCACGCTGGCGACACAACGCGCCACGGTCCTTGGCCAGGACCGCAGCGACCGCTTCGTCCTGAGCGACACCTGGGTACGTCGAGACGACGGATCGTGGCGGGTGTGGCGGCGCCACTCGACGCCCACTTCGGGAATGGCGTTGCCGCGGAGTAGGCGCGTGGGGGCGTACCTACCTGGGACCGAATCCGAGGTTGTTGCGACGACGTGACGTATCGATGCGATTGGCGCCGATGTGTCTCGACCGGTCTGCTTGAGGCCGACGTTGCCGCAGACGCATCGTCAAGAGGACTTCACGGTCGAACGCCTACGCGGCGGTGCTGGCGACTAGGGGAGATCCTTGGGGGCGGCCTTGCCCGCCCTTCATGCCGGTGGTGGCGGCTGTGTCAGGATCAGCACGACCGCACCGATGAGCAGCATCCCGCCGACGCCCAGGAGTGCGTAGCGCACACCGATGAGGGTGAAGCTGCTGCCGATGCCGATGAGGAACAGCACGCCGGCAAGGACCACGGTGATACTGCACGTAGTTGTCACCGATCACGCCCGCGCGATCTCACCGCGGGCCGTGTGGAGCGTCCGCCGCCGCGTCCAGAGTGGCGGCCTTGTCGGAGTCGGCGAGGTGATACTGCGGCATGTAGGTCGGCCCAGGGGGTGCGCTCGGGTTGGTCTCCGGTTGGTCGCCCACCAGGCGGCGAAGGCGGGCTTGAACTGTGCCGGAAACGACGTTCGGCGATCGCCATCTTCTGGTGGTTGTCCGAGGGTGTAGGCGATGAACCAGGCGTTGAAGGTCGAGGCGTCGAAGTTCGCAGGTTGTCTGCGCGCTGTAGCTCGGCCCGGTTGGCCTCGGTGCGGCTGGCGGAGGCCGCCGCGAGCTGCAGCCGCGACTCGGTGCCCCATTTGGCCGCGGCGAAACCGGTCCAGGCCGCCGTGAGGGTGACGAGTGCCAGCACCAGGGCTTCCGCTATCTGGATCGCGCGTCCGCGCCGGTCGGCCGACCGTGGGGCGGGTGGTCGGCGGTCGTCGTTGCCGGTGGGCGCGTCGGTCGTCGCGGACCGCTCAGACATCTGTGTCACATCATCTTCCCACGTGATGGGCCGCCCGGCAAGAGCGCGCTGCTGAGGGTGGAGTCGGTCGACAGCCTTGACGGTGGCACGATCTGTTCTGGCGTGCTCGGTGTGTGAACGGCTGCAGCGGTTCCTCGAGTCTGTTGACCGGAGGTTGGCTCTAGGACGGGTCACAGCCCGGTCTGTGCCTCGAGGCGGCCGGAGTTGACGGCGTCGACCAGGGCCTGGTAGTCGCGTTCGTTCTGGTCGGCGTAGGCGGTGGCGAAGTCGGCGATGGCGCGGTCGAAGACGTCGCTCTTGCCCAGGTAGGACGCGATCGCGATCCGGTCCCCGGAGCGGGCGTGGGCGCGGGCCAGGGTCGCCCCGCAGACCCGGGAGTAGGCGGTCATCAGGCTCGACGGCCATGGTGTCGACGTCGGCGGAGCCCTTCCAGTCGCGCAGCTGGCGCAGGTAGAAGTCGCGGACCTGCCCGTCGAACCCGGTGACGCGTTGCCAGCCGAGGAAGATGTCGCTGGCCGCCTGCATCAGGCGCTGCCCGGCGACGACGCGCTGGCCGTGGTTGGGGTACTTGCTCTTGCCGACGAACCGCTCCAGGACCGACTCCTGCGCCTCCTTGGCCTGCAGGAACAGCGGGTCCTGGCCGTCGCGGCCGAGCAGGAGCAGGATCCAGGCGCGGGTGCCGACGCTGCCGACGCCGACGACCTTGCGGGCGGCGTGGACGTACTCGAAGTCCTCCAGCAGCACGCGGCGGTCGGTCTCCAGGGTCCGCCGGTAGGACCTGATCAGGCCGCGCAGCTCTCCTTCGAACGTCGTCACGCGGTCGGACGCGGCCGGCGACAGTCCTCGATCGGGACGATCAACGGGGGGTCCGCGATGATCCTGCGCTCGCCCGTCGACCTCGTGGGTGAGCTTGGAGAACGCCTGCATGCTGTCGCGCGTCCTGGCCTTGGCCAGGTTCGCCTGGGCCTTGGCCTGCTGCTTCTTGGTGGCGCTGGCCTTCAGCTGCTCGAACAGCTTGTCGACCTCGATGTGGGCGTACCAGACGTCGAGGTTGCGCATCGCGGCGGCCTGCTTCATCCGGGCCCGGTACTCCGGCCACCCCGGCTGCGACGATCGCCCGCCGGTCCGCGGGGTCGAACCCGCGGTCGCGGCCGGCGATCTCGAAGCTCGCCGCGAGCCGCTTGACGTCCCACTCCCACGGCCCGGGCAGGGTCTCGTCGAAGTCGTTGATGTCGAACATCAGTCTGCCGCTCGGGGGAGGCGAACACCCCGAAGTTCGACAGGTGGGCGTCGCCGCAGATCTGGGCGTTCAGACCCGACCGGGGGGTGGCCGCCAGGTCGGCGGCCATGATCAGCGCCGCGCCCCGGTAGAACGTGAACGGCGAGACCAGCATCCGGCCGTAGCGGATCGGCACCAGCTCGGGGACCCGGCTCGTCGCCCTGCTCCTCGAGCAGCGCGACCGGGTCCGGCCGGTCTGCTCGGCCGGCTCCCACCGCCCGTGGCTCGCTGCGCGGCGCCTCGTTGCGCGCCGCCTTCCCTCTCGCCACCCGCTCGCCAGGGGTCAGGTGGGACACCGTTGCGCGGGACGGGGCGCGAAGCCTCGAGGGCGGGCTTCGACCCGCTGGTCTGTCGTTCACTGTTCACAATTCCTCCAAGGTCATGTGGCTGGTCATAACGAGTTCACTGCGTGCTCCGGTGGGGACGAGCCCAGCAACACGACTGTCCCCTGCGTGGGCGCAGGCCTTACGCCCGCGCCCCGGTGTCAGGCACGCGCGCGCCTGGTGCTCGAGGGCGACTGTCACGACACCGACCAGAGGACCCGGGAGAGCATCCCTCCGGACAGGACCCGCGCGTTGAAGCCGTGCTGCACCAGGCACCGGGTGGCGGTGTAGGCGCGCTGGCCCGAGCGGCAGATGACGAGGATCTCGCGGTCGCGGGGAAGCTCGTCCAGGCGCGAACGCAATTGGCCCAGGGGGATGTTCACGGCTCCGGGGACGCCTTCGACGGCGAGCTCGACCGGTTCGCGTACGTCGAGGAAGTAGGCGTCCGGATCGTCCAGTTCGTCCCAGTGGCTGATCGGCATGTCGCCGCGGAGCACGTCGGCGGCGACCATCCCGGCGAAGTTGACCGGGTCCTTGGCGCTGCCGAAGGGAGGGGCGTAGCAGAGCTCGGCCTCCTCCAGGTCGTAGACGGTGGCGCCGAGCTGGATCGCGAGTGCGAGGTCGCCGATCCGCTTGTCGACCCCGTCCTCGCCGACGGCCTGGGCGCCGAGCAGTCGTCCGTCGGAGTGGCGGAACAGGACCTTCATGGCGATCGGCTTCGCGCCGGGGTAGTAGCCGGCGTGGGAGTTCGGGTAGAGGTACACGCGCTCGTAGTCCAGGTCGCCCACCCGGCGCAGTGACTTCTCGCTGGCGCCGGTCCAGGCCGCGGCGGCCCCGAACAGCTGGATGATCGACGTGCCCTGGGTGCCGCGGTAGTGCGAGTCGCGCCCGGCGATCACCTCGGCGGCGATCCGCGCCTGCCGGTTCGCCGGCCCGGCCAGGGCGATGAGGCTCTGCTCGCCGGTGACGTAGTCACGCACCTCGACGGCGTCGCCGACGGCGAAGATGGCGGGGTCGCTGGTCCGCATCTGGTCGTCGACCTTGATGCCGCCGCGTTCGCCGAGCTGCACGCCCGCCATCGTCGCCAGCGTGGTCTCCGGGCGCACCCCGAGGGCGACGATCACGAGGTCGGCCGGGTGAGAGGCCCCCGAGCGCGTCGTGACGAGCAGGGACTCGTCGTCCTGCTGCTCGAAGGACGCGACACCGTCACCGAGCACGACGTGCACCCCGTGCATCTCGAGGGCGTCCTTGACGAGGCTGGCGTACTCGACGTCGAGGGGCATGAGCACCTGGTCGGCCAGCTCGATGACGGTGACGTCGAAACCGCGGTGGGCGAGGTTCTCGGCCATCTCCAGGCCGATGAACCCGCCGCCGACCACGACGGCATGGCGTGCGGGCCGGACGGTCTGGAAGCCGGAGTACCGCTCCATGCCCGCGAGGAAGCTGGTGCCGCGCTCGATCCACTCCCGGATGGCGCGCGCGTCCGGCACGGTGCGCACCGAGAAGACCCCGGGCAGGTCGATCCCCGGGATCGGGGGGTGGACCGAGGCGGCGCCCGGGGGCCAGGACGAGCGTGTCGTACGACTCCGTGCTCAGCGCGCCGGTGGCGACGTCACGCAGCTGCACGGTCTTGGCGGCAGCGTCGACGCCGACGGCCTCGGTCGAGGGTCGGCAGTCGACGGCGAAGTGGCCACGGAAGACCTGCTCGTTGGCGACCAGCAGGTCGGCCTCGTGCTCGATCACCCCGCCCACGTGGTACGGCAGACCGCAGTTCGCGAACGACACGTAGGGCCCCCGCTCGACCATGACGATCTCCGCCGTGCTCGTCGAGCCTGCGCAGCCGGGCGGCGCAGGACGCCCCTCCGGCGACCCCACCCACGATGACGACCTTCATGGTGTGCTCCTTCGTTCGGCTTCTGGTCTTCGGCTACCGGGCTCTTGGCCTCCACTGCGGCCGAGGAGTTCGGCAGGTCGGCGCACCCAGGCCAGGGAGAGCAGGGCGAACAGGGCGAGGAACGCGAGCGAGGCCCGCAGCGCGGTGAGCTGGGCGTCGGAGTAGGTGGCCACGAGCTCGTCGGTCTGGTCCTGGGGCAGGCCGGCATCCTTCGCGGCCTGCTCGACCGCGTGGTGGACACGAAGTTCGCGCTCGCCTGCGCAGCGACCGTGACCTGCTGCTTGACCGAGTCGGGAAGGGTGGTGCTGGCCTGGATCGCGTGAGGTGAAGTTGGCCGGCGAGGCTGACGAGCAGGATCGACCCGACGAGCGCGACGCCGAGCGACGCCCCGAGGTTGAGCGACGGTTCCCTGCAGCCCCCCGGCCTCACCGCCTCGCTTGGGTTCGACCGAGGACATGATGACGTTGCCGACCTGGGAGGCGAGCAGCCCCAGGCCCGGCGCCGAGCAGCGCGAGCCCGATGCCGAACCCCCACCCGCTGAGCTGTGGGTCGAGGAAGTGCGAGCAGGAACAGCTCGCCGACGAGCATGGCCGCGATGCCGGGCTGGACGATCTGCTTGGGGGTGAAGCGGCCGGTCAGCGCGGAGCCTCCGAGGGCGAAGATGAACATGCCCGCGGACATGGGCAGGATCGTCACCCCGGTCTTGAGCGAGTCGAAGCCCAGCACGGTCTGCAGGTACAGGGGCAGCACGAAGAAGGTGGCCTGGATGATGAAGGCCTGGCACCACTGCACCACCAGCCCGGCGCGCATCCGCGGGATCTTCAGGAGGTCGAGGTCGAGCAGGGGTTCGTCGCCGCGGTCCTTGACCCGTCGTTCCCGGCGCCCGAACACGACCAGCAGGATCGAGCCGATCACGATCAGCCACAGCGTCGGGGACAGCCCCAGCGGCGTCAACGGGTTGCCCGTTGACCTCCGGGACGCCGGCGCTTGGGGGTGATCCAGCCCCACTGGCTGGAGCGCAGGATCGCCGAGCACGATGGAGCCCAGCCCGAGCGCCGACAGCGCGGCACCGGTGGTGTCGAGCTTGGTCAGGTGGCCCTTGATGGCGGGAACGATCCGCAGGAACAGCAGGATGACGACGACCACGACGGACTCGGCGGCGAAGACGTAGCGCCAGGAGTACTCGGCCGACACCCAGCCGCCGATCAGCGGGTCCGGCGGCCATCGACGCGCCGCTCACCCCGCCCAGGATCCCGTAGGCCACCGCGCGCTGCTTGCCCTGGTAGGTGGCGGCCGTCAGGGCGGCGATGGCCGGGATCACCAGGACGGCGCCCAGGCCCTCGATCAGCGACCAGCCGAGCAGCAGCACGGCCAGGTTCGGTGAGATCGACGTGATGAACGACCCGGTCCCGTAGACGAGGAGGCCGACGGCGAAGGTCCGCTTGGCGCCCCAGCGTTCGCCGAGCTTCCCGCCGATCAGCATCAGCGAGGCCATCACCAGGGTGTACAGGGTGATGGCGGTCTGCAGGCCGACGACGGTGGTGTTCAGATCGGCGACGACCTGCGAGATGGACACGTTCATCACGGTCGTGTCGAGCACCATGATGAACTGCGCGGAGGCCAGCAGGCCGACCACGCCCCACCCGTGCCGTGGCTCGGCTTGCTGGGCGTGCTGTCGGCCACGATGTTCTTCTTTCCCTGGGCCCCGCGCACGGAGCGTCGATCGGACACTGCTCTCTTCGTCAGCCGGCAGGGCACCCCTGCGAGATCGCCGTCGTCAGGCTCCTGGTCGCGACCGCGACTCCGGCCAGCGCCGTGGCGACGGCGGGAGCCTGCTGGGTGACGTTGCTCGTCGTGAGGCCACTGGCTGCGCTCTCCAGGGCGTTGACGGACGTCTGCACCCCTTGGACGCTGGGCTTCAGGGCGGCTGAGGCCGACGCGACGGACACGCAGCAGCTTGGCCTTGACGTCGGTCAGGGCGCTGGTCAGGGCCGGGACACCGTCCTGGCGCACGTCGACCGCCTTGAGCGTCTCGAGCGAGGCCCTCAACGCGGCAGCGTCCGTACACGCGGCCGACGCGGTGACGGTCGACGCCGAGCTGCTGACCGTTGGCGAGCGAGCTGCTGGTCGTTGCCGTTGAGGTGCCGCTGCAGCCGGCGATCACGCACACGGATGCCGCAACGGCCGCGACTGCGGCGATCCTGCGACTGGAGCTCTGCAGGGACATCAGGGTCGAACCTTTCGTCGGGTGGCCGTCGGCCACCGCTCGGGGTGGTGCACTGCGTGACTGCAGGGTCGGCCAGCGCGCGTGGGCACCAGGCTCCGCGCACCGCCAGCGGGTTGAGCGATGGCGGTGCGCGGGCTGGGTCGCCAGGCGACGGGGCCGGGGGGATGGGTTCGGTCAGGCGTCGGTTGCGGCAGCCGCGACGTCTGCCTGCACGGCCTTCGGGTCTGCCTTGAGGTCCTTGCGCTCGACCTTCTCGGCGTCCTTGAGGGCCGCCGCGACGCGGTCGGCGATGGCCGTCGCCGCGACGGCGACGACCGCGTACTGGCCGTCGTCGAGGGTCTCGCCGAGGTCCTTGAGGTCCGAGCGGCTCATCCCGGCGGCGGCGTGCCCGGCCAGTGCCCCGAGGCTGCCACCGATTCCGGCGCCCCACGCGAGGCCGGCCCCGACTGCGACGGCCGGGAACAGCGCGACGCACAGCCCGGTCGCGAGACCGATGCCGCCGCCGACCCAGGCGCCCTGGCGCAGCGGCTGCTCGTGCTTCTTGACGATCTTGACCTTGCCCTTGTCGTCCTTGGCGATGACGGCAGCGTCGAAGGTGTCGACCAGGTGCTCGTCGTAGTACAACGACTTGATCGCCTCGTAGTCGGCCTCGGCGTCGTCCAGCGATCCGTACGTCGCCGCGAACGCGGCGAACGTGTCCAATCCTTCCATCACAGCTCCTTGGGTCTCGTGTGCTTCAGGTGGTGCGGTGCTCAGGACTCGTCGTCCGCCATCGCGTCCTCTTCCTCGAGGGCGTCCTCGATGGCGACCGCGTATCCGAGTGCGGTGGCGATCGTGGCGGCGGCGTCGACGGACGCGGGGGCCGCCGACGATCGGGGCCAGCGCGACCAGGACGCTCCGGACGTCCTCCAGGCTCAGGCCGCTGTCGGCGGCCGGCAGAGGTTCAGCAGGTACGAGGCGGGGGGTGCGTCGACGGCGACCAGCCCGGCGATGCGCACGAGCATCAGCTCGCGGTCCTCCAGGTCAACGCGCGCGACGGATGCGGCGGTCATCTCCGCGATTGTGTCGAGCAGGGGGCGTTCTTCGGTCATCTCGGTGGTCCTCTTCAGTTCGCTCCGCCTGGTCGGAGTGGAGTGCACGGGGCGAAGGTGCCGACCGGAGGTTGTGGCGACCGGCCCCGGCGCGTGCCGCGGCCGACTGGCATCAGGCCAGCAGCTTCGCCTTGGCCTGGGTGAACTCGTCGTCAGTGATGACGCCCTTGTCGCGCAGATCGGCCAGCCTGGCGATCTCGTCGGCGGGGCTCGGCTCGCGCCGGCGACGCCCTGGATGTAGCTGCGGGTCGCGGCGTCCTGTGCCTGCGCGGCCTGGGCGGCGTGCTCGCTCATCTTGTGGCCGCGGGCGATCAGGTACACGAAGACCCCGAGGTACGGCAGGACGATGACGAAGACCGTCCACAGCGCCTTGCCCCAGCCGGACAGGTCCTGGCTGCGGAAGATGTCGGCGAAGACGCGCGATCAGAAGCCAGATCCAGATGAAGAACAAGAAGAACCAGAGCATGGACCAGAAGACGTCGCCGGTCCCGAAGCTCGATGGACAGGGTCGTCATGAATTGCTCCTCAGATGAACGCTGTTGCCCACACCGACGCGGTGGCGCAGGCGTGTTGGTTGACGATGTCAATCGTGGCGCGGCGGCGGGTGCGCGGTGCTCACCCGGCAGGGTATTCACCCGGGTGATCAGACGAGTCGCTACGACGTGCGAGCCGCGGTCGGACGCGAGGCGTCCGGGATGCAGCGTGCGGTCAGTCGTGCTCGTGGTCGGCAGCAGGTCGACTCTCGGGACGCGTCGCTGCCGGCTCGGAGGTCTGCCAGGCGGGTCAGGGCATCGTCTCGTGAGGTCGCTCCGAGCTTGCGGTAGGTCGTCTTCAGGTGGCGACTTGACGGTGTTGTAGGAGATGAACAGCTGGTCTGCGATCTCGCGCTGGGTCAGCCCCTGACCGGCCAGCTCGAGCACCGCGATCTCGCGGTCGGAGAGCTGCTCGCCGAACTCGGTCCAGGTCCGGATCTCCGAGCTGGCCCGCTGGCGCAGGTCGCGCGAGCGTCGCGCCAGATCGCCAGGGTTCGGCGAGCGTGTCGAGGATGGCGTCGGCCGCGTCGAGGCAGCGCAGCTCGCCGGCTGGCGTCTCCGAGCGCGTGAAAGGCACACGGCGTTGAGCAGGTAGGCGTTCGCCAGCCACGCACTGCGCTTGTCCTCGCCCGAAGATCTGTATCGCCGACTCGAACCATCCCACGGCACCTCTCGGATCGCCCTCTGATCGGGCGCGCTCTCCGAGGGCCATGTGCAGGAGGGCAGCTGGTGACAGATGGCGGTTGGCTGGCCATCATCTCGAGCGCCCGATCCAGCATGGGGCCCGCGATGGGCGCCATCGCCGTCGGCGTACTCCGCGAGCGCAAGGTTGCCGATCGCGAGGACCAGGAGGTTCGGATGCGCATCCGGGATCAGCGCCACCGCCTTGCGCAGCGTCTCGCGTGCCTCGGCGGTGGCTCCCCGCAGGTACTGCGCCTGTCCGAGCCCCGCCAGTGCGCCGCCCTCCCACATCGGCCCGGGGCGATCGTCCAGGGCCCGGTAGGCTGCCTCCTCGGCGCGGGCGACATCGTTGACGCCCACCAGCGCGCGGAGCATCTCGACGCGATACCCCAGGGGCAGGCCGAGGGCCCCGTCTGCGTCCGGCGCGCCTTTGCTGGCTGTGACGAGCCACCGTTCTGCGCCGTCCAGGTCGTGGCCGAAGCTGTCGGAGGTGGCCCGGACCCAGGCGAGCTCGGGGTCTGCCAGCGCGGCGGGCCAGGAGAGCTCCGCCAACCAGCCTCGCACGGTCGCCCAGCGGCCCCGCGCTGCCATCGACTCGACCTGGGTGGCGACCAGCCGGGCGGCGAGCGCCACGTCTCGAGACTCGATCGCGTGGTCGGCCGCCGACTCCAGGTCGCCCTGCTCCTCGAACCAGCTGGCCGCCCGAAGATGGAGGGTCGGGAGCAGCTCCTGCTGGGTTCGGGCCAGCTCCAGACGCATGGCCTCGGCGAACAGGTGGTGTTGGCTGTACCACTCGCCCGCGCGTCGACCGAGATGAACAGGCTCGCTCGCTCGAGCTCGGCCAACAGCTTCCCCGACCCGGAGCGGCCGACGACGGCGTCGCACAGCGCCCCGGACATCCGGGTCAGGATCGAGATCCTTGAGCACGAAGTCCTGGACATCGGGCTCCAACAGCTCGAGGACGTCGGTGGTCAGGTACTCCACGACGGGCCTGGTCCCGGCAGCGAAGGAGTCGATGAAGGCGCTCGGCTCCTGGTCCTGGATGAGGAGGGCCACCAGTCGCAGCGGCGCCGGCCAGCCGCCGGTGCCCTCCGCCAGCCGCGCTGCCTCCTCGTCGGAGAGCCCCACGACGCCGAGCGCCGCGAGGAACTGCGCGACCTCGGTGGGGTCGAAGCGCAGGTGCTCGGCGCGGATCTCGAGCAGGTCCCCTGCTGCCCTCAGCCGGGCGATCCCCAGGGCCGGGTCCGATCGAGTCGAGATGACGAGCTGCACGCGGTCTGGTCGGTAGCGCATGAACGCCTCGACCGTGGAGTCGACGGTGACCGTCTCGGCCAGGTGGTAGTCATCGAGAACGACCACGAGGTCGGGTCCGTCACCGCTCAGCTCCTCCAGCAGCACCGGCAGTACGTGCTCCTCGATCTGGTCAGGGCGTGCCCGCAGCGCCGCCAGCGAGGCTTGCGCCGGCGCGTGGCTCCACCCCGTGGAGGGCAACGATCACGTGGGTCCACAGCCGAACCGGATCGACGTCCCTGGCGTCCAACGACACCCACGCACACCGTCGGGCCGTGAGGGTCGCCAGCCAGGCGGTCAGCAGGGTGGTCTTGCCGTAGCCGGCCGGTGCCGACAGCAGCGTCAGACCGGCCGCCTGCCCGCCTCGAGCCGCTCGACCAGGAGTGGACGGCTGATGGCCCCGGTCGGCAGTCGCCGGGGCAGGATCTTGCTGCGGATGACACCAGCATCCTGAGCGAGCGTGAGGGAGCGCTCCTCGGCACCCGGATAGTTCACTCGAACCATCCCTCCCACGTCGACTCTCCGCACGGTAGCGGCAGCCGATGTCGGTCCACAACACGGTCCGAGAAACAAGGCGATGCCGGCAGTGAGCGGGGGGAGGACGTGCCTCATGATCAGGTCAGCAAGGGCGGCGGCGCATCTGTACGCGCCGCCACGCAGTTCACCCGTCCTGATCGCGCGTCGGGCCGTCTTCACCGATGGGGTGGGTCCAGACCGAGACGATCTCAAGTCCCAGGTTCGTCACCTGCCGCAGGACCCCTTGTAGGGCTGACTGATCAGCTACCTCGCCCCGGAGCTTGGTGACTCCCGGGGTGCGCACCAGGGACAGACCGTCGAAGGCGCCTGCGAAGTGGTCGCTGAGCTCGCCGTTCACCACGATGGTGCAGCTCATGCGAGGCATGCGATGGACTCTTCCCTGGCGATAGGGGTGCGCAAGCGTCGTTGACCGTGCACGGCGCCCTCCCGTCTGGAGTGGTCCCACCGGCCTGCGGCCGTGGGGGATGCTGGCAGGTCGATCACACGTGCAGGCATGCGAAGCCGCCGTCGTGCCGACCGATGTGGGCCCTCAGGCCGAGCCGACCTCGCGGGCGTCAAGTCCGATCTCGACCAGGTCGAGAGGGTGGATCCAGGCGTCACTGACGGGGACCCCACCGGCCCTGGTGATCGCGTCGCGAAGGGGTGCCGCCCACAGGTGCTCGATCAGCGCGATCGCAGCCGCGCTCCCGGGCTGGATCGAGTCAGCCACGTCCCACACCTCGTCGTCGTCGATGAGATGGCCGTCGGCGCCTGCGTCGGCTCCGATGATGGCGCCTGCTTCAGCCCCGGCTTCACCGGCGAACCCCAACCCCAACAGGGCACCCACGGTGGCGCCGAGTTCCTCGGCGTCGGGCAGCGAGAGGTCGCTCCACTGGATGGCCACGAGCTCACCGTCCATCCCCTTCTGGACCGCGAGGGCGTCGATGAGGCGAACGACGTTGCTCTCTCGCAGGCGGATCAGCTCCTCGATGATCTCTCCGCTGAAGTTCGGTTCATCGAAGCTCACGACGAGCATCTGGACGGGGGCGGTGGTCATGCTGAACTCCTCGGGGTGCGGTGGCAGGGTCTTGGCAGGGTGCGGCGTCAGGCGCCGAGGATCTGCTGCTTCTTGGCGTCGAACTCGGCCTGGGTGAGGATGCCGGCATCGAGGAGCTCCTTGAGCCTCTGCAGGTCGGCGTACATCTCCTCGTTCGATGCCGGGGCCGGGGCAGCCGAGGTCGGTGCCGGAACTGCAGCGGGCGCTGGTTGTGGTGCAGCCGGCGGTGCCGCCGCGACGGGGGCCTGCTGCTGTTGCGCGGCCGCTTCGGCCTTGGCCTCGCCACGCTGGGAGGCAACGTGGGCGGTCGCCCCCAACACCGCCGCACGCCTGATCATCCTGGGCATTGGGACTCCATCGTCGAGACTGAATGAACGGACTCACGTCCGTGAGTCGACGTCGCCGACTGCCTGCACCGTATGGCGCACCGGTGCACGGGAACTCACCCCAACGGTGCGTTCACCCGGGTGATTCCTGCGTGCAGCGGCGGTGACCAGCGCTGCGGTGAGCGCAGCAGCGTGGCCTGCCATCGTGTATCGGCACGGGCGGTGCTTCCGCAGGCGAGCCGTCAGCCGCGAGCTGCCGGCCGGCTGAGCAGGTGGGCGAACTCGCGGAAGGGGACGACGAGGTACACCGCCAGGCAGAGGTAGTAGGTCATCGCGACTGCCGGTAGGAAGGCGCCGACCGGGATGGAGATGGCGTAGCCGACGATGGCGGCGAGGGACGCCCTGCGTGAGCGGCGCAGCTCCTCGTCGTCCCCGTCAGGTCGGTTGGCGGGGCGTCGACGTCGGCTGGGCGGCCAGAGAAGAGACCGGCGCGACGCGCGTACGCGTCGCAGGCCATCCCGGCCAATCGGATGACGAGCAGGGTCAGCCCGAACACGGTGATGGCGACGCGTTCGGCGTCACGCTCCCCGAGGCCCTCGGCCAGGAGTCGGGTCGGGAAGGGCAGGAACGACACCGCAAGCAGCACGAACAGGTTCAGCCGCAGGAAGATCGAGTCGGACCGCTCCATCCGGTCGGTCAGCGCTGCGTGGACGATCCACGCACCGCCGATGGTCAGGAAGCTGATCAGGTACGCGACATACGTGGGCCAGGCGTTGAGCAGCTGCTGGAGCGGGGTTCCCGGCGGGTGGACAGCGACGTCGAGGATGAGCAACGTGATCGCGATGGCGAACACGCCGTCGCTGAACGCCTCCATCCGCGTCTTGCTCAACGAACGGCGCGCTCTGCCTGCTCGTCCGCCCTCGGCCTCTGCCACGGTCCCAACCTCCTCGACCCGTGGACGCCCCGGGTGGTGGGCCACCGGTCACCCGGGCCGGTCAAACCGAACAGTCCCACACTGAACTTTCGGCCCTTGGTGCGGCTCACCCACTCAGGGTGAACAGCGTTGCGGCGCGTATGACAGAACGGGTTCAGCCGACCTGAGGCTCTGTCAGTCGTCGTCGGGATCTTGACGCCAGTTCGCAGACACCCTGGCCACGCCACAGGAGGGCGTTGCTTAATACCCGCCGCGCGTGGCCAGTATCAGCCTGCCCGCCGACACTACCGTCGAGCAGGGCTCTGGTGCTCGACACCCACACGCCGCCCGGACCTCGACCCGGATGCGGCGACGCATGGCCGCAGAACTGTCACATGTCTGTCACAAGGGGATCTGTCCCGTATCTATGCAGTTCAGGAGGTCCGGAGGAGATTCCCGCCACCTCCACCATCGGTGCACTCCCACGCCGCCAGCGACCGGCCCGGTCCCGCTCACGCGGGGCCGGGCCGTGCTCGTGCCACTGGTTGAATGCCGTATGTCGCCGACCCCACCGCGCGTCCCCGACGACGAGCGGATCGGTGACCGCGACCTGGCCCAGTGGCGCACCCGCACCGGGCGCCGGTTCGTCGAGCTGGTGGCCCGGGTGGTCACCGGGCTCGGCCGGGTGTGGCGCTGGAGCCTGGCCAACCTGGCGCTGGTCGTCACGGTGCTCGTCGGCGGGGGCGTCGTGCTCGCCGCGACCGTGCTGGCCGCCGAGGTCTACGAGCAGGTGGTCGAGAGCGACGGCGTGGCCGGGCTCGACCAGCCGGTGCTCGACGCCGCCGTCGGCACGCGCACCGCGAGCAGCGAGGAGTGGGTCACCCGGTTCACCGACCTCGGCGGCACCATCGGGATGCCGGTGATCGCGGTCGTCGTCGTCACCGTGCTCGCGGTGAAGCGGCGCTCGTGGCTGCCGGTGCTGCTGATGGGCATCGCGGCGGCCGGCTCGGTGCTCATCACGGTGCTCGGCAAGGACCTCAGCGGGCGGGCCCGCCCGCCGTTGGCGCTGGCGGTGCCGCCGTTCGAGACCTCGCCGTCGTTCCCGTCGGGGCACACCCTCAACGCCACCGTCGTGCTCGGCGTCTCGGCCTACCTGGTGATGCTCGGGCGACGCCACCTGCGCAGCAAGCTGCTCGTGGGGTCGGTGGTCGTCGTCTTCGTGCTGGCGATGGGGCTGTCCCGGGTCTGGCTCGGGCACCACTGGCTCACCGACGTCATCGCCGGGCTGGCTGGTCGGGCTGGCCTGGCTCGGCACGGTCGTGACGGCGCACCGGGTCAAGGTGACGCTCGACCGGGCCGAGCGCGAGGGTCAGCCGATCGCGGCCCGGGCGACGACGGCGCGGCCGGCCTCGAGCCGGGCGATCGGCACCCGGAACGGCGAGCACGACACGTAGTCGAGGCCGCGCTCCTCGAAGTAGTGCACCGACTCGGGGTCGCCCCCGTGCTCGCCGCACACCCCGACCTTGAGGCCCGGGCTTGGTCTTGCGACCCTCGTCGGTGCCGATCCGCACCAGGCGACCCACGCCCTGGCGGTCGATGGTCTCGAACGGCGACACCCCGAGGATGCCGGCCTCCATGTAGCGCGAGAAGAAGCTCGACTCGACGTCGTCGCGCGAGAAGCCCCAGGTGGTCTGGGTCAGGTCGTTGGTGCCGAACGAGAAGAAGTCGGCGGCCTCCGCGATGGCACCCGCGGTCAGGGCGGCGCGGGGCAGCTCGATCATCGTGCCGACGAGGTGGTCGAGGTGCACGGAGTGCTGCTGGCGGGCCCGGTGGGCGGCGTCGTCGATCTCGGCCCGGATGTTCCGCAGCTCCTCGACGGCCCCGACGAGCGGGCACCATGATCTCGGGCTGGGCGTGACCGCCCCGCTCGATGACGATGGCCGCGGCCTCGAGGATCGCCTGGGACTGCATCTCGAACAGGCCGGGGATGGCGATGCCGAGGCGCACGCCGCGCAGGCCGAGCATCGGGTTCTCCTCGTGCAGCCGGTGCACGGCGAGCAGCAGCAGCGAGTCGGTGTCGTGCTCCTTGCCCAGGGCCTCGGCCACCGCGACCTTCACCGACAGCTCGGTGAAGTCGGGCAGGAACTCGTGCAGCGGCGGGTCGAGCAGGCGCACCGTGACGGGCAGCCCGTCCATGGCCTCGAAGATCTCGATGAAGTCGGCCCGCTGCAGCGGCAGCAGCTCGTCGAAGACGACCTGCCGGTCCTCCTCGCCCTCGGCCAGGATCAGCCGCTCGACGAGCTCGCGGCGCGCCCCGAGGAACATGTGCTCGGTGCGGCACAGGCCGATGCCCTCGGCCCCGAACCGGCGGGCCCGGGCGGCATCCGGCGCGTTGTCGGCGTTGGCCCGCACCTGCATCCGGCGGTGCTTGTCGGCCACGCTCATCAGCCGGTCGACGGCGGCGACCACGGGGCCGCCCTCGTCCACCGACATGGTGCCCTCGAAGTAGCGCACGACGGGGGAGGGGCGCACGGCGACCTCGCCGAGGAAGACCTCACCGGTCGAGCCGTCGATGGAGAGGGTGTCGCCCTCGCGCACGACGGTGCCGTCCGGCGTGGAGAACTGCTTGGCCTTGGTGTCGACCTCGAGGGTCTCGGCGCCGCACACGCAGGTGCGGCCCATGCCGCGGGCCACGACGGCCGCGTGCGAGGTCTTGCCGCCGCGGCTGGTGAGGATGCCGGCGGCCGCGACCATGCCGTGCAGGTCGTCGGGGTTGGTCTCGCGGCGCACGAGGATGACGGGGGTGCCCTCGCCGGCGATCCGCACGGCGGCGTCGGAGTCGAAGACGGCCACGCCGACGGCGGCGCCGGGGGAGGCGCTCATCCCCTTGGCGACCAGGGGGCGGGCGCCGCTCGGGTCGAAGTGGGGGAACATCAGCTGGGCGAGCTGGTCACCGGAGACCCGCATCAGGGCCTCCTCCTCGGTGATGACGCCCTCGTCGACGAGGTCGACCGCGATGCGGAAGGCGGCCTGGGCGGTGCGCTTGCCGACCCGGGTCTGCAGCATCCACAGGTGCCCCTGCTCGATGGTGAACTCGATGTCGCACATGTCGCGGTAGTGGCTCTCGAGCCGGGCCATGATGGCGAGCAGCTCGTCGTAGCTCTTCTTGTCGATGCCCTCGAGGTCGGCCAGGGTCAGCGTGTTGCGGATGCCGGCGACGACGTCCTCGCCCTGGGCGTCCTGCAGGTAGTCGCCGTAGACGCCGACGGCGCCGGTCGACGGGTCACGGGTGAAGGCGACGCCCGAGCCGGAGGACGCGCCGCGGTTGCCGAAGGCCATCGCCTGCACGTTGACGGCGGTGCCGAGGTCGGTGGGGATCTGCTCGCGGCGGCGGTACAGGATCGCGCGGTCGGAGTTCCAGGAGTTGAAGACGGCGAGCACGGCGCCGCGCAGCTGCTCGCGGGGGTCCTGGGGAACGGCGAGCCGGTCTCCTCCTCGACCACGGCCTTGAAGGTCGCGACGAGGGCGCGCAGGTCGTCGGCGTCGAGGTCGACGTCGAGGGTGACGCCCTTGGCGGCCTTGGCCGCGTCGAGGGCGTCCTCGAAGCGGTCGCCGTCGAGGTCGAGCACGGTCTTGCCGTACATCTGCACCAGCCGGCGGTAGGAGTCCCAGGCGAAGCGGGGGTTGCCGGTCTGCGCGGCCAGGCCCTCGACCGAGGTGTCGCCGAGGCCGATGTTGAGGACGGTCTCCATCATCCCGGGCATCGAGAACTTCGCGCCCGAGCGCACCGACACCAGCAGCGGGTCCGCGCCGTCACCGAGCGTGCGGCCCATCCGGGCCTCGAGCAGCTCGAGGTGCTCGTCGACCTCGGCGAAGAGCTCGGGCGGGACCGTGCCGCTGCGCGAGGTAGGCGCGGCAGGCGTCGGTGGTGATGGTGAAGCCCGGCGGTACCGGGATGCCGAGCCGGGTCATCTCGGCGAGGTTCGCACCCTTGCCACCCAGCAGGTCCTTCTGGTCCATGCTGCCGGTCTCGAAGTCGTGGACGAGCTGGGCCATCGTTGGCCGCCTCCTCAAGTCGGATACTACGACGCGTAGTAATTCACGATTTTAGTACCGGGGGAGGTATGCGCACGACCAGGGTTCCGCTTCCCGGAGCGTGGCGTTCGCCACTCAGGCCAGGTCGAGGCGGAAGCGGTCGTCGTGCCGGGTGAAGCCCACCCGCTCGTAGTAGGGCGACACCATCCCGGGCGGGGTGAGCACCTGCCGGAAGCCGCGGTCGCGGAACAGGCCCGACTTCCGGAACACGAACTCACCGGGGCTGAAGTCGCGGAATCTCGGTGTGACGTAGTCGAGCTCGACCTGTGCCACGCCCTCGCCCTCGTCGCGCACGACGATGACGCCGGCCGTCTCGTCGCCGTGCTGCACGAGGTAGGTCGCCCGGCCCGCGGCCGCTCCGTGCGCGAAGTCGGCGAAGAACGCGTCGATGTCGGCGCGGTGGATGCCCAGGAAGTGGGTCAGGTAGGCGTCGTCCTCCCGCACGGGGAGCACGGCGTACGCCTGCTCGTCGCCGCGCTCGCGCAGCATCCGCACGATGAAGAACAGGTTGATCGCGGCCAGCACGATGTTCATCGCCACCATCGGCCACACCCCGATCAGGGCGTTGAAGACGATGAGGATGACGCAGGCCACCGTGTTGAGCACCCGGAGCCGCAGGATGCGCGCCTGGAGCAGGGAGTAGACGAGCAGGGCGCTGCCGAACCAGCCGAGGGCGTCGACCCAGCTCACGGCTCAGCCCAGCCCGAAGCGCACGGTCACCGTCGCCGACACGGCCGACTCGCCGGCCTCGACCGGCATCCCGCCGCCGACGTCCATGGCGGCCTTCGCGGCGAACCGGGGCACCGGCATCCCGCGGTCGGGCTCCTCGGTGACGCGCAGCACCGGGCCGAGCGGCCGGCCGGCGAGCGCGGCGTACTGCTCGGCCTTGGCGCGGGCGTCCTCGAACGCGGCGGTGCGGGCCCGCTCGAGCAGCGGCGCCGGGTCGGCCACGTCGAGGGTGACGTTGTCGAGGCCGAACGCGTCGCCGGCCGCCCGGGCGAGGGCCTTGATCAGCTCGCCCACCCGGTCGCGGTCGCGCACCAGCAGCCGCAGGCTCTGGTACGCGGTGTAGCCGACGACCCCGTGGCCCTCGCGGTCCCAGCGGGTGGAGACCCCCATGCCGGTGGTGCGCCGGTCGGCCGCGGCCACCCCGTGGTCGGCCACCGCCTGCAGCGCGGTGGTGACCCGCCCGGTCGCGGCGCCGAGCGCGCCGGCGACGTCGGCCGCCTCGCACTGGACCCGCGCGTCGAGCACGACGACGTCGGGCACCGCGCTCGCGGTGCCGGACCCGATGACTTCCACGTGGTCGGACATGCGGGTCACTGTAGGGCCGCCCGCGGTGCGCGGCGGGCAGCGGTTTCCGTCTACCTGTCGGTAGCGGGTTGAATCCTCGGTATGCCGTCCGCACCCTCGATCGCCAACTCCGTCACCGTCCGCCTGATCCTGCCCGCGCGGGCGACGGCGGTCAGCGAGATGACCGGGGTGATCGAGGCGGCCGGCGGCGTGGTCACCGGCCTCGACGTCACGGCCTCCGGGGCGAGCCAGATCCGCATCGACCTCACCATGCTCACCCACGACCCCGAGCACGCCGAGGCGATCGTCGAGCGGATGCGCGAGGTCGAGGGCGTCGAGATCGGCCGGGTGTCCGACCGCACCTTCCTGCTGCACCTCGGCGGCAAGCTCTCGGTGGAGTCGAAGGTGCCGATCCGCTCGCGCGACGACCTGTCGATGATCTACACGCCCGGCGTGGCGCGGGTCTGCCTGGCCATCGCCGAGAACCCCGCCGACGCCCGCCGGCTGACCATCAAGCGCAACACCGTCGCCGTGGTCACCGACGGCACGGCGGTGCTCGGGCTCGGCGACATCGGGCCGCTCGCCGCGCTGCCGGTCATGGAGGGCAAGGCCGCCCTGTTCAAGCGGTTCGCCGACATCGACGCCTTCCCGATCTGCCTCGACACCACCGACACCGAGGAGATCATCCGCACGGTCAAGGCGATCTCGCCGGTGTTCGCGGGCATCAACCTCGAGGACATCTCCGCGCCGCGCTGCTTCGAGATCGAGGCGCGCCTGCGCGAGGAGCTCGACATCCCGGTCTTCCACGACGACCAGCACGGCACGGCGATCGTCGCGCTCGCCGCGCTGCGCAACGCGCTGCGGGTCGTCGGCAAGCGGCTCGAGGACGTGCGCCTGGTGATGAGCGGCGCCGGGGCGGCGGGCACCGCCATCCTCAAGCTGTTCCTCGCGGCCGGCGCGCAGCACGTCGTCGTCGCCGACGTCGACGGGGTGGTGCACCGCGGGCGGGCCGACGTGCTGTCGGGGGAGCACCCGAACCACGCCTGGATCGCCGAGCACACCAACCCCGACGGCGTCACCGGCACGCTCGCGGAGGCGCTGCGCGGCGCCGACGTCTTCCTCGGCGTCTCGGCCCCGAACATCCTCACCGAGGCCGACATCGAGTCGATGGCGCCCGACAGCGTCGTGTTCGCCATGGCCAACCCGGTGCCCGAGATCGACCCGGACATCGCGGCCCGGCACGCCGCCGTGGTCGCCACCGGGCGCTCGGACTTCGCGAACCAGATCAACAACGTGCTCGTCTTCCCCGGGGTGTTCCGCGGGCTGATCGACTCCGGGGTCTCGCACGTCAGCACCGACGTGCTGCTCGCCGCCGCCGAGGCGCTGGCCGACGTCGTGCACGACGACGAGCGCAACGCGACCTACATCATCCCGAGCGTGTTCCACCCCGACGTCAGCCACGTGGTCGCCGAGGCGGTGCGCGCCGCGGTGGCCGCGCGCCAGCCGTCGTGAGCGGGGCGGGGGAGGGCGCGGCGGTCGCGTCGACCGGGCCGGCCGCGCCGCACCGGCGCGGCCCGGCGGTGCTGGTGCTGCTGGTGCTGGCCGTCGCGGTGCAGCTCGTCGTGCTCTACTCGCCCGACGGCGGGGGCCCGCCGCTGTTCCCCCAGGCCGACAAGGTCGTGCACGTGACTCGTGTTCCTCGTGCCGGTCGCCCTCGCGGTCGTCGCCGGGTTCCGGCGGTGGCTCGTCGTCGCGGTCTTCGCGGCGCAGGCGGTGCTCAGCGAGGTGGTGCAGGCGGTGTTCCTGCCGCACCGCTCCGGTGACGTGCTGGATGCCGTCGCCGACCTCACCGGGGTGGCGCTGGGTGTGCTCGTCGGCACGCTGGTGCTGCGCAGCGCTGCAGTCCCGCGCCGCGGGCCGGCCCGCCGGCCTGACCGGCGGGTCACGGCATCCGGCCGTGGTCTGGGGGATGCCGCGCCGCTGGTAGACTGGGTGGTCCACCGAGGTGCTCGGACGCATGGCCGCGTCCGCCGGAATCGCAGAGTGCGAGGCCGCCCCATCCCACCCGGTGCGCCGGTGACACCCAGGTCGAACCGGCCCGCACGGACCACGGTCACTGACCACCGGGTCCGAGGCTCGTCTTGATTCGCCGCTTTCGCCATCGGCTCGAAGACGTGTCTGTCCCCGTCCGACTCGATGACGAAACACAGGTGAACACACCCATGCCCAACAAGGCATCCGGGCCCAAGAAGGCCCGTTGGACCTCTGCCCAGAAGTCCGAGGCCCGCAAGGCCCCGAAGAAGGCCCACCACCGCGGCCAGCCCGACGGCCCGAAGAGCGCGCCCAAGCGCTCGGCGCGTAGCGACTCGGCCGACGGCTACTCCAAGCGGCCGCGCGCCGAGCGCTCACCCCGCTGGGACCGTGAGGACCCGCGTCGCGGCAGAGCGACCCCGCGGGTCGAGGTACTCCGGCGGTCCCTCCGACTCGAAGTACTCCTCGAACCGCGACGACAACCGCGGCTCGAGGTACTCCGCCGGTCCGTCGGACCGCAGACCCCTCGAACCGCAATACCCCGACCGCGATGACCGGAACGACCGACCGAAGCGCTGGGTCTCGGACTCGCGCGAGGAGCGACACGTGCACCGTCCCCATGACGAGCGACCCCGTCTCGAGCGCGGTGAGCGCCCGGTGCGCGACCGCGCCCCGCGGGTTGCCGACCCCGCCCGCCGCGACCGCCACGAGGGTCGGCGCGCCGACCCCACCGCCGACCGCGGTGGCTACCAGGGCCGCAACGACCGTCGGTACCTCCGGTGGTTACCAGGGCCAAAGCGGGACGACCGTGCACCAGAGGCGGCACCAGGGCCGCAACGACCGCGGCACCTCGGGTGGTTACCAGGGCCAAGCGCGATGACCGTGGCGCCAGCGGCGGCTACCAGGGTCACAACGACCGTGGCACC
>CAWAKY010000028.1:0-25178 GCA_963782695.1 uncultured Actinomycetota bacterium | reverse complement strand
GGTCACCACAGATTTCGGCCGGGTTCGACCAGTGACGCGCCGGTCGGTCACGATCGCGTACCCGGCCGCTGGCTCAGCTTGGGGTCGGAGCCGTCGTCACGGTCACCGGTTGCAGCGTGGGCTCTGACATCGCGATCTGCATCCCGCTGTCCCCGGGAATGGCGCCAGCTCCGATCGCTGCTGCCGACGCTGACCCATGACCTCCCCCAGTTTGACTATGGATCGAGCCGCCGCAGCGGCGCAGACTGAAAGACGCCCCGTCTTGGAGAACCGGTCATCCAGTGGGGAGGTTCTTGATGAAGAGGGCATCGGTTGTCGTCAGTGTTCTGCTGTGTGCGGTGTTCGGGATACCGCCGACGGCGTTTGCCTCGGGCAGCTACGGGGCGGTGGTAGAGAAGGGGGTCCGGGGTTGCACGACCGATGACCTAACAAGAATCGTGATCTGTTTCGAGTCGCCCAGCCTGAACCTCAAGTCCCGAGGCGTGTTCCTTCAGGTCTGGCAGGCTGCCAGCCCCTCCTTCGGCTGGGGCCACACCAACACGGCCACCATGCGGGTGCGATCAATGTTCGTCACGGCTGGGACCCCTCCGGCTGGCAGGCCGGAGGTCACGTACAGCGCGCGCGCTGACCTGGTCTTGCCGCTGCTTACATGCCGTGACGACTTTCGATTCCATGCGTCCAACGGCAGCATTTGGCCGGAGCCAATCGTGAGCGCCTGCAAGCCCCTCTGAGGCTGCTGATTCGCATCGGCAGCTCACATGGGACCGCTTGCGGGAGGTGGAGGACGAAGGAGCGAGACGTGGCAGCAACCGGTTTGGAGGTCATCCGGCAGATGGTCGAGCGGACCAACGCCCACGACCTCGAGGGCATGGCGGCCTTGATGCATGAGGACTACCAGAGCGAACAGCCCTTTCATCCGGCCCGCGGCTTCGGCGGACGGGCGCAGATGAAGGCGAACTGGGGCGCGATCCTCACCGGCGTGCCCGACCTGCGCGCCGAGGTCCCTGCGTCGGTGCAGGACGGGGACGTGGTGTGGAGCGAGTGGCACTGGTGGGGCACGACCGAGCAGGGTGAGCCGTTTGACCTGCGCGCGATCACCCAGTTCACGGTTCGGGACGGTCTCGTCGTCCGTGGCCGGCTCTTCGCGGAGCTCGTCGAGCAGGGCGGAGCGCGACATCAACGACTCCGTCGAGGCCCAGTCCGGCCACCGCCCACAACTGGAGGACTGAGCCGGCTCAACGAAGCCGGGTGCCTGGTCACGCCTTGGCCGTCCCGCCGGGAGCCCACGACCGTGTCGCCACCCCGCGTTTCCGACGGGACGTCGCGTGTTCGGCGGGACGCGAGCGGCCGCAAAGAGCCAACAGGTCCAACGCGGATCGACGTACGTCACTACTCCGCGTTCTGGCCGTTCAGGAGCTGGAGCGGTGAAGCAGTCTGTCCGTCGTGGCCAGCACCCGAAAGGCGGCGCGTTGCAGGGGCACGGGCGGACCCGCCAAGTACATGTCGTGAGCGAGACCCAAGCGGGCGGTGACCGGGAGCGAGGGCATCCCCCTGGCGTTGACCCGACCTTCGCGGGCAAGGCGGAAGAACTCATCGAAGAACTGCTCGATGCCAGCCCCTGGTGTGAAGGTGATGCGCACTCTGGCCGCGGCGCCGCCGTGCGGCGCCCACGCGTGCGGGGCGCCCGCAGGCACGACCACGGTTTCCCCTGGGCCGTTCATCGACTCCTCACCGCGACACCGCAGCAAGATGGCGCCCTCAAGGACCTGGAACTTCTCTTCCTGCGAACGGTGAATGTGCTCCGCTGCCAAGAAGGCCGTGGGGCTCAACTCGAGGTCCAACTCCGCGAGCGAACCACCGGTCTGTTCGCTCGTCCGCACGAACGTGATCCGCTCCCCGGTGACCGGGTTCTCGATCACGTCACCGACATTGACCATCATCGGAACGTAACAGAGGCCGGTCCTGCCCGCCAGACGTATCCAGGGCTGCCCTCAGGGCACGGCCCTTCAAGAAGCGATCCAAGCCCCAAGGCTGGACGACCACCTGCGTCCAACCGCCGCCAGCCGGCCGACCTCCGGGCGAAGCGTTCGCTGAGAGCTGGCTGTAGACAAGGCACAACACCCCGAGGACAGTCCCACCCAAGGCCGACGTTCACAGCCCTTCGTTGTTGCTTGACACCGGATGCAGGGCCGGGTGAGGCGTGAGCGTTCCGCAAGGAGTTGGTCGGCCCCTTGGTTGATCGCCCCGCCCAGAGCACGCAGGGACTGGGAGGGGCGACCACCTCGGCGCAATCGACCGCAGACTGTGGGGCCGACAGCCTCGACCCCTGTCCGGGTGCCGAGTCGGTTTGGCCCCAGTCGTGCCAACGGGGCCTGGTTCGGAGAGATCGATGGCGTCCTATCGCCGCAAGTTCAACTACCGGGGCGCGGCACGTGCGCATGAGCACTTGGTGATGCAGGGGCGCGACAGGGCGCGCCCTGCGCATCACCTCAGCTCGCCCACGCGGTTCGAGGAGTCCCAAGACATGCCCGGGATCCAGCGGCTCGACCCGCATGTCATGACCCCTCGAACGGCCGCCCGGGCAACATCCGCACGTCGGCATGACAGGACGGATCAACGTGCGTCTCATCAATCGTCTAGTCCGAAAATGAAAGGTCCGCGGGCACAGGGCTTTTCAAGCGGTCCGCATGG
This sequence comes from uncultured Actinomycetota bacterium, assembly GCA_963782695.1. Classification (GTDB taxonomy): domain Bacteria; phylum Actinomycetota; class Actinomycetes; order Actinomycetales; family Dermatophilaceae; genus Fodinibacter. Next base: position 22,487 of record CAWAKY010000028.1, on the reverse strand, counting down.
TTCGAGCGGGGTCAGGCCGCGGGTTCGAGGGTGACTCGGTAGCCGAGGGCTTCGAGCTGTCGGATGTGGTTGCGTTTCCTGGTCTCGGTGTTGATGGTGCGGGCGTAGTGTTCGGCGCCCAGGTCGTGGAAACGGGCGGTGGGTCGGAGAGCAGGTGCCAGATGGCGACCAGCATGGAACGGCCGACCGCGACGATCGCCTTCTTCTTGCCCCGACGTCGCGCGATCCGGCGGTACCTCTCGCCTAGGAAGGTGTCGCTGCGTCCGGCCATCACCGCAGCCTCACCCAGCACCCGCGCCAGGTAGCGGTCACCGTGTCCGGTGGTCCCACTGCCTTTGTTCTTGCCGGCGGAGGACTTGATCCGGGGGAGAACTTCGCCCACGAGCACAGGTACCGGCGGTCGGGAAGCGGCTCATGTCCACACCGATCTCGGCGATGATGATCGCGGCTGCGACGGGCCCGATCCCGGGTATCTCGTCAAGCTGCTGCACCGCCTGCTCGAACGGGGCCAGGTGGGCCTCGATCTGAGTGTCAAGCAAACCGATGTCGGCCTCGATGGCGTCGACGCGGCCCAGCATCCGCTGCAGCAGGAACCGGTGGTGCTCAGCGAAGCCGCTCGGCAACCCCGCGAACGCCTCCTCCAGCAGCTTGATCTTGGCTCGCATCCGCGCCTTGGCCAGGTCGGCAAGGACTGCGGGATCGCGCTCACCGGCGATCAGCGCAGCCATCATCGCCCGACCCGAGACCCCGAAGATGTCGCTGGCGACCACCGACAGCTTCACGCCGGCGCCCTCGAGCAGCTTCTCGACCGGTTCTTCTCCGCGGTGCGGGCCGCGACCAGATCGATGCGGTAGCGAGTCAGGTCCCGCAGCACCCGGATCGGCCGCGGCGGGACGAAACTGGGGCGCAGCATCTGACGCTCGGCGACCTTGCACAGCCACACCGCGTCCAGCACATCGGTCTTCGGCCGGCCCGGAAGGTGCTTGACGTCCCGGGCGTTGACCAGCCACGGCTCCAGGCCGTGGGCCTCCAACAAGTAGAACACCGGCTTCCAGTAGTCGCTGGTCGCCTCCATCACCACCCGGTCCACGCCCAGCTCGACCAACCGGTTGGCCAGCTCAGCCAACGACCGGGTCATCGTCGTGTGCGTCGTCACCTCTTGGTTCCGCCGCCTGGAACTTCCCGAGGCCGGCACCCGCACACAGCAGACCAATTCGGCCTTGCCGATGTCCAAGGCAGCCACCCGCTCGATGATCTGCTCCTCATCGGCCGACTCAGCGAACACCGTTGCTCATCTCCCACCTCCACGCGATCACACCCGACGCCGTGGCCGCCTGGGGGGATCACAGGCGAAACCAGAATCTAGTCCTCGTGCTCGACAATCGCGGCAACAATGAAGGCGCCCACAGCGTGACCTCCGCGCCCGGCTAGTAGACGCCCTCGACGGAGCATAGAAGCACGACGTCACCAGACGGCCACAGCCCATTTTCAGCCCGGAACGGGCGCCCCGGAAGGGGCACATTGGCTAGTAGCCGCTTGGGGACGCGGCAGGGGGGAGCGCTACGAGACCAGCTGTCCCAAAGTCCCGCTGAGCCCGCCCTGGCTCGACCCCATATGAGTGTCAGATCTGGGCTTGCCGATGCGCCCGCGTGGTCCGGCCTCGCCAGCGGAGCTGGGCCGCGCTCTAATGGAGGCGTGCCCTCGAAGCGGCGGGTTCGTGCTCAAGTGGTCGAGTCCTGGTTTCGCTCGGCCGCTGCAGGTGTGCGCGCCGAGACGGTCACGGCCCCGATCACGCTGCCCGCCGAAGCCCTTCGTGACCACCGAGAGGCTCACCCTCTGGCCCGGGTGTTCCCGCTGCTCGACGACGTTCTCGGCCAGGCCGCTCGTGACTGCGACGCCATCATGGCCGTCTCCGACGCGGCCGGACAGTTGTTGTGGGTCTGCGGTTCGCCGAGCGTGTTGCGCCGAGCAGAGGCCATCGGCTTCATCGAGGGCAGCAACTGGGACGAGCGGATGGCCGGCACCAACGCCCCCGGCATGGCCCTGGCTCTTGACGACTCTGTGCAGGTTATCGGTGCTGAGCACTTCCGCCACTCGATGCATCGATGGAGCTGCGCCGCAACGCCCATCCACGATCCCACCACGCAGTCCCTGCTCGGCGTACTGGACATCACCGGGGGCGACAACATCGTGGTCCCACAGACCAACGCACTCGTGCGGGCAGCGGCCCGCCTGGCCGAGTCCGAGCTGGCGCGGGAGGCTGCCTCTCGGCTCGGGCAGGAGGCCCCGGCGTCTACCGGCCACCTGGCGGTGGTCCTGGACTCCCTCGGCCGGTCGCACTCTCTGCTCACGATCGACGACGGTCGTAGGAGGCGGCATACGCTCCGCCTCAGTCCCCGGCACAGCGAGATCCTGCTGCTTCTTGCGTCCACGGCGCGCGGGCTCTCCGGGGACGAGCTTGCGGTGTTGCTCTACGAGGAGGACAGCAGCACGTCGACCCTTCGGGCCGAGCTCAACCGACTTCGGCACCTGCTCGGCGAGGAGCTGCTTGCCTCGCGCCCCTACCGTCTCATGGCCGAGCTCACCGCCGACTCGCTCGTCGTGGAGGCTCACCTGGCCATGGGCGACGTGGCCGCCGCGCTCCGCCGGTACCGCGGGCCGCTGCTGCCGGCCTCGGTCGCGCCAGGGGTGGTGCGGCTGCGGGAGAACCTCGAGGCCTCGTTGCGGCAGGCCGTGCTCACCTCGCGTGAGCCAGACCTCATGTCCAGCTGGACCCGCTCGGCATGGGGCGCGGACGACTACGACATGTGGCAGGCGCAGCTCGACGCACTAGGCCCCACCTCGCCGCTCAGGCCGATCGCGGCCGGGCAGCTGGCCCGGCTCGACCGGGAGTTCGGCCTGCCGGTGTCGGACCGCGGACGGCCGCACCACCCATGACCAGCCGCGCAACGTTGTCGCAACCTGCCCGGCCCTAGCGTCGGTGTCGTTCGCGACAACGACGTCGAAAGGGCCACCCATGACACACATGCAAGCAGCGGTCGTCGAGGAGTTCGGCAGCAAGCTGATCATCCAAGACCTCCCCATCCCTGTCCCCGGACCTGGCCAGGCGCTGGTCAAGCTCATCACCAGCGGGGTCTGCCACACCGACCTCCACGCCGCTCACGGCGACTGGCCGGTCAAGCCGACGCCGCCGTTCATCCCCGGCCACGAGGGCGTCGGCGAGGTCATGGCCCTCGGAGAGAACGTCACGAACCTCCAGGTCGGTCAGCTCGTCGGGAACGCCTGGCTCTTCTCGGCCTGCGGTGAGTGCGAGTTCTGCACCACCGGCTGGGAGACCCTGTGCGAGAGGCAGCAGAACTCGGGATACAGCGTGGACGGCTCATTCGGCCAGTACATGCTCGTTGACGCCGCGTATGCCGCCGTCATCCCTGACGGGGCGGACCCCGTCGAGGTCGCCCCGATCCTCTGCGCCGGCGTCACCGTCTACAAGGGGCTGAAGATGACCGAGGCCCGCCCGGGCCAATGGGTCGTCATCTCCGGCATCGGCGGCCTCGGCCACATCGCGGTCCAGTACGCCCGGGCGATGGGCCTGCGCGTCGCCGCCGTCGACATCGACGACGACAAGCTCGCCCTCGCCACACGGCACGGGGCCGAGCTGGTCGTCAACGCTCGCAACCAGGACCCGGTCGAGGTCATCCAGACCGCCACCGGTGGCGCCCACGGCGTCCTGGTCACCGCAGTCCACCCCGATGCCTTCGGCCAAGCCATCCACATGTCCCGCCGGGGCGGCACCATCGTGTTCAACGGCCTCCCCCCGGGCGACTTCCCGGCGTCGATCTTCGAGATCGTCCTCAAGGGGCTCACCGTGCGCGGATCCATCGTCGGCACCCGCCAGGACATGGTGGAGGCACTCGACTTCTACGCCCGCGGCCAGATCCACCCCACCGTGGCGACCCGAAAGCTCGACGAGATCAACGAGATCTTCGACGAGATGACCCGCGGCACGATCGACGGCCGCATCGTCATCGCCTACTGACCAGCGACGACGCACCGCGTCGCCACCTGTGCGCCTCCGCGTCATCGCGCGGCGCACGCACGACACGGGACGCCACACCGACGTTGGATGCCGTCACCCAGCACCCAGCACGACGCCGTCACCGCGGCGCTGCAGATCGTCGCGACCGCCGCACCCCCATGGCGCAGATGGTCCTGACGACTCGACTCGACTGAACGAACAGCTCACACACCAAGGAGCACAGCATGAAGTACGTCCCTCCGGGCCAGCCCGGCAGCATCGTCTCGGTCCTGCCACGGTACGAGAACTTCATCGGCGGTAAGTGGCTCGCACCCACTCAGGGCAAGTACCGAGTCGACCTCAGCCCCGCCACCGCCGGCCCGATCACCGAGGTCGCCGACTCCACCCCCGAGGACGTCGAGCTCGCGCTCGACGCCGCCCATGCCGCCAAGGATGCCTGGGGCGAGGCCTCAGCGACCGAGCGGGCCGCGGTGCTCAACGCCATCGCCGACCTCATCGAGGCGAACAAGGAGATGCTGGCCGTCGCCGAGAGCTGGGAGAACGGCAAGCCCGTGCGGGAGACGCTCAACGCTGACATCCCCCTGGTCATCGACCACTTCCGCTACTTCGCGGCGGCGGCCCGGGCCGAGGAGGGCACCTCGACCGAGATCGACAAGGACCTGGTGGCCTACCACTTCCGTGAGCCACTGGGCGTGGTCGGGCAGATCGTCCCGTTCAACTTCCCTTGCTCATGTCGGCCTGGAAGCTGGCCCCGGCGCTGGCGGCGGGCAACTGCTCTGTGCTCAAGCCCGCCTCACCGACGCCCTGGTCGGTCCTGAAGCTCATGGAGGTCATCGAGAGCGCCGTCCCACCGGGAGTGATCAACGTCGTCACCGGTCCCGGCGCGGAGATCGGCAAGGCCCTTGCAGCGAACCCGCGGATCGCGAAGATCGCGTTCACGGGCGAGACGGTCACGGGCCGGCTGATCATGCAGTACGCCGCCCAGAACCTCATCCCGTCCACGACCGAGCTGGGTGGCAAGTCGCCCAACATCTTCTTCGCCGACGTGATGGACCACGACGACGCATTCCTGGACAAGGCGATCGAGGGCCTGGTGCTCTACGCCTTCAACAAGGGCGAGGTGTGCACGGCTCCGTCGCGGGCCCTGATCCACGAGAGCATCTACGAGGAGTTCATGAAGCGCTGCCTCGCGCGGATCGCCGCCATCAAGCAAGGCGACCCGTTGGACACCGACACCATGATGGGCCCGCAGGTCTCCAAGCAGCAGATCGACAAGATCGCCTCGTACGTCGAGATCGGCCGCGGCGAGGGCGCCGAGGTCCTCATCGGTGGCAACCGCGCCACGGTCGACGAGGAGTTCGCCGACGGCTACTTCTTCGAGCCGACGGTGCTCAAGGGCGACAACAGCATGCGGGTGTTCCAGGAGGAGATCTTCGGCCCTGTGCTGGCCGTGACCACCTTCAAGGACGACGAGGAAGCGCTGGAGATCGCCAACGACACCCTGTACGGCCTCGGGGCCGGAGTGTGGACGCGCGACGGCAAACGCGCGTACAAGATGGGGCGCAAGATCAAGGCCGGACGGGTCTGGACCAACTGCTACCACGCCTACCCGGCGGGGGCGGCGTTCGGTGGCTACAAGATCTCGGGCCTCGGCCGCGAGAACCACCGGATGATGCTCGACCACTACAGCCAGACCAAGAACCTGCTCGTCAGCTACAGCGACCAGCCCCTCGGCTTCTTCTAGACCCGGCGATGCCAGAGTCGGTCGGTGCGCCACGCGTCACGACCACCCCGGCGGCGCGCGAGACGATTCGTCGCCTCCGCGCCGCCCGCGGGGCGCCCGTGATGTTCGTGCAGTCCGGTGGATGCTGCGACGGAAGTACCCCGATGTGCTTCCCACTGGGGGAGTTCATCATCGGCGACGTCGACGTCCTGCTCGGCGACATCGACGGCTGCCCGTTCTTCATCGACAGACGCCTGGACGAGGCTTGGCACCAGGAGGTATTCGTCCTCGACGTCGCCGACGGCGAGCCGGAGGGCTTCTCCCTTGCAGCCGGGGACAACCTTCATTTCGTCACGAACTCCGAGGCCTGCCAGCCGCCTGCCTCCTGAGCCGCCCAGCGCCCGGCCCTCCCGTGCCACGTCCGCGCGGAGACTCGGGCACGTCCAACCAGTGCGAAGCGGTCTGCCGTAGTGCTTCGAACGTGTCGTCGCGAGTGGCATTGCAGTCCTCAATGTCGACGACATATAGACGGCCGATCAGCTGGCGCCGGAACTTCCACGGCATCCGCTCCAGGCAACAACAACACCAGCCGACAACCCCAACCGCGATGAGACCCTCGCCCCCAGGCCATCAGGGCTGTCCACCCCTGCGTCTCATCGCCGCCTGGTGGCGGGCCTGGCCCGCCCGAGAAGAAGCGCTCGCTTGCACGTCGTGAAGGGATGAGACTGCAACGCATGGACGACTTCGTAGTGCGGTGCCCACGCTGCAAGCAGAAGCTTCTCGAGCAGCAACGCCGACCAGCTCGCGGATGCCCTGATCACGCATGTGGAGGAAGAACATGGGCACACGCCACCGCGTGAACACGTCCTTTCGCGAATCGAGCGGAACCAGCCGGCAAGTTGAGCGTGGCGACGCTTGCCAATCTCGTTGCGCGCCCTGAAGCGTCACTACGCCGCGAGTCGGTGTCCTCGAATCATTCGGGAGGGTGAGCATTGAGGCTGTCGCGCGCCGCGCTCGATCACCTGCTCAGCGACGGCGACCACCAGGTCGGCACCCTGTTCGCGAAGGTGGCCGACGACGACGCCCTGGGTCCGCGTGACGTCTAAACGGGGTGCGGGACCGTAGCGCCAGCCGCTACAACGGGACCGTGACCGAGCTCTGGACCGACCCCGAGTGGCTTGCCGGTGCCCACGCGTGGGTCGAGGAGCAGTCCGACGCGCTCGGGCTGGAGCGCACCGGCGACGCCGAGCAGCCGCACGTCCGGTCTGGTCGACCGTGCTCAAGGTCCCGACGACCGCCGGGCCGGTGTGGTTCAAGGCCAACCACGGCCCCCTCCAGCACGAAGCAGCACTGGTCACGCTGCTCGCCGAGCGCGTCCCCGACCGGGTCGAGCCGCTCCTGGCCGCCGACCTCAGACCGCGGCTGGATGCTGATGCGCGACGCGGGGACGCGGATGCGTGAGCTGGTGGCCATCGAGGCGAGCCTGGAGCGGTGGCACCCCGTCCTGGACTCGGTGGCGCGGATCAGCGTCGCGATGGAGGACGACGTCGACGCCCTACTCGCGAATCGGCGTCCCCGACCTGCGCCTGGCCACCCTCCCGGCGAGCTACGCCGCGCTCATGGAGGAGATCAACGCCCCGCCTCGCTTCCGCGCCGCGACCGACCGGGTGGCCGAGCTGTCTGAGCAGCTCGCGGCCTACGGCATCAGGGACTCCGTGCAGCACGACGACCTCCACGACGGGCAGGTCTTCGTGCGCGATGGTCGCCACTGGGTCGTCGACTGGGGGGACGCCTGTGTCTCTCACCCGTTCTTCGTGCTGGCCGTCGCGCTGGAGGGCCAGATCGCCTGGGGCCTGGACGACGTGGAGAACTCCGTCGACACCGGACCGTTCCGCGACACCTTCCTCGCGCCCTACGAGGCCGCCTACCCGAACCTCTCGCACGCCGACCTGGTGGAGGCCGCGCGCCTCGCGACCAGGCTGGGCTGGGCGGCCCGATCCGTCAACGGGCATCTCCCCGTCGACGAGCAGAGCACCCTGCGGCGGCTGGAGATGTTCGTCGACGGCCGGGTGCAGGACTGAACCCCGATCAAATCACCGTCGGTGGATCAGGGATGAGCTGCGCTGAAGACGGATGCTCGTGTTGGACCTGCGTCTCTCCGCCGCGAGCCGGCGCCACCCCCACGGCGGCAGACCCGGTTGATGGGTCTGGGGCAGAGTCAGAACTCTGGGTCGGGGAAGACCGGGTCGCGGCCCTCGACGTAGGCCTTGATCCCTTCGAAGCGGTCGGGGTGCACCACCGAGCGCCAGTGCTGGTCCATCATGATCGCGACCGCCTGCTCCACCGGTTCACCCTGGCCGTTCTGCACGGCCCGCTTGACGGACTGCACCGCGGTGGGCGAGTTGTCCGCGATCCTCTCGGCGATCGCCAGCACGGCATCCATCAGCTCGGCCCGCGGGTGCACCTCGTTGACCATGCCCAACCGGTACGCCTCCTGGGCCGGTGATCGGCTCCCCGGTCATCAGCATCTGCATCGCCCGGCCCGGTGGCAGCAGGCGCGGCAGGAACACCGGGGACCCGGCGCCGGCGGACAACCCGACCATCGCCTCGGGCTGGCCGAAGACCGCGTCGTCGGCGGCGATGATGAAGTCGGTGCTGATCGCGAGCTCACAGCCGCCGCCGTAGGCCATGCCGTGCACCGCCGCGATGATCGGCCGGCGCAGCTGGCGCACCGTGTACACCAGCCGGTCGAACACCTGCCGCTGGCGCAGCCACTGCTCCTTGGTCATCTCCTTGCGCTGGTACAGGTCACCACCGACGGAGAAGGCCCGGTCCCCGGCCGCGGTCAGGACCGCGACCCGCACCGACGGGCGCGCCGCGATGGTCTCGAGCACCTCGATGAACTGCACCGCCAGCTCGGTGGTGATCGCGTTGTCCGCGTGCGGGCGGTTCATGGTGATCACCGCGACCCGCTCGTCCAGGACGAACTCGAGCAGCACCAGCTCCTCCGCGCCGCGAGTTTCCCCTGAACGCGGATTGCTGAGCCTCGGCCGTCCTTGTGGGTCTTGACACGTGCCCCATTGAGAGTCACTCTCAGTTGAGAGAGACTCTAGGAGTGGTGATGGTTGGACTGAGGGAGCGCAAGAAGGAGCAGACGCGCACGGCGATCCAGCAGGCTGCCTTGAGGTTGATAGCTGGGGCCGGGTACGCGGTCCACGACCTGTGAGCAGATCGCCGCGGCGGCCGAGGTCTCGCCGGCCACGCTGTTTCGCTACTTCCCGACCAAGGAGGACATCGTCCTGCAGGACGGGTACGACCCGGTCATCGCCGCCGCTGTCATGGCTCGACCGTCCAACGAACCACCCGTGGTGGCTGTCCGTCGCGGGTTCGCCGAGGCCCTTGCCGAGGTCTACGGCGGTGATGTGGAGGCCATTAGGCAACGGACGGCGCTGATTCTGTCGGTGCCTGCGTTGCGTAGCCGGGCTAGGGAGCAGAACGTCAGCCTGGTGACGCACCTGAAGCAGGCGCTGGCACAGCGAAGCGGCGGTGATGCCGATGCCCTCGCGATCGAGGTGACCTCGGCGGCCTGTGCCGCAGCGGTTTCGGTGGCGGTGGAGCGGTGGGCCACCCGCGGCGGCGATCTGCCTGCGCTTGTCGACGACGCCTTCGCGGCCCTCGGCGACCTGAGCGGGAGCGCAGGCCGGTGACCGTCCCGGCGATGAGCGTGCGGAGCGTGACCAAGCGCTACGGATCGCTTGCCGCGGTGGACCAGGTGTCCCTGTCGGTCCACCCTGGCGAGGTCTACGCGCTGCTGGGCCTGAACGGCGCGGGCAAGACCACGCTGATCCGGATGCTGCTGGGCATGGTTCGCCCCACGGCCGGCTCGCTCGGGCTGGCCGGGCGCCCGGTGACCGACCGGTCGGTGTGGGCCGAGGTGGGCTACCTGGTCGAGACCCCGTCGGCGTACCCCGACCTGACCGTTCGCGAGAACCTCGACGTGGCCCGGCGCCTGCGCCGGCTCCCGGTCGCGCAGCGTCGTCGACGACGCGGTGGACCGGTTCGGGCTCGGGCCCTACGTCGGGTCGAAGGCACGCACGTTGTCGCTGGGCAACGCCCAGCGCCTGGGGTTGGCCAAGGCGCTGTTGCACCGGCCTCGCATCCTGGTGCTGGACGAGCCGGTCAACGGTCTGGACCCGGCCGGTGTCGTGGAGGTGCGGACCATGCTCACCGACCTGGCCCGTGACGACGGGGTGACCGTCCTGCTGTCCAGCCATCTGCTTGGTGAGGTGGCGCGGGTCGCGACCCGGATCGGGATCCTGCACCAAGGTCGGCTCATCGAGGAGCTGGACAGCACAACTCTGGAGGCGAGCACACGCACCCGGCTGGAGGTCGCAAGCCGGGACCTCAGCCGGGCGGCACAGATCCTGGGTGCCGCCGGATTCAGCGTGGAGCAGTCGGAGGTCGACACCCTGGTGCTGGAGGGCCGGGCGGTGGTGCACCCCGAGGAGGTGGCGACGGCGCTGGTCGAGGGTGGGGAGCCACCCACGAGGCTTGCCGTGGTGGACGAGGACCTCGAGGGCCACTTCATGCGGCTGGTCGGCCACCACGACGATGCCACCGGAGGCACCAAGTGAGCGCCGGGCTGCGGGCTGCCACCGGGGCCGAGCTCGTGAAGGTCCGGCGCGCGGTCATGCTGTGGGCCACCGGTATCGCCTTTCTGGTGGCGGCCTTGGTGGGGGCGTTCTTCATGTTCGTGCTGCAGGACCCGGCGCGGGCACGGTCGCTGGGCCTGCTGGGCGCCAAGGCGCAGCTCAGCGGAGGCACGGCCGACTGGGCGGGGTACTTCGCGCTCCTCGCGCAGATGGTTGCGGTCGGCGGGATGCTGCTGTTCGGGATGGTGTTGATCTGGCTGTTCGGCCGTGAGTTCGCTGACCGCACCGCCAAGGACCTCCTGGCGTTGCCGACCTCGCGAGCGGCCGTCGTGGTCGCCGAAGCTGCTGGTGGCGCTGGTCTGGAGCGCCGCCCTGACCGTCGGAGATGCTCGCGCTCAGCCTCCCGTTGGGAGCCCTGCTGGGGCTGCCCGGCTGGTCCGCCCAGGTGTTCTGGCACGGCGTCGGGGTCATCGTCGCCACCGCAGTCCTGACCGTGGCCCTGGCCACCACCTACGCCCTCGCGGCCAGCTGGGGCCGCGGCTACCTCGCCGCCGTCGCAACCCTGTTCGTCACGGCAATCACCGCGCAGATCGTCTCCGCCGTCGGCTATGGCGCCTGGTTCCCTTGGGCCGTACCCTCGCTGATGTCCGGGGTCGCCGGGCCCGACCAGGCGACCCCAGGCGTGGCGGGGATCGCCAGCGTCCTGCTGGTCGGCGCGGCAGCCTGCACCGCCACCGTGCTGTGGTGGCAGCGCGCCGACCACGACCGCTGACCCCGCTCGGTCGCCACGAAGCCACTCGACGTTCAGGCCAACGCCACATACCTCAGCGCGAAGTAGGCCCAGGCGATGCTGACGGTGACGGCGGTGACGACCAGCCCGTACTTGGTGAACTGCCAGAACGAGATGGGGTGCCCGTTGCGGGCGGCGATGCCGATGACCACGACGTTCGCGCTCGCTCCGACGGCGGTGGCGTTGCCGCCCAGGTCCGCCCCGAGCGCCAGCGCCCACCACAGCGAGGTCGCCTGCGCAGAGCCGCCGCCGGCATCGCACGAGGTCCTTGACGATCGGGGCCAGAGTGGCGACGTAGGGGATGTTGTCGACGATCCCGGACAGGGCGGCCGAGCCGAAGAGCAGCGCCGGTGCCGGCGAGCAGGTAGTTGTCACCGACCGCGTCGGCCAGCCGGTCCCGATGCTGGCGATCACGCCGACCTCGACCAGGCGCGCCGACCATGACGAACAGGCCCATGAAGAAGACCAGCGTCATCCACTCGACCTCGTCGAGGTACTCGCGCGGCTGGGTGCGCGACGACCGCGACCAGCGCCCCGGCACCCAGCAGCGCGACGAGGGAGGGTCGATGTCCAGCGCCGCCGTGGGCGATGAAGCCGACCATGACCAGCGACAGCACGATGCCGCACTGGACGAGCAGGCGCTTGTCCTTGATGGCCTCGCGCTCGTCGAGCTGCATCACTCTCGGCGGCGCGCTTCTCGTCGTACACGAACGCTGCGCGGAACATCCACCGGCACAGCAGCACCAGCACGACGACCAGGACGACGATCAGCGGCGCGAGGTTGACCAGGAAGTCGTTGAACGCTCAGCCCGGATCGGCTGGCGATGATGATGTTCGGGCGGGTCGCCGACCAGGGTGGCGGTGCCGCCGATGTTGGAGGCCATCACCTCGGCGATCAGGAACGGCACCGGCGGGACGCCCAGCCGGTCGCAGACCAGCAGGGTCACCGGGGCGACCAGCAGCACCGTCGTGACGTTGTCCAGCAGCGCCGAGGCGACCGCGGTGATGCACGATCAGCATCACCATCACCGCGAACGGCCGCCCGCGGCACGCTTGGCCGACCAGATCGCCAGGTACTCGAACACCCCGGTCTGCTTGACGATGCTGACGATGATCATCATCCCGAGCAGCAGGAAGATGACGTTCCAGTCGACCCCGGTGTCCTCGCAGAAGAACGCCGTGTTCGCGTCGACCACGCCGAGCAGCACCATCGCCGCGGCGCCGCCGAGGGCCGCGGCCACCCGGTGGATCCGCTCGGTGGCGATCAGCACGTACGCCGCGACGAACGCCGCGATCACCAACCAGGTGGTCAACGGCCGGACCCGGCCCCGAGCAAATGCTCCAGCAGCGCCGAGACCACCACCGCGCCCACGAACCGGGAACCGTCCATGACCGCCACGATCGGGCTGCGCTGGCCCGCCATCACCGCCGCGATCTCGATGGAGGTGGCATCAGCGGCGACCACCGGCAGGTCGAACAGGTCCACCCGCTTCGGAAGCACGTCCCGCACCGTCCGCGCCGCGAGCTCGTCGCACATCGAGTCCGCCGAGGCCTCGTCATATGCCCGGGCCAGCGCCGGATCCTCCTGGACATAGCGAGGCACGATGAACCGCAACACCTGCGAACCAGGCAGCACCGTGTACGGCTGGCCGTCGTCGTCCAGCACGATCAGCCCCGGCAGCCTCGCGTCGGCCAGGATCCGGGCCGCCTCCAACGCGTCGGTGCCCAACGAGACCGTCGGGTAGTGCCGCGCCAACTCGGCCGCCAACATCGACCCACCACCACCTCACGCCTCGGATCGGCGAGTCTAGCGAGGCAGCGGCCGCCCCCAGCCGAACGTGCGTCACAACGCCGCTGGCCGACGCCCAAAGTTGGTGTTGGTGAGGAAGGATCGAGGTGCGTCACGTCGCCGCGAGTCCCTAGCGCTGACGCGTCGACTCGCGCACCACGAGCCGCGTAGGGAGCGGCGTGTCGGGAGTCGCGGGCTCGTCTTCTTCGAGGGCGAGGAGCACCTTCTGCATGATCAGCTCGCCGAGCGCGGCGAAGTCCTGGCGGACCGTCGTCAGCGGCGGGAACAGGTAGGCCGCCTCGGGCACGTCGTCGAAGCCGACCACGCTGACGTCCTCGGGCACCGACAGCCCGCGCTCGCGCAGCGCCGACAGCAGGCCGATCGCCATGTGGTCGTTGCCGAGCGAAGACGGCCGTGCCCGGCTCGACGTCCAGCTCCATGCCGAGCCGGTAGCCCGCTCGGCCGCCGACCAGTCGCCGACGATGGGCTCCGGGATGCTCGAGCCGTCCGTTCGGCGAGCTCGTCGCGCCACCCGCGGACGCGCTCGATCGCGTCGGTGGCGCGTCGGCGGGCCGGCGAGGTGCAGGATGCGGTGTGCCCCAGCTCGGCGAGGTGCCGAACCGCTGAGCGCGCACCGCGGTACTGGTCGATCGACACGATCGAGCGGGCTGCGCCGCGGCGTCGAGGCGGACGGCGACGACGGGGACGCCGAGGTCGAGGCCGCGCACCATCTCCAGAACGGCGACGTCGACGACGACCAGCACGATCGCCGTCGACCCGCTGCGCGCAGCAGCGCCTCCACGGTCGACGGATCACCTCGCAGGGTCGTCGCCCGGCGGTGCTCACCGTCTCGACGTTGTAGCGCGCAGCGCGCGCCGCGAAGTTGAAGTGCATCGCGATCGACGTCGGCCCGTAGTCGGCGATGCTCGGGGCGACCAGCCCGATCGTGCGCGTGCGCCGGGTGACCAGCGCGCGCGCCGCGGGCGACGGGCTGTACTGCAGCTGGGCGATCGCCTGCTCCACCCGCTCACGCGTCGCCGGCCGCACGTTGGGCGAGTCGTTGATGACCCGCGAGACGGTCTGGTGCGAGACGCCGGCCAGGCGCGCCACGTCGAAGATGTTGGCGCCCGCTCGGGCCCGCGTCTCAGCCACGTTCGTCGCTCGGGCTCGCGGCACGCGACGGGACGCGCAACCAGCGCGAGGAGCGAGTCGACGGTCACGTCGGCGGACGCGCACGGTCTCGACGATCCGGCCGTCCTGCAGGACCGCGACCCGGTCGCCGACGCGCAGCACCTCCTCGAGCTCGGCGGAGATGAACACCACCGACAGGCCGTTCTCGGCGAGCTCGCCGACGAGGTTCTGGATCTCGACCTTCGCGCCGACGTCGATGCCGCGGGTCGGCTCGTCCAGGACGAGCACGCGGGGTGAGAGCGCGAGCAGGCGCGCCAGCAGCACCTTCTGCTGGTTGCCGCCCGACAGCGTGCCCGCCGGCCGGTCCAGGTCGGGTGGGCGGATGTCGAGCGCCTCGACCCAGCTGGCCGCGAGCTCGCGCTGCCGCGCCGGCCGCATCCGGCGCAGGATCCCGCGCTCGGCCTGCAGCGCAAGCGTGATGTTCTCCTGGACGCTGAGCTCGGCTGATGATGCCCTCGGCTGCGCCGGTTCTCCGAGGAGTAGACGACGCCGAGCGAGATCGCCCTGCGCGGGTTCGCCGAGGTTCTCGTCGCGCTGCTCCGATGCGGATGATTCCCGACGTCGAGCCTGTCGACGCCGGTCAGCGCGCGCGCCAGCTCGGTCCGCCCCGAGCCGAGCAGGCCCGCGACGCCCAGCACCTCGCCCTCGACGATGTCGACGTCGGCGTCGGCGATGCCGGGAGCCGACGGTGATGCCCGCGCGCGCTGAAGAACGCGGGCCCGTCGACCCTCGGCGAGCCGCAGCCGCCGGGCGCTGGCCCGGTAGCTGGCCGACGCTGCGCCCCAGCATCTTCTGCACCAGGTCGATCGCGCAGCAGCTCGCTCGGTCAGGTACTCGCCGACGAGCTTGCCGTCGCGCAGGACGGTGACGCGGTCGCAGATCTCGTAGACCTGGTCGAGGAAGTGCGAGACGAACAGGATCGCGACGCCGCGCTTCTTGAGCTCGCGGATGACGCGGAACAGCTCGGCGCACCTCGTCGAGGTCCAGGCTCGACGTCGGCTCGTCGAGCACGAGCACCCTGACGTCGGTGGAGATGGCCCGCGCGATCGCGACCAGCTGCTGCACCGCCAGCGGAGTGGGTGCCCAGGATGCGAGGCGGGATCGATGTCGAGCCCGAGGTCGGCGAGCGCGGCATGCGCGTCGCCGACGCATGCCGCGCCAGTCGATCAGGCCGAACCGGCGCGGCTCGCGACCGAGCGCGATGTTCTCGGCCACCGAGACGTTCGGCAGCAGGTCGATCTCCTGGTAGACCGTGCTGATGCCCGCGACGCTGGGCCTCGTGCGGGGTGCGCGAAGCGCGACCTGCTGCCCCGTCGAGCCGGAGCATCGCCGGCGTCCAGCGGCAGGGCGCCCGGTGATCGCCTTGATCAGCGTCGACTTGCCGGCGCCGTTCTCGCCCATGAGCGAGTGCACCTCGCCGGGGAACATCCGGAAGTCGACGCCGTCGAGCGCCGTCGTCCGCGCCGAAGCGCACCGTCGCCCCCGTGAGCTCGAGCAGCGGCCGCGGCAGGTCCATCCGGCCATTATCGTCGCGTCGCGGCACGCACTGCGACGCACCGACCCTCGGGTCGCCTACTCCGACGCTCCGAGCGGGAGACGATGACGCGCTGGACGACGATGAACAGCAGCAGCAGGCCGCCGACGATGATCCGCGTCCAGGACTGCTCGGCGCCCAGGAACGAGATCATCGTCTTGATCGTGCCGTAGACGAACACGCCGATCATCGAGCCGAGCACGTAGCCGCTGCCGCCCGTGAGCAGCGTGCCGCCGATGACGACCGCGGCGATCGCGTCGAGCTCGGTGCCGATGCCGTTGCGCGGGTAGCCGGCGCCGGAGTACGCGGTGAGGACCAGGCCGGCGAGGCCGCGCAGGCTCCGCTGATGACGTAGACGAGCACCTTGGTGCGGGCGACGTTCAGGCCCATCAGCCGCGCGGACTGCTCGTTGCCGCCGATCGCGTAGACGGTGCGGCCGAAGCGCGTGTACTGCAGGACGAAGGCGCCGACCGCCACGACCAGCAGCGCGATGATGCCGGTCGGCGTGATGTACCAGTCGCCGAGCCTGGAACCGGGTCGACTGCAGCCACAGGACCGCCGGGTCCTCGACCCGGATCGACTTGAGGCTCACCACGAACGCCAGGCCGCGGGCGAGGAACAGTCCCGCGAGCGAGGCGATGAACGGCTGCACGTCGAAGTACTGGACGAGCACGCCGATGAGCAGGCCGATCACGGCGCCCGCGACGAGGATGACCGGGACGACGACCGCGGCCGGCATGCCCGCGCCCGAGCAGGCTGGCGCAGCAGGATGCCGGTGAACGCCATCACCGAGCCGACCGACAGGTCGATGCCGCCGGTGAGGATGACGAACGTCATGCCCACCGCGAGGATCAGCAGGTAGGCGTTGTCGAGCAGCAGCGCCGACATGTTGCCGCGGGCGTGACGAAGTTGCCGAAGTAGAGCTGCGCGCCGATCGAGCAGCACGACGAGGATCGCCGAGCGCGGCGAAGGTCGGCATCAGCGAGGCGTGCCGGCTCATGAAGCGGTCGTACGGCCTGCGCTGGGGCTCGAGCGGCGTGGCTCGGTCGTCTCCGTGGTCGTCATGCCGCGACCTCCGCCTTCGCAGGCTGTCGGCCGGTGCCGTCGGCTCCGGTCGCGCCGACGAGGCCGTCGCGCCGAGCTGGCGCACGCGCGGCGACTGGACGATGCACCACGATGATCACGACCACCGCGAAGAACACGGGGCTCTGCGCCGAGGGGACGCCGAGGAACAGGATCGTCGAGTTCGAGCGTCTGGATGATGAGGACGCCGATCACGGTGCCGGCGATGCTGAACTTGCCGCCCTGCAGCGAGGTGCCGCCGAGCACGACGGCGAGGATCGCGTAGAGCTCGATGAACAGGCCCGGCGGCGTTGGCGTCGGCGGCCATGATGTTCGAGCTGTAGATGATGCCCGCGATGCCGGCGAGCAGTGCCGCTGACGACGTACGCGCCGAAGATGATGCCGCGCGAGCGCACACCGGCCAGGCGGCTCGCCTCGGGGTTGATGCCCACCGCCTCGGTGAGCACGCCGAGCGCCGTGCGGCGCTCGAACAGCGCCGATCACGAGCGATCGCCGCCACGGAGATGAGGAACGCGAACGGGAGGACCAGCAGGTACCCGGTGGCGATGAACTTGAACGGCGCGCTGTTGACGGTGGTGATGAAGCCGCCGGTGATCAGCAGGGCCACGCCGCGGCCCGCCAGCATGAGCACCAGGGTCGCGATGATCGGCTGGATCCCGAGCACCGCGACGAGGAAGCCGTTCCACGACCCCGAGCACGAGCGCGACGAGCGAGCGCCGACAACGACCGCGACGAGCACCGTGCCGAGGTTGTCGGGGTTCGCCGAGCCGTCGATGATCGTCAGCGCCACCGCGCCCGACACCGCCATCACCGCGCCGACCGACAGGTCGATGCCGCGGGTGGCGATCACGATCGTCATGCCCAGCGCGACCAGCATGAGCGGTGCGCTGTTGCGCAGGATGTCGATCAGCGCGCCGTAGAGCTGTCCGTCGCGGACGGTGACCTTGATGAACTGCGGGCCGCGCGACCGTGTTGACCACGATCAGGGCCAGCAGCGCGACGATGGGCCAGAACAGCCGGTGCTTCACGACACCCATCAGGCAGCGCTCCCGTCACCCTCGTTGGCGATGTACTCGATGAGGTCGTTCAAGTCGACCTCGGCTGGAGTCGAGCTCCCCGATCTCGCGGCGGTCACGCATGACCACGACGCGCTGGGCCAGGCGAAGCACCTCCTCGAGCTCCGAGGAGATGAAGATGACCGAGAGCCCGGCCGCCGAGAGCTCGGCGACCTTGCGCTGGATGTCGGCCTTCGCGCCCACGTCGATGCCGCGCGTCGGCTCGTCGAGGATGAGCAGCTCGGGCGCGGTCGCCAGCCAGCGGGCCAGGAGCACCTTCTGCTGGTTGCCGCCCGACAGGTTGCCGACCACGGCGTCGGGGTTCGGCCGGCCGCACGCCGAGTGCCTCGATGTACTCGGCGACCACGGCGTCCCGCTCGGCCTTGCGGATCTTGCGCATCCAGCCGCGCCGGGCCTGGATGCCCAGGACGATGTTCTCGGCGACCGTGAGGTCGGCGATGATGCCCTCGCCGCGTCGGTCCTCGGAGGAGAACGCGATCCGGTGCTCGATGGCGTGGCGCGGAGTGCCGATCTTCGCGGGCTCGCCGTTGACTCGAGATCGATCCGGTGTCGGCGCGATCGGCGCCGTAGAGCAGGCGGGCGAGCTCGGTGCGGCCCGAGCCCAGCAGGCCGGCGAGGCCGACGACCTCGCCGTCGAAGACGTCGAGGTCGGCCGGCTCGAGCACCCCGCGGCGGCCCACGCCGGTGGCCCGGAGGACCGGCACGCCGGAGCGGTCGATCGTCGCGGCTCGAGGCCGCGGAGATCGCTTCGAGGTCGTCGAGCTCGCGGCCGATCATCTTGGTGACGAGGTCGTCGCGGGGCAGGTCCTCGATCAGGTACTCGCCCACGAGCTGGCCGTTGCGCAGCACCGTGATGCGGTCGGAGATCTCGTAGACCTGGTCGAGGAAGTGGCTGACGAACAGGATGGCCACGCCCGCGGCCCGCAGCTCGCGGATGACGGCGAACAGCTGCTCGACCTCGCCGCGGTCCAGGCTCGAGGTCGGCTCGTCGAGGATCAGCACCCGGGACGTCGAGCACCATGGCGCGGCTGATCGCGACCAGCTGCTGGATGGCGATCGAGTGGCTGGACAGCAGCGTGTGGGTGTCGATCTGCACGCCGAGGCTTCTCCAGGTGCTCGGCGGCCTGCTCGGTGCGCGGCCTTCCAGTCGATGCCGGCCGCCGCGGTGCGGCTCGTGGCCGAGCATGACGTTCTCGCCGACGGACAGGTTCGGGCAGAGGTTGACCTCCTGGTACACCGTCGAGATGCCGGCGGCCTGGGCGTCGGCGGTGCGTGCGGAACACGACTGGGCGCGCCGGCCACGGTGATCGTCGCCGGCGTCGATGGCGTACACGCCGGTCAGCGCCTTGATGAGGGTCGACTTGCCGGCGCCGTTCTCGCCCATGAGCGCGTGGACCTCGCCCGAGCGCAGGCTGAAGTCGACGTCGTCGAGGGCCAGCACCCCCGGGAAGCTGATGGTGATGCCCCGCATCTCGACGATCGAGGGTCCTGGCGGGCTTGCCGCGTGATTGCTCACGTCAGCCACCTCTCCGGTGTGGGCGGCACACCGACCGGGGGGCCGGAAGACCGGCCCCCCGGCGCGTGCTCACTTGTCGTTCAGGGGAGTACGGACTGCCTCAGTACTGGCGTGAGTCGATGACCGCGGCGGCCTGCTCCTGGGTGAAGGCGCCGTCCTCGACGTAGTTCGCCTTCTCGACGGGCTTGCCGGCGAGCACGTCCTTGACCAGGCCCGCGGCCAGCTCACCCAGCAGCGGGTTGCACTCGACGATGTAGTTGATCTTGCCGTCGACGAGGGCCTGCATGCCGTCCTTGACCGCGTCGATGGAGACGATCTTGATGTCCTCGCCGGGCTTGGCGCCGGCGGCCTCGATCGCCTCGATGGCGCCGAGGGCCATGTCGTCGTTGTGCGCGTAGACCAGGTCGATGCCGTCGGCGCCGTACTTCTGCAGGAAGCCCTCCATGACCTTCTTGCCACCGTCACGGGTGAAGTCGCCGGTCTGCGAGTCGATCTTCTTGATCTTGCTGCCTGCGATGGCCTCGTCGAAGCCCGGCAGCGCGGTCGTTCGCCGGCGCCGAGCCGGTGGTGCCCTCGAGCACGACCATCTTGGTGTCGGTGCTGCCGTACTGCTCCTTGGCCCACGTCGCCGGCGGTCACGCCCTCCTTCTTGAAGTCGAGGCCGACCCAGCTCGCGAACAGTGCTGTCGGGGGCCGTCACGGTGCGGTCCTCGAGGACCACCGGGATCTTGGCGGCCTGGGCCTCCTTCAGGACGTCGTCCCAGCCGTCCTCGACGATCGGGGCGATGACGATCGCGTCGACGCCCTGGTTGATGAACTAGCGCACCGCGGCGATCTGGGCGGCCGGGTCGTTGTCCGCGGCGTTGAAGGTGAGGTCGAAGCCGTTCTCCTTGGAGAAGGCCGCCTTCATCGACTCCGTGTTCGCGCTGAACGCCAGCCGCTCTCCGACCCGGTCTGCGCGAACCCGACCTTGATCAGGTCGGACGTCCGCACCACCCGAGGAGGCCGTGCCGGTGCCCGGGTCCGTGGAGCTCCGCACCCTGAGATGACGAGCGACATCGCCCCCATCAGAACCGCTCCTGCCAGCATGCGCTTCCTCATTGTGGTCCTCCTTGACCTGGTCCGGCTACGATGCCGGAAATGGGGGCTTGCTCTTCCGGCCCGAGGGGCCGTGATGGGAATGTTAGCCCTAACATCCGGGTACAGCGCAAGCACCACGAGATCACGAATCGGGTGCCAGTTCGGGCGCCACTACGTGCCCTTGGCCCCCCAGGTAGCGCGAAGGGAGCCCCTTCGGGCCGGATTGTTAGCCTTAACATCCAGCCCCCGCAAGGGCTCTCTTCTCGCCGACCGCACACCCCCCTCGGCCATTACGAATCGGCGGTACGGCAGCGGCGGGCGGCCGCTGGGACCGCATCGTCAAGGCGTCTGCCGTGCCCGCCGGTTGGCGAGAAGCAAGACGCCGCCCTGGCCCGCGTGGGCACGCAGGACGTCGCAGGTGACGACCTGACCGGCAACGACGTGACGGCACCGCCTGGTCCGTCAGCTCTAGCGACTTGGCTCCCCGCACCTCGTGGCACATGTCGCGGTCCGGTCCCTTGGTGGCGCATCCGAAAGGGATGTTCCCCCTGAGCGCGGAGCGCTGAGCCTCGGCCTTCCTCGTGCGTCTTGACCCGCTCCCCTTTTGAGAGTCACTCTCAGTTGAGAGAGACTCTCGGAGATTGGTGATGGTTGGACTGCGGGAGCGGAAGAAGCAGCAGACGCGCACGGCGATCCAGCAGCGCTGCCTTGCGGCTGTTCGCCGAGGCCGGGCTACGACGTCCACGACGCTCTGAGCAGATCGCGGCGGCGGCCGAGGTCTCGCCCAGCCACGTTCTTCCGCTACTTCCCGACCAAGGAGGACCTCGTCCTCGCCGACGAGTACGACCCGGTCATCGCCGCGGCGGTGGTGGCTCGGCCGGTGGGCGAACCACCGGTGGTGGCTGTCCGTCGCGGGTTCGCCGAGGCCCTTGCCGAGGTCTACGGCGGTGATGTTGAGGCCATTAGGCAACGGACGGCGCTGATTCTGTCGGTGTCTGCGTTGCGTAGCCGGGCTAGGGAGCAGAACGTCACCCTGGTGACGCACCTGAAGCAGGCGCTGGCACAGCGAAGCGGCGAGGATGCCGACTCCCTCGCGATCGAGGTGACCTCAGCGGCCTGTGCCGCAACCGTTTCGGTGGCAGTGGAGCGGTGGGCCACCCGCGGCGGCGATCTGCCCACGCTTGTCGACGACGCCTTCGCGGCCCTCGTCGACCTGAGTGGGGATTTCCAGGCCGGTGACCGTCCCGGCGATGAGCGTGCGGAGCGTGACCAAGCGCTACGGATCGCTTGCCGCGGTGGACCAGGTGTCCCTGGAGGTCCACCCCGGCGAGGTCTACGCGCTGCTGGGCCTGAACGGCGCGGGCAAGACCACGCTGATCCGGATGCTGCTGGGCATGGTTGCCGCCCCACGGCCGGCCTCGCTCGGGCTGGCCGGGCGCCCGGTGACCGACCGGTCGGTGTGGGCCGAGGTGGGATACCTGGTCGAGACCCCGTCGGCGTACCCCGACCTGACCGTTCGCGAGAACCTCGACGTGGCCCGGCGCCTGCGCCGGCTCCCGGTGCCCAGCATCGTCGACGATGCGGTGGACCGGTTCGGTCTGCCGGCCCTGCGTCGGGGTCGAAGGCACGCACGTTGTCGCTGGGCAACGCCCAGCGCCTGGGGTTGGCCAAGGCGCTGCTGCACCGGCCCACGCATCCTGGTGCTGGACGAGCCGGTCAACGGTCTGGACCCGGCCGGTGTCGTGGAGGTCCGCACCATGCTCACCGACCTGGCCCGTGACGACGGGGTGACCGTCCTGCTGTCCAGCCATCTGCTTGGTGAGGTGGCGCGGGTCGCGACCCGGATCGGCATCCTGCACCACGGTCGCCTCATCGAGGAGCTGGACCGCACGACTCTGGAGGCGAGCACACGCACCCGGCTGGAAGTGGAGAGCCGGGACGCCACCAAGGCCGCCGGAATCCTGCGCGGCGCAGGGGGCGCGGTTCAGCTGGTGACCGGCGACACCTTGGTACTTGA
>CAWAKY010000027.1:0-21397 GCA_963782695.1 uncultured Actinomycetota bacterium | reverse complement strand
TGACCCTGGCCGCCTGCGGCTCCGACGCCGGCGACACCGGCTCCGACAGCGGCGCCTCCGCCAGCGGAGGCGCCGACGGCATCAAGATCGGCATCAAGTTCGACCAGCCCGGTATCGGCCTGAAGGAAGGCGCGAACTACACCGGCATGGACGTCGACGTCGCGAAGTACGTCGCCAAGGAGCTCGGCTACGACGCGGACATCACGTTCAAGGAGTCCCAGTCGGCCCAGCGCGAGACGCTCTGGCCAACGGCCAGGTCGACTTCATCTTCGCGACCTACTCGATCACCGACAAGCGCAAGGAGAAGGTGTCCTTCGCCGGTCCGTACCTCATCGCCGGTCAAGACCTGCTGGTCAAGGCCGACAACACCGACATCACCGGTCCGGAGCGCTGAACGGCAAGAAGCTGTGCTCGGTCACCGGCTCGACCTCGGCGCAGAAGGTCAAGGACAAGTTCGCCAGCACGTGCAGCTGCAGGAATACGACACCTACTCCAAGTGCGTGGAGGCCCTCGCGCCGGCGCGATCGACGCGGTGACCACCGACGACACGATCCTGGCCGGCTTCGCCTCGCAGGACCCCACGGCGAGTCAAGGTGGTCGGCAAGACGTTCTCGACCGAGCAGTACGGCATCGGCCTGAAGAAGGGCGACACCGAGGCCTGCACCAAGGTCAACGCCGCGCTCAAGAAGATGGTCGCCTACGGCGCGTGGCAGAAGGCCTTCGACGACAACCTGGGTCCGTCCGGCTAAAGCTCGACCCGGCGACAACCCGCCGAAGACTTGACGCCTGCGCCTGATCTGACATCGCCGGGGAGAGGCCGCTCGCGCGGTCTCTCCCCGGCGTGCCGTGATCTCCACCTCGTTCCCAGCTGGAGAGCGAACATGGGTGATTTCCTTCGTCGAGTACGACGGTCTCGCACGCCTTCCGGACGACCATCTACCTCACGCTTCTGTCGGCGTTCTTCTCGCTCCTGATCGGCACCGTGCTGGCGGTGATGCGGGTCTCCCCCGTCCGGGTGCTGCGGGGCATCGGCTCCGCCTACGTGAACATCGTCCGGAACACCCCGCTGACCCTGGTCATCGTGTTCTGCATCCTCGGTCTGCTCCTCCAGCTCGGCGTCGCTGGCGCCCAAGGATTCACCGACCTTCATCACCGACAACAACTTCCGGCTGGCGTCCTCGGCCTGTCGGTCTACCACGCGTCGTTCGTGGGCGAGGCGATCCGCAGTCGGCGTCAACACCGTGCCGCTGGGCCAGGCCGAAGCGGCCCGGGCCATCGGCCTGACGTTCAGGCAGACGCTGCGGAGTCGTCCTGCCGCAGGCCTTCCGCGGCGCGATCGCCCCGCTCGGCATCGTGCTGATCGCCCTGACCAAGAACACCACGGTCGCCTCCGCCATCGGTGTCGCCGAGGCCTCCGCGCTGATGAAGGCGATGATCGAGAACGAGCCGGCGAGTCTTCGCGGTGTTCCTCGTCTTCGCGATCGGCTTCGTCATCCTGACCCTGCCGGTCGGCCTGCTCTTCACGCGCTGTCCAGGCGGCTGGCGGTGAAGCGATGAGCGCAGCGTCGCTGCTCTTCGACGCGCCCGGCCCGCGGGCGCGCGCGCACCGCCTGTTCACCGTCGTGGGCGTGCTCATCGGCCTCGTCGGCCTGGTCCTGGTGCTGTGGAAGCTGGCCAGTCCGGGGCCAGCTCGAGCCGGCGATGTGGTCAGCCGTTCCTCACCAGCGACGTGTGGACCCAGTACCTGGTCCCTGGCCTGATCGAACCCTCGAGGCGGCCGCGGTCTCGATCGTCCTCGCCCTGATCTTCGGGCTGGTGCTCGGCATGGGTCGGCTCTCCCACCTGGCTCCGGTGCGGTGGTTCTGCGGCACGATCGTCGAGTTCTTCCGGGCGGTGCCCGTGCTGCTGATGATGTACTTCCCCTTCACGCTCTACACGGTCAACAACGTCTTCGGCGCCGCCTCAACTCGCTTCTAGCCGTGGTCGTCACGGCCTGACGCTCTACAACGGGTCGGTCATCGCCGAGCTGGTCCGCTCGGGCGTCTCACCACTGCCGCGCGGCCAGTCGGAGGCGGGGCTCGCGATGGGGCTGACGCCGCGGTCAGACCATGCGCTCGATCCTGCTGCCCCAGGCCATCACCGCGATGCTCCCGGCCCTGGTCGGGCAGCTCGTCGTCATCCTCAAGGACACCGCGCTGGGCACCGCCATCACCTACCCGGACTGCTCCAGCAGGGCCGCGACGCCGGCACGGCGTACGCGGCGGTCATCCCGGCCTACGTCGTGATCGCCCTCATCTTCATCGTCATCAACTACGGGCTGACCGTTCTCGCCGGGCGGGTCGAGCGCCGGATCAACCGGCGCGGGCGGGCGTCGGGCGGCACGATCACCAACGCCATGCCGGGCGCTCCCGGCGGCTCCGGCGCGATGGCGAGCACCGGGTGGCCGGCGACAACGTGCAGAACCTCGACCCGAGGGCCTGAGGCCCGGGAGGACGAGGAGGGGCTCGGCAGTCGCCGAACCCCCAATTTCAGGGGTTGTCCATGGCCCGTTCGGGTGATGCAGCCCGGTGACCTCGCGCGCTACCGTCGACGATGACTCGTGCAGGGCGGGTCACTGTCGCACGGGTCACGCACACGACGTCCGTCGACATGGCAACGGCCGTGGCAGTTTCACGGCCCGAGCGGAAGGAGGGGGTCGTGGCAGCCATCCTCATCGTCGACGACGAGACCAAGCTCCGAGCGCTCTTGTCCCGTGACCTGTCGGCAGCCGGGCACCAGCCGGTGCAGGTGCCCGACGGCGAGACGGCGTGTGACTACCTCGACTCCCACACCGTCGACCTGGTGCTCCTCGACCTCGTCATGCCGGGGGTCGACGGGCTCACCGTGCTCAAGCACGTGAACGAGCTGTCCGGGGCACCCCCGGTTGTCGTGCTGTCTGGCGTCGGCCACGTCGGGGCCAGGGTCCAGGCCATCAACGGTGGTGCGGTCGACTACGTGACCAAGCCGTTCGTGCTGGCCGAGCTGATGGCCCGGGTCAACCGCCACCTCGGCACCCCCCACGAGCGGTTCTACGACGGCCGGTACCTCGCCCACGGCGTGCTGCGCCTCGACACCCACAGGCGGGTGCTGATCCTCCCGGTGAGGTGCGCCCCCTCAGCGAGCGTGAGGCCGCGGTGCTCGCGCAACTGTTGCGCCGGCGCGGGGACGTCTGCACGCGCGACGAGCTCCTCCACGACATCTGGGGGTACGACTTCGACCCCGGTAGCAACGTGCTCGAGGTCTGCGTCGGCCGGCTGCGGACCAAGCTGCCCTCCTCCACCACGATCGAGACGGTGCGCGGTGTCGGGTACTGCATCACCGGGGACTGAGCAGCGCCTCGGGACCGGGTTGTTCGCGACCTGGCTTCTCATCCTCGTGGCCGCCGCGGTGTCGCTCGTCCTCTCCCCCGTGCAGGAGATGGTGACCATCGAGGTCGTCATCTTCTCCTTCGCGGCGCTCTACGGATTCGGGGTCTGGCCGGTCGTGCCGACAGCGGCCTCGGTGGCGGTCTTCGGCGTCTTCGCCGCGGCCGTCATGGTGCCCCGGACCATGCAGGGCGAGCTGCCGGCCGTCGAGCTGATCGAGGTGGTCGCTCCGATGACCCTCGCTGGGATCGTCATGTTCCACGTGCGCCGCCGGGTGCAGGCGGTCGACCGTGCGAACCGCCTCGCCGAGGCGGACCGCAGGCGTGCCGCCGCCCGCGACCGATTGAGCCGGATGACGTCCCACGAGCTGCGCACCCCGCTGACCATCGCGGGCGGCTACGTAGAGCACCTGCTTGTCGACGAGCGCGACGACTTGCGTCGCGAGGACCTGCTGACCGTTCGCGACGAGCTGTTCCAGCTGGGCCGGGTCAGCGAACGGCTGGTGCGTGCCGTCTCGCTCGACCTTGGTGCGCCCGAGGACTCGACCGACGTGTGCGCGATGCTGGAGGAGGTGCGCCGGCGGTGGAGCGGGATCGTTGACCGCGATCTCGTGGTCGACAGCCGGGTGCACCTGGTGCCGGTGAACGGGGAGCGGCTGCGGGCCGCCCTCGACACGCTCGTCGAGAACTCGGTGCGCTACACCGACGACGGCGACCGGATCTGCCTGTTCTCGGCCCTGGTCGACGGCCACGCCGAGGTGGGGGTGGCCGACTCCGGGTCGGGCCTGTCGGACGAGCTCATCTCCCGCATCGTGAGCGATGCCGACGCGCCCCAGGACGAGGTGGACACCACCCCCGGCGCCGACGCCGCCTCGCAGCGGCTGCGGGACATGTACTCCCGCACCGGCTTCGGGCTGCGCCTCGTCGCCGGCATCGCCCAGACGGCCGGGGGCTGGGTGGTTGCGTCGAGATCGGTGTACGGCGGCGCGCGCGTGGCGATCGCCGTTCCCGTCCCGCGGGGGGTGGGCGACGGCATCCGGGTGCATGGTCAGCACCGGGTCGCCACGGCTACCTCAGAAGCAGTGTCAGGGTGACCGTGTGCGTCCGGCCGGGCGAGCTGCCCGTGACCACCACGGAGTAGGTACCCGCCCGGGCCTTCGACGAGGCCGCGAGCCGCAGGGTCGCGGTCCCGGGTGCGGTGACCGGGTTGCCGGTCCAGGTCGCGGTCACTCCGGTGGGCAGGCGTCGCGAGGCGCCGACAGCGTGACCACGGTGACAGCGGCGCGCCGCCGACCGTCGCCACCGTGATCGCCGTGCTCGCCGCCTGGCCGCGCTTGACGGTGAGCAGGGTCGGGGAGGCCGCCATGGTGAAGTCCGGGGGCGCAGTGACGGTCAGCGTCATCGGGGCGCTCCTGGTGAGGCCACCAGCGGATGCCGTCACGGTGAGCGGGTAGCTCCCGGGCGCCACGGCGGTGGTCGTCGACACGCACGAGCGTGGAGCCCCAGGCGCCCGGCCCGAGCAACGACGGCGTGAAGGTCGGCGACGCGCCCGCCGGCAGCCCCTGGACCGACAGCGTGGTGGAGGCGGCGAAGCCCTGGACGGGCGCGACGGTGACCGTCGACGACACGGAGCCGCCCGCCGCGGTCGTCAGCGTCGCCGGCGTCGCCGACACGGTGAAGTCGGGTGCCGACGCGGCCCAGGCATCCGCGGCGGTGACGTCGAGGCGGCCGTGGCCGTACCGGTCGTCCGGGCCGACCGGACCGAGGTCGACGGCCGAGGAGGTCAGGGCGCTCTCCAGCGTCGTGACGGCCAGCCCGGGGTGGGCGCCGAGCAGCAGCGCCGCGGCGCCCGAGACGTGGGGCGCGGCGACCGAGGTGCCCGGTCAGGTACTGGTACCCGCCGAACAGGTCCGCCGAGAGCACCGAGACGCCGGGGGCCACGAGGTCCGGGAAGACCCGGTGTCCGCCCGCCGCAGGTCGGGTCCCCGGCGCTCGAGTAGGCCCAGCACCACGCCGTCGGTCGCCGTCGCCCCGACCGAGAGCGACTCGGGGTAGTTGGCCGGGCTGGCGCTGGTGCGCCGCGGAGGGCCCGAAGTTGCCGGCCGAGAACACCGGCAGGATCCCGGCCGCGACGCAGGGCCTGCACGTCGGGCGGAAGACCAGGTTGCACGAGGGCCCGGCGCCGAGCGACCAGGACCCGTTGACGACGCCGGGGTGCGTCCGTCGGTGGCCGGGTCGTGGTCGGGGTCGAGCACCCACTGGAAGGCCTGGTGCATCGCCGTGGCCGTCGTCGCTCCGCGGTCGTCGAAGATCGCGCGCCGCGATGCAGGCGCGCCCCGGGCGCCACCCCGATCGCGTGCCCCGTCGGCCCCGCCGACGACGAGGCCGGCGGTGGCCGTGCCGTGGCCGGCGAGGTCGACGGGGGCCGAGGTGTGCTGCCCGTAGGGGTCGAACCAGCTGTTCGCTGCCGCCGCGCCACCGGGCGGCCGAGGTCGGGGTTGGTCAGGTCGACGCCGGTGTCGAGCGTCGCGACGACGACCCCCTGGCCGGTCTGCCCGGCAGCCCAGAGGTCGGGCGCGTGGACCGCGGCGATGTTGGGCTCGACCGGTACGGCACGTGGGCACGACGGTGATCGCGTCCGGGGTCACGCTCGCACGTCGGGTCGGGCCGCGAGCTCACGGACGGCCCGCGCCGTGGCGGTCACCGAGATCGCGTTCGTGACCCACAACGACGTCTGCGAGGTGACCTCGCCGCGGGCCTCGAGGGTCTTCAACCGCCCCCGCAACGGCGCCTGGGACGCGTCCGCGTGGGCCCGGAGCCGGTGGATGACCGCGCTGAGTCGCTGGCCCCGGTCGAGCTCGGGCAGGCCGCGCAGGTCGGGGGCGTCGCGCAGGGTCACGACCACCCGTGAGGTCGCCGGCTCCGCGGCAGCCCGGCCGTGGGGCCACCCGCGGCACGCCGCGGCCGAGGCCGGCAGGGTCGACCCCGAGGCACAGGGCCGTCAGGAGGGCTGCGGTCGCGACGGTCGTCGTCGCCCGGCGCGGCCGTCGGACGTGGTCGCCGGTTCACGGGTGGCTCCCCTCGTGTCGCGGCAGCGTCGGGTGTCGGTGTCCGGACCGGTGCGCGACGGGCTCGGGCGTCGACCGGCTCGCCGGGCCGCCGCCTTCGCTCGGGACGGTCACCGGCATCCGTCGCCGCGTCCTGCGTGGCGCGACGGCGGTGCGCGGCGACCAGCGCGACGACCGACGCCGATGCCGGTCAGGAGCAGCACCGCCAGGGCGGACGTCGTGCGCTCCAGTGGCGTGGCGGCCGGTCCGCCGAGCGCCGTGGACCACGGCACCACCAGGACGGAGTCCGGCGCCCGGCTCGGTGCAGCACCACGGTCGCCGTCCAGTCGCCCTCGGCGGGGTCTCGTCAGGGCGCCCTCGAACCGCCCGGCCTCGCTCTCGCGCAACGCGATCCGCGCATCCGTGGGCGCCGTGGTCCCGGTCTGCGAGCCGGCGCGGCGACCCCGACCTCCACCCCGGTGACCGGCGACTCCACCGGGCGCACGACGGGCTCGGTGCGCACGACGAGGCGTTGGCTCGATCCGGTCGGCACGGCCTCGAAGGTGACGAAGAAGCCCGTCGACCGTGGCGTGGGCCGGCGCGGACAGGCCGCCCGCGCGGCTGGCCTCCCGGGCGGTGGGAACCGTCGTCATCAGGGCCGCCACCGCCACCGCGACCGCCAGCACCGCGACCTCGGCGGTCACGTCGTGGCCAGCCGTCGGGGCACCGGCCGCCAGCGCGACCCGGCCGACCCAGCAGCCGGTCGGCGAGCCGCGGGTTGACCACGAGGGTGGTGTACGAGGCGATCACCAGGGCCGTCGCCAGCAGCAGCACCTTGGCGACGACCGCCGTCCCGTAGGTGCTGGCCGACACGGTCGAGAGCGACTCCACCTGCCGTCCCGCCAGGTAGACCCCGGTCGCCGCCGAGGACGCCCGGCCGCCACCGCGGCCATCGGGCTGAAGGCGCGCCAGGCCGCGGGCGCCAGGCCGCGACGGGTCACCGGGGCGAGCCGGGTGAGGGGTCGCAGGCCGACGCAGCACGACCACGAGACCACCGGCCCACACGCCGGCCGCGACGACGTGGAGCGGTCGCGGCGAGAACGGCCACCGTGCGTCCGGGCCGGGAGCGTCGAGGCGTGCCCGGCCCACGCGTCGAGGGCGGCGGACGCGACGAGCGCCACGGCGGCCACGACGAGAGGGTCGGGCCGTCGAGCGCCGGGAGCCCGCGCCGGGCGGCCCTGAACGGACCGCCACAGGAACACCGCGGCGACCGCGGCGACCGCGATCCGCAGCAGCCACAGCCGTCCCCAGCTGCTGCTGCCCAGCAGGTCACCGGTCCTCAGCACGGGCGTCGCCACCGCGGCGACGACCGACGCCAGTGCGGCGGCCGCACCCACCCCGAGCACGCGCGGACGCAGGGCACCGCCGACGGCGCCGAGGGCGCCGCAGCACCCGTCCGCACACGGCCACCGCGCCGATCGCGACGAGCAGGCCGCCGAGGTCGGCCAGGCGCAGCGCGGCGCCCCAGGGCCCGGGGCCGGTCGTCACCTCGGGGGTCGCACCGGCCGGGCGCAGGCCGGCACCGAAGGTGATCGTCCCGCTCGTGGGGTGCCCGTCGTCGCCGACGACGGCCCAGGTGATCGTGTAGGTGCCCCGCTCGAGCGGGGGCGTCGCGAGGCGCACCGCGCCGTCGCCCTCGATCGAGCGTGGCGGTCGTGCGCACAGGATGCCGCGCCGGGGTCGGTGCGCCGCACGGCGAACGAGCTTGCCCGCTCGTCGACGGGTTCCCCGAACCACAGGGTCAGCTCGGTGCGGCCGATCGCGACCATGCCCCCGTTCGGGGGGTCGGAGCGCTCGAGCGAGTCGTGCGCCGACGCGGCCTGCGCCGTGCCGACGACGACCACGGCGAGCAGCAGGGCGAGGCCGCGCCAGGCGCGCGAGTGCAGCTCTCGCGCACGTGCCGTCGCCGCCCATTCGCGGCGCCCCCGCGTCGTCATGACCGGGCCACGACGTGCTCGAGCCGGACGTCGCCGATGATGACGGTCACCTTCGTCCCGTCCCGCAGGGCATTTCTGGTGTTGGCCATCAGGAAGAAGTAGGTGCCACCGAGCTGCAGCTCGGCCTTGTGGCTGTGTGGACGGGACACCATCGCGAGCGTCTCGCCCGAGTCCTCGGCGACGAGCACCGGTCGCTCTGGTGTCGTCGTGCAGCACCAGGCTGGCCTTGTCGGGGTCCACCACCTGGTAGCGGAACTCGATCATCCCGCCGCCCGCGGTGACCCCGATCAGGGTCACGGCGATGCCGGTGTGCGCGGCGAACTCCTGGGCGCGAGACCGCCTCGGTGCCCGAGCGCACGTCGGCCGCCGTCGGCCCCGACCGCCTTGACCCCGAGGGCGAGAGCGACCGCGAGCAGGAGCACGAGCACCAGCACCCATCGCAGCTGCCAGCGCCGACGCGGCACCTCGGGCTGCGGCGTGGGCAGCGGTGCGGTGAGGGTGTCGGTGCTCATGGTGTCGCTCCTCTCGAACGGGCGCCGGCCGGGGGGGTGAGCCGGCGCCCGTCCGGCTCAGGGGATGTCGAACGCGTCGACGTCGAGGTTGTTGCTGGTCAGGCCCCGGGCGGTGCCGTCGAAGTAGACGGACCACACGGTGCCGGTGCGGCGCACGACGTCCTCGTCCTGGGTGGCTGCCCAGGCCGCTGATCGTGGTGTCGCCGCTGAACGAGAACAGGTAGTCCGTCGCCGAGCGCCACACGAAGCCGTCGACGTTCGCGTTGGCGGGCACCCCGATGCTCGTGGCGTCGACGACCCGGGTGTACGCTCGGGTGCCGCCGTTCCAGCCGGTAGATGTCCGCGTCGTCGCCGGCCGCCGACCACTCCGGGAGGAGCGGTGTTGCTGTCCGTCGAGAAGTACAGCGGCCGCCGCGACGCTGATCGCGTCGAGGTCGAGGTTGCTGACCCCGTTGCCGTGCGCGCTGCCGTCGAAGTACAGCTCCAGGTCGCCGTCGTTCCAGTAGCACGACGTCCTCGTCCTGGACGTTGCCGAGGCCCGGCAAGGTCACCTGCCCGGTGAAGGAGAGGTAGAAGTGCGTCGCGTCCACCCGGCTGAAGCCGTCGACGTTCGCGCGCCGCCGTCGGGCACGTTGTACGGCGCCGCGCTCAGCGTCGAGCGTCCGCCCGAACCGGCGTGCCGCTCCAGCGGTAGATGTCCGCGTCGTCGGCCGTGCCGGCCACGCCGGGCGGGTTGGTGTTGCCGGCCGTCGAGAACCACAGCGGGTGGCGCACGTGCAGGACCGCCGTTGCGTTGGCCGCGGACCTGTTGCCGAGCGCGTCGCAGCGCTCGCACGGTGACCGTGTGGTCGCCCTCGGGCAGGGTAGGCCGCGAGGGGATCGTCGCCGTGATGGCCGCCGGCCCCGGGCACCACGGCGTGCCGTTGCCGACGCCGGGGTCGCGCCCCGATGAACCACTCGACCGACGGATCACCGTGCTGCCGACGTCGGTGGCCGTACCGGTGAGCGTCACCGTGGCGGCGCCGTTGGTCGGGTTCGGGCGTGAGCGCCGAGCCCGGAGATCGACCGGCCCGGTCTTGTCGACGACGAGGGTGCCGCTCGTCGAGCGGGCCCCAGTTGCCGGCGGCGTCCTTGCCGCTGCACGGTAGATGGTGTGGCCACCGTCGGTCAGCTGCGCGACGGTCGCCAGCGGGATGTCGAGGTAGACGTTCTCGGTCGGTGCTCCGAGTACGCACCGTCGGCGGCCTCCATCGGGATGGCCGGTCGGGCCGCGTCGAGGTAGCCCGGGTCGATGAAGGCCTCTGCGCCTTGACCCGGTGCTCACCGCCCGCGAGGTCGGTCATGCGTCGCCGACACCCGGACCGCCGGCCGAGGTGCCGTTGACCGGCATGGTCCCGTTGTTCGGGGTCGGGCTCGACCGTGACGTGCTGCGTCCACGCGGGCCCGGTCTCGATCCGCGATGAGCGGGACGCCCACCGGTTCGCCCCAGTTGCCCGACCGTGTCCTGGGTGCGGACCGTCGACCGTGTGCGTGCCCTCGGTCAGGCCGGTCACGGTCGCCGCCGGGATGGTCCCGTCGACGCTCGCGACCGGGCCGGTCGTCTGCAGCGGTCATGGCCGTCGCGGCGCCGCCGTCGATGGCCCACTCGGCCGCCGCCGATCGCGGTGTTGCCGGAAGCCGTGTCGTTGCCGGTGGCGGCCACCGCGACGTCGCCGCGTGCCGTTGCTGTGGTCCGGGGTCACCGTGACCCCGGAGGTCGTCGGGCCGACGGCGTCGGCGCCCATGACGAGCACCGAGCTGAACGGGCCCCAGTTGCGGTGCCACTGGCCCGCGCACGTAGAGCACGTGCTGTCCCGTGGCGAGCGTGGTCGCCAGGGCCGATGCCGTGGCAGCGGTGGGTCGCACCGCCTCCGTGGCGGAGTCGAACGCGCCGTCCGCGGCCTCCATCGCGGTGCCGGCGCCGGGCGCGCCGACGGTGTCGACGAAGTACTCGGCGGCGCTGATGGTGGCGCCGCCGTGATCGCGCGTCGCGTCGACCGTGGCCGGACAGGGCGCCGCCGCTCCAGGCGACGCCGCGGGTCGCCGGACCGGACGCGTCCGTGCCCGCCGCCGGTGCCGGTGACCGCGAGGAAGGTGAGCATGCCGCCCGCCGCCGGCGGCGTTGCGTGTTGTGCAGCGTCAGGCTCGCGTCGTAGACGGCGAGGCGTCGGTCCGCGGCAGTGGCCGGCACGGTGACGATCGCGTCGGCGGTCTGGCCGGGACCGAACGTCTCGGCGACGTAGCGACGCGGTGTCGTCGCCGCCGTTCTCAGCTGGCTGCCGTCGAGGGCGACGACCCGCTGGTCGGCGCCGAGCACGCCCATCGAGTGGTAGCCCATGCCGGCGTTGACCCAGCGGAGCAGCACTGTCTGACCCGGCGGCCGCGGTGACCGCGGCGGTGTCGGGGTGCGCATGGCCGTTGACCAGGAACCACTGCGGCGCGAAGGTGCGCATGTCGAACGCCGGCCGGGTTGGCGGCGTTGTTCAGCGCGCGGGTCGATCTCGCCGAGGACGAGCACGTGATCGGTGGTCGTACGCGTCGTGGCCGCGTCGTACGCCTGGCCCGCCGTGGCGGGCTCGACGACGAGTGCGCCGTAGAGGCCCATGGCGATCTGGTGCTGGGCGCCCGGCATCGGGGCCGGCCTCGTAGAGGTAGGTCCCGGGACGGTCGGCGGTGAACGTGTACGGCGTGGTGCCGCCCGCCGCGACACGCCGTCAGTGTCGGGCACCATCGGCTGACCCCCGACTAGAACGGACGGTCGCCTCGGCCGAGCTGGTTGTGCAGGGTGATCGTCACCGTCGTCCCCGGCGACGACCGGCAGGGTCGGGCCACCCGGGCGGCTGACGGCGCACGGGGTGCGACGTGCTGAGTATCCCCAGCACCGGCATGCCGACTGGCCCGGTCCGGGCAGCGTGGTGCTGCCCGTTCTCGGCGTACAGGTCGATGCCCACCGGGTCCGGCTGGCCGAGCCGGCCGGGCCGACGATCATCACCGAGCGACCGCCAGACGCGCCTCCGGCCGCGATGCGTGAGGCGCTGCTCGTCCGCAGGTGCTCGTGCGTCATCGTCATCGCCGCCTCTCTCATCCGCAGTTGTTGGGCTGGGCGGGTCGATCCGCATGTACGTGATCGGGCCGGTCATCGTCGCGCCCCAGGAGGTGATCTGGTACAGCGCGTGGTTGTGCGAGATGATGTAGTACTCGCCGCACTGGTTGAGGGTCTGCGACCCCCGGTGGGAGCGCCTGGGTCGACCCCGAGGTAGGGGCTGCCGCTGTAGAACGTGCCGACCACCTGGTTCGCGAGGCTCGGCACGGCCACCGGCACCGGGTTCGTCGGGCTGTAGTCCTCGGCGTCGTACCACTTGAACAGCACGTCCCAGGTCTGGCCGGGGCCGATGTTGATCGCGAACTTCTCCATCGAGAGGTCGTCCGCCGGACCCGTTGCTTCAGCGCGTGCCCGTCGCGGCCGATGACCAGGCCGTTGTTGCCGTGCGGGTGGAACGGGTAGTCCTCGCTGCCGACGTTGAGGTAGCGCGCCATCCCGGGCAGGGGTGGGTCGCGGAGTCGTAGGGCTGCACCGTCGCGAGCGACCCGTAGGGCTGGCTCGGGCAGCCACGACGCGCCGTTGTCGGCGATGCTGTCGGGGTAGCCGCGGCCGTTGATCAGCCAGTAGCGCGCCTTGTAGTTCGTGAGGTTGAAGCTCTTGCCCGCTCGACCGCCTGGTGCTGGTACGGGTCGATCTCCGAGAGCAGGACCATGAACTCCTCGGCGGGTCGTGAACGCGCTGTCGGCTCGGTCGTAGGCGTGGTCGTCGTGCGCCACCCGGTGTCGTCGACCGGGCGCACGATGAGGGCGCCGAACAGGCCCATCCGCACCTGCGTCTCGGGGTCGGTCCCTGACTCGTAGAGGAAGGTGCCGGCGTGGTCGGCCGTGAAGGTGTAGGTCACGGTGCCCGTGGTCGGCGCCGCGCCCGGGCGCCAGGCTGGTCATCATCCCGGTACCGTTCCACCTGCGGCTGCGACGGCACGCCGTCCGCCCGCACGTCGTCCTGGCCGGGGAAGACGATGGAGGTCGCCGACGGTGAGGGTGTTGTGCAGGATGACGGTGACGGTGTCGCCCTCGTGGACGCAGAGCACCGGGCCGGGGTGCTGGAACGGGTCGAAGCCGTTGGAGTAGCCCCACATGAACGCGGTGTTGCCGTCGGGGAGGTCGATGTAGCCGGTGCGCGTCGTCAGGTCGAAGACCGGGCTGCTTGGCGCGCCTGGCTCCGCCGGTGCGTGCAGACGATGCCGTTGCGCGGCGGGTCGGCGGCCGCGGCCGGGGCGACCTGGCGTCGCGAGTGCGGCCCCGAGGGCGAGCGACCCCGCCCGTGGCGAGCGCGAGGCCGCGCCGCGAGGAGCCGGCGGTTCGAGCGCAGTGACGTGGTCATGCCGTCACCCCCCCCAGTCGTTCGGGTGAACGCCTGCGGGTCGACACCGCTCGCGTAGACGTGGATCTCGGTGGCCTGGCCACCGAAGCCCCCCGGCGCGAGGTTGTTCGACCGCAGGAGCGAGCGGTTGTAGAGGTAGTAGGTGTCGTAGGCCCGGACCCGGTCTTCGGCGGCGCCGTGAAGAGCGACGTCGTAGCTCTCGCCGGGACCGATGTTGAGCGTGTCGGTCTCGTACGAGGTGTCGGTGCCGTCCGCGTCCGCGCATGGGCGTGGCGTCGCGTCCCACGACCCGCATCCGGAGGCCGGTCATCGTCATCGCGGCCTCGCGGAAACCGAGGTTGGAGAACCGCAGGGCGACCCGCTCGCCCGCGTTGCAGGTCACCAGCGAGGACTGCGGCTGGTACTGCAGCTCGGGATGCCCGGCAGGCGGGATCAGGTCCCCCGCGTCGGGTCGCGCTACCGGGTTGAAGGGGTCGATCGAGCCCGTTCGGCGCGATGGTGTCGGGGTAGACCCGGCCGTTGAGGAGCGCGAAGTCGGCGCGGTAGTCGCTCCACTCGGGCAGCTGGATGTGCGCGTCGGCCCAGTGCGCCTCGGCCCAGACCTCGGACAGGAACATCGCGAACTCGCGGTCGTAGCCGGTCGACCCGTCGCCGTCGTTGTACATGAAGCGCGTGTAGGTGCGTCCGTCGGACGTCTTGGACTGACCGTCCTGGAGGGCCGGACGAAGACCATGCCCGGTCATCCCCATGTGCACGTGCTCGACGTCCTCGACGTGGCAGTGGTACATGTACGTGCCGGGGTCGCGCGGGCGGTAGACGTAGGTGAACTCGCGTCCTGCCGGCACCGACACCGACCCGGTGGGTTCCCCGTCGAAGAACGGGATCACGTTGCGGAAGCCGTGCCAGTGCAGGGTGTGGGCGTCGAACAGGTCCGGCCGCAGGGCCAGCCCGAGGTTGGTCAGCTGCACGCGGAACTCGTGCGCGGGTTGCCGTCGTACTGCGGTCACCCAGAACAGCGGTGCCGAGTGCTGGGCCTTGTTCTTCTGGGCGAGCCGCTGGGTGTCGCGTCAGGCCCGTGACGTTGCGGAACCCGAAGATGTAGGTCGTGAGCGCCGTCCGGGGCCAGGTCGTCGGGGTGGAACGGCGCGATGGCGGGGGTCGGGCGGCAGGTAGATCCACCCGTCGGTGCCGGCCAGGTAGAGGTTCGCCGGCGCGCTGTCGGCCGACCGCCACCTGCTCGGGCGTCAGCACCCGCCGGCCCAGGTGCCCGTGCCCGCGACGAGCGCCGGCGCCGCCGGCCGAGCCCGAGGAACCGGCGCCGGTCTGAGTCGCGCCGCGGCCCAGCCGGAGGCCGGTGCCGACCGGTCCACCGCGGACCTGTCCCTTGGTCACGCGTGTGTCATCGCTGTCCCCTCTCCGAGGTGCGTTGCTGCGGCGTCGACGTGCCGTCCCCGGACCTGCCGGTCATGGCGCCGTGGCCCCGTTCGGCAGCGAGAACGCGTCGATGTCGAGGTTGTCGGTGGTCAGGCCGTGGGCCGTGCCGTTGAACCACGTCGTCCACGTGTCGGTCCCGGTCATGTCGAAGGCGACGATGTCCTCGTCCTGGACCGTGCCGACCCTGGCAGCGACGTGTGTCGCGCCGAACGACAGGTAGTAGTGCGTGGCGTCCACCCGGGCGGCGCCGTCGACCCGGCCGCGAGCGGGATGCCATTCGCTGTGGCGTCGAAGACCCGCGCGAGGCGGTGCCGTTCCAGCTGTAGATGTCGGCGTCGTCCGCGGTTCCGCTGACGCCGGGCGGGTTGCTGGTCCCGAAGGTCGAGAAGTACAGGTCGCCGCCGCTGACGCTGATGGCGTTCGACGTCCAGCGCGCTGCTCGTCAGGCCGTGGGCGGTGCCGTCGAAGTACACCGACCAGGCCGTGCCGTCCCAGTACACGACGTCCTCGTCCTGCACGGTGGCGCGGGCCCACCGACGGTGCAGGGTCGTGTTGTCGGTGAAGGACAGGTAGAAGTGGCGTCGCGTCCACCATGGGCGCAGCCGTCGACGTTGGCGCTGGCCGGGCACGCCGTAGGCGGGGTCGCTCACGTCGACCGCGCGGCTGTAGGCCGTGCCGTTCCAGCTGTAGATGTCCGCGTCGTCGGCCGTGCCGCTCACTCCTGGCCGTTGCCGTTGCCGACGGTCGAGAAGAGGAAGCTCGCGGCCGGCGGCGGCGGGGGCGGCGGCGCCGTCTGGCTGACCTCGTCGGAGCCGGCGTCGATGGCCGGGCCGGAGGGCCGGGCGTCGCCGTCGATGTCCGTTGCCGGGGCAGTCCCGCCACCACTGCTCGAGGCACCGATGTCGCAGGCCGGCGAGGAGGTCGCCCCGGTGCAGGCCCTGAGGTGGTAGTCACCCATCAAGTCCGG
Source organism: uncultured Actinomycetota bacterium (assembly GCA_963782695.1). Taxonomy (GTDB): domain Bacteria; phylum Actinomycetota; class Actinomycetes; order Actinomycetales; family Dermatophilaceae; genus Fodinibacter. The sequence goes on along the minus strand of CAWAKY010000027.1, from coordinate 5,572 downwards.
AGGGACCTCCCCGGCGGCGGTCGGCGTGACCAGCGTCGCATCGACGAAGGCCGGGTTCTGGCGCCAGGTCGCGAAGGCCACCGAGGGCACCCACGGCTCGACGATCGTTGGGGTCCGCCACCCTGTTCGACACGGCCGTCGTGTAGTCGTGCTCGCCGGCGTTCTGCTGGATCACCGAGTTCACCGGGGCCAGCAGGCCGGTGCCGTCGGCCACCCCGACGTCCCAGTGGTCGACCGGGGTCGCGTCGCCGGAAGCCCGATGCCGATCACCGTGGTCCCGGCACGGGTGCCGGCCCGGTTGTTCCAGAGCACGTTGTTGAACAGCAGCGGGTTGCTGAAGGACGGGCGAACCGCCGCCCAGCGTGGCCTGCAGCTGCTGGCTGTTCTCGGAGGTGGACACCCCTGCCGGAGCGGGCAGCCCGTTGGACGTGACGGCGGTGGCCGTGGTGATGTTGTCCATGATCGTGTTGTTGACGATCCGCACGTTCGGCGCGTCGTTGATCCCGATGCCGCCACCCTCGTGGGTCGAGACGTTGTTCGGCGATGACGTTGTTGTACGACCTTCATCGGGAAGTTCCCGGCCTGGAGGAAGCGGATGCCGCCACCGTCGTCGTTGGCGAGGTTGCCCTGGATCTGGTTCGCGTAGATGTCCACCGGGCCGGACCCCTCGGAGAGGTCGTCCGGGTCGGCCGGGAGCGCACCGGCGATCATGATGCCGCCGCCCTCGTCGTTGGAGTTGTTCAGGGTGATCCGGTTGTGGTGGATCGTCCCGTTCGGGCTGCGGCCGTAGACGCTGACGCCGGCGCCGTACTCGAGCGAGAAGTTGCCACAGACGTCGTTGCCCGACACCTCGTAGCCGTCCGCGCCCGCGAACAGCCCGACGGCGCCTGCGAGGTTGGTACCGGCGTTCTGCACGATCCGGTTGTTGACGATCCGCGCGCCCGGGTTGTGCTGGTTGCTGTTCGGGGCCGGGATGTCCGGCGTGCCGATCCGGATCGTGCCGTAGGAGCCGCCGTTGTTCTCGACGACGTTGTTCGACACCTGCAGCCTGCGCGACGTAGGCGTGGGCGTACACCGCGCCACCCTGGGTGCTGATGTTCGGCGGCAGGTTGGTGAGCTGACCGGTCAGGTCGTTGATGTTGCCCGGGACGCCCTGCTGGTCGCCGCCGCGGATGTCGAAGCCGTCGATGAGCGGGGTGAAGGCGCTCGAGCCGTGCTGAACCTCGTGGTCGTGTCGGCGAAGAGGAGAGATGACCGCGCCGTCACTGACCGGGGCGTCGCCCACCCAGGCCGCCGCGTCGACGCGGGTCAGCCAGTCGGTGGCCATGCCGCTGTCACCGGCGAACCCGGCTCCGTCGACGACGGTGCCCTGGATGTGGGGGCTGTTGTTGTTCGGCCCCTGGAACCCGCCGGCGCCGACGCCCTGCAGCTTGACCGGCCGCGTGACGACGAGGTTCTCGTAGTACGCGCCCCGCGGGTTGGCCGGCGGTGGCCGTGTTCGGGTACACGACGACGAGGTCGCTGCCGCCGACGTTGGTTGGTCGGGTCCGGTTGTTCCCGCGTCGTCCAGCGCGTTCTGGATCGCGTGCCGCACACCGGCCGTGCCGGACTCGCTGCCGGTGGAGGCGGGGTTGTACCGGGTCGTGTTCGTCACCGATCCGCTCGAGGTGATGAGCCGGGAGTGCCCCGGGCCCACCTCGTACACGTTCGGGTTGTAGGCCGCTGCCGCCGAGGACGTGGAAGGTCAGGCCGTTGACGGTCTGCTTCCCGTTGTTCGCGGTGACGCTCAGCGGGTACGGGCCGGCACTGAGCCGACCGGTGCCGATGGCCGGGATCGGTCACCTTGATCGACGTGTTGCTCCACGAGCCGCGACCACCGGCAGGGACGTGGCGTCCCGAGGTGACCGGGCCGGCACCCTGGGTGCCGCCGAAGCCGTAGCCCGGTGAGGGTGATCTCCGCGATGCCGCGCCGTGTCACTGGACCGGACGAACGGCTTCGACACCCGGAACAGCTGCGGTGCCGCCTCGTTGACGAGGCACTGGACGGTGGTCGGGCTGGTGCCCGGGATGCCGACGCTCACACCGACCTGGGTGGGGGCGAGGTCGGTCGGGATCGTCACGCCCGGCATCGCCTCGAACTCCGTGGCGATGGTGCGGAACCTCGGGTTGTAGTTCTGGTTGAGGTGGTCCGGCGACCCCGGGTCGTTCCCGACGAACCGGTAGAGGTTCGTGCAGACACCTGAAGGCGTCGGGCAGCTGATGTGGTCGGTCGACGGCATCAGCACGTCGTAGTAGCCGTTGAAGTCGGACTCGGCGGTGTGCACGAGGCGACCGGTGTAGTCGTAGATGCCGACCGGGGCGTAGGGCACGCCGGCCTTGTCACCGAACAGCACGGTCCGCTTGTCGACCGAGAAGTTCAGGTCGTCGACGATGAGGCCGCGCAGCCGCGACGGCATCGGGGACGTCGGTGAAGATGTTGAACATCGGCACGATCGACTTGCCGTTGTTGAGGTCGACGAGCTTGGTGTCGCAGCGAGGCTTGGCCATGCCCTCGTAGGGCGACCCGCCCATGTCGGCGAACGGAGCGTTGTCCACCGGGGTCGACGTCGGGCACGGTCACGCCAAGGCCGTGGTCCTTCGCCGGGTAGCCGTCCGTGCCGTTGCCGGCGACGTCGACGGTGTGCAGCGCGCCGGCGCACGACGGCGGCGGCACCTGCGGGACCACGGCGTCACCACGGGCGATGTTGATGTCCTCCTCGCTGGTCACCGTGTACTCCGGGTGGCTCGAGGCGTCCTTGGGGATGTCGATGGAGACGAGGTAGCTGTCGGCGCTGAGCGGCGTCGGACGTCGACCGGGTTCCGGTCGCAGTCCTGGCAGGTGGGGTTCGCCGGGTCGCTGTCGTCGAGCGTCCCGGTGCAGGCACACGTCCCCGAAGCCGTAGTTGCCGTCGACCGTGGCACCGAAGTTGGCGTCCGGAGTGCCCTGGTCCGTGGCGTAGGGGCCGAACTGCACACCGTTGACCAGCGCGGCGATGCACTCGCCGTCGGCCGACTGCGTCGGGGAGAGCACGTCCTCCTCGGCGGGGTGGGCGATCGGGTTGCCGTCCACGTCGCGCGCGGTGCACCCGCTGGGCGGGCTCCAGTGCTCGGAGAGGTAGGAGTTGAGCAGCTTGCCCTTCTTCAGCGAACCGTCGGTGTCGACGACGAACCGGTCGGTGGCGTCGCAGGGCGTGGTTGCCGTCACCGGGGCACTCGATGGGCGCGTACAGCCGCACCGGGATGTTCGGGATGCCGGGCTGCCAGTCCTCGGACGCCGCGTACTGTGGGTCGAGCTCGTTGCGCGTGGTGTCGTAGGAGACCGAGCCGACGATGCCGCCGTTCTCGGCCCGCCGTTGGCTCCGTCGATCGTACTTCTGGACGCCCCAGTCGAGCGTGCCGGACAGGCCGATGATGGGCAGCGTGCTCGACGTCGACCCCGGCGCCGAGCACGGTCGTCGGGCGTCGGCTGGTTGTCGGCCTGGTAGGTGACCCCGGTCGTGTAGAAGTTGTCGGAGTACGCCTCCATCACGACCCACTCGGCCAGCGGGTAGGCGCTCTCGAAGGTGTAGTAGCCGTTGCTGTCGGTGCGTCACCGCGTTCGAGCCGCGGTCCATGAGCGAGTTGTCCTTCTTGCGCATCGTCAGCGGGAACTGGGCGACGCCCTGCTCGCCGGCGTCGCGCTTGCCGTTCTTGTTCGCGTCGAGGAAGACGTGGCCGGACAGCTCGGTCCACCACCCGGTCAGCGGGAGCTGCTTGAGGTCGACGGCCTCACCGTTGGAGACGGTGACGTTGACGCAGCTGCGAGGATGTAGTTCTGCGGCTCGTCCCACCAGGTGAGCTGGTAGTTGCCCGTCGGGGACGTTCGGGATGGTGAAGTGCCCGTTGGCGTCACCGCGGCCGACCCAGACGGCCTGGTCCCCGTTCTCCAGGTCGTCGAGCGAGAGCACCGGGTCCGTCGATCGGGTGGTCCAGCTTGGCCCCGGTCATCCCGTTGAAGTAGTTGAAGCTGCCCCCCACCGGCGGGTAGTACTGCTTGACGGCGACGACGCGTGCCGGTGATCGAACCCGACCCGCCGCTCACGTGGTCTTTCGGCTTGACGAAGCCGAACTGCGGGGTGGGAACGGGCTCGCTGGCGACGGTGACCTCGGTGTCGTACCCGGTGGAGCCCTCCATCAGCCAGGTGTCGAAGTCGTGGTTGCCCTCGAGGGTCGTGGTCTGCATGTAGTCCGGTGCCGTCCGGTGGTGTCACGGTCGTCGTGTAGCGGTTCGTCCCGAGGTGAGGGATCGTCAGCATGCCGCGTGCGTCACTGAAGCACTTGCCGCCGACCTTGTCTGATCGACTTGGGCATGCCGTCGGCGTTGCGGTAGGTGGTGTTCCAGCGGGATCTCGTGCGTGTCAGGGTCCTCACCCGCGTAGACGGTGCACAGCGGGTTGCCGTAGAGGTCGGTCGTGATCTCGCCGAGGGTGTCGTTGATGTGGCCTTGGAAGCCCGGCCAGGCCCGGCTCGCCGTTGTCGATGGCGCCGTTGGTCGAGGCCTCGTCCAGGAAGACCTGGGCACGCAGCGTCGAGTCGGGCAGCGGGTCCGGCTGCACCCCGACCGAGACGAGCCCGGCACCGAGGGGGCGTCCTCGGCGAGCGGCACGGTGAAGTGCTGGCCGTCGATCTTGTAGTTGTCGGCGAGGACGGTGATCAGGTAGTCGCCGTCGGGCAGGTTGAGGGAGGCGGCGCCGTTCGCGAAGTCGGCGCTGGTCCCCTGCCGGTAGATCGGGGCAGCACCCGGGTCCTGCGAGGATCGAGGGCCACGAGCAGTCGGCCGGGTAGCCGCCGTCCTCGGCCGAGCACCCCGAGCCGGCCTTCGGCCCGCCGTAGGGGGCGGACTTGCCGCTGTTGTCCATGTTGATCATGTACCGGTAGTCGGTGACGGCGGCACCCTCGAGGACGGTCGTCCAGCCGGACGGACCGGGGAAGTGCGTCTCCGTGCGCGCCGCGGACACCTTGACGGTGACGGCGTTCGTCTCGGCGGCCTGCGCGGGCGCCGCGGTGAGCACCGGCACGGTGGCGATCACCCCGAAGGTGAGCGCCGCCGCACTGACGGCGGTCACGGCCCGGCGCAGCGCAGATGCCGTGGCTCGCCCGCCTGCGAACCGTCGCACCCTGGACCGCCCCCGGGGCCCCTCGCCACCGAGGTGCTCGAGGCACTCGTCATCGAGCTCACGCGTTGTCCTGCACGTGGTCGCGTCCCTGCATCCGACTCACACCCCTGCCATCCGTGCGCCCCCTGCAGGCGCTCGTAATGCGCTATGGCACCGCGTGCGAGCATACCGTGGCGAGAGGTTGGGTCGATCTGTCACGCAGCCGTATTCGTGCCGTCAGATGGACGGTCACCCCAGCGTCACGACCGGGTCATCCGGGGGTTAGGCCACCCTCATCCGCGACTCACGAAGCTGTCAGGTCACCGTCATCCTGCTGTCATGAACCGCGGGTGCCGGATGCGGCGTCAGGCGGTGCCGATCGGTGCCGGCCACAACGT
>CAWAKY010000026.1:0-200465 GCA_963782695.1 uncultured Actinomycetota bacterium | reverse complement strand
CCACACTGTGACCTGCAAGGAGGTGCGTGTGGCACATCTGCTCGTGGTCGACGACGAGCCGCGGATCGTGCGGCTCGTCTCGCGCGTGCTGATGTCGCAGGGGCATGGCGTCGAGACCGCGAGTACCGGCGAGGAGGCCCTGCTCAAGGCTGCGGCCCTCAACTTCGACCTGGTCATCCTCGACCTACTGCTTCCCGGGATCGACGGGCACACCGTGCTCCGAGAGCTGCTGGCGCAGGACAGCCGAGCGCGGGTCATCGTGCTGTCGGCGTTGGGCGACCTCGAGGCGCGAGCGCAGTGCCTGCGGGAAGGTGCGGTCGACTACGTGGCCAAGCCGTTCGCCGTGGCCGGCCTCCTGGCCCGGGTCGACGTCCAGCTGGCACAGGCCCCCACTGAAGTTCCGCCCGCGGGCTGGAGGACGGCATGATGCGCCTCGACCTCCAACGCCCCGGCGACAACGTAGCCGACGTCGACGTCGAACGTCTCGGCGCGAAGATCGACTGGTGGCACATCCGGACGGTGCGCGATGTGGGCTACTGCTTCAGCGCGTGAGCGCCTGCTGCTGCCCGCGTGGGGCGTGTTCGCCGGGGCCAATGCGGCCCTGATGTACGTCGTGGTCGGGGCCGAGACGATCCCGTTCCACTTCGTCTGGGTCAGCACCGCCGTCGTCTACGGGCTACGGCCCTGGTCACTGCGGATGATGTGGCTGACCTGCCTGGCCGTGACCGTGGTGACCGGAGTACCGCTCGTGCTGCGCGCGAGCAACGGCGTGATCGACTGGGGGGAGACCACCGAGATCCCGTTGATGGCGCTGCTCTTCCTCGTCATGGTCTGGCACGTCCGCCGCAGGATGGCTGCGGCGGCCGATGCCCAACGGCTCGCCGAGAGCGAGCACCTGGCCCGCGAGCGCCAACGGCGCTTCGTCCGGTTCGCCTCCCACGAGCTGCGCACGCCGATCACGGTCGCGCGCGGCTTCACCGAGCTCCTCGGCAGCAAGCAGCAGGATCCCGGGGATGTCGAGGACATCGAGGTCGTCCTCGACGAGCTCGACAAGCTCGAGGGCATCGCCGCCCGCCTGCTCGCGCTGGCGCAGTCCGACGAGGACTCGATGCATGCCGAGGAGGTGGACCTGGCCGCCCTGCTCGAGCGGACCGCCCGGCGGTGGCGCGCAGGTGCCCCGGACCGGCGCTGGAGCGTCGACTGCCCCGCGTTGCATGTGTGGGCCGACCCGTCACGGCTGGAGGTCGCGCTCGACAGTGCCGTGGAGAACGCGGTCCGTCACACCGACGAGGACGGCTGCATCGTGCTCCGCGGGCTCACCGCTGCGGGAGAGGTGTTCGTCGAGGTCGTCGACGACGGGATGGGGATCGCCCCCGGTCACCTGCCGCTGGTCTTCGAGCAGTTCCACAGCTCCGGTCCCCACGCCGGCACCGGCCTCGGCCTGGCCATCGTCCGGGCCGTCGCCGAGGCACACCACGGGCGGGTGAGCGCCGCCAACGCGCCCGAGGGCGGCGCGGTGATCTCGCTCGTGCTCCCCGCAGGTACTGGCGCAGGCGCCGCGTAGGCCCGGCCCCGCCCATTCGCCCCTCGGTTCAAATCCTGTCACCCCGACCATCGGCCGAGGAGCAGAAGACCCCGAACTGGCGTTTCCGCAGTTCAGGGGCTCTCTTGGGGCTGCTCCCCCGGTTGGACTCGAACCAACAACCTGCCGATTAACAGTCGGCTGCTCTGCCAATTGAGCTACAGGGGAAAGGCCGCCACGGGATCGCCGCAGCAGCGCCCGGCAACGATAGCAAAGGGGCGACCCAGCTCACGAAAACGGGTCGCCGCGGCCCGCCGTCAGTTCAGGCCGACCTGCTCGCGCACCCGGCCAGGCCCGCGCGGACCTGCTCGGACACCCCCGGGTCGGTGCTGCGCACCCCCGGCCCGAGCAGCGCCTGGCTGAGCAGGGCCCGGGTCGTGAGGTCTTGCGAACGACCACCCGGGCGGTGCGCCGGTTCCCCGAGGTCGAGGGACTCGGCGATGCATCGACCGAGGCCTGCACCCGCTCGCGCAGGGTCTCGGGCAGCAGCCCGGGGTCGGTGAGCACGAACCGGGCCGGCCGCTCGCCGTCGACCCAGGTGACGCGCAGCGAGCCGTCCTCGCCGCTCCACAGGCCGGCATCCACGAGGTGCCACGGCCGCGACAGCGTGAGCTGCGGGCCGTCGGGGCCGGGCGTGACGGCATACAGGCGGTGCCGGCCGGCCACGACGGTGACGCCGCTGCCGTCCTCGACCGCCCACGCGAGCAGCTTCTCGTGCTCCTCGAGCGCGATGGCGGCGGCCACGGCGGCCGGGCACGGCAGGTCGGCGCAGGCCCGATCCACTGCACCTTCATGACGAGAGCCGTTCGCGCAGGGCGACCCGCTCGAGCTCGAGGCGGTGCAGGGCCATGGTGCGCTCCCGGAGGTCGGCGGGGTCGGAGTCGGGGTCGTTCTGCACGCGGCGCACCGAGGCCATCGCGTCGGCGATCAGCCGCCCGAGCTGGGCGTCGCGCACCCCGACGACGAGCGAGTCGAGGTAGCGCTGCGGCGGCAGCCCGGTGGACGGGTCGTAGCGGGTCGGCAGCGGCGCCACCGAGAGCTCGGAGACCAGGCTGCGCACGGCCAGCGGGGCGGCCTCGCCGACGGCGGCGACCCAGGCCGCGGTCGAGGCCTTGCGGCGCGGTCGGGCGCGGCGATCCGGATGCCGTCGAGCACGGCCCGGTGGGCCGGCGCCACGAACGCCTCGGGCCGCAGCGACGTCGACGGCCTCGTCGGTGAACTGGCCGGGGTACTGGATGAGCGCCTGGAGCAGCTGGCGCTCGGTGAAGACGACCGGGTCGCGCAGGTCGGGGATCGGCAGCGCCGCCGCCTCGCCCGGTGCCGGGCTCGGGCACCTCGTCGGTGCCCGCCGGGGCGGCGCGGGGGTCGGCCGCGTCGTCGTGGCGCACCCGGCCGGCCTTCTTGACCTCGGTGGCCATCTGCTCGACCTCGATGCCGAGCCAGCCCGAGACCGTGCGGGTGTACTCGGGCCGCAGGCTGGTGTCGCGGATCGAGCCGATGATCGGCGCGACCGCCTTCATCGCCTGCACCCGCCCCTCGGCGGTGTCGAGGTCGAAGCGGCGGATCGTGGTGCGCACGGCGAACTCGAACATCGGCACGGCGTCGTCGACGAGGGCCCGCACCGCGGCATCCCCCTTGGCGATGCGCAGCTCGCAGGGGTCCATGCCGTCGGGGGCGACCGCGACGAACGACTGGGCGGCCCAGCGCTGGTCCTCGCCGAAGGCCTTCATCGCGGCCTTCTGGCCGGCGGCGTCGCCGTCGAAGGTGAAGATGACGCGGGCCTGGGGGCCGTCGGTCTCGTCGCGCATGATGCGGCGCAGGATCTTGATGTGCTCGATGCCGAAGGCCGTGCCGCAGGTGGCGACCGCGCCCTCGACGCCGGACAGGTGCGCCGCCATGACGTCGGTGTAGCCCTCGACGACGACGGCGCGGCGCTCGGTGGAGATGGCCTTCTTGGCGGCGTCGAGGCCGTAGAGCACCTGCGACTTCTTGTAGATCGGGGTCTCGGAGGTGTTGAGGTACTTCGCGGCGATGCGGTCGTCGTCGAACAGGCGCCGGGCGCCGAAGCCGACGGTGTCGCCGGTGGTGTCGCGGATCGGCCAGACCAGGCGCCCGCGGAACCGGTCGTAGAGGCCGCGGCTGCCCCGCCCGGACAGGCCGCCGGTGACCATCTCGTCCTCGGTGAAGCCCGCGCTCGCGCAGGTGCCGGCTCAGCGCCTCGCCGCCCTGCGGCGCGAAGCCGATGCCGAACGTCGCGGCGGCGGCGCTGTCGAAGCCGCGCTCGCGCAGGAAGTCACGGCCGGCCCGGGCGTCGGGGCGGCCGGTGTCGAGCAGCAGCGCGGCGTAGAACTCCTGCGCGACCCGGTGCGCCTCGATCAGCCGCGAGCGCTTGCCGAGCGAGACGCCGCCCTCGCGGGGGCCGCCGCCCTCCTCGTAGCGCAGCTCGAGCCCGAGCTTGGCGGCGAGGCGCTCGATGGACTCGGTGAAGGTGAGGTGCTCGACCTTCTGCACGAAGGAGATGACGTCGCCGCCCTCGCCGCAGCCGAAGCAGTGGTAGCTGCCGACGGTCGGGCGCACGGTGAAGCTCGGGGTCTTCTCGTCGTGGAAGGGGCACAGCCCCTTCAGGCTGCCCACCCCGGCCGGGCGCAGGGTCACGTGGTCGCGCACGACGTCCTCGATGGACGTGCGCTCCTTGACCGTCGCGATGTCCTCGGCCTTGATCCGACCCGCCACTGACCCCTCCTCTCGGGTGTCGCTCGACTGCCCGCGAGTCTAGGTCGTCGCCGGGCGGCACCACCGCCGGTGCAGGGTCAGCGCCCGCACGTCGGTGAGCGAGGCCACCTGGTCGACGAGCACCCGCAGCGCGCGCGTCGTCGCCGGCGGCGTCGTCCCAGTCGCGGCGCAGGTCGGGGTCGAGCCGGTCGGGGTCGGCCTCGAAGGCGGCGACGAGCTCGGCGACCACCTCGCGCTGGCGCACGTGCAGGGCCACCCGCTCGGCGGCGTGCATGACGTAGTGGGCGGCCACCGCCTTGAGCACCGCGCACTCGGCGCGGGCCTCGCGGGGCACGACGAGCCGGCCGCCGTGGCGGGTCAGCGGCCCGGGGCCGTGCTCGGCGCGGGTGGCCTGCTCGACGGCGACGACGAAGCGGCCGATGAGCCGCGAGGTCATGTCCTTCAGGGCCGCCAGGGACGGGCGGGAGCCGTCGTAGCGCGTCGGGCACGGCGCCGGTGGCGAGCAGCCGCTCGAGGGCCTCGGCGAGCTCGTCGGGGGTCAGGCCCGGCTCGTAGACCTCGCCCGCCACGGCGAGCACCGCCTCGACGTCGGCCGGCTCGCGCAGGAGGCGCGGGTCGAGCCAGCCGGACGCCACGGCATCCTCGACGTCGTGCACCGAGTAGGCGACGTCGTCGGACCAGTCCATGACCTCGGCCTCGACCGACCGGTCGGCCGTCGGGGGCGCCGGTCGCGGAACCAGTCGAAGACCGTCGAGGTCGTCGTCGTAGACGCCGAACTTCATCGTGGGGTGCGGGGCGTCGGCCGCGGCGCCACGGGTACTTGGTGGCGGCGTCGAGGCTGGCGCGGGTGAGGTTCAGGCCGGCCGGGCGGCCGTCGGGGTGGGCGCGCTTGGGCTCCAGGCGGGTGAGGATGCGCAGGGTCTGGGCGTTGCCCTCGAAGCCGCCGATGCCGGCCGCCACGGCATCCAGCGCCGTCTCGCCGTTGTGCCCGAACGGCGGGTGGCCGAGGTCGTGGGCGAGGCAGGCGGTGTCGACGACGTCGGCGCTGCAGCCCAGCGCCGCGCCGAACTCGCGGCCGATCTGGGCGACCTCGAGGCTAGTGGGTGAGCCGGTTGCGCACGAAGTCGTCGCTCGTCGGGCTGCACGACCTGGGTCTTGGCCGACAGCCGGCGCAGGCCGGCCGAGTGCACCAGGCGGGCGCGGTCGCGGGCGAAGTCGTCGCGGTCGGCGCGCTTGTGGGCGGGGTCCTCGGCGACCCAGCGCTCGCGGTCGGCCTCGGTGTACGTCACGCGCTCACCCTAGGCGGGCCGCCTCCGCCGCCGCTGCCGCCCGCTGGACCCACTTCGGCTCGATGCCGTAGCGCTGGCTCTTGATCATCCGGCCGTGGGCGCAGTCGTCGACGAGCTGGGCCATCCGGGAGTCGCGGGTCTTCTCCTGCTTGGCCGTGACCACCCAGTTGGTGGCGAGCTTGCGGTAGGTGGGGGTGGCGACCTCCCAGAAGGCGGTGGCGGCCGGGTCGGCGGCGAGCTGCTGGGCGTACTGCTCGGGCAGCTCGCGGTCGCGGTTCTCGTAGGCGTAGATGCCGGAGCGGTCTTCGCGGCGGCGCTCGAACGCGGCGAGGCCGCTGGGCTGCATCCGGCCCTGGGCGGTGAGCTCGGCGACGGCGTTGATGTTGATCGTCGACCAGTTGCTGCGTGGCTTTCTCGGGGTCCACCGCTGGCGCCGGGTGTGCTCGTCGATGCCCTGGGCCATGCTGTCGATCCAGCCCCAGCACAGCGCCTCGCGGACGGCGGCCTCCCAGGTGAGGCCGGCCTGGGGGTGGCCCTTCCGGTAGAAGCCCATCCACAGCTCGGTCTCGGTGTCGTGGTGCGCGGCGAGCCAGCGGCCGAACTCCGCGGCGTCCTTGAAGAAGATCGCCGGGCGCTCGGGCGTGCCACCGGGTGTGCCGATCCGCCGTGCCATGCCGACACGCTAGCGGCCACCCCCGACACCGGTGGCAGGTCAGCCGCCCGGGACGAGCCGCAGCACCTGCTCGCGGATGTCGAGGACGTTGAGCATCGGGGTGCCCTCGCTGAAGGCGATCGACCCGATCACCACGTAGTCGTGCCCGACCTCGAGGTCGGGGACGCTGCGCAGGGCGCGCCAGTGCCGTGGGAAGACGGCACCGCGGATGGTGCGCCCGCGCCACGACAGGTCGAGCCAGGCCCAGGACTGTCCCTGCTGGGTGCGCCGCAGGTCGACCGCGACCAGGCGGCAGCGCAGCCGCCTCGGCGGGGACTGCCCCGGCGCGAACTTCAGGTCGCCGGGGCGCAGGAGGGCGACGGACCCGTGGGCAGTTCGCCTCGGCCATGCCCCAGTTCTGAGCGCGGTCCCTCCGACGTCGCCGCAGGCCGGCGCCACGGTTGCGATCAGGCCCCGTCTACGGCGGCGACCGATCACGTGCCTGGCGACCGGACCTGCTCGGCACCGAGGTCCGCCTCGGGCCAGCCGCCGTACACCGTCGCAGCCGCAGCTCCGCCCGGCACCGGGCTGGTGGTGCTGGCAGACGCCCTGGGAGCCCGACCCTGGACCTCGACGACACTCGCGGGGCGCCGTCGGATGCCGCCGTCGACCTGCATGGCTGCTCGCGGCAGCCCGTCGCCGACTCGACGTGCCAGTACCGTACGGCACCTCCATGAGGCTCTGGTGCGCCCTCCGCCACGACGTCCAGGGGGCCACGCGCGGATGTGCCGGTGCCGGTGTCGCGCTCGCCGCTCGAGTGCCGCGGCGAGCGACTCCGCGGTGGTGCGACGCTCCTGCACCCGGCGGGCTGCTGCACGGCCCCACGCCGCTCGACGCCGGGCCGGCGGCCAGGCGAGACGTTGCCCGTGCGCGGTACCGGGCGGCCCAGGCAGGCGCCGCGACCAGGTGGCGGAACTGGCTCGCCGACCAGCCGGGCGTCGACCGCCGCGTGTACCACCACGGGGTTCTGCGATCCACGGGACGCTGGCGGTCTGGCAGATGCGCAGGCTCGGGCGCCATGATCGCCTTCGCACCGCAGGGGCGGCTACGCCGCCGCTGCCGCCGGTCGCGCAGGCACTGCCCGGCGTCCGATCGGGCCACGACCGACGCCGTGCTCGCTGGGTCGGCGTCGAGCTCCCTCGATCGCAGCACACCGGCCGCGCTGACCCGACCGGCCGAGTCGCTCCCGAGGCCCGCCCGGATGACGACGTGCTGCGCCGTCTCGTCGGGCTCGAGGACCCCGAGGACCATGATCGCCGACCTGTGCCAGGCCCCGGCACCGGCCGCGGCAGCGGCGGATCCGGTCAGCCGCCGGAGACGCTGAGCTCGGCCTGGGCGACCTGGGCCCGCTGGGCCTCGTCGAGCTCGCGCGAGCGCAGCCAGTTCTCGGGCAGGGCCACCACCCGCGGCGAGCCGGCCCGGCCGCGCTGCCCCTCGGCCGCCTCGCCCGGCCACGGGGCGTCGAGGTCCATCGTGCCGATCAGGTCGTCGAGCGCCTGGCAGGCCGTCGACCAGCGCCAGCTGGTTGCGCACCGTCGAGCCCGCCGGGAAGCCCTTGAGGTACCAGGCGATGTGCTTGCGGATGTCGCGGCAGGCCCGCCCCTCGTCGCCGTCGTAGAAGTCGACGAGGTAGGCCGCGTGCCGGCGCAGGGTGGCCGTCACCTCGCCGCAGCCCGGGCTGCACGCGCGCGGGCGACCCGGCGAACGCCGCGGCGAGGTCGGTGAACAGCCACGGCCGCCCGAGGCAGCCGCGCCCCACGACCACCCCGTCGCAGCCGGTCTGCCGCACCATCTCCAGGGCGTCCTCGGCCGACCAGATGTCGCCGTTGCCGAGCACCGGGATCGACGTCACGGCCTCCTTGAGCCGGGCGATCGCCGACCAGTCGGCCTGCCCCGAGTACGCCTGGGCGGCGGTGCGCCCGTGCAGCGCGACCGCCGCCACGCCCTCGCCCTCGGCGATCCGCCCGGCATCCAGGTAGGTGACGTGGTCGGCGTCGATGCCGACCCGCATCTTCACGGTGACCGGCACGGCGTACGGCGACGCCTCGCGCACGACGGCGCGCGACGATGCCGCGGAACAGGTCGGTCTTCCACGGCAGCGCCGCGCCGCCGCCCTTGCGGGTGACCTTGGGCACCGGGCAGCCGAAGTTGAGGTCGATGTGGTCGGCGCGGTCCTCGGTGACGAGGATGCGCGCGGCGAGCCCGGCCGTCACCGGGTCGACCGAGTACAGCTGCACCGAGCGCGGGTTCTCGTCGGGGTCGTGCGAGATGAGCCGCATCGTCTCGGGCGTGCGCTCGACCAGCGCCCGGGTGGTGACCATCTCGGAGACGTACAGGCTGGTCGCGCCGGACGCCCCACCCGCCTCGAGACCGGCCGTGCCGTACTCGCGGCAGAGCCGGCGGAAGGCCCGGTTGGTGATGCCGGCCATCGGCGCGAGCACGACGGGCGACTCGCACGACGTGGCGCCCGATCTGCAGGGGCGGCAGCACCGGGGTGGAGGCGGGAGCGGTGGCGGTGGGGGCGGACATGGTGCCCCATTCTCCCCCGAGTAGCGTGGTGCCGTGGCACAGCAGCCGGCCGGAGGCCCCTCGGGCACCGCTGGAGTGCGCGCCACCTGGGTCGGCCACTCGACCGTGCTGCTCGAGCTCGGCGGCCTGCGCATCCTCACCGACCCCCTCCTGCGCCGCCGCCTCGGCCCGCTCCGCCGGCGCCGCGACCTGCCGGTGCAGCAGCACGTCGAGGACGTCGACGCCGTGCTGCTCAGCCACCTGCACCACGACCACGCCGACCTGCCCTCGCTGCGTCGCGTCGGCCACGTGCCGGTCGTCACCGACCCCGCTCAACCTGCCGTGGCTCGACAAGCACCGGCTCGAGCCGGGCGACGCGTCCCACGACACCTGGCACCCCGTCGGCCCCGGGGTCGAGGTGCTGCTCGTGCGGGCCGACCACGAGGCCCGGCCGATGCCGCACCGCCCGAACGGCGCCTGCGGGATGCTGCTGCGCGGCGGCGGCGTGGTGGTCTGGTTCGCCGGCGACACCTCGCTGCACCCGGACATGGCGCTGCTGCCCGAGCTGGCCGGTGCCCCGGTCGACCTCGCCCTGCTGCCCGTCGGCGGGTGGGGTCCGCGGCTGTCCCCCGGGCACATGGGCCCGGTCGAGGCCGCCGACGCGACCGCCCGCTCCGGGGCCCGGCACGTCGTGCCGATCCACTACGGCACCCTGCACCCGTCGGGCTGGCCGTCGTCACGGCTGGACTGGACCACCGACCCCGGTCACCGGTTCGTCGAGGTGCTGCCCGCAGTGGAGCGACGCCACGGCGCACGTGCCGCCGGTCGGTGGCGCGGTCATGATCCCGCCGGAGCGCGTGCTGCGCTGAGCAGCTCCCACAGCGCGGCTGCGGTCTCGTTCGGGTGGGTCAGCGGGAAGACGTGCAGCCCCCGCGGCACGGTCACCACGTGCACCCAGCGGGCCGACCGGGCCGCGCGGGCGAACCGCCGCGCGTCGACCCGCAGCTGGTCGAGCTGGCCGTTGACCAGCAGCACCGGCGCGGTGACCTCGGCGAGCATCTCGGGCCGGCACAGCCCCATGACGCCCGCCCACGCCGCCGGGATGCCGTCGAACCCGTAGCCCGCCTCCTTGATGACCGCCGCGAGCTCGTCGGGCAGCAGCGCGTCGAACTGCCGGTCCAGGGCCTGCGACATCCGGTCGACCCCGAGCCGCCCCTCGACCCGCGCGATCGCCCGGTAGAGCGCCGCCCCGGGCCCGGCCGGCACCGCCGACGCCCCGAGCAGCGCCAGCCCGGCCAGCCGCTGCGGGTGCTCGGACGCCCACGCCATCGCGAGGTAGCCGCCCAGGCTGTGCCCGGCGAGCACGACCGGCACCCCGGCATCCCCGCCCTCGACCGCGTCGGTGACGACCGCGAGCGCGCCGCTCCCAGGTGAACTCCTCGCCGCGCCGGGTGCCGTGCGCCGGCAGGTCGGGCACGACCAGCTCGACGTCGGGGCCGAGCAGCGCGCCGTACCGCGCACCACTGCGCGCCGCTGAGCTGCGAGCCGTGGAGGAGGACGAGCCGGACCGGTGCTGCCACGCCCGACATCCTTCCGCAGGCGCCCCGGCGGCTCGGTGGTTGGATGGTCGGATGAGCGCCCTGGTCACCGCCGACGAGCTCGCCACCCTCCTCCACCGCGGCGAGGTGAAGGTGCTCGACGTGCAGTACAACCTGCGCGGCACACCGGGGCCCGAGCTGTATGCCGCCGCGCACGTCCCCGGGGCGCCGCACCTCGACCTCGACGCGGCCCTCGCCGGCCCGCCCGGGTGCGCGTGGCCGGCATCCGCTGCCCGACCCCGCCGTGCTGGAGCGCGGCGCTGCGCGCCTGCGGGGTCGGTGACGACGACGAGGTCGTGGTCTACGACCAGGCCACCTCGCTCGCCTCGGGCCGCGCCTGGTGGGTGCTGCGCTGGGCCGGCCACCCGCAGGTGCGCGTGCTCGACGGCGGCCTGGCCGCCTGGCGGCGCCGCCGGCCTGCCGGTCACCGGCCAGGTGCCGACACCGACTCCCGGCGACCTCACCGTGCGGCCCGGCTCGGTGCCGGTGCTCGACGCCGGTGCCGCGGCCGACATGGCGCGCCAGGGGGTGCTGCTCGACGCCCGGGCCGCCGAGCGCTACCGCGGCGAGACCGAGCCGATCGACCGGGTGGCCGGGCACGTGCCCGGCTCGGTGAACCTGCCGATGGCCGACCTGCTCGCCCCCGACGGCCGCTTCCTGCCCGCCGACGAGGTGCGCCGACGGGCCGCGGTCGGTCGGGGTGCACCGCGACACCCCGGTCGGCACGTCGTGCGGCTCGGGGGTCACGGCGGCCCAGCTCGCGCTGGCCCTGCACACCGCCGGCATCGACGCGATCCCGTACGTCGGGTCGTGGAGCGAGTGGATCGAGGACCCGACCCGTCCCGTGGCGACCGGGGAACCAGGCCACCTCGCTGGCCTCGGGTCGCGCCTGGTGGGTGCTGCGCTGGGCCGGGCACCCGCAGGTGCGCGTGCTCGACGGCGGCCTGGCCGCCTGGCGCGCTGCCGGCCAGCCGGTCACCGGCGAGGTGCCGACGCCGCAGCCCGGGCGACATCACCGTGCGGCCCGGCTCGGTGCCGGTGCTCGACGCCGGTGCCGCGGCCGAGATGGCGCGCCAGGGGGTGCTGCTCGACGCCCGGGCCGCCGAGCGCTACCGCGGCGAGACCGAGCCGATCGACCGGGTCGCCGGGCACGTGCCGGGCTCGGTGAACCTGCCGATGGCCGACCTGCTCACCCCCGACGGCCGCTTCCTCCCCGCCGACGAGGTGCGCCGCCGCGCCGCGGTGGTCGGGGTGCACCGCGACACCCCCGTGGGCACGTCGTGCGGCTCGGGCGTCACGGCCGCCCAGCTCGCGCTGGCGCTGCACACCGCCGGCATCGACGCGATCCCGTACGTCGGGTCGTGGAGCGAGTGGATCGAGGACCCGACGCGCCCCGTCGCGACCGGCGCGACCCCGTAGCGGCGCGGCTCAGAGCGCGTAGGTGCCCGAGAACTCGCCCGGGGTCGTCGCGGCCCGGTCGACGTCGGCGACCTGGTAGAGCAGGCCCTCGTTGACGTCCCACGCCAGCACCCGCCGCACGATCCCCTGGAAACCCGCTCTCTCCGAACGAGACTCGAACAGCACGACGTCACGAGGCCCCCAGCCCAGCGCCCGGTAGGCACCCTTCGGCACGAGCGGGCCCGTCGTCGCGGCGAGCACCCGGGGCTTCGGCGGCAGGTCGGAGTGCACCGCGACCAGGCCCTGCGAGCGCTCCACCGCGGCCTGGTAGGCGCCCGGGAGGAAGGCGCCCCCGGCCACCCAGCCCTCGGTGTTCGACACCGACGTCGTGGTCGGCACGACCGGTGCACCCGAGCAGCAGGCGGATGCCGGTGAGCTCGCCGGTCCCCGAGAACGACCGGAGCTCCGCGCCGCGCGTCGCCCTGCGACAGGTCGGCCCAGTCCGGGTTCACCGCGCTGCGGCCCTTGCGCACCTCGCCGGTCCTGGGGTCGATCAGCCAGCCGTCGTCGCGCCCCCGGGCCACGACGAGGGTGCGGTCCCGGGCCCAGCCCGCGAGCGAGAGCGTGGGGTCGGGCACCTCGACGGTGACCACGGAGCCGTCCCTCGCGTCGAGCACCAGCACCCGGCCGGGCTGCGGGATGACGACCCGGTGCCGGTCGTCCGAGATCGACCGTGGGCCGAGCGCCGACTGCACGCCCTCCCACTGGGTGACCCGCACGCGCGGGCACCTCGACCTGGAACGGCGCGTCCGGCGCGAAGAGCACCGGGTGGTAGCCGCCCCCCTCCGCGACGACGAGGAACACGGCGCGCAGCGGCTCGGCCACTCCCCCGCCCGGCCCGAGCTCGGCCCGGATGGCGAGGTCGGCGGGGCCGAGGTGGCGCGGGATCTTCAGCCGCGCGGCATCCGGGTACCGCGGCAGCAGCGCCTCGTCCGGCGGGTCGGGCGCCAGGTAGACCGTGACGCCCTCGACCTGGGCCGTCGGCATCCGGCCGTCCGCGGACACCGTCGCCGTGGTGGTGATGCTCGGCGACGGGGTCGGTGACGCGTTCCGGTCGCGCACCACGAAGCCCAGCGCCCCGACGGCCGCCACCCCACCGACGCCGAGCACGGTGCGCCGCACGACCATCCGGTTGCGGCGCCGGGCCTCCTCCCAGGCCTGCGGGGCGAGGTCGAGGTCGGGGACGTCGTCGCTGGCCAGCTCGAGCAGCTCGCGCAGGTCGGCACTCATCGCAGGCCCCCGGTGCCGAGGTCGGCGCGGGGCAGGGCGTCGCGCAGCCGGCCCAGCGCCTGCACGCCCTCGGTGTGCGCCGTGCCCACGCTGCAGCCGAGCACCTCGGCGACCTCGCGCTCGCCACGCTCCTCGAACCACCGCAGCACGACCACGGCGCGCTGCCGCGGGGTCAGGGCGTCCAGCGCCCGCAGCACCTCGCGCCGTCGCTCGACCTCCTCGGTGTCCCACGGCTCGTCGGCCTCGTCCGCCCGTCCGGGCAGGTGGCGACCGGCTCGGGCGGCCGGTGGCGCCACGAGGCGATGGCGTCGCGGTAGAGCAGGCGACGCACGAACAGGTCGGGCTGCTCCTCGCGCACGCGGTCCCACTGGCGGGCGAGCTGCACCAGGGCCGACCGCACCAGCCCCTCGGCGACCCGCAGGTCGCCGCAGACGAGGTAGGCGGCGCGCAGGAGGGTGTGCTGGCGGGCCTGGGCGTAGTCGATGAACTCGTCGTCGGGCCACGGTGCCTGCGGCGCGCGCGCGTCGTCCATCCGGCTCACCTCCTCGTGCCCGCCGACGTCACCCCCACTGTCTCAACGCGGGCCCGCCGGGCGGAAGGTGGCACGGGTCACGATCCGGTGCGCCGCGAAAGGTCGACCCCGCGCCCGCGGTCTGTTTGGATCACCCCATGACCGGGGCCGGCTCGACCTTCCACGTCGACCTCCGCGGGGTGGTCGACCTGCTGTCGCACCACCTGTACTCCAGCCCCCGGGTCTACCTGCGCGAGCTGCTGCAGAACTCCGTCGACGCCATCACCGCGCGCGCGGAGGAGGAGCCCGACGCCCCGCGGCGGGTCCGGGTGGTGCCGGCCGACGTCTCCCCCGACGGCTGCCTGCACGTCGAGGACACCGGCATCGGCCTCGACGAGGACGGCATCCGCGGGGTGCTCGCGACGATCGGCGCGTCGACCAAGCGCGACGCGCTCGGCCTGGCCCGCGAGAGCTTCCTGGGCCAGTTCGGCATCGGCCTGCTCTCCTGCTTCCTGGTCACCGACGAGATCCGGGTGACCACCCGCCGCGCCGGCAGCGACGAGACCTGGCTGTGGGTCGGCCGCGACGACGGCACGTATGCCGTGTCGCCGGCCCCCGAGCCGCGCGCCGAGCCGGGCACCGACGTCGCCATCCGGCCCCGCGGCAGCGCGGCCGACCTGTTGTCCGCCGAGGTCGTGGAGCGGCTGGCCACGTCGTTCGCGGCCTACCTGCGGATCGACCTCGTCGTCGAGACGGCGAGCGGCCCGGTGCCCGTCGCCGGGCGGGCCTTCCCGTGGGAGGAGGGCGAGGGCGCGGCCCGTCGTGCCGCCGCCACCCGGTGGTGCGAGGGCGTGCTCGGCTTCACCCCGCTCGACGTCGTCGACCTCTCCGACCCCGCGGCGGGCGTGCGCGGGCGTGGCCTACGTGCTGCCCCACTCCTCGGCGGCGCGCGGCACGCACCGCCTCTACGCGAAGCGGATGCTGGTCGGCGACGCGGTGCCCGACGTGCTGCCCGAGTGGGCGTTCTTCGTGCGCGCGGTGCTCGACGCCGACGGGCTCGGGCTCACCGCCTCGCGCGAGTCGCTGCACGACGACGAGGCGCTGCACGAGACCCGGGCCCGCCTCGGCGAGCAGCTCAAGCGCTGGCTGCTGCGGATGGCGCGCACCGACCGGGCCCGCGCCGACGACTTCTTCCGCGTGCACCACCTCGCCGCCAAGGCCGCGGCGACCACCGACGACGACATGCTCGAGGTCGTCGCCGAGCTGCTGCCGTGGGAGACGACCCTCGGCACGATGACGCTCGCCGAGTTCTCGGCGGTCGACCGCGTCGTGTCGTACACCGACCGCGTCGAGGACTACCAGCAGGTCGCCGCGATCGCCCGGGCCGAGGACATCGCGGTGCTCAACGCCGGCTACGCCTACGACCGCGTCCTCCTCGACCGCTGGGTGCAGCACACGCCCGGGCTGGAGTCGCGCCGGCTGGAGCCCGAGCACCTCGCCGACCGGTTCACCCCGCCCACCCCGCAGGAGGAGGCCGCCTTCGCGCCGCTGCTCGACGTCGCCCGGTCGGTGCTCGGCCGGGCCCGCGCCGTGCCGGTGGTGCGGTCGTTCCGCCCCGAGTCGCTGCACGCCGTGCTGCTCGTCGGCCGCGACGCCGACCGTGAGCGCGACCGGCTCGAGGTGGCCGAGGCCGCCGCCGGCCCGTGGGCCGACGCCCTCGACACCCTCGCCGAGCCGGATGCCGTGCCCCGCTTCGTGCTGAACGCCGACAACCCGGGGGTGCGGCGGCTCGCCGACGCCGGCGACGCCGCCCTGCAGCGGGTGGCCGTCGAGGCGCTCTACAGCCACGCCCTGCTCGCGGGACGGCACCCGCTCACCCCGTTCGACAGCGCGCTCGTGGCCCGCGCGCTGCCGGCCCTCATCGACCGGGCCATCGACGGGGGAACCGGCATGAGGCAGTGGGACCAGGTGTCCGAGGAGTTCGCGCAGGTGTCGGTCGCCGCCGACGAGGCGCCCCAGGGCTGGGAGCGGGTGCGGGCCCACGAGGGCGCGCTGCGGCTGGCCCAGTCGGACGGGTCGTTCGCCGAGGAGTTCGTGGCCCGCACCGACCTCACCCAGGCGCTCTACTGGACGCCCAAGGACCCGCGCACCCTGGTGCACTTCGCCTGGCTGCGGCAGGCGCTCGACCCGGCGCGCGGGCTGGACCAGGACGACCGCGACGCCGTGCTGTGGCGGCTGAAGTGGGCCGTCGACCTCATCGAGGACCTCCCGGAGGTCGGCCTCGACGCCCTGGTGGCCGCCATCGACGACGTCGAGCAGGTCTTCCGCGGCGACGGCTACCACCTGCGGCCGGTGCACGCGGCCCGGGCCCGGCTCGCCCAGGCCGTCGGCGACGACGCGACCGTCGAGCGCGAGCTCGCCGCCTGGCTCGCCGAGCCGCGCGACAGCCGCAGCGACTGCCAGGCCTGCGAGCTGCGCGAGCAGGCCCGGCTCGTGCTGGCGAGCGACCCGGCCCGGGCGCTCGAGCTGGTGACCCCGGTGGTCGCCGGCGAGCTCACCTGCGGCGACGAGCCGCGGGCCTGCCTGTCGATCGACGCCGAGCTGCGGCTCGACCGGGGCGACGTCGACGGTGCCGTGACGTCGTTCCGGCGCGCGTGGCACCTGGCCCAGGACGACCCGGGCGCGTCGGACTCGGTCGCCGCCTGCCTGCGGGTGCTCGTGCGGCTGGGCAACACCGACCGCGCGGTCGACCTGCTCCTGCCGCGGCTGGCGTGGCTCGACGAGCTGCACACCCCGCGCCAGCGGATGTGGTTCGCCGCGACGGCGGCGTTCGTGCTCGACCGGGCGTCGGCCGCGGGGCTGGCCCCCGACGACGTCGACGGGCGGCCGGTCGGGGAGGTCGCCGCCGAGCTGCACCGCACCGCCACCGGCATCGCCGAGGCCTTCGACGCCCGCTACGGCTCCACCGTCACCTCCACGACCCTGGCGGCGGCGCACGACGCCGCCCGCGTGCCGAGCGAGCCCACCCTGCCGCCGACCCGGCTGCCCGCGACCGGCAGCCGGGGCCGGCGCCCCCGACGAGGCGGTGCCGCCCTCGACCGACCTGCTCGAGCGGGCCCGGGTGGTGCACGACGGCCTGAGGTCGGCCGGCGCCGACCTCGAGCCGCAGACCCGCGCCTGGCTGCGTGACCGCGACCGCATCCTCCCGGTGGAGACCCCGGAGCAGTGGGCGGCCGCCTCCCTGCTCGACCGCACCTCCGCGC
The DNA here is from genome assembly GCA_963782695.1 of uncultured Actinomycetota bacterium. GTDB lineage: Bacteria > Actinomycetota > Actinomycetes > Actinomycetales > Dermatophilaceae > Fodinibacter. The sequence goes on along the minus strand of CAWAKY010000026.1, from coordinate 183,581 downwards.
CGGACGCCGGTGGCCCCGAGCAGCACCGGGCCCTGCTCGACGCGGCGCTGGCGGCGGCCCACCGTGCCGGCGACGGCGTGGCCGTGACCCGCACCGAGGGCGAGATCGCGCTGCTCGACGCCGCCGGCGCGACCCACCCGGAGGCCGCCGAGGCGGCACGGGCGCGCGCCCGCGACTGCGCCCAGCGGCTCGAGGCCGCCGGCTCCGACGCCGAGGCCGGGGGTCTCTGGCGACGGATCGCGTGGTTCGGCGGGGCCGACGACCCCGCCCCCCACCTGGTGCGGGCCGCGGCGGCCTACGAGCGGGCCGGGCTGGACGAGCGCCGGCTGCTCTGCGGCATCGAGGGGGCGATGGCGACCGCGATGCACGACCCGGCGCGCGCGGCCGGCATCCTGCAGTCCCTCGAGGCGGAGGTGGCCGGCACTCCCCTGCTCGCGTCGATGGCCCTCGACGGGCGCGCCCGGATCGCCCGCAGCACCGGCGACCTCGACGAGGCGGTCGCGCTGCTGCAGCGGGCCCGGGCCGTGCGGGGCGCCCCGCGCCGGGCCCGGCTGACCGAGCTGGCCGAGCTGTGCGACGTGCGCGTCGACCAGGAGGCGTGGGCCGAGCTCGAGGCCCCGGCCGCCGACCTCGTGGCCGCCGCGACCGAGGCCCGCGACCCGGTGCTGCTCGCCTTCGGCCAGCGCTTCCTCGGCCTCGCCTACGTCGAGACCGGCCGCCCGGTCGAGGCCGCCGAGCTGCTCGAGGCCGCGCTGCCGGTGCTGCGCGAGCACGAGCCCGCCCTCGTGGGGCCGGTCGGCTGGGCCCTCGGCAACGCCCTGCTCTCGCTGGGCCAGTGGCCGGGCGCGCGCACCGCGTTCGCCACGGCATCCGCCGCCTTCGAGGCCGACGGCCGCGTGCTCGAGGCGGGCCACGCGCAGTGGCGTGCCGGCAACGCCGCCTGGGATGCCGGTGACACCGTCGCCGCCGCCAGCCACTTCGACGACGCGGTCGACAAGGCGCGCGACTCGGGCACGGTGGGCCTGTACGTCGAGGCGCTGCGGTCGCGGGCCGCCCTGCGCGCCGACACCGCCGACCTGCACGCCGGGCTCGCCGAGCTCGACGGGGCAATCGCCGCAGGTGAGCGGCTGGCCGTCGAGACCGGCACCGGTGAGGACGAGTTCGACGGCGAGGTGCTCGAGCCGCACGTGCTGCGCCAGGGCGCCCACCTGCTCGCGCGCCACGGCGAGGTCGACGCGGCCGTCGAGCGGCTGGCCCGGGCCGAGGCCCTCGTCGGCCACGAGTTCGAGCTGGTGCTGCGCGCCGAGGCCGCCGTCATGCTCGCCGACGACGACCGGCTCGACGTGGCCGAGCCCCGCCTGCGGGCGTCGATCGCCGAGCTGCACGCTGCCGGCATCGTGCCCACCCGGGTGGATGCCGCGGGCGCCCTCGCCCGCGCGCTCGACCGGGCCGGCCGCGGCGACGAGGCCGAGGAGGTCTGGGGTCGCTACGGCCCCGACGCCTGAGCTCAGGCGCGGGTGGTCAGGCGCCGACGAGGCGCTGCGCCATGCAGCCCTCGACCTGGTCGAGCGACGACCCGCTCCTGGCTCATCGTGTCGCGCTCGCGGATCGGTCACGGCCTGGTCGTCGAGGGTGTCGAAGTCGACGGTGACGCAGAACGGCGTGCCGATCTCGTCCTGGCGGCGGTAGCGGCGGCCGATCGCGCCGGCGTCGTCGAAGTCGACGTTCCAGCTGCGGCGCAGCGTCGGCGGCGAGGTCGCGGGCCTTGGGCGACAGGTCGGCGTTGCGCGACAGCGGCAGCACGGCGACCTTGACCGGCGCGAGGCGCGGGTCGAGCTCGCAGCACGACGCGCTTGTCGACGCCGCCCTTGGTGTTGGGCGCCTCGTCCTCGGTGTAGGCGTCGACGAGGAACGCCATCATCGCGCGGGTCAGGCCGGCCGCCGGCTCGATGACGTACGGCGTGTAGCGCTCGCCGCTGGCCTGGTCGAAGTAGGACAGGTCCTGCCCGGAGTGCTTGCGAGTGCGTCGGTGAGGTCGAAGTCGGTGCGGTTGGCGATGCCCTCGAGCTCGCCCCACTCGCGGCCGGTGAAGCCGAAGCGGTACTCGATGTCGACGGTGCGCTTGGAGTAGTGGCGAGAGCTTCTCCTTCGGGTGCTCGTAGTGGCGCAGGTTGTCGGGGTTGATGCCGAGGTCGATGTACCAGCGGGTGCGCTCGTCGATCCAGTACTGGTGCCACTCCTCGTCCTCGCCGGGCTTGACGAAGAACTCCATCTCCATCTGCTCGAACTCGCGGGTGCGGAAGATGAAGTTGCCGGGCGTGATCTCGTTGCGGAAGCTCTTGCCGATCTGGGCGATGCCGAACGGCGGCTTCTTGCGCGAGGCTGGTCATGACGTTGGCGAAGTTGAGGAAGATGCCCTGCGCGGTCTCGGGGCGCAGGTAGTGCAGGCCGACTCGTCCTCGATCGACGCCGAGGTAGGTCTTGAGCATCATGTTGAACTCGCGCGGCTCGGTCCACGGCGCCGCGGGTGCCGCAGTTGGGGCAGGCGACGTCGGCGAGGTCGACCGAGTCGGGGTCGTCGATGCCCTTCTTGCTCCGGCGTACTCCTCCTGCAGGTGGTCGGCGCGGAAGCGCTTGTGGCAGCGACTGGCACTCGGCCAGCGGGTCGGTGAACGTCGCCGACGTGGCCGCGAGGCCTCCCAGATCTGGCGCGGGCAGGATGACCGAGAGTCGAGGCCGACGATGTCGTCGCGGCCGGTGACCATCGACCGCCACCACTGCCGCTTGATGTTCTCCTTGAGCTCGACGCCGAGCGGGCCGTAGTCCCACGCCGAGCGGGTGCCGCCGTAGATCTCGCCGCACGGGAAGACGAACCCGCGGCGCTTGCAGAGGGAGACGACGGTGTCGACGACGGAGGTGGGGGCGGCCATGCCCGCAAGGCTATCCGGGCGGCGACCCTGCGACCGAACCGGTCGCGCCCGCGGACAGCTCGTCGAGGACGCCGCGGAACGCGGCGTACCGACGCGACCCCACGGCATCACGCCACTGCTCCTCCAGGCCCGCCATCACCGCGGCGAAGCGGATGAGCGTGGCGTCGCCCTGCGGGGTGCGCGTCACCAGCCGCACCCGGCGGTCGGCGGTCGCCCGGGACTCGGCCAGGTGCCCGCTCTCGACCAGGGTGGTGACGAACTGGCCGCAGCCCTGCTTGGTCATCCCGACCAGGTGCGCCAGCTCGGTCACCGGGCAGCCCCCCTCGGGCACCGACGACAGCACCCGCACGTGTGACGGCCGCAGGCCGCCCCACTCGTGCTCGAAGAACGACGCCCGCACCTGGCCCAGCAGCGCGCCGAGCAGCAGTGCGACGTGCGGCCCGCCGGGAGGGTTGACAGAGACCATAAAGTAACTTTACCTTTTTCGGGACGCCATCGCGACCAGCAGAGGGGGTGACGACGATGGGCGACCGCAGCATCCTCGGCCCCGCCGACGTCGACGACCCGACGTTCGCCACGATCGTCGCCCGGGCCCTGGGCGAGGACCCCACCGGCGTGACCGTGCTCGGGTCGCAGGCGTGCGTCGTGCCCTACGCGCTGGACGCCATCACCACGGCCGGGCGCTACTGGGTCACCGCCCGGGCCGCGACGCCGAGCGGGGAACGAGCCGTGCGGATGTTCGTCAAGCACGTGCAGTCGTGGAGCCGCTCGCCGCTCTTCCAGTACGTGCCCGAGGAGCTGCGCGAGGTGGCCGCCCGCAGCGTGCCGTGGCGCACCGAGCCGCTGGTCTACCGCTCCGACCTGCTCCACCGGCTGCCCCCGGGGCTCACCATGCCCGAGGCGCTGCACGTGTCGTTCCTCGACGAGACCTCGGCGGCGATCTGGCTGCCGGCGCTCGACGTCGTCGACCACCCTTGGGAGACAGCAGACTTCGCGCACGCGGCCCACCTGCTCGGCCGGCTGGCCGGGAGCGACGCGGTGGCCGAGCTCGCGCCGCTCGGCGACGCCGACGGCCGCACCACGGTCCGCACCTATGCCGACGGCCGGCTCGCGATGCAGGTGGCACCCGCGCTGCGCTCGACCGAGCTGTGGCAGGTGCCGTGGCTCGGCCGACGCGTTCGACGACGAGCTGCGCGGCCGGCTGCTCGACACCCTCGACCGGGTCCCGGCGTTCGTCGACGAGCTCGAGGCGGCACCCGCGGCCCTCGCCCACGGTGACGCCTGCCCGAACAACCTGCTGCACACCGCCGGGTCCGACGACATCACCCTCATCGACTACGGGTTCTGGAGCCTGCAGTGCGTCGGCTTCGACCTGGGCCAGCTGCTCGTGGGTGACGTGCAGATCGGCCGGCGCCGTGCGGCGACGCTGCCCGAGCTGGAGGCGGCCTGCCTGCCCGCCTACGTCGAGGGGCTGGCCGCCGAGGGCATGGAGCTCGACGCCGCCACGGTGGCGCGGGCGCACGCCCTGCACCTGATGGTCTTCACCGGCCTGTCCACCCCGCTCACGGCGCCGCCCGCCCCGGGCGCCGACCCCGCCGAGCTGGCCGACGAGGCGCACGAGCGGGCGGCCATCTCGCGGTTCTGCCTCGACCTCGTGGAGACCACCTAGACTCCGTGCACGTGTCCACCCTCCGTGAGTCCTTCGAGCGCGCCAGCCTGCCGGCCCTGACCTTCCTCAACGGCCTGCCCCGGTTCGTCCCGTTCCTCGGCATCCTCGTCTTCTCCCTGGCCGGCATCCTGCTGCCCTCGCCGGCGTGGCTGCTCCTCGTCGTCGTCATCGTGGTGCTGGCCTGGATCCTCGCCCTGGCCTGGCCACGGCTGACCGGTGCGGAGCGGCTGATGCGGCTGGCCGTCGTCGCGATCATGGTCGCCGTCCTCGTGACCCAGCTGGCCCCGCGCGGCTGACCGCCTCATTTGACAACGATTCTCACTTTGAATGAGAATCGTTGTCATGAAGCCGTTCGTCCTGCTCGCCGCGTGCGTGGCGCTGCTGCTCACCGGGTGCGCGTCGGCCGACGCCGGTGACGACGGACGGATGCCGGTCACGGCCGCCTTCTACCCGCTGCAGTTCGCGGCCGAGCGGGTCGGCGGCGAGCACGTGCGGGTCACCTCGCTCACCAAGCCCGGGGTGGAGCCGCACGACCTCGAGCTGACCCCGCGGGCGGTCGGGCAGCTCGCCCACGCGAAGGCCGTCGTGTACCTCGCGGGCTTCCAGCCGGCCGTCGACCAGGCCGTGCGCACCCAGGCCGAGGACGCCGCGGTCGACGTCACGCCCGCCGCGCGCCTGACGTTGACCTCGGTGACGGCCACGCGGCGAGGCCGCCCGCGACCCGCACTTCTGGCTCGACCCGACCCGGCTCGCCGACGTCGCGACCGCGCTGGGCGACGACTTCGCCCGGCGCGACCCGGCCAACGCGGCCGACTACCGCGCCAACGCCGCGGCCCTCGTCGCCGACCTCGACGGCCTCGACGCCGAGTTCCGCACCGGCCTGGCGCAGTGCCGCACCCGCGAGCTGGTCACCGGCCACGCGGCCTTCGGCTACCTCGCCGAGCGCTACGACCTGCACCAGGAGGGCGTCGCCGGGGTGAGCCCCGACGTCGAGCCCGACGCGGCGACGCTGCGCGACCTGAGCGCCCACGTCCGCGACGCCGGTGTCACGACGGTCTACTCCGAGAGCCTGGTCTCCCCCGCCCTGGCCGAGACGGTCGCCCGCGAGGCCGGCGTCCGGGTGGCCGTGCTCGACCCGCTCGAGGGCATCACCGACGCCTCGCGCGGCCACGACTACCTCGAGGTGATGCGCGCGAACCTCGCCACGCTGCGCACCGGACAGGAGTGCTCATGACCGAGCCGGCCCCCCTCATCCGCCTGCACGGCGCGTCGTTCGGCTACGCCGACCGGCTCGTGGTCAGCGGCGTCGACCTCGAGCTGCACCCCGGCGAGGTCGTCGCGCTGCTCGGCCCCAACGGGTCGGGCAAGTCGACGCTCGTGCGCGGCCTCCTCGGCCTCACCGCCGAGCAGGGCGGCGACGTCGAGCTCTTCGGCACGCCGCGCGAGCGGTTCACCGAGCACACCCGCATCGGCTACGTGCCGCAGCGGCACTCGCTGTCGGCGTCGGTGCGGGCCACCGTCACCGAGATCGTCGAGGTGGGGCGGCTGCCGCACCGCCCGTGGTGGAAGCCCGCGACCCGCGAGGACCGCGCCATCGTCCGCGAGGCGATCGCCGACGTCGGCCTGGCCGACCGGGCGCACGAGGAGGTGGCGTCGCTCTCGGGCGGGCAGCAGCGCCGGGTGCTCATCGCCCGGGCCCTGGCCGGGCGCCCCGAGCTGCTCGTCATGGACGAGCCGACCGCCGGCGTCGACCACGCCAGCCAGGAGGCCCTCGCCGACGTGCTGCACCGGCTGGCCGACCGCGGCACCTCGATGCTCATCGTCACGCACGAGCTCGCCGCGCTCGAGGCCGTCGTGAGCCGCATCGTCTGCCTCGACTCGGGGCACGTCGACTTCGACGGCGACCCCGCCGCGTACGCCGCGCACGTCGCCGGCCACTCCGCCGGCGTCGGGCCACCACCACGACGACCGCGCGGCGCCGAGCGGCCACGTCATCGGGGCGGCCCCGCTCGACCCCGCCCCCCGGGAGGTCTCGTCGTGAACGACCTGCTCGCGCTCGACTTCATGCGCCAGGCCCTGCTGGCCGCGCTGCTCGCCGGTTTCGCCGCGCCGCTGGTCGGGGTCTTCCTCGTGCAGCGCCGGATGTCGCTCATCGGCGACGGCATGGGGCACGTCGCCCTGGCCGGGGTCGCCGTCGGGGTGCTGACCAACCAGGCGCCGGTGCTCACCGCGCTGGTCGCCGCCGTCATCGCGGCCGTCGCCATCGAGCTGATCCGGGCCTCCGGCCGCACCAGCGGCGACACCGCCCTGGCCGTCATGTTCTACGGCGGCATCGCGCTGGGCGTGGTGCTCATCGCGCGGTCGAGCGCCGGCACCCCGGCCACGCTGACCAGCTACCTGTTCGGCGCCATCCTCACCACGACCACCGGCGACATCATCGTCTTCGCGGTGCTGGCCGCCGTGGTGCTCGCGACGACCCTGGTGCTGCGGCCGCGCTTCTTCGCGGTGGCCAACGACGAGGAGTACGCCCGCGCCCTCGGGATGCCGGTGCTCGGCTACAACGTCGTGCTCGCGGTGCTCACCGCGGTCACCGTGGTGGTGTCGATGCGCATCGTCGGGCTGCTGCTGATCAGCGCCCTGATGATCCTGCCGAACGCCACCTCGCAGCTGTTCGCCCGCAGCTTCCGGTCGGCCCTGTGGTGGGCGGTGGCGATCGGCGTGGCCTGCAGCGTGGGTGGCGTGGTCGTCTCCTACTACGCCGAGACGCCGTCGGGCGGCACCATCGTGCTGCTCGCGGTGGGGGCCTTCCTGGTGGCGAGCGTCGGTGCGGCAGTGGTGGCCCGGGCCCGCCGGGCCGCGCACGCCCGCTCCGAGCGGCACGACCACGAGCACGGGCCCGACTGCGGGCACGCCGCCATCGAGCACGGCGACCACGTCGACTACCTGCACGACGGCCACCGGCACGCCGCCCACGAGGAGCACTACGACGAGCACGGCCAGCACGCGGAGGCGGAGCGACGATGACCGACCAGTCCCAGGGCGAGCGGCGCCCGACCCGGCAGCGGGCGGCCATCGCGCAGGCCCTCACCGGGTCGGCGGAGTTCCGCTCCGCCCAGGAGATCCACGCCGCACTCGCGGGCTCGGGCACCCGGGTCGGCCTCGCCACCGTCTACCGCAACCTGCAGGCGATGGCCGCCGACGGCGAGGCCGACGTCATCCGCACCGCCGACGGCGAGGCCGTCTACCGCTCGTGCTCCACCGACCACCACCACCACGTCGTGTGCCGCTCGTGCGGCCTCGCGGTGGAGGTGACCGGGGATGCCGTGGAGCGCTGGGCCGAGGCGGTGGCGGCCGCGCACGGGTTCACCCAGGTGCGGCACACCGTCGAGATGGACGGCCTGTGCCCGGACTGCTCGGCGAACCTGTAGAAGGCAGGCAGTTCAGAACGCAGACACCGGGCCGGTCGACCGCTGCGGGCGGCTGAGCGCGCGCAGCACCGCGGCCTGGCCGTGCCGCTCGGCGGCGACCGACGCGAGCAGGCCGAGCACGGCATCCGCCGCCTCGGGCGGGAACTCGGGCGTCTCGACCCCGATGCTGGCGGCCAGGTCGTCGGAGTGCACGATCGCCTCCATGGTGCGGGTGAGCACGAAGCCGGCGGCCGTCAGCGACCAGCCCTGCCACGGGATGAGCACGGAGTCGGGCGTGCGGGTGCCGTCGAGCACCGGCGCCAGCACCGCCGGCAGCGCGTCGAGGTCGCTCTGCACGCGGGCCTCGAGGTCGGCGGCGCCGGTGGCCGCGTAGGCGTCGGCGGAGGTGCGCACGTCGACGTTCGCCTCGTCGTCGAGGCCGGTGTGCACCCAGGCGGCGCGGCGGTAGTGCTCGAGAACCGGGATCGGGGCGGCGTCGTGCGGCGGCGCCGACAGCGAGGCGCACGACGTTCGCCGCCTGGCCGGCGAGGTGGTTGGCGAGCCCGCCGACCGTCATCCCGGCACAGGCGCTCTCGTCGCCCCAGCGACGGGCGACCTCGGGGTGACGGATCGAGGTCGGCCGCCACGCGGGCGACCTCGGGGAACAGCTCGACGAGTCGATCGGCCATGGGCGGAACGCTAGCGGGCCGCGCCGTCAGGTGACCTTGACCGCGACCGCCGCCACCGACCTTAGCGACGGTCGTCTCAACGGCGCGGCGACGACCGCACCCACCACCAGCCGTGCCCAGAACCCTCGCCCACCCAACACAGCCGCCCCTTCCGACGCCCCGACCTCGGTGCGCACACGCTAGACCTGCGGGTTCGTCCCCGGAAGCGGTTCGGGGAAGCTCGCGCGGCGGGCTCGCGGCTACGCCGTCGGGGCGTCGACGGCGCCGCCGTAGCGGCGGTCGCGGTCGACGTAGGTCTCGATGGCCGCCCACAGGTCGCGCCGGTCGAAGTCGGGCCACAGCGTGTCCTGGAAGACCATCTCGGCGTAGGCCGCCTGCCAGAGCAGGAAGTTGCTCGTGCGCTGCTCCCCCGAGCGACCGCACGAACAGGTCGACGTCGGGCATGTCCGGCTCGTCGAGGTAGCGGGCGATGGTGCTTCTCGTCGACCGTGCGCGGGCTTGAGCCGGCCGCGGCGCGACGTCGCTCGGCGATGCCGCTGCACGGCGTCGGCGATCTCGGCCCGGCCGCCGTAGTTGACGCACATGTAGAGGGTGAGCCCGGTGTTGTGGCGGGTCAGCTCCTGGGCGACCTCGAGCTCCTTGATGACCGAGCCCCACAGCCGCGGGCGCCGGCCGGCCCAGCGCACCCGCACGCCCCACTCGTGCAGCTGGTCGCGGCGGCGGCGGATGACGTCGCGGTTGAAGCCCATGAGGAACGCACCTCGTCGGGGCTGCGCTTCCAGTTCTCGGTCGAGAACGCGTACGCCGACAGGTGGGTGACCCCGACCTCGATGGCGCCGGCGACGACGTCGAGCAGCGCGGCCTCGCCCGCCTCGTGGCCCTTGGTGCGCGGCAGGCCGCGCTGCGTTGGCCCAGCGGCCGTTGCCGTCCATGACGACGGCGACGTGGCGCGGCACGGGTCGAGCGGGATGGCGGGCGGCCGGGCGCCGCGTGCGGGTGCGGGAACGGGCGGCGGGTAGCGGGCTCGCGCGCTCACCGCTCCACCAGTACGCGAGGCTGCAGCGATCGCACCCGCGCTCGAGGTGCCACTGGAGGAAGGCCGCGACAGGCCGCTGCCCTCGCGGCGGTGCTGCGCGTCGGACGCGTCGGCGACCGCCCAGTCGCCGGCGAGCAGCGCGCCGAGCAGCAGCGAAGGTCTCGGGCGCGGGCGCCGCGGAGCCCGGCGGGCGGCAGGCCGGAGCAGACCGCGCCGCCGGCGGCGACGTGGAAGGCGCGGTGCGGCCCGGGCGCGCCGCACCGGGCGCAGTCGTCGAAGCTCGGCGCCCAGCCGGCGACCGCGAGCGAGCGCAGCAGGTAGGCGTCGAGCACCAGGCCGGGGTCGTGCTCGCTGCCGGCCAGCGAGCGCAGCGCCCCGGCGAGCAGGAGGTACTGCTGCAGCGGCGGGCTCGCGCTCCTCGGTGAGCCGGTCGCCGGTCTCGAGCATCGCGGTGGCCGCGGTGTAGAGCGGGTAGTCGCGGGCGATCGCGTCGCCCCAGGGGTCGAGCGTCTCGACCTGGGTCACCGTGTCGAGGTTGCGGCCCTCGTAGCACTGGACGTCGACGTGCCATCGCGGCTCGAGCCGGCGCCGAAGCGCGACTTGGTGCGCCGCACGCCCTTGCGCCACCGCGCGCACCTTGCCCTGGCGTCGGGTCAGCAGGGTGACGATGCGGTCGGCCTCACCCAGCTTCTGGGTGCGCAGGACGATCGCCTCGTCGCGGTAGAGGGGCACCGCACCATTGTCGGTGCTCCGGCAGACATCGGCGGGATGCCGGGCCGCCGGGTGCCGCTGCGGCCTGCGGTTCAGCGCGGCGGGTCGATGGCGTGGTGGGTCCACAGGTGGAGGACGGCGAGCGAGCGGTGCGGGCGCCAGGCCTCGGACAGGGTCGCGGCCTCCTTGGCGCTCACCCCGCCGAGGGCCTTGCGGAGCACCAGGTCGCCGGGCAGGAACACGTCGGGGTCGCGCAGGGCCCGCAGCGCCACGAGGTCGGCGGTCCACGGCCCGACCCCCGGCAGCGCCAGCATCCGGTGCCGGATCTCCGCGAAGTCAGGAGCTGGCACGAGTCGGAGCGGGAGGGTGCCGTCGGCGACCGCCTGGGCGATGGCGACGACGGTGCGGGCCCGGGCGCCGGTGATGCCGACCGTGCGCTGCAGGTCCACCGGGTCGAGGGCCGCCAGCACCTCGGGCGACGGGAAGGCTGCGCAGCTCCGCGCCGGGCTCCGTGGCTCGCCGTGGGCGGCGACGAGCCGCGCGGCGAACACCCGCCCGGCGGCGAGCGACACGTGCTGCCCGAGCACCACGAGCACCGCCGTCTCGAACGGGTCGGTGCTGCCGGGCACCCGCAGGTGCGGCCGGGCCCGCACGAGCGGCCCGAGCACCGGGTCGTCGGCCAGTGCGGCCACCCCCGCCGCCGGGTCGGCGTCGAGCCCCAGCCAGCGGCGGCCGACAGCGGTGGCCGCGGCAACGGCATCCGGCTCGCCCTCGGCGTCGATCGAGGGGCTGCCGACGCAGTCCGGGCGGCAGCGTGACGGTGAGCGTCGTCGCCGCACCCGTGCCCCGCCCGAGCAGCCGGCGGTGGCGGCTCGAGCCGTCGGCGAGCACGTCGACCTCGTCGAGCCCGGGCACGGCGTGCGCCACGAGGAACGCCCGCAGCGCGGGCAGGTCGACGAGCTCGGAGGTCACCCGGTGATCAAACCCCATGCCGCGAACGCACCGGGCCCCCTACGCTCGCGCTCATGACCGATGCCCCGTTCTTCGATCCCTGGCCGGTGCCGGAGTCCGACGACGGCCACGACAACCCGGACATCGACCTGCCCTGGGTGCCGCCCGTCCACGTCGCGGGCGTCATCGTGCCGGTCGCGGCGGAGGTTCACCGCGGGGACGACGTCGTGGTCCGGGTCACGCACGTCGTCGCCTACCAGCGGGGCCTGGAGCTGCACGTCGTCTGCTGGCTGCGACCGGGCACCCGACGGCCCGAGACCGCCGAGGCCCCGTTCTGGCAGGTGCAGGAACCGCGCGTCGGCGTCCGCCTCGCCGACGGCACCCGGCTCGGCCACCGGCCGCCAACGACCCGGCCCCGCCGGCGGAGGGGCCGACGGTCTACTTCAGCCAGACCCAGGGCACCAGCGGCGGGTTGCGCTCGGTGTCGTCGTGGTGGGTGCACCCCGTGCCCGAGGGGGACACGCTCGAGGTGGTCGTCGAGTGGCAGCACCAGGGCGTGCCCGAGTCGTCGGCCACCCTCGACCTCGGCGCCCTGCGCTCTGCCGCCGCCCACGAGGACGTCCTGTGGGACCCGCCGCCCCCGCCGCCCGAGGACGGGTACTTCGGGTGGTCCGGCCCCTTCTCGACCGGGGCCTACGGTTCGTCGCTGGCGATGACCTTCGACGACGAGCCCGACCCGAAGGGCGAGTGACGCCGACTCAGCCGAAGTCGGTCGACGCCAGCTCGGTGGCGCCGTGCTCGATCGCGTCGAGCACGCGGGCCGCGACGACGTCCGGGTCGAGCCCGCGGGGCAGCCTCGGCGCCGTGCCGGCGAGTGGCCGGCCGGCCAGCCCGGTCTCGGTGTGCGGCGGCCGCACGTCGATGACGTCGACCCCCGAGCGCCGCAGCTCGCGCGCCAGGGCGCGGTCGGCCGCCGTGAGTGCCGCCTTGCTCGCCGCGTAGGCGGCCATCCCGGCCAGCGGGGTCTCGGCCACGACGGCGCTCAGCTGCACGACGAACCCTCGCCGCTGCGCCAGGGCCGGCACCACGCGGCGCAGCAGGAACAACGGGCCGAGCACGTTGGTGAGGAACAGCTCCTCGATCACCTCGTCGTCGGTGTCGAGCAGCGGCCCGAACGCCACCACGCCCGCGGCGTTGACCAGCCCGTCGAGCCCGCCGTACCGCCCGACGGCCGCGGCCACGACCCGGTGGCCCAACGTGGTGTCGGCCACGTCACCGACGACGACGCTCGCCCCCTCGAGGATGCCGTGCAGTCGCCGCTCGTCGCGGCCGACCAGCACCACGTGCGCACCGCGCGCGGCCGCACCACGCGCCAGGCGCGAGCCCAGCTCTCCGGTGGCCCCGACGACGGCGACGACGAGTCCGGACAGGGGGTGGGCGCTCATCCCCCCAGCCCACGGCATCCGGGGCCGCACCACAAGCACTGTGCAACGTTGGGCACCGACCCTCGACCGTGGACAGGTGTTCGAATGTCGGCTACGCTCGTGCGGGTGACCGAACTCCAGGGGTCGCTGCTCGACCTGGCCGACGACGTCGTCGTCCACCCGCTGCGTGGGGTGCACCGCACACCCCTCGCCCACGGCGCGTGGGTCGACGTCATGACCGGCTTCGTCGGGGGCGCCGACCGGTTGTACTCGGCGCTGCGGCACGACGTGCCGTGGCGGGCCGAGCGCCGCCAGATGTACGACTCGGTCGTCGACGTGCCACGCCTGCTGCGGTTCTACGGCGACGCACGAGCCGCTCCCCCACCCGGCCCTCGACGAGGCCCGCGACGCCCTGTCCAGCGCACTACGCCGACGAGCTCGGCGAGCCGTTCACGACGGCCGGGCTGTGCCTGTACCGCGACGGGCACGACTCCGTCGCGTGGCACGGCGACCGCATCGGCCGCTCGCGCGACCAGGACACCATGGTCGCGATCCTGTCGGTCGGGGCGCCGCGCGACCTCGTGCTCCGCCCCCGCGGCGGCGGCTCGTCGACCAAGGTGCCCGCGGGGCACGGCGACCTCGTCGTCATGGGCGGCTCCTGCCAGCGCACCTGGGACCACTGCGTGCCCAAGACCAGCAAGCCCGTGGGCCCGCGGATCTCCATCCAGTTCCGCCCCGCCGGGGTGCGCTGAGCGGTGACTGACCGCGGCACACCGCCGCTGATTGCGCACGTATCACCGCGGGGCGTGGCAGGCTCCTCAGTGCACAGGCGCGCACCGGCGAGCCCGTCGGGAAGGACCCCGTGATGAGCCGCGCCGTCGCAGCACGCGCACTCGTCGCTGCCGTGGCGGCCGCGGCCGCGGCGCTCGGCGCGATGGCGCCGGCCTCGGCCGGGGCGGGGCCGCGACCGCACCCCGTCCGGCGCCGGCCGGCGGCTCGCGTGCGGGTCATCGTCACCTACGACGCGATGGCGAGCAGCACGGCCGTCGCCGGGTTCGGTCGACGCGGTGGGCTCGGTCACCCGCACCCTGCAGCGCTCGCCGCACCTGGTCGCCACGGTGCCGGCGGCCGGCCTCGCGCGGCTGCGTCAGGCACCGCACGTGCGCGCGGTGCAGCTCGACCTGCCCCAGAAGGCGGCGCTCGACAGCAGCCTGCACGTCATCCGGGCCGATGCCGCCCAGTCCGCCGGGTTCACCGGAGCCGGCACGACCGTGGCCATCCTCGACACCGGGGTCGACGTCGACCACCCGTTCCTCGGCGGACGGGTCATCGCCCAGTACTGCTCGTCGCACCCGCAGGGGCCCGACGAGCAGTCGTTGTGCCCCAACGGCCGGACCACCGACGACAGCGCCGACGTCGACTCGCTCCCGGCCTGCTTCAGCGCCAGCCGTGGGCACCCTGTGCGACCACGGCACGCACGTGGCCGGCATCGCCGCCGGCAACGGCAGCGCGGTGCCGGGCCGGCACCCTCGGGCCGGCGTCGCCCCGGGCGCCTCCATCATCGCGATGCAGATCTTCACCCGGTTCGACGACCCCGCGTTCTGCGGCGCGCCCGCGTGCGTCGCGTCGTACCCGTCCGACCAGCTGGCCGCCCTCGACGAGCTGGCCGTGCTCGACACCGCCCACCCGTCGTGGAACATCGTCGCGGCCAACCTGAGCCTCGGCGGTGGCGGCGAGAGCACCCCGTGCGACACCGACGTCCGCAAGGCCGCGATCGACACCCTCCTCGGCCAGGGCATCGCCACCGTCATCGCGGCGGGCAACAACGGCTTCGACGACTCGGTCTCGATCCCCGGGTGCATCTCCAGCGCCGTCACCGTCGGGGCGACCGACGACACCGACGGCGTGGCGTGGTTCAGCAACCGCGGCCCGCTGCTCGACCTCTTCGCACCGGGCGTCTCCATCACGTCCTCGGTCCCCGACGACGACTGGGCCGCCTACGACGGCACCTCGATGGCGACGCCGCACGTGGCCGGGGCGCTGGCCCTGCTGCGCCAGCACGCACCGTCCCGGCCGATCGCGAGCCTGGTCCAGGACCTCAAGGCCACCGGGGTCCCGGTCACCTACCCGTCCGCCGGCCGCAGCGTCACGACCCGCCGGATCGACGTGCTGAACGCGATCCTCCCCCGGGTGACCCGTGGCCCCGGCACCGGCGGCGGCCCCCGAGGGCGGCGCGCTGACCACCAGCGGCTTCTGGACCTCCACGGGCGGCGCGGTCACCGTCACGGCATCCGTCGGCACCGTCACCCAGGGCATCGGCACCTGGTCGTGGACCGCCACCCGCGGCGACGACACGACGCTGCCGGTCACCATCACCGCCACGGATGCCGGTGGGGCCGCCCGCTCGGTGGCCTTCACCGCCCGCTGGGCGAACGTCGCCCCGACCGCGGCCCTCACCGCGGCGACGACGCGACCGTGGAACGGCGGCTCGCTGGCCGTCGCACGGGTCGGCACCCCGGCCGCCTTCTCCGTCGCGGTCACCGACCCCGGCAGCGACGACATCTCGACGTCGTGGGCCTTCGGCGACGGGAAGCGCAGCCGGGCCCGCTCGCTGCTGCACCCACCAGTGGTCGACCCGGCGTCCAGCCCGACCGTGGACCCGCGCTCGCTCGTGGCGAGGGTGACGCCACACCTACGACCGGGCCTGCACCCGCACCCTCACGCGCGCGGGCCACCGACGACGACGGCGGCGCGTCACCCACCCGGCCCGCACCGTCGTCGTGCTCGGCGCCAGCACCACCCGGCGCCCGCCGGCGTGGTGGTCGGCCGAGTACCGCGGCGTGACCTCGTCGCTCACCGCCGCCGACCGCGCCTGCCTGCTCGGCACGGCCCGCACGCTGAGCACGGTGTTCCCCGAGAAGCGCGCGCTCACGACCTCCACGGATGCCGTCACGGTGCTCCGCCCGGCAGCGCCCGCCACCGCTCGGGCCGCCTTCGACGCGCGCCTGCTCGCCGTGTGGCTCGACGTCGCCAACGGCGCGGTCGACCCCTTCGCCCGTTCGACGCCGACGGCAACGGCTCGACCGAGACGACGGTCGGCGCCTGGCTCCTCGCGGCCGAGCGCACCCGCAACGCGTCGTCCGCGACGTCGGGCGCCCTCGCACCGCTCACGTCGGTGCTGACCCGGATTCTGTCGAGCGGCTGACCCGCCCGGCGCGGCCGAGCAGGCGCATCGGGCGCTGCCGGACCATGGCGCCCAGCGCCACGACGAGGGGCACGAAGGTCAACAGGTAGCGCGAGCGCCCCTGGAAGACGAGCGTGAACGCCGCGATCCCGAGCACGGTGAGGCCGAGGAGCAGCACGTCGCGGCTCGGCGCACGGGCCCGCAGGGCGCCGACTCCGGTGACGAGCAGCAGCGCCACCCAGAGCCCCTGCGCGAGGTCGGTGCGCAGCGGGTACCAGCGCCCGTAGCGGCCGTCGACGGCGCGCACGAGCCGACCGATGCCGTCGGCCGGCTTGAGCTTCTTCGGCTCGGAGTCCTTGCCCTCGCCCCACGCCCAGAACATGCCGTCGCCCCAGTTCCACGCCGCCTTGTTGGCGTAGAAGAGCGCCAGGTCGCCCGCGCCCCGGTCCGCCACCTGGTTGCGGATCCACTCGCGTGACCACGCGGTGGCCTCCTCGGTGTCCATCGTCGGAGATGGCGCGGAGCATGACGCCGTTGTAGCCGCCGTACCGCGTGGGGTTGCCCGGGCTCTCGGTCGGCGTCATGCCGTTCGCGACCCACCACAGGGTGGGCGGCGTCGCGTCGGTTCGCATCTGGTCGGTCGCCGCTCGACCCCAGGGCCGCCGTCGCGGAGGCCGACAGCGACGCGACGAGCGCCAACGTCACGGCCACCCAGGCCACGGTGCCGCCCAGCGCGACCACGGCGTCGCGCCACGTCGCACGCAGGTCGATGGCGAGCAGGAGGCCGACCAGCGCGACCGCGACGACCAGCACGGTCGGGGTCGTCTTCAGCACGATGGCCCCGGCGGCCAGCGCCGCGGAGGCGAGCAGCTGCACGAGCCCGAGCCAGTCCCGGCGGTCGGGCGGCGCGCAGCACGAGCAGGACGGCGCCGGTGAGCAGCGGCATCGCGAGCAGGTCGGTGTAGGGCACGGCCACCCACGGCGAGGTGGCCACGAGCGCGACGACGACGAGCTGGGCGGCGACGGCGCGCACCCGCCCGGCCACCCGGGCGACCAGCGGGTGGATCAGCAGGATGGTGAGCCCGGCGGCGATGCCGCCGAGGCTGCCGAGCACCGTCTGGACCGCCCACCCGGTGACGTCCGAGATCGCGTAGGCGGCCCGGTGCACGCTGACCAGCGGGTGGGTGTTGGGGTAGCGCGAGAGGTAGGCCACCTGGCTCTCGGTGAGCGGCGTGTCCGTCCGCAGGATGCGCGCCGAGCCGGAACGCGACACCGACGTCCCAGGAGTAGGTGAACCGCATGCGAGGTGCCGACCACGACCCCGAGCCAGCCGCCGAGGACGGCGACGACCCACGGCATCCACGCTCGCCCGCAGCACCCGGCGCAACCACGCCGGCGGGCGCCACAGCAGGCCGACGAGGAGGAACGCCGCGGTCGCGCCGATGACGACCGGCTGGTCGTAGATCGTGAACGGCCGGCGCGGGCGCGACCAGGGCGGTCACGGCGACGGCGACCAGGAGGACGCCGACGATGACCGTGACGAGACGCCCCACCCGTGCCTGCATGGCACGAACGGTACCGAGGTGCAGCCGCGAATCCCGTCAGGCGGTGACCACCGCGTCGCGCTCGGCGCGGTTGACGGCCGACATGATCGCCCGCAGCGAGGCCTTGACGATCGACTCGTGCAGGCCGACGCCCCAGAGCACCCGCTCGCCGACGGCGCACTCGACGTAGGCCGCGGCCCGGGCGTCGCCACCGGCCGACAGGGCGTGCTCGTGGTAGTCGAGCACGCGCACGTCGACGCCCGAGCGGCGCGAGCGCCTGGATGAAGGCGGCGATCGGGCCGTTGCCGGTGCCCGTGATCGCGACCTCCTTGCCGCAGTCGGTGATCACCGACTCGATGTGGTCCATGCCGTCGTCGGCGCCGGTCAGCGTCGAGCGCACCGGGGCGAACCGGCCCCAGCGCTCGCCGGGCTCGTCGGCGTGCAGGTACTCGTCGGCGAACATCTGCCAGATCTCCGCGGCCGACAGCTCGCCGCCCTCGGAGTCGGTGCGGCGCTGCACGACGTGGCTGAACTCGATCTGCAGCCGGCGCGGCAGGTCGAGGCCGTGCTCGGCCTTGAGCAGGTACGACGACCCCGCCCTTGCCGGACTGGCTGTTGACCCGGACGACGGCCTCGTAGGAGCGGCCGATGTCGTGCGGGTCGATCGGCAGGTAGGGCACGCCCCAGTCGATGTGGTCGATGTCGGTGCCGGCCGCGGTGGTGCGCCGGTCCATGTCCTCCAGGCCCTTCTTGATGGCGTCCTGGTGGCGAGCCGGAGAAGGCCGTGTAGACGAGGTCGCCGCCCCACGGGTGCCGCTCGTGCACGGGCAGCTGGTTGCAGTACTCGACGGTGCGCCGGATCTCGGCCATGTCGGAGAAGTCGATCTGCGGGTCGATGCCCTGGCTGAACAGGTTCATGCCCAGCGTCACCAGGCAGACGTTGCCGGTGCGCTCGCCGTTGCCGAACAGGCAGCCCTCGATGCGGTCGGCGCCGGCCAGGTAGCCGAGCTCGGCCGCCGCGACGCCCTCGCCGCGGTCGTTGTGCGGGTGCAGGCTGACGACGACCGACTCGCGGCGGTCGAGGTGGCGCACCATCCACTCGATGGAGTCGGCGTAGACGTTGGGGGTCGCCATCTCGACGGTCGCGGGCAGGTTGACGATCATCTTGTGGTCGGGCGTCGGGTCGATGACCTCGATGACCTCGTTGCAGATGCGCACCGCGAACTCGAGCTCGGTGCCGGTGTACGACTCCGGCGAGTACTCGTAGTAGACGTCGGTCTCGGGGACGGTCTCCTCGAGCTTCCTGCACAGCCGGGCGCCCTGGAGGGCGATGTCGATGATGCCCTCCTCGCTCATCCCGAACACGACGCGGCGCTGCAGCACCGAGGTCGAGTTGTAGAAGTGCACGATGGCCTGCTTCGAGCCGCGGATGGCGTCGAAGGTGCGCTCGATGAGGTGGTCGCGGCACTGGGTGAGCACCTGGATGGTCACGTCGTCGGGGATGTGGCCGCCGTCGATGAGCTCGCGGCAGAAGTCGAAGTCGGTCTGGCTGGCGCTCGGGAAGCCGACCTCGATCTCCTTGTAGCCCATCTTCACGAGCAGCTTGAACATGCGCATCTTGCGCTCGGCGTCCATCGGGTCGATGAGCGCCTGGTTGCCGTCGCGCAGGTCGACCGCGCACCAGCGCGGGGCCTGGGTCATCACCTGGTCGGGCCAGGTGCGGTCGGGCAGGTGGACCTCGAGCTGCTCCTGGAACGGCACGTACTTCTGCGATCGGCATGCCCGAGGGCTGCTGGGGGTGGATCACTGGTCTGCTTCCTTCACACTTCGTCGGGGTTCAGCCGGTGCAGCAGAAGCTCCGCGACGAGGGGCGGCCGATTCAGGCCCCGCCGCGGCAGCGAAGGAGGAGGTGTCCGTGAAGCACCCGACCAGCCTCCCACGCACGCGGCACCGCGCCAACCCCGGGGTCGGCCGCAGGTCACCATTCGGGACGCAGCACGGCCACGGTGACGGCTGCGGCGCACCTCGAACCCGACCCGGCGGTAGAGCCGGTGCGCCCCGTCGTTGCCGTCGCGCACGTGCAGCATCGCCCGGTCGCCACGCTCCTGGATGCCGTGTGCCGCGGCCAGCGTGACGACCGCCCCCAGCCCCTCGCCACGCACCGACGGGTCGACGCAGACGCCGGAGACCTCGCCGTACCCCTCGACCCGCATCCGCTCCCCCGCCATCGCGACGAGTCGGCCCTCGCGGCGGATGCCGAACCAGCGCCCGGTGAGGTGGCTGTTCGGGCCGAACGGGCCGGGTTCGGTCGCGGCAGCGAGGGCGACCATGTCGGGCGAGTCGGATGCCGTGAGCTCGACGACCTCGCGGCTCGCCGGCGCCGGTGGCTCGGCCAGCGTGCCGGCGACGTACTGGGTGGCCGGCTCGCGGAGCAGCTCGCGTCCAGCCGGTCGGGGTGGGCTCGACCTCGCCGCGCAGGAACACCGCCGTGCCGCGGGGGCCGACGAGCTCGGCCAGGGCCGCCCAGCCGCGGTCGTCGAGGTGCTCGACGCCGCAGAACGGGCGCGATGTCGTCGCGGTAGCGGCTGAGCCGCACCGTCCGACGAGCTGTCGGCGAGGTGCGCCTGCGGGCCGGTGAGGGCGTGCCAGGCCATGTCGTCGAGCACGCGCTCGTCGGGGGTGGCCCGGTCATCCCCGCACCCGCACCGACAGGCAGGTGACGCAGCCCTCGAGCTTCTCGAACTCCGACACGTCGACCTCGGTGACCGCGTAGCCGCGCTCGCGGTACGACGCGGCGGTGCGGGGGGCGCTGGTGGCCATGAGCAGGTGGTCGGCGGCGAGGTGCACGACGTGGGCGCCGGCCTCCTCGGGCACGTCCTCGTAGCGCGGGAACGCCTCCTTGTCGTCGACGACCGGGCCCCAGCCGACGACGGTGCCGTCGGGCAGCGCGGTGCAGGCCGACTTCAGGTGCAGGGCGCGCTCCACCGGCACGGCCTGCACGCGAACTCCGAACTCGCGCAGGTGGTTCGCCAGCTGCTGGATGCCGACGCCGTTGGTGCGGCCCGCCGAGGCCGACGTAGGCGGTGCCGCCGGCGCGCAGCACGTCGCCACCGTCGAGGGTGCCGGGCGCCTCGATGTGGGCGACCCGCAGGCCGAGGTCGCGCACGGCGCGCTCGACGCCGGCGGCCTCGCCGCGGCGCTCGGGGGCGCCGGAGCGGGCGATGACGGCGAGGTCGCCGTGCACGACGACCGGGTCCTCGACGAACACCGCGTCGGGGTGGTCGTCGGCGGGCTCGACCTCGACCACGTGCCACCCGTTGTCGCTCAGGGCATCGGCGTAGGCCTGCCACTGCTGGCGGGCGAGGTCGAGGTCGACCGGGCTGCGGTCGATGTGGGTGACCAGGCCCTCGGCCAGGCGCGGGCCGGGGCGGCGGACGAGCGCGACTGGCGGCGTCACGGCATCCGCGCTGCTCACGAGGCCGGCCACAGCGAGTGGTAGGCGTTGAGCGCGGGCTGGCCGCCGAGGTGGGCGTAGAGCACCGTCGAGTCCTTGGGGATGTCGGCGGTGCGCACGAGGTCGATCAGGCCGGCCAGCGACTTCCCCTCGTAGACGGGGTCGGTGATCATCGCCTCGAGCTCGGCGCCCAGGCGCATGGCCTCCATCGTCGAGTCGACCGGCACGCCGTAGAGGTCACCGGCCCAGCCGTCGAGGAGGGTGAACTCGTCGTCGCGCAGGTCGCGGCCGAGCTCGATGACCTCGGCGGTGTTCCGGGCGATGCGCTCGAGCTGGGCGCGGGTCTTCTCGAGGGTGGCGGAGGCGTCGATGCCGATGACCCGTCGCTTGACGCCGGTGAGGTCCTCCAGCGCCGCGAAGCCGGCGACCATGCCGGCGTGGGTCGAGCAGGTGACGGTGCAGACGACGATCGTGTCGAAGTGCACGCCGAGGGCCTTCTCCTGCTCGGCGAGCTCGAAGGCGTAGTTGGCGAAACCGACTCCCCCGAGGGGGTGCTCGCTCGCCCCGGCGGGGATCGGGTACGGCGTGCCGCCGCTCTCCTCGACCTCGCGCAGCGCGTCCTTCCACGAGTCGCGGATGCCGATGTCGAAGCCGTGCGGGTCGAGGCGGGAGTCCGCGCCCATCATCCGCGAGAGCAGGATGTTGCCGACCTTGTCGTTGACCGGGTCGTCCCAGGGCACCCACTTCTCCTGCACCAGACGGCACTTCAGGCCGAGGTGGGCGGCGACGGCCGCGACCTGGCGGGTGTGGTTCGACTGGTAGCCGCCGATCGAGACGAGGGTGTCGGCGCCGCTGGCGAGCACGTCGGGGACGATGTACTCGAGCTTGCGGATCTTGTTGCCGCCGAAGGCGAGGCCGCTGTTGACGTCCTCACGCTTGGCCCAGACCTGGGCGCCGCCGAGGTGGTCGCTCAGCCGGCTCAGGTGCTGCAGCGGGCTCGGCCCGAAGGTGAGCGGGTGGCGGGGGATCTCGTGGAGACGCATGCTGCAGGTTCTACCACCGACAACCCGGGTGCGGTCAGGGGCGTCCGTGGTCCAGTCTTGTGTCCCGTGACGACCGACCTGCCCCCCGGCCTGACCGCCCGCCCGTTCACCCTCGACGACCTCGACGCCGCGTTCGCCGTGTACTCGGCCGCCGAGTTCGAGGACTCCGGGCACCTCGCGCTCGAGCCCGAGGACATCGCGGGCGACTGGGCGCGGCCCAGCTTCGACCTCGCGACCGACAGCATCGGGGTGTTCGACGGCGACCGGCTGGTCGGCGCCGCCGAGGTGACCACGGGTGGGCGGCGCGCCGAGGGCGCCGTGCTGCCGGGCGAGCGAGGGCGCGGCATCGGGTCGTGGCTCGCGGCGTGGACCGAGCAGCGGGCGACCGCGCTGGGGTCGTCGCGGGTCGGCCAGGTGGCACCCGACGGCTCGCTCCCCCAGCGCCTGCTGCGGGGTCGCGGCTACACCCTGGGGCACACGTCGTGGGTGCTCGAGCTGCCCGAGGGTCGCGAGATCGCCGCAGCGCTCCCTCCCGGCCGGCTACACCCTCGCCACCGGGGACACCGTCGAGCGCGAGCGCGCCGGCCTACGTCGTCATCCAGGACGCGTTCGACGAGTGGGAGGGGCGGGTGCGCGCCACGTTCGAGGACTGGGCCGCGACGACCGTGCGCCGGCCCGGTGCGCAACCGTGGCAGCTGCGGGTCGTCGAGCACGACGGGGTGGTCGTGGGGGCCTCGTTCACGATCCTGGACAGCCAGGGGGTCGGGCTACGTCCACCAGCTGGCCGTCGAGCGCACGCACCGCGGGCAGGGGCTGGCCCAGGCGCTGCTCGCCGACGCGTTCGGCCGGGCCCGCGAGCGGGGCGCGACCCGCAGCGAGCTGTCGACCGACTCACGCACCGGGGCGCTCGACCTCTACCTCAAGGTCGGCATGGAGGTCACCCAGGTGTGGACGCACCTGGTGACCGAGCTGCCCCGCTGACGGCACGTGATCCCGTCAGGCGCCGAGGCTGCGGACGAGCGCGACGTACTGGTCGCGGGCGTCATCCGGGCTGGTGCCCTGCACCGCGGCCCACGCGTCGTGCTTGGCGCGCCCGACCGGGTTGGTGAAGCCGGGGCGCTTGCCCTGCACGTCGCCCTCGGTCGCCTGCTTGTAGAGCGCGTAGAGCTGCAGCTTGGTGTCGTTGCCGGGGTCGCTCGGGAGGGTCTTGACACCCTCGGCGGCGGCGTGGAACTCGTCCTCGGTGGCCATGGCGCCACTCTAGGGGTGGAGGTGAGACTGTGGGGAGCACCGACGGCGAAGGAGCCACGATGAGCGCGAGCACGGGGACCACGCACACCGACGACACGACCGGCGACGAGGGGGCGTCGCGCGCCGGTGCGCCGCGGGTCTCCGAGCGGGAGGCCCGCGAGGTCGCCGAGAAGGCGCGCGAGAGCGGTTGGAGCAGGCCGAGCTTCGCCAAGGAGCTCTACCTCGGTCGCTTCGACCTCGACCTGGTGCACCCCCACCCGCGGCCCGACCCGGACGACGAGGCGCGCGGTGAGGCGTTCCTCGCCCGGTTGCGCGAGGTGTGCGCCACGATCGACGGCGCGCGGATCGAGCGCGAGGCGAAGATCCCCGACGAGGACATCAAGGCGCTGGCCGACATCGGGGCCTTCGGGATGAAGATCCCCACCGAGTACGGCGGGCTCGGGCTGACGATGCGCTCGTACGGGCGCGCCCTGATGCTGATCGGCTCGGTGCACCCGGCGTTCGGCGCGCTGCTGTCGGCGCACCAGTCGATCGGGGTCCCCGAGCCGGTGAAGCTGGTCGGCACGCGCGGAGCAGAAGGAGCGCTTCCTCCCCCGCTGCGCGGCCGGGGCGATCTCCGCGTTCCTGCTCACCGAGCCCGACGTGGGGTCGGACCCGGCCCGGATGGAGAGCACCGCGACGCTGACCGACGACGGCACGGCCTACCTGCTCGACGGCGTGAAGCTGTGGACCACCAACGGCGTCGTCGCCGAGCTGCTCGTCGTGATGGCGCGGGTGCCGAAGCACGAGGGTGGGCGCGGCGGCATCACGGCGTTCGTCGTCGAGGGCGACGCGCCCGGCATCACGGTGGAGCGGCGCAACGGCTTCATGGGGCTGCGCGGCATCGAGAACGGGCTCACCCGGCTGCACCAGGTGCGGGTGCCGGTCGAGAACCGGCTCGGCAAGGAGGGCGAGGGGCTGAAGATCGCGCTGACCACGCTCAACGCCGGGCGGCTGTCGATCCCGGCGATGTGCTCGGCCACCGGCAAGTGGTCGCTGAAGATCGCACGCGAGTGGTCGGCCGAGCGGGTGCAGTGGGGGCGTCCGGTCGGGAAGCACGAGGCCGTGGCCGGGAAGATCGCGTTCATCGCGGCCACCGCGTACGCGATGGAGTCGGTGGTCGAGCTGACCGCGCGATGGCCGACGCGGGCGAGACCGACATCCGGATCGAGGCGGCGCTGGCGAAGCTGTGGGCCAGCGAGATGGCGTGGCTGATCGCCGACGAGCTGGTGCAGATCCGGGGTGGCCGCGGCTACGAGACGGCGGCGTCGCTGGCGGCCCGCGGCGAGCGGGCGGTGCCGGCCGAGCAGCAGCTGCGCGACGTGCGGATCAACCGGATCTTCGAGGGCTCGAGCGAGATCATGCACCTGCTCATCGCGCGGGAGGCGGTCGACGAGCACCTCAAGGCCGCCGGCGACCTGGCCTCGCCCGACGCCGACCTGTCGGCCAAGGCCCGCGCGGCGGCCGGGGCGAGCGGGTTCTACGCGAAGTGGCTGCCGCAGCTGGTGACCGGGGCCGGGTCGGTGCCGACGTCGTACGGGGAGTTCGGGCCGCTGGCCCGGCACCTGCGCTACGTCGAGCGCTCGTCGCGGCGGCTGGCGCGCCAGACGTTCTACGGGATGTCGCGCTGGCAGGCCGCGATGGAGCACCACCAGCGCTTCCTCGGCCGGGTGGTCGACATCGGGGCGGAGCTGTTCGCGATGGCCGCGTCGTGTGCGCGGGCCGAGATGCTGCTCGCCGACGACCCGGCGCGCGGCCGGTCGGCGCAGCGGCTGGCGGACGCGTTCTGCGGGCAGGCGCGGATGCGGGTCGACGTGCTGTTCGACGAGCTGTGGACCAACAGCGACGACACCGACCGCAAGCTCGCGGCCTCCGTGCTGGCCGGCGACCTCACCTGGCTCGAGGAGGGCGTGCTCGACCCGAGTGAGGGCACCGGGCCGTGGATCGCCACCTGGGAGCCGGGCGAGAGCACCGAGGAGTCGGTCTGGCGGGCGGTGCGCTGAGCGACGCTGCTCAGCGGCGCTTGAGCAGCTCCTCGGCGATCTGCACGGCGTTGAGGGCGGCGCCCTTGCGCAGGTTGTCGCCGACGACGAAGAGGTTCAGGCCCTTGCCCTCGGGGGCGGCCTGGTCGGCGCGGACCCGGCCGACGAAGACCTCGTCGCGACCGGTCGCCTGCAGCGGGTTCGGCACGTCGGTGACGATGACGCCGGGGGCGCGGCCGAGGACCGCGAGGGCGTCGGCCGGGCTGATGTCGCCCTCGAACTCGGCGGAGATCGCGAGGCTGTGACCCGAGAACACCGGCACGCGCACGCAGGTGCCCGACACGCGCAGGCCCGGGATGTGCAGGATCTTGCGCGACTCGTTGCGCAGCTTCTGCTCCTCGTCGGTCTCGAGCGAGCCGTCGTCGACGATCGACCCGGCCAGCGGCACGACGTTGAAGCCGACCGGGACGGCGTAGATCTGCGGGTCGGGCAGGGCGAGGGCCGAGCCGTCGAGCGCGAGGTCCTTGGGGTCGCCCGAGGCGTAGCCGCCGCGCAGCTGGCTGTCGAGCTCGACCAGGCCCACTCCCCCGGAGCCGGAGACCGCCTGGTAGCTGCTGACGTGCAGCCGGACCAGCCCGGCGAGGTCGTGCAGCGGCTTGAGCACCGGCATCGCGGCCATCGTGGTGCAGTTCGGGTTGGCGACGATGCCCTTGGGGATGTCGTCGAGGTCTTCCGGGTTGACCTCGGAGACGACGAGCGGCACCTCGGGGTCCTTGCGCCAGGCGCTGGAGTTGTCGACGACGACCGCACCGGCCTCGGCCACCCGCGGCGCCCAGATCTTCGAGGTCGAGCCCCCGTTGGAGAAGAGCGCGACGTCGAGCCCGGAGAAGTCGGCGGTGGCGGTGTCCTCGACGGTGACCTCGGTGTCGCCCCACGGCAGGGTCGTGCCGGCCGAGCGCGCCGACGCGAAGTAGCGGATCTCGTCGACCGGGAAGTTCCGCTCGAAGAGAAGGGTGCGCATGACGTTGCCGACCTGGCCGGTGGCGCCGAAGACTCCGATTCGCATGGGACCATTCTAGAGAGACGTCCGGATGCCGGTCGCGAGGCTCACGATGCGGGCGCCCAGGTGCCGTCTGCCCAGGCGCTGCCCGGCGCCGAGCTGCGACGGCGGCGGCGTGCGAGGCGGGGCGGGCACCAGTCAGGTGAGGTAGCGGCACAGCCGGCGTTCGAGGTGGCTGGTGATGCGCGGTCGTCGTGGTCGCCCGGGTGACCGGTGCGTCCGGTACGGTTCGCGGTCGGCGCAGTGGTCGCTTGCGGCGGTGCGGTGGCCCGGGCTCGCGCTGCCGCGTCCGGCCCGTCGCTGCGGCTTCGGCTTCGCCTCGGCTTCGGCTTCGGCGTCGGCTCGGCTTCGGGGGCAGGCTCGGTTCCACCGGCGACGGGAGCTGGGCGTGGTCTCGTGACCGGCTCGTCAGGGCTGGCTGGTCAGCGGCGGTCGGTCGTCTGGCTGCCCCAGCCGAGCAGCGGCGGCGGCTCGGAGGCGTACTGGTGCGCCGTCGAGCCGGTCGTGGTCACCTGGACCACCGCGCTCGGGTCCCCGAGCCGCATGGCGTCACTCGGGTGCGCCAGCCGGGGGCTTCCTTGCCCTGGTTGCAGCGGGCGCACCTGCCCGAGCCCGCTGGTAGCTGGTCGCGCCACCCTCACGGGCCGGGGTGGTGTGGTCGGCGTGCACGATCGGCGCCTCGCACCACGGGGTGGTGCACACGTCGTCACGCAGCACCAGCATCCGGCGCAGCAACCCACCGAACAGCCGCCGCCGGGAGTCCATCGCCGACCAGGTCCCGCCCGTCCGGGCTGGTGTACAACCGCCGCACCCACACCCGCGCCGCGTGCTCCCACCTGGGGCCGTGCCGCCGGCTGGTGCGCGTCGACGAGCTGCGGCCCCTCAGAGCCGAGGCGTCGCCGGTCCGAGGCCTTCGCGCAGCCAGGCCCGCGCGACCGGGGCCGGGCACGCTGCCGTGGCCGGGGATCCTGGCCGGTTCAATCACCGACCGGTCCGGGTCACCGGTGCCGAGCAGGGCCCGGTCGGTCATCACCAGGTGCACCTCCACCGGCTGCACCTGACCCGTCGCCCGCCCGGACAGCAGCCGCAGCGCGGTGTCCGCTGCGACCGCACCCACCCCACGACCGTCCGGCCCCTCCTCGACGCACTGCCCGACACCACCGCCCGCGACCGCGCCTGCAACGCCGCGTACGCCCCCACCACGTCCTTGAGCGGACCCAACACGCTCAGGTACGCCATCCCGTCCGGCGCCGGCCGCACCGTCACCCGACGCGACCGCACCGCCGCCTCCATCCGGGCCACCACCGACGCCGCGTCCAGCTCGGCCGCGACCCGCGCCGCCGCCGCACCCGCCTGCTTGACCCCCAGCCGGCCCAGCAACGGACCCACCCGACGGTCCACCTCAGCACGGTCCTCCACCGTGAGCGCGGCGGTCGCCGCCACCACCGCGACCGCCACCCGCTCACTGCACTCCCCGCCGTAAGGCCGCCATCGTGTGCGGCATCTCGTGCACCAACGCCCGCGCCAACCCCACGAACCGGTCCCCCAACGTCGGCGACTCCCGCCGCGCCAACGCCACCACCGACCCCACCGACCGCGCCACGTCCTGCGGCGCCACCACCTCCCGCGAACACCGCAACCGCATCCGTGGCCCGAGCCTGAGCCGCCGACGCCGCCCCCTTCACCCGCTCCAGCTCGCCACCAGGTCCACCCGCTCACGATCGGTCAACACCGCCGATCCACACCCGCCAACCACGCCCGGAACACCGTCCACCACCCCCACCGCGACCGAACCCCCAGCAGGCTCAGGCGGCACCGCTCACGGCATCCGGCTCGGAACCGAACTGAACTGGGGCACAGCGGAACCCGGGTCCACGACCCGCCCCACCACCACTCCCCCGTCCATGCATTAATCGTACGCATGTCCACCGACAATCACGCCGACCACCAGCCCACCTGTGGACAACCACCCACGCCAACCACCCCTGTGGACAACCGGATTCGACGCGCACCCGACAACGAAGCCCCGAACGGCCTCAGCCGGCCGCCCGCAGGATCGCCGCCATCTCCCCGAACCCCAGCCGCTCCGCATGCTCCAGCGCCGTCACCCCGTCGCGGTCCCCCATCGAGGCATCCGCACCCGCGGCCAGCAGGATCCGCACGATCTCCTGGTGCCGCGCTCCCCCGTCGCCGAGGATCACCGCCTCGAGCAGCGCGGTCCACCCCAGCGAGTTCACGTGGTTCACGTCGATCCCGGTCGACACCACCCGGCGCACGTACTCGACGTGCCCCCGCTCGCTCGCCGGGATCACCGACACCCCACCGAACCGGTTCACCAGCGCGAGGTCGGGCGACGCCGGCAGCAACGTCTCCAGCATCTCCACGCTCCCGGTCACTCCGGTGACCAGCCACGCGCTGTCGTGCTGGTCGTCGAGGGCGTCGGGGTCGGCCCCCATCGCCACCAGCACCCGCGCCGCCTCGACGTGGTCGCCAGCCGACGCCAGCAACAGCGGCGTACGCCCCGACCCGTCGCGCACCTCCAGCCGCGCCCCGTCCCGCAGCGCGAGCGCGACGCCGTCCGCGTCCCCCGAGCCCGCCGCCGCCAGCAGGGCCGCGTCCGGGTCGGCAGCAGGGCGGTGGCCGTCGGCAGCAGTCAGCACGCGCTCCAGTGTGCGGTAACCGCGTTCGCGCGCCATCTGCAACGGCGTCAGCCCCTCCGTCACCGACGGCCGCCCCAGCTCGACCCCACCCGCCACGAGCACCTGCACGGTCGACACCTCGTCAGGCGCATCGGCCCCGAACCACACCGCCTCGTGCACCGCCTGGTACCCGATCCGGTTGACGTGGTCCTTGTCGATGCCGGCCCGCAGCAGCCGCCCGACGACGAGGTGGTGCCCCCGCTCGGCCGCCCGGATCAGCCCCGTGCCGTTCCACGAGTCCTTGGCGTCGACGTCGGCACCCGCGGCCAGGGTCAGCTCGAGCAGGTCGAGGTACCCCTCGCTCGTCGCGACGAGGTAGGCCGACTGCTGCGTCTCGTCCTTCGCGTCGACGTCGGCACCCTGCGCCACCAGCCGGCGCGCCGTCGCCACGTCGTCCGCCCACGCGGCATCGCGCAACGCCGCGTCCAGGGCGGCCTGCCCGGTTCCCGACGGCCGACCGGTCGGCGCCGGCACCAGCGCGTCCCCACCCGACGTGCACCCCGCGAGCACGACGACGACCAGGACCACGACCAGGGATGCCGTGAGCCGGCCGCCGCTGCGACACACGGGTTGCGCTCTCACCCCACCATCATGGGCGCGTGCGCGGGTGACGCACGTACCTCGCCCACCAGAACGTGCGCCGCCACCGCCACCGCCACCCCGACGGCGGCGGCACCACGCGCGCCTCGTCGAGGCGGCGCAGCAGCTCGACCCCGCGCCCGGTCAGCGACGGCGCCAGGTCGTCGCGCCCGGGCCGGACCGACACCAGCCAGCGGAACCCGACGCCCCGCTCGGCCAGGTCGACGGCGTACGACCGCCGCGCGGTCGCACGCCGCGAGCTGCTCGCGGCTCCCACGGCGTCCGCCGGCATCCCGCTCGGGCACCGGCACCGGGTCGAGCACCACGAACCGCGGCCTCCCCGCGTCCCGCTCGTGCTCGCGCCGCTCGAGACCGCGGATCGCCAGCGGAGGGGCCACCAGCGGCATCCCCAGCGTCAGCGCCACGCCCAGCACCAGCGCCGTGACGACCAGGGCCACGACCCAGGCGGGCGAGGCCGCCTCCGAGCCCCAGCCAGGTCACCGCGAACGCGACGACGAAGTACCCCGCGCCGTAGAGCCACGCCCACGACGCGTTCATCCCGGCCGAGGTCACCAGCGGCCCGTAGTCCCACTCGAGCTCGCTCACCCCCTCCCGGCGGATCCGCGTCACCGGCCGCAGCAGGTCGCCGAGGTAGAGGGCCGCGACCGCCCCCACCACGAGGCACGCCACGGCGCCGGCCAGGAGCCACACCCGCTGCTCGACGAGCCACACGGCGACGGTCGAGACGCCCACGCGCACGATCCACCACGCCAGCAGGGCCGGCAGCGCCACGACCACCAGCGGCTTCACGACCTCGGGCAGCGACCGCAGCAGCCCCTGCGCCCGCCGCGAGGTGCCCACGGTGAGCCTGGTCAGCCGACCCCGGCCGCGGGTGTCCTGGTGCACCACGCCCCGCCGGTCGGCCAGCGAGCCGAGCGCCAGCCAGACGCTGCCGTACGCCGCGGGCAGGCTGCCCAGCACCAGCAGCGCCACCGCGACCCCCACCATCGCGACCAGCGTCAGCCCGCCCTGCAGCGCGCTCGTGGTGCTCGTCGACTGGTCACCGCGACCCGCACCCGTGAACGCGAAGGTCAGCAGCGGCACGATCGGGCTCAGCAGCACCAGCCCGTGCAGCAGCGTCCCCGTGCGCAGCGCACCGAACGCGAACGCCGCCAGCAGGCACGACCAGCCGATCATGGCCGCCGGCCCCGCCCACGAGTCCGGCAGCGCCCCGAACAGCGACGCGATCAGCAGGATGCCGCCGATCGACAGCCCCAGCAGCGCCAGCATCCGCGGGATCACCCCGCGCGAGGTCAGCCCCACGATCGTCCAGTGCAGGACGAGCATGGCGCCGCGCACCAGCCGGGTCACCGGCCGCACCGCCGCCAGCCCGGACGCCGGTGAGTCCAGCACCGTGGCCCCCACCGCTCCCGCCGTCGTACGCGCTGCGGATCATCAGGTCGCTCGAGGTCTCGTCGGCCAGCGGCTCACGCCCCACGCCCGGCGCGGTCGAACGCCGCGAGCAGCGCCGCCCGGTCGGTGCCGGTGACCGGGATGCCGTCGTGCCGGCGCTGTCTCGACGCGCGCCAGCAGCGGGCCCTCCGCGGCGAGGAACAGCTCACCGCGCGAGCGCGGGTTCGCGCCGTCGGTGTGGTCCTCGCGGATCGCGGCAGCCAGCCGCCCGACCTCGGCCGGGCACGACGTCGAGCTGGATCGCCCAGGCGAACAGGTGCGCGAGCGCCGGCATCGATCGCGGGCAGCTGGGTGGTGGGCGTGCCGACCGGGTGAACGCCCCGGTCAGCTCGGCGCACGGCGTCGACCCGCAGCGCGCTGCACCCGCGGGTCGACCTCGAGCCCGGTGCCCGCCGAAGAGCGGTCGACACGAGGTCGTCGACGGTGGCCTCGGCGAGGGCTCGCGGGTCGGGGTCGGTGTCGAGGTAGCCGGACAGGTGGGCCGCCCGCCGGACCCGCGCCGGGTGGAGGACCGTGCGGCACAGCACCGTCGCGGCATCCAGCCGCCCCCAGGTCCAGTCGTTGACCCGCCACGACCGCTTGAGGAAGCCACCGAACCGCTTGACCGACCAGCCGCCGAGCTTGTCGTCGCCGGTGCGGCTGTAGCGGGCGAAGGCGTTGTCGGTCTGGGCCGAGAGCTGCACGACGCTCGATCGGGATCGTCGACCCGGTCGTCGCCTCGTCGCCGATCGTCGTGCTCGCCACCTCGAGCTGGAGCAACGTGGTCAGCAGCTCGGTCTGCCCGACGCACGACGTCGCCCGGGCAGAGCGCCGCCCGCCACCGGTGCAGCGAGCCGACGTCGCCGACCGCTCGCCGGCGGGCCGGTGCCGCCGACCGGGTGCGCGTCGCAGTACCGCTGCAGCACCGGCAGCGCACCCTGCAGCACCTCGACGACCCGCTCGACCTGGTGCGCGCACCGCCGCGCCGGCACTGCCCGCCGCGCCGCCGGGTCGTCCACCAGGCGCCGCTCGAGCGCCTCGGCCACGGTGCGCGACCAGGCGTCGGCCGCGCCCTTGTCGTTGCCGACCATGAACCGGCGCTCGTTCTCCGAGCGGCACCACGTCGGCGATGGCCCGGCGCACCGGGTCGTCGCCCGTCGCCGGTCATCAGGCGCGCGTAGGAGGCGAGGCGCAGCATCCAGTAGTGGTGGTCGGGGCGCAGGGCGGTGAGCACCTCGTCGGTCTCCCACGGCCCGTCGGTGAGCGCGCGGCTCTCCCGGATCCGCCGGATCTGCTCGGTCACCTGCTCGCGCACCTTGCGGCGCGACGTCCCAGTCGTCACCCGCCGGCAGCACCCAGACGAGGTCACGGAGCAGCTCGTTGGCGGCCTCGGCCACCGAGATCGCCCCGGTGACCCCCCAGTGCCAGAGGTCGTCGTCGTCGGGGGCGGCGTGGGTCGGGTACGCGTCGGGGACGTACGGGATCGAGGAGATCGGCGGCGGCGTCGTCGCCGTGGATGCCGCGGCGCGCGTCCTCGACGTCCTGCTGGGCCCGCTCGGCGGCGCGGCGGATCCGCTCGTAGTCCCACACCTCGCCCTGCTCCGGCCACGACTGCCGGGCGGGCGCTGGCCGCACCTGGCGCCGGGCCAGGTCGCGGGCCGCGTGCCAGATCCGCAGCCGGCGGTAGTGCGGGAACAGCTGCGCCGCCGAGCTGCTCGAGCCGTCTGCACCTCCCGCCGTCTGCATCGGCTCGTCGAACCCGCCGAGCAGGTCGGCGCGGGTGCCCCGGCGGCTCGCGGCCCGGATGTTGTGGTCCTCGAGCTCGTCGACGAACGTGCGGCTGCCCTGGGCCGAGAGCGCACCGAGCACCCCGGTCAGGGCGCCGGTGAGGGTCGGGGCGTCGGCGAGCGCGTCGGCCGGGTCGGGGCCCGGGCTCGGGGGCGTGCGGGTAGACGAGCAGCATGACGCGGCGCACCGGGCCGTCGGCCGGCATCCGCTCGATCGCCTCGACGGCGGCCCGGGTGGGGGTGTTGGCCAGCACCCCGCCGTCGACGACGAAGCGGGACCGGTTGCGGGCGGGGAAGACGTCACCCCAGTCCTCGACGACGTCCTGCATGTCGGGGCGCAGGTCGGAGGTCTGCGGCGGTGTGCCCGGCACGGCATCCGCGAGGCGGTGACACCGGCACGAAGGCCGGCTCGAACGCCATCGGGAAGCTCGACGAGCCGCGCGCGGCGAGCGCCAGCTGGGCCGCGGTGTCGCGGATCCGCGCCACGCCGAACGGGTCGTCGGCGTCGGCCACGTCGACCGGGCGCTTCCAGTGGAACCGGGCGCCGTGCACCGACTGCGGCAGGCGCTGGCCGAGGGCGTCGACGGTGACCTCCTGGTTGCCGTGCAGCACCGTGGTCATCATGGTCAGGTCG
The DNA here is from genome assembly GCA_963782695.1 of uncultured Actinomycetota bacterium. Taxonomy (GTDB): domain Bacteria; phylum Actinomycetota; class Actinomycetes; order Actinomycetales; family Dermatophilaceae; genus Fodinibacter. Next base: position 150,056 of record CAWAKY010000026.1, on the reverse strand, counting down.
ATCGGGGCCTCGCGGGCCGGCACCGTGTCGGTCGGCACGGCCAGGCCGGTCAGCGCCGCGTTGAGCTGCGGCAGGAAGTGCTCGTCGCCCTTGAGCAGCGAGCTCGGGGCGCCCGCGGAACGGCTGGCGCAGCAGCGCCTCGATGCGGCCCTGCTCGACCCACACGTCGCGCAGCGCGGCGATGTCGGCGCGGCGGTTGACCTGGGCGAGGGCGAGGGCGGCGCCGTTGACCCCACCGGCCGAGGTGCCCGAGATGACGTCGACGCGGGCGGTGCACCCGGTGAGGCGCAGCAGCGCGGCATACGGCTCGTCGCGCCGGGCCGGGGCCTTGACCAGCCGGTCGAGCTCGAGGGCGACGCCACCCATCCACACGGCGAGGGAGACCCCGCCGTTCAGCACGACCCCGAAGCGCACCTCCTCGGGCGGCACCCCGGTCAGGTCGTGCCCCAGCAACCCGCCTCGGCCCGGCTGCACGCTCATGGCTCACTCCTCCCGGCGAGAGGTGAGCCCATGGTTCACCCGCGCCGTGGTCGTCGACAACCATGAGGAGCGTCGAGGAGCACGCCAGATACGCGTCGGCACGGACGCGCCTCCCCCTCCGAGGTTCGACGCGTCCGTGCCGACGGCGGTCTCGACGGGGACCGGCCGCGGCCCGGGAGCCCGCCCACCGGGACCCCGGGCCGCCGCCGCCCGCATGCACGGACCGCGCGGCGACGCCACCCTCACGAGGAGCGCTGGGCGCCGCAGCGACCAGAGATGCGCCGGCGTCCGGGGGGCCCGTGCGCCACTGCGTTGCCGAGTTCTCGCAACTCCGGTGTCCGCATGCCGGATGCCGCCCCGGCCTGACCCGCCACGCGCACGGGCTCAGAAGCCGAGGCGGCCGAGCTGCTTGGGGTCGCGCTGCCAGTCCTTGGCGACCTTGACGTGCAGGTCGAGGTACACCCGCTGGCCGAGCAGCGCCTCGATGCCGGCGCGGGCGTTCGTGCCGACCTCGCGCAGCCGCGACCCGCCGCGGCCGATGACGATCGCCTTCTGGCGAGTCGCGCTCGACGAACACGTTGACCCGCACGTCGAGCAGCGGCTTGCCCTCGCGGCGGCCCTCGCGCGGGCACGATCTCCTCGACGACCACCGCGAGGCTGTGCGGCAGCTCGTCGCGCACGCCCTCGAGCGCCGCCTCGCGCACCAGCTCGGCGATCATGATCGACTCGGGCTCGTCGGTGAGCTCGCCGTCGGGGTAGAGCGGCCCGGGCGACGGCGGCAGGTGCTCGACGAGCACCGACGCGACCTCGTCGACCTGGTCGCCGCGGGTGGCCGAGCACGGGCACGATCGCCGCCCAGTCGCCGAGCTGGTCGATGGCGATGAGGTGCTCGGCCAGCCGCTGCCGGTCGACCCGGTCGGTCTTGGTCACGATCGCGACCACCGGGCGTGCGCTTGCCGCGCTGCAGCTCGGCGAGCTCGCGCGCGATGTACTGGTCGCCCGGGCCCGATCCGCTCGTCGGCGGGCAGGCAGAAGCCGATGACGTCGACCTCGAGCAGCGTCTCGCGGACCAGGTCGTTGAGCCGCTGCCCGAGCAGCGTGCGCGGCCGGTGCAGCCCGGGGGTGTCGACGAGGACCAGCTGGCGCGTCGGGCCGGTGACGATGCCGCGGATGGTGTGCCGGGTGGTCTGCGGCTTGCTCGAGGTGATGGCGACCTTCTGCCCGACCAGCGCGTTGGTCAGCGTCGACTTGCCGGCGTTGGGCCGCCCGACGAGGCACGCGAAGCCCGCGACCGGTAGCCCGTCCTGCTCGCGGTGCGTCGCTCATCCGGCTCGGTCCTCCATCTCCGGCGCGCCCTGCGTGCCGGCTCGACCCGCTCGACGACGCACGGTCGCGATGCGGTGGCGGCGGCCCGCCATCCGCTCGGCGGTCAGGCGCAGCCCTGCCACCTCGCACGTGCGAGCCGGGGATCGGCACCCGCCCGATGGTCTTGCCGATCAGCCCGCCGACGGTGTCGACCTCGTCCTCGTCGAGGTCGACGTCGAACAGCTCGGCGAGGTCGTCGACGTGCAGCGTGGCGCGCGACCCGGTATCCGGCCGTCGCCGAGCTCCTCGACCTCGGGCGGCCTCGCGGTCGTACTCGTCGGTGATCTCGCCGACGATCTCCTCGAGGATGTCCTCGATCGTGACCAGCCCGGCCGTGCCGCCGTACTCGTCGACGACGACCGCGATGTGGATCTGGTCGCGCTGCATCTCGCGCAGCAGGTCGTCGACCGGCTTGCTCTCGGGCACGAAGCGGCATCGGCCGCATCAGCTCGCGCGACCGGCACCGTCCCGGCCTCGGGGTCGGCGTTGACGCCGGCGCACGACGTCCTTGAGGTAGAGCAGGCCGACGACGTCGTCGACGTCGTCGCCGACGCACCGGGATGCGCGAGAAGCCCGGAGCGCAGGAACAGCGTCATCGCCTGCCGGCAGGTCCGGTCGTCGTCGATCGACGACCATGTCGGTGCGCGGCACCATGACCTCGCGCACGACGGTGTCGCCGAGCTCGAAGACCGAGTGGATCATCTCGCGCTCGCTCGCCTCGATCAGCGCGGAGTCGCGCGGCCAGTCGACGAGGTCGCGCAGCTCGGCTCTCGCTCTCGAACGGGCCGTCGCGGTAGCCCTTGCCGGGGGTCACGGCGTTGCCGAGCGCGATGAGCAGCCGGCCGAACGGGCCCGAGCACCCGGCGCAGCCACACCGTCGTCGGCGCCGCCGCGCAGCGCGACCCGGTCGGCGTGCTGCGCGCCCAGGGTGCGCGGGGAGACCCCGACGACGCGCGAACGAGATGCAGCGCCATGATCGCGATGGCGACGAGGAACGGCTGCCAGGTGCCCTCGACCCGGTCGACGACGGCGAGGGTGATCAGCACGGCCACGGTCGCCTCGGCGATGACCCGCAGGAACGACAGCACCGACAGGTAGGCCGCGGTGTCGCCGACGACCTGCACGAGCGCCGTCGGCGCCGGGCCGGCCCTCGTCGAGCAGCTCGTGCGGCGCGGGTGCGGGACATCCGCGAGAAGGCGGCCTCCGCCGCGGAGATCAGGAAGGCGACGCAGGGTGGCGAGCACCGCCGCGGTGACGAGACCGGTCATGGCGTGCGTCCGCGCCGGTCAGGCGGTCGGGCGGCCGCGGCGTGGCGAGGAAGGTGAGCAGCAGCTGGCGCTGCAGCTCGAACATCTCGCGTCTCCTCGTCGGGCTCCGCGTGGTCGTAGCCGAGCAGGTGCAGGATGCCGTGCGTCGTGAGCAGCAGCAGCTCCTCCTCGGTCGCGTGGCCGGCCTCGCGGGCCTGCCGCGCGGCGACCTCGGGCAGAGCACGATGTCGCCGAGCACGCCCTCCTCGGGCTCCGGCCCCTCGCGCCCGGGGCGCAGCTCGTCCATCGGGAAGCTCATGACGTCGGTGGGCCCGGGCAGGTCCATCCACTGCACGTGCAGGGTCTCCATGGCGGCCTCGTCGACCAGGCGCGAGGCACAGGTCGGCCTTGGGGTGCACCCGCAGCTGCGTCCAGGACGTAGCGCGCGCAGGCGCGACCAGCTCGAGCTCGTCGAGCTCGGTCGACTCGGTCTCGTTGAGGACGTCGATGCTCACCGGCCGCCGCGCGGCCGCTGCGGGCTGCGTTCTCGTCCCAGCGGCCGTAGGCGTCGACGATGGCGCCGACCAGCCGGTGCCGCACGACGTCGTGCGGCGGTCAGCTCGGCGAAGTGCACGTCGTCGACGCCGTCGAGGATGTCCTGGACCACGCGCAGCCCCGACTGGGTGCCGCCCGGGCAGGTCGACCTGGGTGATGTCGCCGGTGACGACCATCTTGGAGCCGAAGCCGAGCCGGGTGAGGAACATCTTCATCTGCTCGGGCGAGGTGTTCTGCGCCTCGTCGAGGATGATGAACGCGTCGTTGAGCGTGCGGCCGCGCATGTAGGCCAGCGGGGCGACCTCGATCGTGCCCGGCGGCCATCAGCCGCGGGATCGACTCGGGGTCGATCATGTCGTGCAGCGCGTCGTAGAGCGGGCGCAGGTAGGGGTCGATCTTGTCGGTGAGCGTGCCGGGCAGGAAGCCGAGCCGCTCGCCCGCCTCGACGGCCGGGCGGGTCAGGATGATCCGGTTGACCTGCTTGGCCTGCAGCGCCGCGACGGCCTTGGCCATCGCGAGGTAGGTCTTGCCGGTGCCGGCCGGGCCGATGCCGAAGACGATGGTGTTCTCGTCGATCGCGTCGACGTAGCGCTTCTGGCCCAGCGTCTTGGGCCGGATCGTGCGCCCGCGGTTGCTGACGATGTTCATCGTGAGCACGTCGGCGGGGCGCTCGACGGTCTGGGCGCGCAGCATCTGGATCGAGCGCTCGACGGCGTCGCGGTTCAGCGGCTGGCCGCCCTCGATGCACGTCGAGCAGCTCGTCGACCAGCCGCTCGACGAGCGCGACCTCGGCGCTCGGGCCCGAGACGGTGAACTCGTTGCCCCGCACGTGGATGTCGACCTGGGGGAACTGGCGCTCCATGGTGCGCAGCAGCTCGTCGCGCGGGCCGAGGAGGGTCACCATGTCGACGTCGTCGCGGGACGACGACGGTGTGCTGGCGAACGTGGGGATGGGTCTGCCCGGCGGCCGCGTCGGCGGCTCCGGGCTGGGCGGTATGGGCGTCAGTCATCGTGGGACGAGTCTACGAGGCCGCACCGACCTCGGGCACACGAGAATGCCGAGCTCACCCGGGCGGCCAGCTCAGCGTGCGGCCGCCGATGACGTGCAGGTGGGCGTGGAAGACGCTCTGCTGGGCCGCCTCGCCGGTGTTGGCGACGAGGCGGTAGCCGGGCAGGCCGTCGTCCGCGGCCACCTGCGCGGCCAGCCGCACGACGTCGGCGAGCTCGTCGGCGGATGCCGTGGCGAGACCGGCGAGGTCGGGAACGTGCCGGCGGGGCACGACGAGCACGTGCGTGGGCGCGGCCGGCTCGATGTCGCGGAAGGCCAGGGAGTGCTCGGTCTCGGCCACGACCTGGGCCGGGATGCCGCCCGAGACGATGCGGCAGAAGAGGCAGTCCTCGCTCGTGGTGCTCATGCCCCGAATCTAGACGCAACCGACCGTCGGAGGTCTCTGCCACGATGCCCGGATGACGACCGAGGACACCCCGACCCCCAGCGCCACGAGACACCGACGCCTTCCGCGGCGCCACCTTCCGCCGGGTCGACCTGTCCGGCGCCTCGCTGCGCGAGGTCGACCTGTCGGGGGCCACGATCCGCGACTCCGACGTCACCGGCCTGCGCATCGTGGCCTCGCTGGTCGACGACGTGCACCTGTCCGGGCACGAGGGCGTGGGCCGGGTGGTCGTCGACGACGTCGACGTCTCGGCCTACGTGAGCGGCGAGCTCGACCGCCGCCACCCCGAGCGGGTGCTCGATCCGCGAGATGCGCTCGGCCGACGACGTGCGCGCCGCCTGGGCGGTCGTCAACGGGATGTGGGACGACGCGGTCGCCCACGCCGCGACCGTGCCCGAGCCGCTGCTGGACGAGCGGGTCGAGGGCGAGTGGTCGTTCCTCGAGACCGTGCGCCACCTCGTCTTCGCCGACGACATCTGGGTCGGGCGGATGCTGAGCGACGAGCCGGCCCGTTCCACCCGCTCGGGGTGCCACCGACCGACACCACGGATGCCGGTGCCGCCGAGATGGGCCTGACCCTCGACGCCCGGCCGTCGTTCGACGAGGTCGTGGCCCTGCACCGCGAGCGCCGCAGCCGCTTCACCGACCTGCTCCTGCGCGTCACGGACGCCGACCTGCCCCGGGTGCGCACCGCCGTGCTCGCCCCCGACTGGGGCGAGGAGTCGTTCCCCGTGCTCGAGTGCCTCACCGTCGTGGTGCGCGAGCACGCCGACCACCTGCGGTTCGCGCAGCGCGACCTGGCGACGCTCGAGGAGCGGTCAGCGCCAGCGTGACGGTGGCGCTGAGCACGGCCAGCGCGGCCGGCCCGGCGCTCGACGAGCGCAGCACGGTGCTGCCCAGCCGCACCGCCACGGCTCCGGCGTCGGTCGAGCGCGTCGAGCTCCTCCGGCGAGACGCCGCCCTCGGGCCCCACGACGAGGAGCACGTCACCGGCATCCGGGAGGGTGACGCCGGCGAGCGGCAGCGGTGGCGTCCTCGTGGAGCACGAAGGCGGATGCCGCGTCGCGCACCCGCGCGGCGACGTCCGCCGTGGTGGCCGTGGGCGCCAGCACCGGGTCGGCGGGTGCGGCGCGACTGCTTGGTGGCGGCGACGAGCACGGCATCCCACTTGCGCCGGGCCTTCTCGCCCCGCTCGCCGCGCCACTGCACCACGCTGCGCGACGCCTGCCACGGCACGACCTCGTCGACCCCGCACTCGGTGGCGGCCTCGATCGCCTGGTCGTCGCGGTCGTTCTTCGCCAGCGCCTGCACCAGCACGAACCGCGGGCTGGGCTCCGGGTCGCTCGACACCGAGACGCACCCGCAGGTCGAGCGTGCCCGACCCGACCGCCACGACCTCGCCCTCGACGCGCAGCCCGAGGCCGTCGGTGAGCAGCAGGTGCTCGCCCACCCGGGTGCGCCGCACGGTGGCGGCGTGCCGGCCCTCCGGCCCGTCGAGCACGACGACGTCACCGACGCCGCGACCCGCGAGGGCCTCGGGGGCGAGGAGGTGCAGCGGAAGGGTCATCGGGCCTTGAAGGCGTCGCGCAGCTTGCCGAAGATCGACCCCTCGGCGGGGTTGGCGAGCCGGCCCTCGGGGCGCTCCTCGCCGCGCGCGGTGGCCAGCTGGCGGAGCAGGTCCTCCTGCGCGGCGTCGAGCCTGGTCGGCGTCTGCACCATCGTGTGCACGACGATGTCGCCGCGCCCGGTGCCGCGCAGGTGCGTGACGCCGAGCCCGCGCAGGGTGACGGTGTCGCCGGACTGGGTGCCGCGCCGCACGTCGAGGTCGCGCGGGCCGTCGAAGGTCTCCATCGCCAGGGTGGCCCCCAGCGCCGCCGCGGTCATCGGCACCTCGATCGTGGCGTGCAGGTCGTCGCCGCGCCGCTGGAAGGTGGGGTGCCGGTTGACGGCGACCTCGACGTAGAGGTCGCCGGCCGGGCCGGCGCCGTGGCCGACCTCGCCCTCACCGGTGAGCTGGATGCGGGTGCCGGTGTCGACGCCCGCGGGCACCTTGAGGGTGAGCGTGCGGCGGGTGCGCACCCGGCCGTCGCCGGAGCACTCGTAGCACGGGTCGGTGATGAGCTGGCCGTAGCCCTGGCAGGTCATGCACGGGCGGGTGGTCATCACCTGGCCGAGGAAGCTGCGCTGCACCTGCTGGATCTCGCCCCGGCCGGCGCACACGTCGCAGGTGCGGGTCGAGGTGCCCGGCTGCATGCCCGCGCCGCGGCAGGTGGCGCAGGCCACCGCGGTGTCGATGGTGAGGTCCTTCTGCGGCACCGAAGACGGCGTCGCCGAGGTCGATGTCGAGGCGCACCAGGGCGTCCTGGCCGCGGGTGGTGCCGCGAGCGCGGGCCGCGCCCGGCCGTGCCGGCCTGGCCGCCGAAGAAGGCGTCCATGATGTCGCTGAACGAGAAGCCCTGGCCGAAGCCGGCGGCGCCGCGCAGCCGTAGGGGTCGGAGCCGAGGTCGTAGGCCTGCTTCTTGTCCGGGTCGGACAGCACGTCGTAGGCCTGGGAGACCTTCTTGAACTGCTCCTCGGCCTCGGGGCCGGGGTTGACGTCGGGGTGGTAGCGCCGAGCGGACTTGCGGTAGGCGCGCTTGATGTCCTCCGGGTCGGCGTCGCGGGCGACGCCGAGGTCGGCGTAGTAGTCGTTCACGGGTGGGAGATTCCTTACTACGGCGGAGGGTCCGGGAGACAGGATCCGGAGACGTACGGGCGACGGCGCGCACGGAGGCCATCGTGGTGGGGTAGTCCATCCGGGTCGGGCCGAGCACGCCGAGGCCGGCGACGAGGTCGCTGCCGGCGCCGTAGCCGGTGGTGACCATCGAGGTGGTCTGCAGCCCGGCGTACGGGTTCTCGTGCCCGATGCGCACGGCGATGCTGCCGCCCTCCTCGGCCGACGGTGCCGAGCAGCTTGAGCAGCACGACGTGCTCCTCGAGGGCCTCGAGCACCGGGCCCGAGGCTCATCGTGAAGTCGGGGCCGACCCGGGCGAGGTTGGCGGTGCCGGCGAGCACGACGCGCTCCTCGCGCTCCTCGACGAGGGAGTCCTCGCAGCGCGGTGCTGACGCGGCGCACGAGGTCGCGCAGTCGGCCGGGCTCGAGCCGCTCGGGCACGACTGCCAGCTCGCGCGGCCGCCTCGGTGAGGGTGCGGCCGGCGGTGGCGCGGTTGAGCTCGGTGCGCAGGACGTCGCGACAGGGTGCTCTCGCCGTCGTCGCCGAGCAGGTCGGTGCCGACGTCGATGACCCGCTGCTCGACGCGGCCCGTGGTCGGTGATGAGCACGACCAGCAGCCGCTCGCCGCCGATCGGCACGAGCTCGACGTGGCGCACCGACGAGCGGGCCAGCGACGGGTACTGCACGACCGCGACCTGGTGGGTCAGCGAGGCGAGCAGGCGCACGGTGCGGTCGACGACGTCGTCGAGGTCGACGGCGCCCTCGAGGAACGGCGCGATGGCGCGCTGCTCGGCGGCGCTCATCGGCTTCACGGCGCTAGAGCCGGTCGACGAACAGCCGGTAGCCGGCATCGGTGGGCACCCGCCCGGCGCTGGTGTGCGGGGCGGCGATCAGCCCCTCCTCCTCGAGCGCGGCCATGTCGTTGCGCACGGTCGCGGCCGACACGCCGAGCTGGTGGCGCTCGAGCAGCGCCTTGGAGCCGACCGGCTCGGAGGTCTGCACGTAGTCCTGGACGATGGCGCGCAGCACGCGCAGGCCGGCGGTCCTCACTCATCATGCGGTCACCTCCGGGACGTCTCGACGGGCGGCGTCGCGCGGGTGCTGGCACTCTCGCGCTCGGAGTGCCAATTCTACGGGCTGGTCCCGACGCGCGCGAATGCCGGTGACCGCCCCGCGAACGTCGCGTAGCCTCGCCGCCGTGACGGACAGGTACGGCGGCGACGTGCTCGGGGGTGACTGGCGACGGCCCGCGCGGGGTCGCTCGGTCGAGCTCGCGGCCGAGCCCGGCACGGTCGTGGAGGACGTCGAGACCGGCTGGGTCGGCGCCGTCGTGCGGGTGGAGAAGGCCGGCGGGGTGCACGTGGTGCACCTCGAGGACCGCCGCGGCCGCACCAAGGGCTTCCGCCTCGGCCCCGGCTTCCTCGCTCGACGGCGCCCCGGTCACGCTCACTCCGCCCACGCGCGCAGGCCGAGCCGCGCTTCGGCGGCGCGCGCGGCCGCCTCCCGCACGGCGAGCGGTTCGCGGGCGGTGACCGGGCAGCGGGCCCGGGTCGCGCAGCGGGTCGCGGATCTTCGTCGAGGGCAAGCACGACGCCGAGCTGGTCGAGAAGGTGTGGGGCGCCGACCTGCGGGTCGAGGGCGTGGTCGTCGAGATGCTCGACGGCGTCGACGACCTCGCCGGCGCGGTCCGCGAGTTCGCGCCCGGGGCCGGGGCGCCGGATGGGCGTGCTCGTCGACCACCTCGTGCCCGGCACCAAGGAGTGGCGGGTCGTCGAGGAGGCGCGCGCGGTCGAGCCGCTACGCCGCGCACGTGCTGGTCGTCGGCCACCCGTACGTCGACGTGTGGCAGTCGGTGAAGCCGCAGCGGCTCGGGATGGACGCGTGGCCGGTGATCCCCCGCGGCACGTCGTGGAAGGTCGGCATCGCGGCGCACCTCGGCTGGCCGCACTCGACCCAGACCGACCTGGCCCTGGCCTGGCGCCGGATCCTGTCGTCGGTCGGCTCCTACGCCGACCTCGAGCCCGAGCTGCTCGGCCGGGTCGAGGAGCTCATCGACTTCGTCACGGCCCCGGGCTGACCGAGGCACGGGCCGCGGCGACGCCGCGCTCGAGCCACTCGCGCAGCGCCGAGTCGTCGTCGACGACCTGCGGCTGCACGTGCACCCAGCCGCGGCTGGTGCGACCACCCTTGACCATCGGCTCGACCCCCTCGTCGGCGAGCAGGTCGGCCTGGTGCTCCGCGCCCGACCCGCACGAGCAGCCCGCGGGCGCTGACCGAGCACGCGAGCGCGCCGTCGACCATGAAGCCGGTGCCGCCGAACATCCGCTTCTCGACCGCGGTGGGCAGGTACGCGCGGACCCGGTCGATGAGCTCCATGGCGCCCAGTGTCATCCCCCAAGGGTGATGCCGTCCGGTCACTCCGGAAGCCACTGCTCTGTGATGCACACCACACCGCGAGCGTGGTGTGGCCCGAGCCCCGGGAGGGAGGTCACCGGCCGTGCCCGCAGCCGTCGACGCCCTCGCGGCGGTCTCCGTGGACCCCGTGCCGTGGGCCCGGGCGCAGATGGCGTTCACGCTCGCCTTCCACATCATCCTGGTGCCGCTCGGGGTGTCGTGGGCGGTCATGGCGCTGATCGCCAACTACCGGGGCATCAGGCGCGGCGACGCCGACGCGCTGCTGCTGGCGCAGCGGTGGTCGAAGTACATGGCGGTGACCTTCGCCGTCGGCGCCGTGACCGGGACGGTGCTGACGTTCGAGTTCGGCCTGCTGTGGCCGCGGTTCATGGGCCAGTGGGGCGCCGCCTTCGGCATCCCGTTCGCCTTCGAGGGGCTGTTCTTCTTCACCGAGGCGATCTTCGTCTCGATCTACATCTTCGGGTGGCGGCGGCTGAAGCCCGTGGACGCACTTCTGGACCGGCGTCCCGATCGTGGTCGCGGGCGTCTTCGGCAGCATCTCGGTGGTGGCGGCCAACGCCTGGATGAACGCGCCCGCGGGGTTCACGCTCGACTCGGCGGGCAAGGTCGTCGGCCGTCGACCCGATCGACGTGATCTTCAACGAGCGCGATGCCGCTGAAGGCCGCGCACATGGTGGTGGCGGCCTACCTGGTCGGCGGCTTCCTGGTCGCCTCGGTCTACGCCATGGGGATGCTGCGCGGCCGCCGCGACCGCTACCACCGGCTCGGCTTCGTCATCGCCTTCACGGTCGCCGCGATCGCGACCCCGGTGCAGATGGGGGTCGGCGACGCCCTGGCCCGCTGGGTGTACAACGACCAGCCCGGCAAGTTCGCCGCGATCGAGCTCGTGCCGCAGACCGAGCACCGACGTGCCCGAGATGCTGCTCGGCCACCTGAACCCGGACGGCACCAGGTCGCCGGCGGCATCCCGATCCCCGGGCTCGCGTCGTGGCTGTCCGACCCGAGCGACGGGCACGGCCACCGCAGGTCCAGGGCCTGGACGCGTTCCCGGTCGACGACCGGCCGACCTCCGGCGAGGTCAACGTCTGCACCTGGCCTGGGACGTCATGGTCGGGCTCGGCACGCTGCTGTTCCTGCTGTCCGCTCTGGTACTGGGCGACCTGGGTCTTCCGGCGACGGATGCCGCAGAGCAGGTGGTTCCTGCGGCCGCCGCCGGGGCCGGCGTCGCTGTCGGTGGTCACCATCGAGGCGGGCTGGATCGGTCACCGAGGTCGGCCGGCAGCCCTGGATCGTCTACAACCAGATGAAGGTGGAGGACGCGGCCACCGCCAACACCGGCGTCTGGGTCACCTTCGTCGGCGTCGTCGCTCCTCTACGCTCGGCCTCGGCGTCACCACGATCCTGGTGCTGCGGGGGATGAGCCGGCGGTTCCGCCGCGGCGGACGGGTCCGGCGACGGCGACGTGCCCTACGGCCCGAACGGGCGAACCGCTGCGCACGCCGCCGACGAGGAGGCGGTCGGATGAGCACCGTCGCGGCCGTCGTCCTCTTCTGCGCCGTCACCGCCTACGCCGTCTTCGGCGGCGCCGACTTCGGCGCCGGCTTCTGGGACCTCATCGCCGGGCGGACCCGAGCGCGGCGGCCGGCCGCGCGAGGTCATCGACCACTCGATCGGGCCGGTGTGGGAGGCGAACCACGTCTGGCTGATCTTCGTCTTCGTCGTGCTGTGGACCGCGCTTCCCGACGGCGTACGCGTCGATCACGCTGACCCTCTTCGTCCCGCTCACCCTGGCCGCGCTCGGCATCGTGCTCCGCGGCGCGAGCTTCGCCTTCCGCAAGGTCGGTCGTCCGCACCCGCGACCGGCGCAACTTCGGCGCCGCCTTCGCCCTCGTCGTCGGTGCTCGTCCCGTTCTGCATGGGCGCCGTCGCCGGCGGCATCGCCTCGGGGCGCGTGCCGGCGCGGCGGGGAGGCCGGCGACCCGTGGACAGCTGGGTCAACCCGACCTCGGTGCTCGGCGGGGTGCTGGCGGTGTGCACGTCGGCCTACCTGGCCGCGGTCTACTGGTGTGGGACGCGGCGCGGCTCGCCGACGACGCGATGGTGACTACTTCCGGCGCCGGGCCGTGGCGGCGGCGTCGTCGCCGGCGTGGTCGCGTTCGCCGGCATCTTCGTGCTGCACGCCGACGCGACGCTACCTCTTCGACGGGCTCACGTCGCGCGCACTGCCCCTCGTGGTCCTCGTCCGCCGTGCTCGGGGTCGGCGCCCTGTCCTGCTCGTCAGCCGCCGGGCGCGCTCGGGGCGCCCGGCTCCTCGCCGTGGCCGCGGTCGCCGGCATCGTCGTCGGCCTGGGGCGTGGCGCAGTGGCCCTACATGCTCCCCGACCAGCCTGACCGTGTCGGCCGCCGCGGCGCCCCCCGGGACGCTGACGGCCGTCCTCGTCGCCATCGGCATCGCCGTCGTGGTGGTGCCCGCCTTCGTGCTGCTCTACGTGCTGACCAGCGGGCGCTGCTCCGAGGAGGGTGTGACCGAGGACGCCGTCGACCCCGCCGGCTGACCGCCCCGTAATCATCTGCCGGATGATGGCGCACCGGTCGGGCTGTCGATGGTGACAGGAGACCTTGCCATGTGAAGGAGCATCGACCTGAGCCTCTCCCTCACCGTTCCCGCCGATCGCGGACTACGCGTTCCTGTCCGACTGCCACACCGGCGCGCTGGTCGCCCCGGACGGGTCGGTCGACTGGCTCTGCGTGCCCGGCGTTCGACTCGCCCGAGCGTCTTCGGCAACCTGCTCGACCGGGGCGCCGGGTCGTTCCGGTTCGGGCCGTACGGCATCAACGTGCCGACCGCCCGGGCCTACGTGCCGGGCACCAACGTGCTGATCGACCACCTGGCACACCCCGGGCGGCTGGCTCGTGGTGCGCGACGCGCTGACGATGGGGCCCCGGCAGGGCCCGGACACGGTCACCCCGCACACCCGGCCGCCGGCCGACGACGACGCCGAGCACCTGCTGGTGCGCACCGTCGAGTGCCTCGACGGGTCGGTCGAGGTCGAGCTGGTCTGCGAGCCGGCGTTCGACTACGGCCGGGTCGCCGGCCACCTGGGCCCTCGCCGACGCCGACGGGCACACGCGGCCGACGCCGCCGGCGCCGGCGCAGACGCTTCCGGCTCAGCACCGACATGCTGATCGGCATCGAGGGCGGCGTCGGCCCGCGCCCGCCACGTGCTGCACAAGGGCGAGCACGGCGTTCTGCGCGCTGTCCTGGGCCGAGGGCCTGGCGGCGCCCGCCGATGCCGACGACGCCGCGGCGCGCGTCGACGCGACCGTGCGGTTCTGGCGCGACTGGCTGGCGCGCGCCCGGATCCCCGACCACGCCCTGCGGCCGGCCTCGAGCGGTCCGCGCTGACCATCAAGGGCCTGACCTACATGCCGACCGGCGCGACCGTCGCGGCCCTGACGACGTCGCTGCCCGAGACGCCGGGCGGGGAGCGCAACTGGGACTACCGCTACACGTGGATGCGCGACACCACGTTCACCCTGCAGGCGCTGCACTACCTGAACCTCGACTGGGAGGCCGACGAGTTCATGCAGTTCGTCGCCGACCTCGAGCCGAACCCGGACGGCCGGCTGCAGATCATGTACGGCATCGACGGCCGGCGCGACCTGACCGAGACGACCCGCGACGAGCTGTCCGGGTACGAGGGCGCCCAGCCCGTGCGGATCGGCAACGGCGCCTTCGACCAGAGGCAGAACGACGTGTTCGGCGCCGTGCTCGACTCGCTGCTGCTGCACACCCGGCGCAGCCAGCACCTGCCCCGCCGGCTCTGGCCGCTGGTGAAGGCGCAGGCGGAGGCGCGATCGCCGCGTGGCGCGAGCCCGACCAGGGCATCTGGGAGGCCCGCGGCGAGCCGCAGCACTACGTGTCGTCGAAGCTGATGGGCTGGGTGGCCCTGGACCGCGCGGCGAAGCTCGCCGGCGATCCGCGACGACACCGAGCTGGAGCACGAGTGGGCCGGCGTCGCCGAGGAGATCAGGGCGGACATCCTCGCGCACGGGGTGACCGACGCGGGGTGCTGCGCCAGCACTACGACACCGACGCGCTGGACGCCTCGACCCTGCTCGCCGCCGCTCTTCGGCTTCCTCCCGGGACCGACGAGCGGATCCGCGCCACCGTCGAGGCGATCGCCGAGGAGCTGACCGAGAACGGCTTCGTGCTGCGCTACCGCACCGACGAGACCGACGACGGGCTGTCCGGCAAGGAGGGGACCTTCCTGATCTGCTCGTTCTGGCTGGTGTCGGCGCTGGCCGCGATCGGCGAGATGGAGCGCGCGACGAGCCTGATGGAGCGGCTGCTGCGGGTCGCGTCGCCGCTCGGCCTGTACGCCGAGGAGTTCGAGGTCGCGCGGTCGCGGCACCTGGGCAACTTCCCGCAGGCGTTCTCGCACCTGGCGCTGATCCAGGCCGCCGGGCGGATCATCCTGACCGAGCGCCTCGAGGAGCTGTCGCTCTAGGTCTCGGGGTCGGCCCTGACCCGACCCTGAGCGCGACCCCGGCCACACCCCGGATCGGGTTCCGGCGCGGCCCAGCGGGTGTTTGATGGGTGAAGACCCACCGATCAAGGAGTACCGATGAGCGACACCACCCCCCGACCCGACGAGACGCCGGGCGACCCCACTGCTCCCGCGCAGCCCGCGGACGTCGAGGTGACCGAGGTCGTGCCCACGGCCGAGCCCGCGGCCCCGCCGGCTCCCGCCGCGCCGCCGGCCGCCGAGCAGCCTACGAGCAGCCGGTGTACGCCCAGCCGCAGTACACCGAGCCGCAGTACGCGCAGCCGCAGTACGCCCAGCAGCCCCAGCCGCCGCCCCCGCCGCCGTACGGCGCCGGCCCCGGGCACCGCGGTGGCTCCCCCGAACCCGATGTCGCCGACCGACGAGCGCACCTGGGGCACGATCGCGCACGGTGGCACGCTGGCCGCCACGATCCTGTCCGGCGGCACGCTGGGCTTCGTCTGCGCCCTGGTCATCTACCTGCGTCTACAAGGACCGCGGCCCGTTCGTGCACCACCACTCGGCGAACGCCCTCAACGTGCAGATCTTCGGCGCGCATCCTGGTGATCGGCGGCATCATCCTCACGGTGACGGTCATCGGCGCCATCATCGGCATCCCGATGATCATCGTCGGCGGCCTGTACGTGCTGATCGTGCACCTCATCGGCGCCATCAAGGCCAACAACGGCGAGTGGTGGAACCCGCCGATGACGCCCCAGTTCGTCAAGTGAGCTGACCCGACCGAACCGCTGAACCGCAGCGGCCGCCCGTCCCCCGGACGGGCGGCCGCTTCGCCGTCCTCAGCCCATGTCGGCTGCGCCGCGATCGCGGGCTCGACCTCCTCGGCCTCGCTCCCGGTCACCCGCCCGGCGGCGAACGCCCAGGCGAAGACGGTCGGCAGGCCCGCGCTCCCCAGCGAGGTGACCGTCGTGATCGCGATGAGCATCGGCAGCCAGAGGATGAGCACCCAAGGGTGACCCGCGGGCGGAACCCGGCCCGCAGCAGGGCGATGCCAGCAGCAGGCCACCGACCAGCGTCAGGCCGCGGACGGCATCCCGAGCACGACGAACGACGCGTCGGTCCACGGCGTCAGGTAGTCGCCCACCACGGAGAGCGCCATCAGCGCGCGGCCGTGAGGTACACGCGCCACCCCCACGCCTCCAGCCGGCCGGGGCGGCGGTGGCTGCGCACGACCAGGGCGCACAGCGCACTCGCGGCGTACACGGGGATCCACAGCTTGCCGTAGGTCAGGTAGACCGTCTGCGGGTCCGACCAGGTCAGCAGTGGTGCCAGCGCCTCGACGCCGGCACCGACCACACCCGGTCAGACCCGAGTCGAGGTCCTCGCGGCCGTCGACGGTGGCGTGCCGAGCGAGGGCGTGCAGCTGCCCGGCCACCAGGCCGAACCAGGCCAGCACCCAGGTGGCCGTGACGATCCGGCGCTCGGTGCGGCGGCTGAAGTGGACCGAGTCCAGCGTGAACGACATGTCGTCCTCCTTCGTAGGGGCGGCCGCGCTCGGCCACCTGCCCGAATCGTCGGGCCCGGCCACCCCCGGGCGCGTCGGCCCGGGAGCCAACCGTCGTCAACCCCCGGGTTGACGCCGCCCGCCGACCCGCAGGTCTAGCGTGTCGCCATGGCAGCCCGCCCGACCCCGGGATGGCGCGACGTGGCCCTCCCCGCTGCGCTCGCCGCGCTCGGCGTGCTCGAGCTCGCCCTGACCGCCCCGGCAGGCTGGCCCGCGGCCGCCGCGCTCGAGGTGCTCGCCGTGCACGCTGCTCGTCTTCCGGCGCCGCCTGCCGCTGCTGGTCGCGCCCCTGGCGGTGGCCGTGCTCTTCGCCATCCCCTTCCTCGGGCCGAGGCTCGACGAGGCCAGCGCCCCCATCGGCGTCATCGTGCTCGCCACCTACTCGCTCGGCCGGTTCCTCACCCTGCGGCGAGGGCTGCTGGGCATGGTCGCGATCAGCGCGGTGATGACCCTGACCTACCTCGTCGCCGACGACCGGTCCCACGGGCTCGACGACGTGCTCTTCCTCGCGGCCCTGTTCGTGCCCCCGTTCGTGCTGGGCCAGGTGGTGCGCCGGGTCTCCGAGCAGCGCGCCCAGCTGGTGCGCCAGCAGGAGTGGATCGAGCGCGAGGCCGCCCGCGGCGAGCGCCTGCGCATCGCCCGCGAGCTGCACGACGTGCTGGCCCACTCGCTGAGCGCGATGGTCGTGCAGACCGCCGCGGCGCGCGACCTCGTGCGCACCGACCCCACGGCCGCCGAGGCCGGGCTGGATGCCGTCGCCGCCGCCGGCCGCGCGGCCCTCACCGAGACCGGTCGGATGCTCCACGTGCTGCGCGACGACGACGACGAGATGGCCCTGGGCCCGGCCCCCACCCTCGCCCGGCTCGACGAGCTCTCGACACCGCGCGTGCCCACGGGCTACGGGTCGACCTGACCGTGTCGCCGGATGCCACAGCGCTCGCCACCCTGCCGCCCACCGTCGACGTCTCGGCCTTCCGCATCGTGCAGGAGGCCCTGACCAACGCAGCCCGGCACGCCACCGGCGACCGGGCCCAGCTCGCCCTGACGGTGCGGGCAGACGCCCTCGACATCGAGGTCACCAACGACTGGGAGCCCGCTGCCGACCGGGCCCGACGACGCCCGGCAGGGCCGCTCGGGAGCGGCCTCGGGGTGACCGGCATCGCCGAGCGGGCCGCCCTCGTCGGTGGCCGCGTCGACCGGCGCGTCGACGAGGGCGACACGTGCTGGCCGTGCACCTGCCACTGGGCGACGAGCGTGCGGCCCCTGTGGTGGCCGCCCCGCGGACGGCGGAGGTGACGAGATGACGAGCGTCGTGCTCGCCGACGACCAGGAGCTCGTGCGTTCCGGGCTGCCAGCGTGCTGCGGGTGCGGGGCGTCGAGGTCCTCGGGGAGGCTGCGGACGGCGCCGAGGCGGTCGACGTGGTGCGCCGCACCGCACCGGACGTCGTGCTGATGGACATCCGGATGCCGGTGCTCGACGGGATCGGCGCGACCCGCGAGATCGCCGCGGCCGGGCCTGGCGACCAAGGTGCTGGTGGTGACGACCTACGACCTGGACTCCTACGTGTACGAGGCCCTGCGCGCCGGCGCCGCCGGGTTCCTCCTCAAGGCGACGACACCCGACCGGCTGGTCGAGGGGATCGAGACCGTCGGCGCGTGGGGAGGCCCTGCTGGCGCCCTCACTGACCCGGCGGCTCGATCGAGGCCCACGTGACCCGGCCCGCGCCCGTGGGCGGGCTTCCCGCCGGCGTTGGCGCCGCTGACCGAGCGCGAGCTCGACGTGGTGCGCCTCGTCGCGCGCGGGCGCACCAACACCGAGATCGCCGCCACCCTCGTGGTGTCGCAGGCGACGGTGAAGACCCACGTGAACCGGATCTTCACCAAGCTCGGCCTGCGAGTCGCGCGCGTGCAGCTCGTGGTGCTCGCCTACGAGTGCGGGTTCGTGGTGCCGGGGGCGGTGGCCCCAGCCGCGCCGTGACCTCGGCGTCAGACCCCGAGCAGCCGGCGCACCACGGTGTCGGCCAGGAGCCGGCCGCGCAGGGTGAGCACGACCCGGCGGTCGCCGACGCGCCGACCGGCCCGTCGACCAGCCCGTCGGCCACGAGGCCGGCCACCGCCGTGCGCCCGGCCGGCGTCGAGCACGTCGACCGGCAGCCCCTCGCGCAGGCGCACGCCGAGCAGCACCCCTCGTCGTGCCGCTGCTCGGCGGTGAGGGTCTCGCGCCCGGCCGCCGGCGAGTGCACCGTCGGCCAGCCGCGCGGCATACGTCGCTCGGGTGCTTGACGTTCCACCAGCGCACCCCGCCGACGTGGCTGTGGGCGCCCGGCCCGACGCCCCACCAGTCGTCGCCGCGCCAGTAGCCCTCGTTGTGGCGGCAGCGCCCGGTGTCGTCGCGCGACCAGTTGCTCACCTCGTACCAGCCGTAACCGGCCTGCGCGAGAACGCTCGTCCGCGAGCTCGTACTTGTCGGCCTCGTCGTCGCCCTCGGGCATCGCGCACCTCGCCGCGGCGCACCTGGGCCGCGAGCTTGGTGCCCTCCTCGACGACGAGCGCGTAGGCCGAGACGTGGTCGGGCTCGAGCGCGACCGCGGCGTCGAGGCTCGCCCGCCAGTCGTCGAGGCTCTCGCCCGGGGTGCCGTAGATCAGGTCGACGCTGGTCGCCAGCCCGGCCGCCTTCGCGCCGGCCACGGCGGTCGCCACCCGAGCCGGGTCGTGGGTGCGCTCGAGGGTCGCGCAGCACGTGCGGCACCACCGACTGCATGCCGATCGACACCCGGGTGAACCCGCCCGCCGGCCAGCACCTCGAGGTCGGCGGCGGTCACCGAGTCGGGGTTCGCCTCGGTCGTCACCTCGGCGTCGGGCGCGAGCCCGAACCGCTCCCGGATGCCGTCGACGCACCGCACGAGGTCGGCCGCCGGCAGCAGCGTGGGCGTGCCACCGCCGACGAAGACCGTGTCGACCGGGCCGGCGCCGCGGGCCCAGCACGCGCGCCGGCGACGTCGAGCTCGACGAGCGCCGAGTCGACGAAGGTCGAGGTCGAGGCGCCCGGGCCGAGCTCGGTCAGCGTGTAGGTGTTGAAGTCGCAGTAGCCGCAGCGCACCGCGCAGAACGGCACGTGCACGTACATCCCGAGCCGCGAGCCCGCGAGGGTGGCGAGCGCCTCGGGCGGCAGCTCGCCGGTCTCCGGCGCGGGGTCACCGTCGGGCAGTCGGGGCACCGCGCCATTCGTCCCCGACCCGCCCGACCTACGATGACACGGTGACGGACCGGTGGATCGAGCTCGACGGCATCGTCAACATGCGTGACCTCGGGGGCTTGCCGACCCGCGACGGCGGGCACACGGCATCCGGGCGGTTGATCCGCTCCGACAACCTGCAGGACCTCACCGAGACCGACGTGCAGCGCCTCGTCGACGAGCTCGGGGTCACCGACGTCGTCGACCTGCGCACCGACACCGAGCTGCACCTGGAGGGGCCCGGGCCGCTGCGGCGGGTCGAGTCGCTGACCCACCACCACCACTCGCTATCGGAGGAGCGCGGACGCCCGACCAGAGTCGCGGAGGCAGTCGGCGCCCGGGCGCTGCCCTGGCGCGACGACGACCCGGTGCGCGACGCGCCGTTCTGGGCCGAGCACTACCTCGGCTACCTGGCGACGCGCCCCGACTCGGTCGCCGCCGCCCTCGAGTCGTCGCCAACGCCGAGGGCGCCGTCGTCGTGCACTGCGCGGCCGGCAAGGACCGCACCGGCACCGTCGTCGCGATGGCGCTCGACGTGGCCGGCGTGCCGCACGACGAGATCGTGGCCGACTACGTGCTCACCGGCGAGCGCCTCGAGCAGATCGTCGGGCGCCTGATGCCGCGCGAGGCCTACGGCCCGGCGCTGGCCAAGCAGAAGCTCGCCGACCAGCTGCCGCAGGCGGAGTCGATCGAGGCGATCCTCGCCGCCGTCGACGAGGGCTGGGGCGGCGCGGCCGGCTGGCTGCGCGCCCAGGGCTGGAGCGAGGCCGACGTCGAGCGGCTGCGCGCGGCGGCTCACCGAGCCGGCTTCTCGCTGACGTAGATCGTGATGACGCCCTCGACGACGACCACGCCGTCGGTGCGCACCGCCCTGACCCGCACCGGCGACGTCGCCGACCTCGCGCCCAGTCGGCCGGGTCGGTCTCGGCGACGCAGAGCAGGTCGGTCGTCGACTTCGCGAGGTAGGCGACCTGCATCCCCTTCGGGATCCAGCGCCGGTCCTTGCGGCGTCGTCGCCTCGGCGAGCAGCCCCATCGCGGCCTCGAGCCCGTTGCACACCGCGATCGCGTGCAGGGTGCCGATGTGGTTCTGCACGGCGCGCCGCTTGCGGATGGTCAGCTCGGCGTGGTGCGGGCGCACGTCGCGCACCTGGGGCCGCACGGTGCGGAAGTAGGGCGCCTTGTTCGCGAAGAGCAGCGAGAAGGCCCGCTTGCCGAGCGGCTTGGCGGACATCGACCGGTAGAGCGCGTAGGTGTCGGGCATCCGCCGAGGTTACCGGTGGGTAGGCGCGGTCGGGTTAGCGTGTGGTGATGCCCACCCACCCCTTCCCCGGCCAGCCCGGGTTCGTCGTGCCCGCCCCCGAGGACCGGCCGCGGTTCGACCGACGGGCCGTGCGCGTGCTCGTCGTCGACGAGGCCGACCGGATGCTGCTCTTCCAGGACTCCGACCTCGGGCTCGACCCGGTGGCGCACTGGTGGGTGACCCCCGGCGGCGGTGTCGACCCCGGCGAGAGCGACCTCGAGGCCGGCGTGCGCGAGCTGTGGGAGGAGACCGGGCTCGTCGTCGAGGCCGGTGACCTCGTCGGGCCGCTGCTGACCCGCACCGTCGTGCACGGCTACAGCGACAAGGTGGTCGACCAGGTCGAGGTGTTCTACGTGGTGCGGGTGCCGGCCTTCGAGGTCGACACCGCGGCGCACACCGAGGAGGAGCAGCTGACCGTCGCCGACATCCGCTGGTGGTCGCTCGCCGACCTGGCCACGCACCGACGACGACGTGTGGCCGCGCGACGTGCTGGCGGTGCTCGAGCTCGCGTCACACCCGGAGCAGTGGCGCGACGGGCCGGTGCAGGCGCCGACCGTCGAGGAGTCGAGCGTCGCCGCCTCGTGAGAGGTTGGCTCGATGGATGCGAAGCAGACGGCGTGGCGGTACCTGCAGGGCCTGCGCGAGGCGGTGCTCTGGAAGGTCGAGGGGCTGCCCGAGCGTGACCAGCGGATGCCGTTGACCCCCACCGGCACCAACCTCCTGGGCGTCGTGAAGCACCTGGCCGGCGTCGAGGCGGAGTACTTCGGCGCCTGCCTGGGCCGCCCGTGGCCCGAGCCGATGGCGTTCTGGGCCGACGACGCCGAGCCGAACGCCGACATGTGGGCGACGGCGGACGAGTCGCCCGCCGAGGTCCTCGACCTCTACCGGCGGGTCACGGCCTTCGCCGACGAGACCATCGCGCCGCTGCCGCTCGACGCACCGGCATCCGTGCCGTGGTGGCGCACGCCGGAGACCGACCTGCACACCCTGCTGGTGCACATGGCCGTCGAGACGGCGCGGCACGCCGGGCAGCTCGACATCCTGCGCGAGCAGCTCGACGGGGCGCGCGGGCTGCGCGACGGCCTGACGCAACCTCCCCGACGTCGACGAGGCGTGGTGGGAGGCCTACGTGGCGAGGCTGCGCGGCATCGCCGAGGCGTCGCCCGGCGGCTGAGCCCCGGCGGCTGGGGGCCGGCGCATCGGCCGAACGGGCCACCCCCGACCACCCGATCGGGCCCCCGCACGTGCAGGGTCGGATGACCCCCTCGATGCGGCTACCCGGTCGCTGCGCGGGGCCCCATCGTTGACTCAGATCGCGGATCGGCAGGGATCCACGAACTGGTTCGCACAGGGGTGACGGACATGTACGACATCAGGCTCTTCGGGAACGACGACGGTCCACAGACCGACCGGGGACGTGGTGGGATCGCAGCTCGGGGGCATCAAGCCGCGCCAGATCCTCGAGGTGCTGGCCCTGGCCGACGGCGCACCGGTGACCAAGGACCGGCTCGCCCAGCTCCTCTGGGGCGAACGGTGCCGGCCTCGGCGGTCGCGACGCTCGAGACGTACGTGTGCGTGCTGCGGCGCCGGATGGGGGCGGGGTGCGGGGCGCCCTCGCCCATCATGACGACGTCGGCCGGGTACCGCCTCGACCTCGACGCGGTCACGGTCGACCTGCACGAGTGCCGGTCGCTGCTCGCGATCGCCGCCGTGGCCGACGACGAGGAGGCCCTGGCCCTGACCCGGCAGGCCCTGCGGCTGTGCGAGCAGCCGCTGCTCGCCTCCGAGATGCGCGCCGACTGGGCCGACCTCGCCCGCGAGGAGTTCCACCACGAGGCTCGCCGCCGCCTGCGGCCGGGCCTCACGGGCCGCCCTCGCGCTGGGCGAGACGGGCACCGCCGTGCAGCTCGCCTCGCGCGCCACGAGCCTGGAGCCCTACGACGAGGCCCTGACCCGCGACCTGATGCGCGCGCTCTCCGCGGACGGGCGCCGCGCCGGTGCCCTGCGGGCGTTCCTCGAGCTTCGACGCGCGCTCGTCGAGGAGCTCGGTGTCGAGCCCGGCCCACAGACCCGCGCCCTGTACGTGCAGCTGCTGACCGACGACGCCACTGCCGGCCCGGAGGCCGTCCCGTCGCGGGTGGAGCTGCGCGGCCTCGTCGAGCTGCTGCGCGAGACCCTGGCACGGATGCCGGGTGTCGACACGGGTGCGGTGGACCGGGCCCTCGCGCAGGTGGCCGGGCAGGCGCTCGGCCTGCGGTGACACCCCCGATTTTGGGGGTGGGCCCGATCGGGCCATTGTCCGCGAAGTTGGCGGACAAGCCTCGGCCCGCGAGTCCACACTGTGCCCATGAGCGACCCGCAGGGGGTGGATCGCCCGCCGGTGCGTGTGGTGGTCGTCGACGACCACAAGATGTTCGGCGAGCTGCTCCGCCGCGTGCATCTCGACCGACCCCGAGATGGCGTGCGTCGGCACCGCCGACACCCTCGCCGAGGCCTACGCGATGATCGACGCCCTCGAGCCGGACGCCGTCGTCATGGACGTGCAGATCGGTCAGGACGACGGGATCGCCGCGACGGCCGAGATCGTCCGCCGCCACCCCGGGATGCGGGTCGTGGTGCTGACCGCGTTCTCCACCGAGCCGCTCCTGCGCCGGGCCGTCAGCGCGGGCGCCAGCGCCCTGCTCGCCAAGGACGGCGCGGTCGAGGACCTCCTCGCGGCCCTGCGCCCCGCCGGGCCGGACGAGTTCAACGTCGACCCGGCCCTGCTGCGGCGGCTGCTCGCCGTGCGGCGTGAGGGCGGGCCGCGCGGTGATGCTGACCACCCGCGAGGACCAGGTGCTCCACCTGCTCGCCGAGGGCCTCGACACCACCGCCATCGCCCGCCGCCTCGGCATCTCCCGGCACACCTGTCGCGGCTACGTCGGCTCCCTGTTCAGCAAGCTCGACGCCCACTCGCAGCTGGAGGCGGTCGCGGTCGCCAAGCGCAGGGGGCTGCTGCGTGAGTCGGGCTGAGGGCGGACCACGCGACGGGGCGCGGGACACCTCCTCGGTCACCCGCACCGCACTGCGCCGCTTCGTGGCCCTGAGCGTGGTCACCCTGCTCGTCCTGGCCGTGGGGGCCGTCCTGGTCGGCCAGCGGATCGCCGAGGGGTGGGCGCTCGACGACGCCCGGCTGCGCGGTGCGACCGTGGCCCAGGCCGTCGCGGGCCCACTGGTCGACGAGCAGGTGCGCGCCGGGGACGCCGCCGCGATCGCGCGGCTGGACGGCATCCTGCACGAGGCGATGATCGAGGGGTCGATCAAGCACGTGAAGCTGTGGACGCAGCAGGGGGTCGTCATCTGGTCGGACGAGACGGCGGTCATCGGCCAGCGCTTCCCGCTCGACGAGGACGTCGAGGAGATCTTCCAGACCCACGGGGTCACCGCCGAGGTGTCCACGCCTCGACAAGGCGGAGAACGTGGCCGAGCGCGACGAGGGCGAGCTGCTCGAGGTGTACGCCGGGGTCGCGGACGGCGCGGGCGAGCCCCTGGTCGTCGAGGCGTACCTGTCGACCGCCCAGATGCGCGCGCAGCAGCGGACCATCCTGGTGGCGCTGCTCACCCTGGCTGTGGGGGTGCTGGTCGCCTACCAGCTGGCCGTCGTGCCGCTGGCGGTGGGCCTCGCCCGGCGGGTCGAGCGCGGCCAGGAGCAGAACGCCGCCGTGCTGCGCCGATCGCTGCTCGCCATCCACCGCGAACGGCTGCGGATCGCCCACGACCTCCACGACGGCGTCGTGCAGGACCTCGCCGGGCTGACGTACGCCATGCCGCTCGTCGCGGAACAGCTGCCGTCGACCCCCGAGGCGTCGCTCGCCCGGCAGACGGTCGCCGACGCGACGGTGATGCTCGCCCACGACGTGGAGGCGCTCCGCTCGCTGCTCGTCGACATCCACCCGCCCGACCTGGAGGGGCCAGGGCTGGCGCAGGCCGCCCGCGACCTGGCCGACCGGGTGGAGTCGAGCGGCACCACTGTCCGGCTGGACGTGCCTGAGGCGCCCGACTGGTCGCTCGGGACGTCGCGGCTGGTCTACCGCGTGCTGCAGGAGGGCCTGCGCAACGTCGTCGCCCACTCGGGCGCCTCCCGCGCCGCCGTCACCGTGCTCCGACGGGGAGCGGATGTGCACGTCGAGGTGAGCGACGACGGCCGCGGATTCGACACGACGGCCGAGCCGCAGCGCGGGCACCTCGGCCTGCAGCTGCTCCGCGAGAACCTCGAGGACTTCGGCGGCCTGCTGGCCTGGCGCACCGGCGACGCCGGCGGCACCGTGCTGAGCGCGGTGCTCCCGGCCGACGTGGCCGCCGGCTGAGTGGCCGACGCGAGAACCCCAACCGACCCACTGCCCCGGGTCAACACGGCCGGTGAGCCGGCCCCGAGAGCGTGAACGCTCGAGCAGCAGCATCCCGAGCCCCAGGGCGACGAGTGCGGCGCAGACCGCGAACACCCCGCTGTAGCCAGGCCCTCGCACGCCACCGATCGCGAGCACCGGCCCGGCGATGATCGCGCCCACCCGGGTGGTGTTCATGAACAGCGCGGACGCGAGGCCCGGGCGGCCGACCACGTCCTGCACGAGGGTCAACCCCAGGCCCGAGACGGTTGCGACGAACACGGCGTTCAGCGGCTGGGCACCGACGAGGACCACCGGGCCGGTGCACAGGGTCATCGCCACGAGGTACACGACACCGACGAGGCAGCCCATGGCGATCAGCCGTCGCTGCCCGAAGCGACCGACCACCCGGCCGAGGACGAGCAGCACGGGGACCTCCAGACCCGCCGCCACCCCCAGAGCCACACCACTCCAGATGACGTCGAGCCCGAGCTGCTGGGTCACCAGCAGCGGCAGCGCGGACACGGAGGCGCTGTTCGCTGCCATGAGCAGGACGAGCGCCACGATGAGCAGCGGCACCCCCGGACGGCGGACCGCGTCGACGAGCCGGCCACCCGGCTCCGCATCGGCGCCGGGGCTCGCCGGCGACGTGGCACGCTGCCGGATCAACGAGCCGGTCACCCCCATGCCGAGCACGGCGACACCCGCGATCGCCCAGAGCACCGAGCGGTTGCCGAGCAGTCCCATGAGGAATGCCGCGAGTGGTGGACCCGCGACCCAGGCGAACGAGAACACCGCTCGGGTGCGCATCACCTCCTGCACTCCTGCGCCCGAGGCGCGCTGGTGTGCGAAGAGCAGCCCGATGCCGACCCCCGCCGGCCCACCCAGCGCGACGAGGGCCAGGACGGCGGGCGGCAGCGTGGTCGACAGGGCCAGCGCGGTCGTCAGGGCGACGGTGAAGCCCCCGCACCAGAGCATCGGCACCAGGTAGTCGCCCGAGCGGTCGGCCCGAGTCGGCACGACGAGCGTGGAGACGAACCCGCTGATGTTGTAGACGGCCAGGGCCAGGCCGACCTCGCCGGGGGTGGCGTCGTAGAGCGTGACGAGGATGATGCCGATCGCCGGGTTGAGGAAGGCGAACTGCAGCCCCCAGAGCAGGGCCGAGGCCGGCACCAGCACGCGGCTGGGTGCTGGCGGCGCGGCTGCTTCCACTACTTCTTGGTGGCCTGGGCGCCCGCCCGTCGGAGGTGAGCGCGGCGATGAAGGCCTCCTGGCGGCACCTCGACGCGGCCGACCATCTTCATCCGCTTCTTGCCCTCCTTCTGCTTCTCGAGCAGCTTGCGCTTGCGGGTGATGTCACCGCCGTAGCACTTGGCCAGGACGTCCTTGCGGATGGCGCGGATGTTCTCGCGGGCGATGATCCGCGCGCCGATGGCGGCCTGGATCGGCACCTCGAACTGCTGCCGCGGGATGAGCTCCTTGAGCTTGCCGGCCATCATCACGCCGTAGCGCGTAGGCCTTGTCCTTGTGCACGATCGCGCTGAACGCGTCGACCGGTCTCGCCCTGCAGCAGGATGTCGACCTTGACGAGGTCGGCCGCCTGCTCGCCGTCGGGCTCGTAGTCGAGGAGGCGTAGCCGCGGGTGCGCGACTTGAGCTGGTCGAAGAAGTCGAAGACGATCTCGGCGAGCGGCAGCGTGTAGCGCATCTCGACGCGGTCCTCGGAGAGGTAGTCCATGCCGAGCAGGGTGCCGCGGCGCTGCCCTGGCACAGCTCCATGATCGTGCCGATGAACTCGCTCGGCGCGAGGATCGTGGCGCGCACGATCGGGCTCGCGGACCTCGGCGATCTTGCCGCCGGGGAACTCGCTGGGGTTGGTGACGATGATCGACGCTGCCGTCGTCCATCGTGCACCTCGTAGACGACGTTGGGCGCGGTCGAGATGAGGTCGAGGTCGAACTCGCGCTCGAGCCGCTCGCGGACGATCTCGAGGTGCAGCAGGCCGAGGAAGCCGCACGCGGAAGCCGAAGCCGAGCGCGACCGAGGTCTCCGGCTCGTAGACCAGCGCGGCGTCGTTGAGCTTGAGCTTGTCGAGGGCGTCGCGCAGGTCGGGGTAGTCGGAGCCGTCGATCGGGTACAGGCCGGAGAACACCATCGGCTTGGGGTCGCGGTAGCCGCCGAGCGCCGTCGGCTGGCCGGCTTGGCCAGCGTTGGTGACGGTGTCGCCGACCCGGCGACTGGCGCACGTCCTTCACGCCGGTGATGAGGTAGCCGACCTCGCCGACGCCGAGGCCCTTGCCGGGCACCGGCTCGGGGGAGATGACGCCGATCTCGAGCAGCTCGTGGGTGGCGCGGGTCGACATCATCACGATCCGCTCGCGCGGGTTGAGGTTGCCGTCGATGACGCGGACGTAGGTGACGACGCCGCGGTAGGTGTCGTAGACCGAGTCGAAGATCATCGCGCGGGCCGGGGCGTTCGGCGTCGCCCGACGGGGCCGGGATCTGCGCGCACGATCTCGTCGAGCAGCGGCTCGACGCCCGACGCCGGTCTTGCCGGACACGCGCAGGCAGTCCTCGGGCTCGCAGCCGATCAGGTGGGCGAGCTCCTCGGCGTACTTCTCCGGCTGGGCCGCCGGCAGGTCGATCTTGTTGAGCACCGGGATGATCGTGAGGTCGTTCTCCAGCGCGAGGTAGAGGTTGGCGAGGGTCTGCGCCTCGATGCCCTGGGCGGCGTCGACGAGCAGCACCGCGCCCTCGCAGGCGGCGAGGCGAGCGGCGACACCTCGTAGGTGAAGTCGACGTGGCCGGGGGTGTCGATCATGTTCAGCACGTAGGTGCTGCGCCGTCGAGCGTCCCACGGCAGGCGCACGGCCTGGGACTTGATCGTGATGCCGCGCTCGCGCTCGATGTCCATCCGGTCGAGGTACTGGGCGCGCATGACGCGGTCGTCGACGACGCCGGTGATCTGCAGCATCCGGTCGGCCAGCGTCGACTTGCCGTGGTCGATGTGGGCGATGATGCAGAAGTTGCGGATCGCGCTCCGGCGGCGTGGCGTGCGGCTGCAGCGCGGTGCGGGCGCGGGGGGACACGAGCGGGTGGTTTCCTTGCGTCGGGGCGGTCAGGGCACTGTCCCCAAGTGTCCCACGATCCACGGATGCCGTTCACGCACCCGCGCGCGCCCGCTCAGTCGCGCCTGACCAGGGCCAGCGCGCGGTCGAGGGCCTCGCCGGCCGGGCACTCGACGTCGGGCCGCACGCCGACCCCCTCCCACGAGCTGCCGTCGCGCGGGCTGCAGCGCCCGGGCCACCGGCACGGCGAGCTCGAGCTCGGGGTGCACGGCCACGCCCTCGCGCGGGGTTGGCCCCGCCGCGGGTGCGCTCCCCCACGACCCGGCCGCGGCCGAGCAGCTGCACGTCGAAGGCCACCTCCTCGCCGCCGGAGAAGGTCGTGGCCGAGGTGAGCACGACCAGCGGCCGGTCCGGGCCGAACCGCCGGGCCGCCACCGGGTGGGTCCAGCGCTGGCGCACCCCCTCGGTCCGCGACTCGATGTCGACCAGGCGCACCGGCTCCTCGCCGACGAGGTGGCTGACCAGCAGCTGCACCGTGTCGGGGTCTCCCCCGCGGCACTCGCGCACGTCGAGCACCAGGGCGTCGGCGTCGGCGACCAGCGCCATGGCGGCCGATCACGGCATCCCACGACGGCGCCGGCGGGGCGAGCACCGGGCCGACCGCAGGTGGGCCACGTTGCCCGCGAGCCGCTCGACCCGGCGCATCCCGCCGGCCGTGGTGCGGGCCGTCTCGCGCCAGTACGCCTCGTACGCCGCCGGGTCCTCGGTCGGCGGCACGCCGCCGGGGTGGTGGATGACGCGCAGGTGCAGGTCGTGCGCGACGTCCTCGAGGTCGGCGCTGAGCGCCGCGGCGAGGGCTGCCGGGTCGAGGCCGTCGTAGGCGCCCGCGGCGGCGCGATGGCGCAGCCGGGTGGCGGCCCGCTCCCCCACCTCGGGGAGGACGAAGCGCTCGGCCACGAGGTCGGCGCAGCGGGCGGCGACGTCGGCGGGCTGCGGGTCGCGGGGTGGGTTCGGTGGTCTCCATGACCGGCGATTCTGGTCGGGCCTTGACAGAGCGTCAACTGCTCTTGACGCTTGATCCGTGGACCCCGACCCCGACCTGCTCGACGTCACCGACACCGACCAGCTGCAGAGCCCTCGGCCACCCGGCCCGGATGCGGCTGCTGCTGTCGGTCGGTGCCGACGGTGCCACGGTCAGCCAGCTGTCCGACCCGGCTGGGCACGAACAAGGGCAACGTCGCCCACCACCTCGCGGTGCTCGAGCGGGCCGGCCTGGTGCGCCGGGGCCGCACCCGCACCGTGCGGGGCGGCACCGAGCAGTACTTCGAGCGGGTGGCGCGCCGGGTGCGCACCCCCGGCGGCGCGGCATCCGGGCACACCGCCGCGCTGCTGCAGACCGTCGCCGACGAGGTGGATGCCGCCCCGGGTGAGCCGCTGCTGCACCTGCGGCGGCTGCGGATGCGCCGCAGCAGGCGGCGGCGCTGGCGGCGCACCTCGACCGGCTCGTCGGCGACCTGCCGGACGGCCGCGCGACCGACCCGCTGGACTCGGTGCTCGTCGGGCTCTACCGGGCCGGCGATCCGCCCTAGGCTCTGGCCGTGGCCTCGACTCCCCCGCCCCGCCGCCCGGGTCTGCTGCGCAGGGCCGCCTCGTCGCTGCGCCGGTGGCTCACCGGCAACGCCGGCGCCCTACCCCGGTGACTTCACCGGGCGGCTGTGCCGGCCTACGACCCGCACGCCCGACGGCCGCCCCGACCCGGGCGAGATCGTGTGGACCTGGGTGCCCTTCGAGGAGGACCACCGCCAGGGCAAGGACCGCCCGGTGCTGCTCGTCGGCCGCGACGGCGCGTGGCTGCTCGCGCTGCAGCTGACGAGCAAGGACCACGACGGCTACCCGGCTCGGGCGGCGCGGCGCGCGCTGGGTCGACATCGGCTCGGGCGGCTGGGACCGTCAGGGCCGGCCGAGCGAGGTGCGGGTCGACCGGCGTCGTGCGGGTCGACCCCAAGGCGGTGCGCCGCGAGGGCGCGGTGCTGTCGCGGCAGCGCTTCGACGCCGTCGCGCGCGCCGTGGCCGACCTGCACCGCTGAGCGACGAGCGGCGGCGGCCGACCGGCACCGGACGTGCGACGGGGCCCGTCACCGCAGTCGGTGACGGGCCCCGTCGGGGTCGCGGACGGTCAGAGACCGGCGGCCTTCTTGGCCATCGACGGACTTCTTGTTCGCGGCCTGGTTCTTGTGGATGACGCCCTTGCTCACGGCCTTGTCGAGCTTGGTCGAGGCCACCTGCAGGGCAGCCTTCGCCTCGTCGGCGTTGCCGGAGTCGGCGGCGTCACGGAACTTGCGGATCGCCGTCTTGAACTCGGACTTGATCGCCTTGTTGCGCTCGGTCGCCAGGCGGTTCGTCTTGATCCGCTTGAGCTGGGACTTGATGTTTGCCACGTGTGAATGCTTTCTCTGGGGTCGGTATGCCGTTAGAGGGCGGCAGTCGCTGCGTCGGGACCGGACGTGGGGACATCCGTGGTTGACCCGCGCTGGGTGGTGCTGCGTACGCGCACGACCTCAAGCGCGCACGCAAGGATCAAAGTTACCAGTGGGGCGCCCGCCCGCCAAAACGTCGGATGCCGTGCCCCACCGCCTCGCCCTCAGGCGCGGTTGCGCGCGTGCTGGCCGGTGATGGTGAGCACGCACCGCTCGACGGCGTAGACCGGGTCGCGGCCGCCGCCCTTGACCTCGAAGTCGGCCGCGGCGATGGCGGTGACGCAGGTGGCGAGCGCGTCGGCGGTCCAGCCGCCCAGCGCCCGGCGGGCCTTGTCGACCTGCCACGGCGCCATGCCGAGGTCTCGGGCCAGGTCGGCCGAGCGGCCGCGGCCGGCCGAGCCGACCTTGATCAGCTGGCGGGCCTGCTGGGCGAGCACGGCGACGATCGGCACGGGGTCGACCCCGACGGCGATGGCGTGCCGCAGCAGGCGCAGCGCCTCGCCGGTGTCGCCGGCCATGGCGGCGTCGGCCACCCGGAAGCCGGTCGCCTCGACCTTGCCCCCGTGGTAGGTCAGCACGACCTGCTCGTCGATGACGCCCGTGGTGTCGTCGATGAGCTGCTGGCAGGCCGCCGCGAGCTCGCGGACGTCCTTGCCGACGGCCTCGACGAGCGCGTGCACGGCCTCGCCGGTGGCCTTGCGCCGGGCCGCCGCGGAACTCGTGGGCGGCGAAGTCGGCCTTGTCGCGGTCGGTCTTGATCGCCGGGGCGTCGATGACCCGGGCCCCGGAGCCCTTGAGCGTGTCGAGCACCTTCTTGCCCCGCGAGCCGCCCTTGTGCAGCACGACGAGGGTGAGGTCGGGCTCGGGCTCGCCCGCGAGGGCGGCGAGCAGGTCGGCCTGCAGCTCGTCGTCGGCCTCGTCGAGGTCGTGCACGACGATGCACTTGGCCCCGCCGAACAGCGACGGGCTGGCGTGCAGGGTCGAGCTCGCCGGCGGTGTAGGCGCGCGGCGTAGAGCCGGATCGTCTCGAGCTCGGGCTCGGTGACCTTGAGGTCGTCGAGGATCTGCGGCCACGCCGCGCTCGGCGAGCAGCGACTCGGGCCCGGAGACCAGGACGTACGGCGGCACCCGGTGGTGCACCGCGACCTCGTCCGACATGGGCGTCACTCTGCCACGCGCCGGCCGACAGCGGCCTGCCTAGGATCGCCCGGTGCTCGTCGACCCGCCCCCGCGACCTGACGCGGCTCACCCCCGCGTCGTGCTCCACGGGGTGACCGGCTCGGGGAAGTCGACCCTGGCCGCGCGGCTGGCCGCGCTGACCGGCGCCCCCCACGTGTCGGTGGACGACCTGATGTGGCGGCCCGGCTGGGTGCAGCTCACCGACCGAGGAGCAGGTCGAGGCGATCCGGCCGTGGGCGCGAGCGGCCGGCCTGGGTCATGGACTCGCTGTGGTCGGCGACTCGACCCGTCGTGCTGCCCCGCGCCGACCTGCTCGTGGCGCTCGACTTCCCGCGTCGGGTGAGCCTGCGCCGCCTGGTGCGCCCGCACCCTGCGGCGGCTGCGCACCCGCGAGGAGTTCTGCGGCGGCAACACCGAGTCGTGGCGTTCGGGCCTTCTCCACCGACTCGATCGTCGCGTGGCACTTCCGCTCGTTCGGCGACAAGCACGCGGCCATGCGCAGGCCTGGGCGGCGGATGCCGGTGGGCCGCCGGTCGTGCGCTTCACCTCACCGCGCCAGGTCGACGCCTGGCTGCGCACCCTGGAGCGCGCCCACGCGGGGAGCCACCCGGAATCGAGGTGATCCGCTGGTGTCGGGGACCAGAACGATCACCTCGAACCGCGTCGCGCACACCCGCCTAGTCGAACGAGAGCGTCGGGCCGCTGCCGGCCTCGAGCCCGAGCCCGGCCAGCCGGGCCGTCACGGCGTCGACCGGCAGCTCCATCGACTCGGCGAGCTCGTCGAGGGTCAGGCCCAGCTCGATGCCGTCGCGCAGCTCCTCGTCCTCCTGCTCGGTCCACGCGTGGCCGTGGGTGACGGCGGTGCGCGACGACTCCGGCGGGGGCGGGTCCTCGGCGACCGGGCGCTCCACGGGCACCGGCGCCGCGGCATCCGTACCGCGGTCGGTGTCGCCCACGGTGCCGGAACGGCGCCGGTCAGCCCGCGCAGCGCCGGCTCGGCGACCGGCTGCGGCGGCTCGGCGGTCTCGTCGAGCCGCTTCAGCGCCGCCAGCACCATCGCCCGGTCGGCGGTGGGCCAGAACGGCGGCAGCGACCGCTGGAGGAACCCGGCGTACCGGGCGGTCATCATCCGGTTGTCGAGGAAGGCGACGACGCCGCGGTCGTCGGCCCGGCGGATCAGCCGCCCGGCGCCCTGCGCGAGCCGCAGCGCCGCGTGGGTGGCCGACACCGCCATGAAGCCGTTGCCGCCCATCCGGGCGATGGCCTGCGAGCGCGCCGAGGCGAGCGGGTCGTCGGGGCGCGGGAACGGGATGCGGTCGATGATGACGAGCTGGCACGACGAGCCGGGCACGTCGACGCCCTGCCACAGCGACAGCGTGCCGAACAGGCAGGTGCGCGGGTCGCGGGCGAACTGGCGCACCAGCGTGCTGATCTGGTCCTCGCCCTGGCAGAGGAACGGCGATCTCGCCCTCCATGTCGGCGAACCGCTCGCGCATCGCCTCGGTGGCCTCCTTGGCGGCGCGCATCGACGAGAACAGGCCCGAGCGTGCGGCCGCCGGCGGCCCGCACCAGCGCCTCGATCTCGTCGAGGGTCTCGGTGGCCAGGCCGTCGCGGCCGGGCGGCGGCAGGTGCCGCGCCACGTAGGCGATGCCCTGCTCGCGGGTAGTCGAACGGGCTGCCGACGTCGAGCCCGCGCCACTGCGGCGCGCCCTCGCCGCGCAGGCCGATCGTGCCCGCGACGGCGTCGAACGACCCGCCGAGCTCGAGCGTGGCCGAGGTGAGCACGACGGTGCGCTCGGAGAAGACCTTGTCGCGCACGAGCATCGCCACGCTCATCGGCGCCACCCGCAGCACGGGCCCGCGGCGCGGGTCGCGGCTGAGCCAGACGACGTCGAGCTCGCGCTCCTCGAGGATGCGCGAGGCGTTCTCGAAGACCTCGTCGACGGCGGCGCGCGCCACCTGCCGGCCACCGTCGGGCTCCTCGCCCTGCTGCGGCTTCAGCTCGGTCTGCACCGCGCGGGCCGTGTCGCGCACCCGCGACAGGGCGAGACCGAGCGAGTCGGGGATGCCGGTGCAGCCGCCCCTCGGGCGCCGGCTCGAGCACCGACTCGAGCAGGTCGGCGGCCTCGTCCATCGTCGACGAGGAGTCGGACTGCCGCCCGGCCCGCTTGGCCGCGGCCCGGATCATGCCGGGCGTGACCTCGTCGGTGATCGTGGAGGTGACCCGGTCGACGAGCTCGTGGCCCTCGTCGACGACGAGCACGTCGTGCTCGGGCAGCATCTGGCGGCCCTCGAAGGCGTCGATCGCCATGAACGAGTGGTTGGTGACGATGACGTCGACGTCGCGGGCGGCCTCGCGCGAGCGCTCGACGAAGCACTCCGACACCATCGGGCAGCGGCCGCCCAGGCACTCCTCGGCGCGACACCGACACCTGGCGCCAGGCCCGCTCGGACACCCCGGGCACCAGCTCGTCACGGTCGCCGGACTCGGTGACCTCGGCCCAGTCGCGCAGCCGCACCACCTCGGCGCCCAGGCGCGACGCCTGCTGGTCGACCGCGCCGACCGACATCAGGGTGTCGACGTCGTCGTCGGGGAAGCCGCCCTCGAGCTTGTGGGCGCACAGGTAGTTGCGCCGCCCCTTGACCAGGGCGTAGGTGGGGCGCCGGCCGAGCAGCGGCGCGAGCGACTCGGCCAGCCGGGGCATGTCGCGGTCGACGATCTGGGCCTGCAGGGCGAGCGTGGCCGTGGCGACGACGGTGGGCGTGCCGGAGTCCATGGCGTGCCGCACCGCGGGCACGAGGTAGGCCAGCGACTTGCCGGTGCCGGTGCCGGCCTGCACGAGCAGGTGGCCCTTGCCGTCGATGGCGTCGGCGACGGCGTGCGCCATCTCGACCTGACCCGGTCGTTCGGTGCCGCCGACCCCGCCGACCGCGGCGTGGAGGAGCTCGTCGAGGGTTGGCACCAGAGCAGGGTATGCCGTCGCACACACCAAGTCGGCCCGCCCTCCACAGGCCGCGTGCCACGATGGGGGGCGTGAGCATCGACGTCGACGCACCCACCCCGTTCCCGTCCGACATCGAGATCGCCGAGGCCGCCGACATCACACCCGTCGTCGACCTGGCACGTGACGTGCTCGGCATCCCCGCCGAGGCCCTCGTCCCGTACGGCCACACCAAGGCCAAGGTCTCGCTGGGCTACCTGCGCTCCCTGCAGGACCGACCCGACGGGCACCTCGTGCTCGTCACGGCGATGAGCCCGACCCCCGCCGGCGAGGGCAAGACGACGACGTCGGTCGGGCTGGCCGACGCGCTGCGCCGCATCGGCGAGAAGAGCGTCGTGGCCCTGCGCGAGCCGTCGATGGGCCCGGTGTTCGGCATCAAGGGCGGTGCGGCCGGCGGCGGCTACAGCCAGGTCGTGCCGATGGTCGACATCAACCTCGCGCTTCACCGGTGACTTCGCCGCCATCGCCGCGGCCAACAACCTGCTCGCCGCGATGCTCGACAACCACCTGCACCAGGGCAACGCCCTGGACATCGACCCGCGCACGGTCACCTGGAAGCGGGTCGTCGACCTCAACGACCGGGCCCTGCGCCAGATCGTCGTCGGCCTGGGCGGCGTCACCAACGGCGTGCCCCGCGAGGACGGCTTCGACATCGTCGTGGCGTCCGAGGTGATGGCGATCCTCTGCCTGGCCGACTCGCTGCCCGACCTCAAGCGCCGGCTCGGCGACATCGTGGTCGGCTACACCCGCGGCAAGGAGCAGGTCACCGCCCGCGACCTGCAGGCCGACGGCGCGATGACCGTGCTGCTGCGCGACGCCCTCGCCCCGAACCTGGTGCAGACCCTCGAGCACACGCCGGCCTTCATCCACGGTGGCCCGTTCGCGAACATCGCCCACGGCTGCAACTCGGTGATGGCCACCCGGGCCGCCCTCAAGCTCGGCGACTGGGTGGTCACCGAGGCCGGCTTCGGCGCCGACCTCGGGGCCGAGAAGTTCATCGACATCAAGTGCCGGGCCAGCGGCCTGCGCCCCGAGGTGGCCGTCGTCGTCGTGACCATCCGCGCCCTGAAGTTCCACGGTGGGGTGGCCGTGGCCGACGTCGACCGCGAGGACCTCGCCGCCGTCCGCGCCGGCATGACCAACCTGCGCCGCCACCTCGAGAACGTCCGCGGCGTCTACGGGCTCACCCCGGTCGTCGCGGTCAACCGCTTCCCCAGCGACACCGACGCCGAGGTCGACCTCGTGGTGCGGATGTGCTCGCACGAGGGGGTGCGCGCCTACGAGGCCACCCACGTGCGCGACGGCGGGGTCGGCGCCGAGACGCTGGCCCGCGGCGTCGTCGAGGCGGTGCGCGAGGGCAAGAGCGACATGCGCTTCGTCTACGACGACCACCTGTCGCTGGAGAAGAAGGCCGAGGCGGTGGCGACCCGCGTCTACGGCGCCGCCCGGGTGACGTTCGAGCCGAAGGCCCGGCGCCGGCTCGACCAGATCGAGGCCGCCGGCTACGGGCACCTGCCGATCTGCATGGCCAAGACCCAGTCGTCGTTCTCGACCGACCCCTCGCCAGCGCGGCGCCCCCTCGGGCCACACCGTCACCGTGCGCGAGGTGCGGCTGGCCGCCGGCGCCGGGTTCGTCGTGCTCGTCACCGGCGAGATCATGACGATGCCGGGCCTGCCCAAGGTGCCCGCTGCCCACCGCATCGACGTCGACGACGACGGCCGGGTCGTCGGCCTGAGCTGACCAACTTTTCGCCCGATCCCGGACTTCACCTTCGCACCGGACGGTTCCCTTGCGATGGTGAAGGTTCCCGCTCCGGGCGGGAAAGTTGGGACGGGGGTCAGGCGCGGCCGTCGGGGACCATCGGCTGGCCGTCGAGCCGCCGGGCCATGACCACGCTGTCGCGGTCGTCGCCGGGCGCCACCCGGATGACGCCCGGCACCCGCCCGACCTCGACGTAGCCGCAGCCCTCGTAGAACCGCGTGGTCCCCAGCCCGCTGCGCACGTCGAGCACGGCGACCTCGACGTTCTGCTCGCGCGCCACCCGGTGCATGGCCGCCATGAGCAGCCGCCCGTGGTTGCGCCCGCGCAGGTCGGGGTGGGTCATGATCCGGTAGGCCGGTGCGGGTGTGCCCGAGCATCGGGTTGCGGTCGGCGACCCAGAACCCGGCGCCCACGACCCGCTGGTCGGGCCCGCGCAGCAGCACCCCGGTGGTGTTGCCGTCGGCCATCCCCTCCTCGTGCGCCGCCAGCGCCTGCGCGACGTGGTGGCGCGGCGCGCCCGGGCAGGAACCCCACCGCTCCCCCGGTGTCGTTCACCGCGCACCACAGGTCGAGCAGCGACTCGCGGGTGTCGTCGTCGAACCAGTCGTGCGCCTCGACCCGCGGCGCCCGCAGCACGGTGGATGGCCGTCGCGCCGTCGCCGCCGTCGTCGGAGGCGCCCGACCTTCTGCAGCCCCGCGGCGAGGGCGGTGTGCAGCGCGGCCAGGTTCGCCACCCGGCTCGTGACGACGACCGGCAGGTCGGGCAGCCACTCGAGCGCGTGGGCCGTCCAGGCCCGGGCCGCCTCGGTCGCCAGCCCGCGGCCGTGCACCGGGGCGGCCAGGCGGTAGTAGAGGTTCAGCACCTGCTCACCGCGGTCGTCGCGCTGGCGGCGCAGCCCGCCGACCCCGATGCCGGTGCGGGTGATCGTCTCCTCGACGACGCCGTAGTCGAAGCCCGCGCTCTCCCAGCGGTCGAGGCAGTCGGTGAAGCCCCGCGCGGCGGCCTCGTCGCTGCTCCGGCATCGCGACGAGCGCGTGCTCGTACAGCGCCGGGTCGCGGTGCAGCCCGACCCACAGCGACCGGTCGGCCCGCCCGGGCGGGCGCAGCGTCAGCCGGT
Organism: uncultured Actinomycetota bacterium; assembly: GCA_963782695.1. Lineage (GTDB taxonomy): Bacteria > Actinomycetota > Actinomycetes > Actinomycetales > Dermatophilaceae > Fodinibacter. The sequence continues at coordinate 112,246 of CAWAKY010000026.1, read as the reverse complement.
TCGTCGTGAGCTCACGAGGCGCCTTCTGCACGGTCGCGAGGGTACCTGCGGCTCCTGAACCCCGGGGCCGTCGCGCGCAGGCCGTCCGCCCAGTGGTCAGACCGCGTAGGCCCGCAGGTCGCCGGCGAGCTCGGGCCGCACCCGCGCGCGTCATCCGGGTGCCGCTCTCGACGTGCTCGCTGGCGAGCACCTCACCGGTCTCGTGGATGCGGCTGACCAGGTCGCCGCGGTCGTAGGGCACGAGCACCTCGACGTCGATGTCGGGCTGGGGCAGCTCGTCGGCGATGAGGGCGCGCAGCTCGTCGAGGCCCTCGCCGGTGCGGGCCGACACGACGATCGAGTGCTTCTCGTGGCGGCGCAGCCGGTCGATGACCTCGGGGTCGGCGAGGTCGGCCTTGTTGATGACGATGACCTCGCGCACGTCGGTCGGCGTCGACGTCGGCGAGCACCGTGCGCACCGCCGAGATCTGGCCCTCGGGGTCGGGGTGCGAGCCGTCGACGACGTGCAGCAGCAGGTCGGCCTCGGCGACCTCCTCGAGCGTGGAGCGGAACGCCTCGACGAGCTGGTGCGGCAGGGCGCGCACGAAGCCGACGGTGTCGACGAGCGTGTAGAGCCGCCCGTCGGGCGTCTCGGACCGGCGCACGGTGGGGTCGAGGGTGGCGAAGAGCTGGTTCTCGACGAGCACGCCCGGCGCCGGTGAGCCGGTTGAGGATCGAGGACTTGCCGGCGTTGGTGTAGCCGGCGATCGCGACGCTCGGCACGGCGTTGGCCCGGCGGCTGCCGCGCTTGGTGTCGCGGACCGTCTTCATCTCCTTGATCTCACGCGCGCAGCTTGGCGATGCGCGTGTTGATCCGGCGGCGGTCGAGCTCGATCTTGGTCTCACCGGGGCCGCGCGAGCCCATGCCCTGACCGCCGGCGGCCTGGCCACCGGCCTGGCGCGACATCGACTCACCCCAGCCACGCAGGCGCGGCAGGAGGTACTGCAGCTGGGCCAGCTCGACCTGGGCCTTGCCCTCTCGGCTCTTCGCGTGCTGGGCGAAGATGTCGAGGATCAGCGCGGTGCGGTCGATGACCTTGACCTTGACGACGTCCTCGAGGGCGCGGCGCTGGCTGGGGGCGAGCTCGGCGTCGCAGACGACGGTGTCGGCGCCCTCGGCGATGACGATGTCGCGCAGCTCGACGGCCTTGCCCTTGCCGAGGTAGGTGGCCGGGTCGGGGTTCGGCCGGCGCTGGACGACCCCGGCGAGCACCTCGGAGCCGGCGGTCTCGGCGAGCGCGGCGAGCTCGCGCATCGAGTTCTCGGCGTCGTCGGCGGTGCCCTCGCTCCAGACGCCGGCGAGCACGACCCGCTCGAGCCGCAGCTGGCGGTACTCGACCTCGGTGACGTCCTCGAGCTCGGTGGACAGCCCGGCGACGCGGCGCAGCGAGGCGCGCTCCTCGCGGTCGAGCTGGTCGCCGTCGAAGGAGACGTCGTCGTCCAGCACGAAGCCGGAGTCGTCGAAGGTGGTGTCGTCGGCGAGCGCTTCGGCCCGCCCGGAGAGGATGTTCTTGGCAGTCATGTTCTCCCTAGGGTCTCACCGCGCAACGCCGCGGGGCGAACCGTTTCTTCCGCGGCGCCGCTAGCGTGTGCCTGCGATGAGCGAGCACGACCACTACTTCACGGCCGCCCCGGCGAGCGCCGACGAGCGCCGCCGGCTGCGGGTGCGCCTCGCCGGGCGCGAGGTCGAGGTCGAGGTGGCGCCCGGCATCTTCTCGCCCGGCGGGCTCGACAAGGGCACCGCGGTGCTGCTCGACGAGGCGCCCGCCCCACCGGCCACCGGCACCTTCCTCGACCTCGGCTGCGGCTGGGGGCCCGATCGCGCTCACCCTCGGCCCTGCGCTCCCCCGGCGCCACGGTCTGGGCGCTCGACGTCAACGAGCGGGCCCTCGACCTGACCCGCCGCAACGCCACCGCGCTGGGGCTCGACGGCGTGCGCGCGGCCACCGCCGACGGCATCCCGGACGACGTGCGCTTCGACCTGATCTGGTCCAACCCGCCGATCCGGGTCGGCAAGGCCGTGCTGCACGAGCTGCTGCGCACCTGGCTGCCCCGCCTGGCCGCCGGCGGCGTGGCCCACCTGGTCGTGCAGCGCAACCTGGGCTCGGACAGCCTGCAGAAGTGGATCCAGACCGATCTCGGGATGCCGTGCACCCGGCTCACCTCGAGCAAGGGCTTCCGGGTGCTCGAGGTGAGGCAGCCATGACCGCGACGACCACCCCCGCCCTCGGCGTCGTGCTCGTGCCGACCCTGCCGCCCGGAGGCCCTGCGCCCGCTCGCCGCGGCGGCCGACCGGCACCTCGACGAGCTGTGGCTGTGGGAGGACTGCTTCAAGGAGTCGGCGATCGCGGCCGCCGGGCGCGGCGCTGGCGTGGACCGAGCGGGTGCGGGTCGGCATCGGCCTGGCCCCGGTGCCGCTGCGCAACGTCGCCCTGCTGGCGATGGAGCTCGCGACGCTGCACCGGCTCTTCCCCGGCCGGCTGCTGCCCGGCATCGGGCACGGCGTGCAGGACTGGATGGGGCAGGTCGGGCGCCCGGGCCGCCTCACCGCTGACCCTGCTGCGCGAGTACGCCGAGGCGCTGCGGCTGCTGCTCGACGGGCACGAGGTCACCGTCTCGGGGCGCTACGTCACCCTCGACCGCGTGCGCCTCGACTGGCCGCCCGAGCCCGGCACCCCGCTGCTCGTCGGCGGCAGCGGGCCGCGCACCCTCGAGCTCGCCGGGCGGGTGGGCGACGGCATCCTGATCGGCTCGGTCACCTCGCGACGCCGAGCTCGCCGACTCGGTCGCGACGCGCGCGCGCCGGCTGGGTCGCGGCCGCGGGGTCGGACGCCGGCCGGATGCCGGTCGTCACCCACCTCGATGGCGGCGACCGGGCCGGGCGCCGAGCAGCGGCTCGCCGACGAGCTGCGCCGGTGGGACCGCACCGACGGCGCGCCCGGCCGGGGCGTCGCCGGCGACGCGGCAACCGTCGCGGATGCCGTGCGCCGCCTCGCCGAGATCGGCGTCACGAGCGTGGTGTTCCAGCCGACCGAGGACGAGCCCGACCTCGAGGGCTTCGTCGAGTTCGTCGGTCGTGACGTGCGGGCCGCGCTCGGGGCGTGAGCCCGCCGGGTCAGTTCGGGTCGACGGTGAGCCGGGCCGCGGCGGTCGCGACTGCCGCTCGTCGTGCCCGTGGCGTCGATCGTCCGGGCGCCACCGGAGTTGCCCGGCGGGGTGTAGGTCTGGGTGGCCGAGGACGACGACGCCCGCCGCGAGGGTGAGCGACGTAGCTGCGACAGGCTCCCCGACGACGCCACGAACGTGACGGAGACCGAGGCGTCGAGCAGGCTGTTGCCGTAGTCGTCGGTCGCCCGCCGGGCCAGGACGAACGACATGGTGCCGGCCTTGGGGAAGGTGACGCTCGCGGTGGCCGAGTTCGCCGGGCAGCTGACGGTCGTGCCCGTGCACGAGGTGAAGTAGAGCTGGCCCTGGGCCTTCGGGGCGACGACGACCGCGCCGCTGGTGCCCTGCCGGCCATCGACGGTGGTCCGACGGTGATCGTCTGGGCGCCGGCCTTGGTGGGTGTGACGGAGATCGTGGCGACACCGGCGGTGAACGTGGCGCTCGTCGGCACGGTCGGCGGCGGTGCCGTTCGGGCTCGCCGCCAGACCGGTCACGGTGATGGCCTGGCTGCCGGTGACGCCGGCAGGGTGCGGACCGTCACGGTGAACGCCGTGCCGGCGACGGCGGTGGAGGGGGCGGTGACGACGAGGTTGTTCTGCACGGTGACCGACCTCGTGGCCGTGGTCGTCGTGCCGCCGGCGACGTCGGTGACGTGCGCCCGGAGCGAGTAGGCCCCGTCGGTGAGGCCGGTGGTGACCCATGAGGTCGACCAGGTCGACGCCCCGGTGGTGATCGCGCTGCCGAGGTCGGCCCAGGCACCCGAGCCCTGCTGCACCTGGGGCTGGACGCCGGCGACGCCGGAGCCACCGGTGTCGGCCGAGGTGCCGCTCACGGTGACCGTGCCGCTGACCACCGCGGCGGATGCCGGTGTCGTGACCGCGCCGGTCGGCGCCACGGCGTCGACCTTGAGCGCGAGCGACCGGGGCGACTCGGCGTTGCCGACGGTGTCGACCGAGAAGTACCGCACGGTGGCGCTCGTGGAGACGGTGAACGGCGCGGTGTACGCGGTGGAGCTGGTCGTGGGGGTGCTCCCGTCGGTCGTGTAGTAGGTGCCCGAGACGCCCGAGGCGTCGGTCGCGGTGAGGGTGACGGTCACGGTCGAGCGGTTCCACCCGGCCGCGTTGGCCGCCGAGGACGCGCTGGCGGTGGTCACCGGCGCGGTGGTGTCGGCGCTGGGGACGGTCACCGTGACGGCGAGCGGCGCCGGCGACTCCCAGGTCGACCCGCTCAGGCCCGCGTAGACGGCGTAGGTGTTCGTGCTGCCGGCCACCGGTGCGGTGTCGGTGCAGGCGCCGGTCGAGCCGGCGACGGTGCAGACCGACGCGACCGCGGTCGGCGCGGTGCGCGCCACCCGGTACGCGGTCGGGGTCGGCCCGCTCGTGGGGGCCGAGATCGTGAAGGTGACGCCGGTCGCGGTCACCCCGGACGTCGTGGCGACAGGGGTGCCGAGCACGCCGGCCGCGGCGACCCGGAGGCGTTGGTCGACAGCACCGAGAACAGCGCCCAGGCGGGCACGGCGACGACGGCCGCCACGGCGGTGACGGCGAGCGCGGTCAGGCCGCGGCGCACGAGCACGGGGCGGGTCATGCGGTGCTCCCGGAGAGGGTGACGGGGATGGTGAAGGTCGCGCCCTGGCAGCCGGAGGGGGCCGACGCGCCGAGCGTCACGGCCGCCGGCACGGTGACCGTTGTCGTGGACCCGGCGGCGAGGGTCACGCTGGTCGAGGCCGCGACGGTGACCGGCGGGGCGGTGCAGACGCCGACCGACCCGGTCGCGGTGACGGCGCGGGTCGCGTCGAGCTGCACGGAGCCGATGACGACCGGCATCGGGTTGGGGTTGGTGACGGTGAGGACGAGGGGTGCGGACCCGCCAGGGACGAGGGTCGCGCCGGACGGCGTCGAGGCGGTCGTCGTGAGGGAGAGCACCGATCCCGTCGACGCCGACCCGTTCGCCGAGCCGGTCGAGGACCAGAACGCGAAGGCGGCGGTGGCGCCGAGAAGGCTGAGCGCGCTGAGCGCGACGACGGCGACCGCCGCGTGGCGCAGCGTCAGGCTCCGGGTCATCGGTTCGTCGCCGATCCCCTGTAGGCGAGGTGCACCGTGACGCCCTTGCAGGCGTCCTGGTTCCTGGCGCCGTCGAGCATGGCGACGGTGGGGAGCGCCGCGACCGGCACCCCGAGGCTGGTGAGGTGCACGCCCTCGGCGTGGGCCGCGACGGTCAGCGGGTACGACCCCGTGTACTGGCGCACGGTGAACTCCGTTGCGGTACAGCCGGGTCGCGACGTGCCCGTCACGGTGACACCGAGGTTGCCGATGCGCAGCGGCTGGTTGTTCGGGTTGGTCACGAGCAGGTCCAGCGGGCTCGCGGCGCCCCCGGGGCGCAGCGCGCCGTCGGCGGTGCCGGCGAGTGAGAACGCCTTCGAGCTCGCGGTGCCGGTGGCGTCCTTGCCCTGGGGCTCGGCCTCGGCCCCGATGCCGGGAAGCCGGCCGACCAGGGCGACCACGAGAAGCACGGCGAGCAGACCCAGGGCGATTGCTGCCCTGCGCAAGACGCGTGCGTTCATCAGTGGTCCTCTGTGGTCGGCCGGCTAGCCGGCGCGTGGCGGTCAGTGGTGCGAGATCAGCGCGCGGTGTAGCTGAGCACGAGCGTCGCGCCCTTGCAGCCGTCCTGGTTGGTGTCCGTCTTGTCGAAGAACTGCACGGTGTTGGTCGAGTCCTGGGAGGCCTCGGCGTCGAGCTCGACGGCCTTCCAGTTCAGGGAGACGACGCCCTCGGCCGGCAGCTGCTTGCCGTTGACCTGGTAGTCGCTCGGGTCGCACGTGTTGTCCTTCATGCCCTCGGCCAGCGTGACGGTCGGCACGACGCTGACGTAGTCGACCTGCACCTTGTTCGGGCCGGGGTTGGTCACCTTCACGACGAGCTTCTGCTCGGCGTCGCCGGGGTACATGCCCTTGGGGGTGCCGATCTGGTCGACGACCAGGGTGGTGGCCTCGGTTGCGGTGGTGGCGGTGCCGCTGCCCTTGCCCTGGCTGGTCCAGTAGGCGAAGGCGGCGGTGCCGGTGCCCACGAGGACGGTGGCGGCGACGGCGGTGACGACGAGCTTCTTTGTCGAGAACGTACGCATTTCGGTAGTGCCTTTCCCCTGCTCTGATTCCACCTGACCCTGCGTCCGGCGGTTCGGAATCAGTCTGTCCGGAGAACAGCACCTACGGAATCGGTTGTTCGGGCGTCCGTTTCGTGACTTTCGACGGGGTCGCGGAGGCGAAGGTCGGAGGCGCGTCTAGTCCCTTCGGCGGCGAAAACGGGCAGATCGGCGACATCGTTGTCATCTGTGACGGATGGGGCTGATGTGACACCTGGGCAGCAACCCGCCAGCACCCGTTCTGCACCCGAGCGCCGGTCAGGGCCGCCGGGTGGCGTGGGTCACAAGCGGCAGGAGGGCGAGGTCGACGACCCCGTCGGCGACCAGCACGGCCGGCCCGGCGAGCTCGACGCCGTGGTCGGCCAGCAGCCGCACGGTGAGCCGGCCGCCGGGCACGTCGACCAGCCAGGTGGCCCCGGTGTCGAGACCCCCGGCCCAGAAGCTCGTGGCGATCGCGGCGGCGCAGGCACCGGTGCCGCACGACCGGGTCTCGCCGACACCGCGCTCGTGCACCCGCATGGCGATGTGCCCCGGCCCCATCGGCCGCACCAGCTCGACGTTCGTGCCGTGCGCGGGCTCGGGCCGCACCCGCGGGGCGCGGGTGAGGTCGAGGGTGTCGAGGTCGAGCCTGCGGGGGCAGCGCCACGACGGTGTGCGGGTTGCCGAGGTCGACGCGCAGCGCCGAGCACGGGTCGCCGTCGTCGTCGAGGTGCACCAGGGCGTCGAAGCCGTCGCGCTCGGCGGTCTCGGGGTCGGTGAGCTTCCACGGGCCGAGGTCGACGGCGAACAGCGTCGCCGTCGCGCCGCACCTGCTTGACGCCGGCCCGGGTGGCGATGGCGAACTCGTCGGCGGTCTCGAGCCCCTCGCGGCGCAGGTAGGCCGCGAAGACCCGGGTGCCGTTGCCGCACATCTCCGACAGGCGTGCCGTCGGCGTTGCGGTAGTCCATGAACCACTGCGCGCGACCCGGCCTGGGCGCGCACGGTGGGGTCGTCGACGAGGTCGGTCGGCACGACCCGGATGACGCCGTCACCGCCGATGCCGGCGCGCCGGTCGGCCAGCCACGCCGCACGGCGCGGCGGTCAGGCCGAGGGCGCCGTCGAGGTCGGGCACGAGCACGAAGTCGTTCTCCGTGCCGTGCCCCTTGGTGAAGGTGAGCCGCTCAGCCATGCGGCTCATTGTCCCTGTTCGGGCGGCGCACCGACCACGCGGCCCGCTCGACGTGCTCCAGCACGCGCTCGAGCAGGTCGTCCGGTCCGTGCTCGAACGGGTCGAACCAGGTGACCCGCGGGTCGGCGCCGAACCACGACTCCTGGCGGCGCACCAGCCGCCGGGTGCGCAGCGCGGTGTCGGCGACGGCATCCTCGAGCGTGCTCGTGCCGTCGATGACGGCGAGCGCCTGGGCGTAGCCGACCGCCCGGCTCGCGGTGCGCCCCTCGCGCAGGCCGAGGTCGACCAGGCCACGGGTCTCGTCGACCAGCCCCGCGTCGAACATCCGAGCGGTCCGACGCTCGATCCGGGTGTCGAGCGCCTCCCGGTCGGTGCGCAGCCCGACGAGCACGGTCGGCCGCACGAACTCGCGGGTGGGCATGGTCGCGCTGAACGGCCGCCCGGTCAGGGCGATCACCTCGAGCGCCCGAACGACCCGGCGGCCGTTGTTCGGCTCGATCGCGTCCGCGGCCTGCGGGTCGGCGGCGCGCAGCTCGGCCAGCAGGGCGGCGACCCCCTCCTGGTCGAGCCGCTCCAGCAGGGCCGCGCGCACCTGCGGGTCGGTCGGCGGGATCTCGAGCCGGTCGAGCGCCGCGCGCACGTAGAGCCCCGACCCGCCCGCGACCACCGGCAGGGCGCCGCGCGCCAGCACCGCCTCGATGTCGGCGCGGGCGTGCCGCTGGTACGCCGCGACGCTGGCCTCGTCCGTCACGTCGAGCACGTCGATCTGGTGGTGCGGCACGCCCTCGCGCTCGGCCTCGGGCACCTTGGCGGTGCCGATGTCCATGCCGCGGTAGAGCTGCGAGGCGTCGGCGCCGACGACCTCCCCGCCCAGCCGCAGGGCCAGCGCGATGGCGAGGTCGGACTTGCCGGTGGCGGTGGGGCCGACCACCGCGACGACGAGCTGCTCCACGTCAGTCGCTGAGCTCGTCCTCGGGCGTCTCGTCGTCGTGGCCGAACGGGTCGCGGTCCTCACCCGGCATCCACGACAGGCCGGGCACGCCCCAGCCGTAGCCCTTCACGGCCTTGCGCGCCTTGCGCGCCCACTTGCCGGTGAGCCGGTCGACGTAGAGGAACCCGTTGAGGTGGTCGTACTCGTGCTGCAGCATCCGGGCGAACCACCCGGTGGCCTCGTAGCGGATCTCGGTGCCGTCGAGGTCCTGCCCGGTGAGGGTGGCCGCCTCGCCGCGGCGCAGCGGGAACGACTCGCCCGGCACCGACAGGCACCCCTCGACCTCCTCGCTCGGGTCGGGGTCGCCGACGAGCGGCTTGGCCGAGGTGAGGTAGGGGTTGATCACGACCCCGCGCGGGGGGATGCCGTCGTCGTTGGTCAGCTGCCAGGTGAAGATCCGCAGGCCCACCCCGACCTGGGGGGCCGCGAGGCCGACGCCGCGCGCGGCATCCATCGTCTCGAACATGTCGGCGACGAGCTCGCGGATGTCGTCGTCGATGACCTCGACGGACCGGGCACGCTGGTGGAGGACGGGTTCGCCGGTGATGACGACGGGTCGGATGGCCATGCGGGAGATTCTGGCAGAGCCCGGGCGCGCACCGGACGGCGACGCCGGGCGACGCCGGGGGCCGGGCGCTCCTACGATCGTGCGATGAACCCCGCCATCGTCCTCGTGGCCCCCGAGCACGCCGTCGCCCTCACCGACGAGTTCGGCAGGTACGTGCGCGACTACGACGTGCTGACCACCACCACCGTCGAGGAGGCCGAGGAGGTCGCCCACCGGGTCGTCGCCGAGGGCGGCCAGGTGGCGATGTTCGTCGCCGAGTCGCAGCTGCCGGGCTACCACGTGCTCGAGGCGTTCGCGCTGTGGCGCACGGTCGTGCCCACCGCCCGCCGGCTCGTCGCCGCGCACTGGTCGCACTTCCTCGCCGACGCGCCGGCACTGCGCGGCGGCCTCGCCAAGGGCAAGTACGACGCCTTCCTGCTGATGCCGCGCGGCGTGCGCGACGAGGAGTTCCACACCGCGGTCGTGCGAGCTGCTCTCCGACTGGGGCTCCACCGTGGCGGCGCCCGAGGTCGACACGGTGCGCATCGTCACGCCGGCCCCGGACGCGCTGACCCTCGCCATCCGCGACTTCCTCGACCGGATGGGCATGCCGAACCGCACCTACTCCCCCGACAGCGAGCGGGGGCGCGACGTCATCGCCCGCGCCGGCGGCACCCCGACCTTCCCGCTGGTCGAGGCCGTCGACCGCGAGATCTTCTCGCCCACCAGCGTCCGGGACGTCGCGCTGCGCGCCTTCGGCACGCCCACCGACATCGAGCTGGATGCCGTGGTCGACGTCGCGGTCGTCGGCGCCGGCCCCGCCGGGCTGGCCGCCGCGGTGTACGCCTCGTCGGAGGGCCTGACGACGGTGGTGCTGGAGTCCGAGGCGGTCGGCGGCCAGGCCGGCACCGTCGTCGATGATCCGCAACTACCTCGGCTTCCCCCGGGGCATCTCCGGGATGCGGCTGGCGCAGCGGGCCCGCAACCAGGCGATCCGCTTCGGCACCCGCTTCTTCACCGGGTGGTCGGTGACCGCGCTCGAGGTCGGCACCGACGGCGAGCCGTTCCTGCTGCGCACCGACGGTGGCGACGTGCGGGCCCGGGCCGTCGTGGTCTCGGCCGGCGTCACCTACCGCAAGCTCGGCGTCCCCTCGGTCGAGGCGCTTCGTCGGCCTCGGCGTCTTCTACGGCAGCGCGATGACCGCCGCCCGCGAGATGGAGGGCTACGACGTCGTCGTCGTGGGCGGCGGCAACTCCGCCGGCCAGGCCGCCATCCACCTGGCCAAGTTCGCGCAGTCGGTGACGATCCTGGTGCGGCGCGAGGGGCTCGAGCCGACCATGTCGTCGTACCTGATCGGCGAGATCGCGTACAACCCGCGGATCACGGTGCTGCCCTGCTCGGAGGTGGTCGACGGCGGGGGCGACGGGCGCCTGGAGTGGATCCGGGTGCGCGACACCACCAGCGGCGAGGAGAGCACCCGCGAGTGCCGCGGGCTGTTCCTCCTGCTCGGCGCCGAGCCGCACTGCGACTGGCTGCCCCCGGCGCTGGCGCGCGACGAGCGCGGCTTCGTGCTCACCGGGCGGGACATCCCGACCCGGCTGGTGGGTCGACGGGCTGCCGCCCGCGAACCTCGAGACCACCGTGCCCGGGGTCTTCGCCGCCGGGGACATCCGGGCCGGGTCGATGAAGCGGGTCGCCGTCGGCCAGCGGCGAGGGCGCGTCCGTCGTGCCGCTCGTGCACGGCTGGCTCGACCCGACCAGCTGACCGATTCGGGGTGGCGCTTCGGCCGATCGTGGCGTCTACTGGAGGGACTCCCTGCGGGGAGCCCCCTGTCCCCGATCGAGAGGAGGCCGCGTGAGTTTCTTTGACAGCGCCAAGGAGAAGCTTCAGGAGCTGGCCGGAGACCACCCCGACCAGGTCGAGCAGCTCAGCGACCAGGCCATCGAGCGCGGCGGCGATGCCGTCGACAGCGCGACTGGTGGCAAGTACGCCGAGCACGTCGACCAGGCACAGGTGAAGGCCGACGGGGCCATCGGCGAGCCCTGATCCTCTGACGACGCGACCGAGGCCCCCGACCATTTGGTCGGGGGCCTCGGCCGTTCGGCCAGCGTTGTCCCGTTCGGCTGACCGGGGCACCGGGTGCTCCCTAGATTCGAGGCACTCTCTCGCCCCTGACGAAAGGGAAACCCCGTGTCACACGCACGCTCCGGACTCCCACCGCTCAACCTCGAGCCGTTCGATCCCGACCCCGCTGTACGCCGCGGCCCGCTCCCCACGCCGGGACAAGCACCAGCCGAACCACAAGGAGAAGCCGAGGCCCCCTGCTCGCCGGGGTCGTCTCCGACGCTCCTGATCGCGTTCGCCGCCGGTGCGGCGTTCTTCCTGACCTGACTCAGGTCGCGCAGGCGGGGGCCGCGGCCTCCGCCTGCACCGGCCGTCCGACCGACGGCATCCCGAGCGCCACGGCCGGCTTCCCCGGCACCGCGGCGTCCTGCAACGCCGCCCACGCGTCCCCGCCCGGGGTGCGCCGCACGGCGTAGACCCCACCGTTCACCCCGCTGTCGGCCACGAGGTGGTGCGGCGCGCCGTAGGTGACCCCCACGGTGACGACGTCGCCCGGCCGCGGGCGCTCGGCGCCGTCCGGCACGGCGAAGTGCACGAGCCGGTTGTCGCGGGCCCGACCCGACAGCCGCGCGGTGGCGCCGTCCTTGCGGCCCTCGCCCGGGCGCCACGAGCACCTCGACCTCGCGCCCCTCGACCGTGCGGTTCTCGGCCCAGGACACCCGCTCCTGCAGCTCGATGAGCCGCTCGAAGCGCTCCTGGACCACCGCCTTGGGCACCTGGTCGGCCATCGTCGCGGCGGGCGTGCCGGCGCGGATGGAGTACTGGAAGGTGAAGGCGCTCGAGAAGCGCGAGGCCTCGACGACCCGCAGGGTCTCGGCGAAGTCCTCCTCGGTCTCGCCGGGGAAGCCGACGATGAGGTCGGTGGTGATCGCGGCGTCCGGGATGGCGGCGCGCACCTTGTCGATGATGCCGAGGAACTTCTCGCTGCGGTAGGAGCGGCGCATCGCCTTGAGCACCCGGTCGGAGCCGGACTGCAGCGGCATGTGCAGGCTCGGCATGACGTTGGGCGTCTCGGCCATCGCGGCGATGACGTCGTCGGTGAAGGCCGCCGGGTGCGGGCTGGTGAAGCGCACCCGCTCCAGGCCCGTCGATCTCGCCGCAGGCGCGCAGCAGCTTGCCGAACGCGAGCCGGTCGCCGAACTCGACGCCGTAGGTGTTGACGTTCTGGCCGAGCAGCGTGACCTCGATGACGCCCTGGGCGACCAGCGCCTCGACCTCGGCGAGGATCTCGCCCGGGCGGCGGTCCTGCTCCTTGCCGCGCAGGCTCGGGACGATGCAGAACGTGCAGGTGTTGTTGCAGCCCACCGAGATCGACACCCAGCCGGCGAAGGCGGAGTCGCGGCGGGTCGGCAGGGTCGACGGGAAGGTCTCGAGCGACTCGAGGATCTCGACCTCGGCCCGCTTGTTGTGCCGGGCCCGGTCGAGCAGGGCCGGCAGGCTGCCGATGTTGTGGGTGCCGAAGACGACGTCGACCCACGGGGCGCGCTCGACGATCGTCGCGCGGTCCTTCTGGGCCATGCAGCCGCCGACGGCGATCTGCATGTCGGGGTTCGCGGTCTTGGCCGGGCGCAGCTGGCCGAGGTTGCCGTAGAGCTTGTTGTCGGCGTTCTCGCGCACGGCGCAGGTGTTGAAGACGACGACGTCGGCGACCTCGGCACGCTGGGCGGCGGGGATGCTCGCGAGGTCGACGTAGCCGGCGGTCTCGAGCAGCCCGGCGAGGCGCTCGGAGTCGTGCACGTTCATCTGGCACCCGTAGGTGCGCACGTCGTAGGTCTTCGGTTCACTCATGGCTGGACAAGGGTAAGCCGGGCGCGCGTCTCGCCGGCAATCCCGCGAGTCGTCGGTTCGGGTCGGGGAGGCGCATACTTGCAGAGTTCTGCAACTGTGCAAGGAGAGTCCGACGTGTCCGTCCCGCTGTACCAGGCCAAGGCCGAGTTCTTCAAGACGATCGGCCACCCGGTGCGCATCCGGGTGCTCGAGCTGCTCGCCGAGCGCGACCGGCCGGTGCACGAGATGCACTCGGCCATCACCGTCGAGGCGCCGAACCTCTCCCACCAGCTCGCCGTGCTGCGGCTGGCCGGCCTGGTGACCCAGCGCCGCGAGGGGGGCGAGGTGGTCTACTCGCTGGCCCTCCCGGCCGTGAAGGACCTGCTCGCGAGCGCCCGCGCCATCCTCGAGACCAAGACCGCCGACCAGGGCGGCCTCGTCGACGAGATCACCCCCGGCGTCGCGCTGTGAGCACGGCGGGCACCCGCACCGAGGTGCTCCACCTGGTGCGTACCCGCCTCGACGCGGTGCGGCCGCGCAGCCGCGACCTGCGCGCGATGCTGCGCCACCCGCGCTCCGACGTCGTGGCCGGCGTGACGGTCGGGGTGGTCGCACTCCCCCTGGCCCTGGCCTTCGGCATCGCGTCCGGGCTCGGCGCCACCGCCGGCCTGGTGACCGCGGTCGTGGCCGGGGTCGTCGCGGCGGTCTTCGGCGGCAGCCACGTGCAGGTCTCCGGCCCGACCGGCGCGATGACCGTCGTGCTGGTGCCGATCGTGGCCGAGCACGGCGCCGGTGGGGTGGCCGTCGTGGGGCTGATGGCGGGGCTGTTCCTCGTCGCGATGGCGCTGGCGGGCGCCGGGCGCTACGTGCGCTTCATCCCGTTGCCGGTCATCGAGGGGTTCACCCTCGGCATCGCCGCCCTGATCGCCCTGCAGCAGGTGCCGGCCGCGCTGGGCACCACGGCCCAGCACGACCACGTCGTCGTGTCGGCCGTGGCCGCGGTGCTCGACTGGTTCACGGCACCCGACCTGGCCGCCCTCGCCCTCAGCGTCGGGGTGGCGGTGCTGATCCTGCTCGGCTCCCGGTTCCGCCCCGGCGCTGCCGGTCGCCCTGCTGGCCGTCGTGGGGGCCACGGTGGTCGCGCGGCTGGCCCACCTGCCGGTGGCGACGATCGGCGCGCTCCCCTCACAGCTGTTCACGCTCACCGTGCCGTCGGTGACGTGGAGCGAGCTGCGGGTGCTCGTCGCTCCCGCCGTCGCGGTGGCTGCGCTGGCCGCCCTCGAGAGCCTGCTGTCGGCCACCGTCGCCGACGCGATGAGCGTCTCGACCCGTCACGACCCCGACCGCGAGCTGTTCGGCCAGGGCCTGGCCAACCTCGTCTCGCCGCTGCTCGGCGGCATCCCGGCGACCGCCGCGATCGCTCGGACCGCGGTCAACGTCCGGTCCGGGGCGCGGTCCCGGCTCGCCGCGGTCGTGCACTCGGTCGTGCTGCTGGTCGTCGTGCTCGCCCTCGCGCCCGTCGTCGGGTGGATCCCGCTGGCGGCGCTGGCCGGCGTGCTCATCGCGACCGCGGTGCGGATGGTCGAGGTGTCGAGCCTGCGGGCCCTGGTCCGGGCCTCGCGCAGCGACGCCTTCGTGCTCGCCCTGACCTTCCTCGCCACCGTCGTGCTCGACCTCGCGACCGCCGTCGTGCTCGGCATCGTCACCGCCGGGCGCCCTGGCCCTGCGCCAGCTCGCGAACACCACCGCGCTGCGCGAGGAGCCGCTGGGCGACGTCGACGGCTCACGCGAGCGCGACTCCGCCGAGGGGTGGAGCGACGACCACGCCGCCGAGGAGCGCGCCCTGCTCGACGAGCACATCGTGGCGTACCGGCTCGAGGGCCCGCTGTTCTTCGGCGGCGCGCACACCGCGCTGCTCGAGCTCACCGAGATCAGCAACGTGCGGGTGGCCATCCTGCGGATGTCGCACGTCACCACGCTCGACGCGACCGGCGCCGCGGTGCTGGCCGACACGGTGCGGGCGCTGGAGTCACGCGGCGTCACCGTGCTGCTGTCCGGGATGCCGGCCCGTTACGTGCCGCGGTTGGAGGCCACCGGCATCCAGCAGCACCTCACCGGGCTGCACCACGTCTTCGAGCACACCCCCGACGCCATCGCCCACGCCCGGCGGCACGTCGCCCGCGACGGCCACCACGCGGTGGACGTCAGGCCAGCCGGGTGATGGCGACGACCACCTCGAGCGAGGCCTTGGCCCGACCCGAGTAGATGCCCTTGAACGGCGGCACGTCCTCGTAGTCGCGGCCGCGGGCGACGACGACGTGGTCGCGCCCGACCTCGGTGCCGTTCGTGGGGTCGCAGGCGATCCAGCCGTCGTCCCAGAACTCCACCCAGGCGTGGCTCTCGCCCTTGCTCGTCTCGCCGACGGCGGAGTCCTTCTTGGGCACGAGGTAGCCGGAGACGTAGCGGGCGGGCACGCCGAGGCTGCGCAGCGCCCCGACGGTGATGTGCGCGAAGTCCTGGCAGACACCGGACCGCTCGGCCCAGGCGTCCTCACCGCGGCTGTGCACGCCGGTCGCCCCGGGCTGGTACTTCATCTCGGCGCGCACCAGGCCGCAGAGCTCCTCGGCGGCGGCGCGCGGCGTCGGCCGGCCGCGCACGGCATCCGCGAGCTCGGCGATGCCGCGGCCCGGGCGGGTGCGGGCCGAGAGCATCAGCCACTCGTAGCTGCGGTCCTGCACGGCGGGGTCGCGCACGGCCTTCCAGTCCAGCGCTCGGCTCGTGCCGCTCGACCTCGGTGCGCTCGACCGTCGAGATCGCCTCGATGTCGAGCTGCTCGTGCTCGGCCAGGCTCTCCATCGCCATGACGTGGGTGCCCCAGTGGTCGCGGTAGACGTGGCTCCACGTCATCGGCCGGATCCGGATGCGGTTCTCGCAGCGTGGTCTGCCCGGGCTCGTTGAGCGGCGTCATCCGCAGCTCGTTGTGGGCCGCCCGCACCCGGCCGTCGTAGGCCAGGGAGGTCGTGTGCACGATCCGCCAGCGCCGCACGTCAGAACACCCCGTCCTTGGTCCAGGTCTGCAGCGGGCCGGACTGGAAGTAGCGCTTGGCGATGGCCTGCGAGGAGGCCGTCGACGGCGCCCTGCACGCGCTGCATCTGGGCGGGCAGGTCGTCGATGATGTCGGAGGTCGCCCGGAACTCCAGCGAGGTGCGGATGCGGCCCAGCTGGCGGCGCGCCTCGTCGGGGACGCCGATCCGGTCCTGCTGGGGGGCCAGGGCGTCGAGCCGGCGCTCGGCCTCGGACAGCGCGAAGAACACCGACCGCGGGAACTCGCGGTCGAGCAGCGAGGAAGGCGGCCGCCCGGTCGTCGCTGAGCAGCCCGCGCTGGCTGCGCATGAACGCCTGTTGCGCACCGCAGCTCGACAGCACGACCGACCACGGCGCTCCGCCGCGCGGCAGCGCCGCCGGTGGCGACCAGCCGGGCGGTCATGTCGGCGCGCTCGAGGCTGCGGCCGAGCACGAGGAAGTCCCAGGCCTCGTCGTGCGACATCGTCGAGTCGGCGATGCCGCTGACCAGGGCGGCGCGCTCGCGCACCCACGGACAGGTGCCGCTCGGTGGCGATGCCGCGACCGAAGCCGTGCCAGCGGTGCCAGGTGGTGTTGAGGCCCTCCCACAGCTCGGTCGAGAGGGTCTCGCGGGCGCGGCGGGCGTTCTCGCGGGCGGCGAACCAGGCGCCGGTGATCGAGCTGGCGTTGGACCGGTCGAAGACGAGCGCCTCGCTGACGTCGGCGAACCCGACGTCGCCCTCGAACGGCATCCCCATGATCACCGAGAGCACGGTGCGCGCCGCGATGTCCTCGTCGGCGCCGGGGTCCTCGAGCAGCTGCAGGCGCAGCACGTCGAGGATCCGGGCGGTGCCGTCGGCGCGCTCGATGTAGCGGCCGATCCAGAACAGCGACTCGGCGATCCGGCTCAGCACGGGCCGCTCCCCCGCCGCGCCCCCGAGGTCTGCTGCTGCTGTTGCTGCTGCTCGCGCATGCTGTCCTCGTGGGATGCCGTGGGCGCGCTCATGACGACCACCTCGCGGTTGTCGGGCAGCCGGCTCGGGGCGTTGCCGGCCGGGCGCCGGTCGGACGAGCACCCAGGTGTCCTTGGACCCGCCGCCCTGGCTGGAGTTGACGACCAGCTCGCCCTCGGGCAGCGCCACCCGGGTCAGGCCGCCGGGCAGCACCCAGACCCGCTCGCCGTCGTTGACCGCGAACGGGCGCAGGTCGACGTGCCGGGGCGCGAGCCTGCCGTCGATGAGCGTCGGCACCGTCGACAGCTGCACGACCGGCTGGGCGATCCAGCCGCGCGGGTCGGCCATGAGCTGGCTTGCGCAGCTCGTCGAGCGTCGGCGCCGTCGGCCCGGTGCCGATCACGAGGCCCTTGCCGCCGGAGCCGTCGACCGGCTTGACGACCAGCTCGTCGAGGCGGTCGAGCACCTCCTCGAGGGCCGCCGGCTCCTCGCAGCCGCCAGGTGTCGACGTTGCGCAGGATCGGGTCCTCGTCGAGGTAGTAGCGGATCAGGTCGGGCAGGTAGGTGTAGACGAGCTTGTCGTCGGCCACGCCGTTGCCGATCGCGTTGGCGATCGTGACGCTGCCGCTGCGCATCGCCGAGACCAGGCCCGGCGACGCCGAGCATCGAGTCGGCCGCGGAAGTGCACCGGGTCGAGGAACTCGTCGTCGACCCGGCGGTAGATGACGTCGACCGGCTTGTCGCCGGTGGTGGTGCGCATCCAGCACCTGGCCGCCGACGCAGACCAGGTCGCGGCCCTCGACGAGCTCGACGCCCATCATCCGGGCCAGCAGGGTGTGCTCGAAGTAGGCGGAGTTGAAGACGCCGGGGGTCAGCACGACGACGGTCGGGTCGCTCGACGCCGTCGGGGGCCGAGGCGCGCAGCGCGGCGAGCAGCATCCGCGGGTAGTCGTGCACCGGGCGGATCCGCATCGTGGCGAAGGCCTCGGGGAAGACGTTGGCCATCGCGCGGCGGTTCGCGATGACGTAGCTGACGCCGCGACGGCACCCGCACGTTGTCCTCGAGCACCCGGAAGGTGCCCTCCTCGTCGCGGATCAGGTCGATGCCCGCGACGTGCACGCGCACGCCGTTGGTCGGGTCGACGCCCGTGACCGCGCGGTGGAAGTGCTTCGAGCTGGCGATCAGCCGCCACGGGATGACGCCGTCGTGCACCGCCCGCGGGATCTCGCCCTCGCGCGAGTAGATGTCGGCGAGGAACGCCTCCAGCGCCGTGACCCGCTGCTCGACACCGGACTCGATGACCTGCCCACTCGTGCGCCGAGATCACCCGCGGCACGGCGTCGAGCGGGAACGGCCGCTCCTCGCCCGCGAAGTCGAAGGTGACGCCCTGGTCGAGGTAGGAGCGGGCGAGGGTGTCGGCGCGCTCCTTGAGGGTGCCCGCGTTCATCGCCCGCAGGGTGTGGAAGACCGGCTTGTAGGCGGTGCGCGGGGCGCCGGGCTCGGCCAGCATCTCGTCCCAGGCCGCGCCGAGGGTGTAGCTGGTCGAACAGGCTCCCCGCCGCGTCGGGTCCGGTCTGCTCGTTCACGTGACGAACCTATGGCCACCGCGTGAACCTGTCATTCCGCTCGTGTCACCGGCAGGTTTCGGGGCCGCGCCGGTCCACCTGGTGGACGCCTAGCATGGCCGCGTGGACGACCGCACGCCCGTGGTGACGCTGCGCCCCGTGGATGCCGGGAGCTGGCGTGACGTCGCGGCGCTCACCGTCGCGTCCGGGTCAGGACCGCTTCGTCGCGGCGCCGACCTACTACCTCGCGCTGTGTGCCTACGGCGACGTGTGGCAGCCGATGTCGGTGCGCGACGCCGCCGACCAGGTCGTCGGCTTCCTCATGTGGGGCATCGACGACGAGGACGGCAGCTGCTGGCTCGGGGGCGTCCTCGTCGACGAGGCGCACCAGGGCCGTGGGGTGGGGCGCGCGGCCGTCGTCGAGGCGTTGCGGACCCTGCGCCGACGCGCGGCCGGAGCGCGGGGTTCGCGCTGTCGTACCGCCCGGACAACGAGGTGGCGAAGGCGCTCTACGCGAGCCTGGGTTTCGTCGAGACCGGCGAGGTCGACGACGACGAGGTCGTCGCCCGGCGGTCACCCGACCTGACGACGGCGGGGCCGAGGCGGCGTGGCAGGCTGGTGCCACGGCCATCCGCACCCCGAGAGGACCCGCAGTGCGCACCCTGCTCAACATCATCTGGTTCGTCTTCGGCGGCCTCTGGCTCGCCCTGGGCTACGCGCTGGCCGGGGTGGTCTTCTGCATCCTCATCGTCACGATCCCGCTCGGCGTCGCGTCGTTCCGGATGGCGCGCTACGCCCTGTGGCCGTTCGGGCGGGCCGTGGTGCCCAAGGAGAGCGCCGGCGCCGGCGCGGTGATCCTCAACGTCGTGTGGATCCTGCTCGCGGGCTGGTGGCTGGCCATCATGCACGTGGTGACGGCGGTCGCCCAGGCGATCACGATCATCGGCATCCCGCTGGCCATCGCCAACCTGAAGATGGTGCCGATCTCGCTGGTGCCCTACGGCAAGCGGATCGTGCGCACCGCCGAGCTGCCCCCGGGCGAGCGCCCGCTGCACTCGCTCTAGTCGCGCTGGTGCTCCGGCGCCTCGCGGACCGCCTCGCGCACGACGCGCATCGACAGGTCGGACGGGTAGCCCTTGCGGGCGAGCATGCCGGCCAGCCGGCGGGTCTGCACCACCGGCTCGAGCCCGCTCATCGACCGCATCTTCTTCGCGACCAGCTCGCGGGCGCGGTCCTCCTCGTCGTGCGGGTCGACCTCGTCGAGCGCCGCCTGCGCGGTCTCGTCGTCGACGCCCTTGCGGCGCAGCTCCTGGGCCAGGGCCCGACGGGCCAGCCCGCGGCCGGCCTGCTGGGAGCGCACGAGCATGCCGGCGTAGGCGACGTCGTCGACCAGGCCGACCTCCTCCATCCGGTCGAGCACCGTGGCGGCGACGTCGTCGGGGCAGTCCTTGCGGCGCAGCGCCTGTCTCGAGCTGGGCGCGGCTGCGCGGTGCCGCGGTGAGCTGGCGCAGCACGATCTGGCGGGCCCAGTCGAGCGGGTCGGGCTCGCTGCCGCGGGTGCGCGGGTCGGCCTCGGGGTCCTGGAGGAGGACCGACCCCACCGCCGGCGACCCCACCGCCGGCGACCCCACCGCCCATGCGGGCGGCGGGGTCGTCGAGTCGGCGAACGGCATCGTGGTCAGCCCGGGTGGGCTCAGAACTCGACCGAGATCTCGGGCACGGCCGCGATCTCGGGGCGCGGCACCCCGATGCCGAGCTTCTCCTTGATCTTCTTCTCGAGCTCGTCGGCGAGGTCGGGGTTGTCCTTGAGGAACGCGCGGGCGTTCTCCTTGCCCTGACCGAGCTGGTCGCCGTCGTAGGTGTACCAGGCACCGGCCTTGCGCACGAAGCCCTGCTCGACGCCCATGTCGATCAGGCCGCCCTCGCGGGAGATGCCCTGGCCGTAGATGATGTCGAACTCGGCCTGCTTGAACGGCGGGGCCACCTTGTTCTTGACGACCTTGCAGCGGGTGCGGTTGCCGACCGCGTCGGTGCCGTCCTTGAGCGTCTCGATGCGCCGCACGTCGAGGCGGACCGACGCGTAGAACTTCAGCGCCTTGCCACCGGTGGTGGTCTCGGGCGAGCCGAACATGACGCCGATCTTCTCGCGCAGCTGGTTGATGAAGATCGCGGTGGTGCCGGTGTTGCTGAGGGCGCCGGTGATCTTGCGCAGCGCCTGGGACATCAGGCGGGCCTGCAGGCCGACGTGGCTGTCGCCCATCTCGCCCTCGATCTCGGCGCGGGGCACGAGCGCCGCGACCGAGTCGATGACGATGATGTCGATGGCGCCGGAGCGGATCAGCATGTCGGCGATCTCGAGCGCCTGCTCCCCGGTGTCGGGCTGGCGACACGAGCAGCGCGTCGGTGTCGACGCCGAGGGCCTTGGCGTAGTCGGGGTCGAGCGCGTGCTCGGCGTCGATGAACGCCGCGATGCCGCCGGCCTTCTGCGCGTTGGCGACCGCGTGCAGGGCGACGGTGGTCTTGCCCGAGCTCTCCGGGCCGTAGATCTCGACGACGCGGCCGCGGGGCAGCCCGCCGATGCCGAGGGCGACGTCGAGGGCGATCGAGCCGGTCGGGATGACCTCGATGGGGGGCCGCACGTCGTCGCCGAGGCGCATGACCGCGCCCTTGCCGTGCTGCTTCTCGATCTGGGCCATGACCGAGGCCAGGGCCTTGTCACGCTCACCGCCGGGGGCAGCGGCGATGGGGTTGGGGGTGAGGACGCTCCCGCGGGAGCCGTTGGGACCAGCCATGTCGCACCTGTTCTTCCTGTCGTGCAGCGAGCGCGCCCACCGGCGACCACTCCCGCTGTCGGTCTCGTCGCGAGGTCTGGTCAGACGCTAGGTGGCGGCACCGACAACGGTCACGGACTGCCGTGGGCCTGTGGACGAATGCTGTCGGGGGCGCCACCTGTGGACGACCCTAGCCGAACACCTGTTCGACGTCGAGACGCGACACGCGACACGCCGGAACCGCCGGCGTAGGCTCGATCGCTTCCTCGAGGAGGTCCACCATGAGTACGTCCACCATGGAGACGTTCACGGTCGCGGCCGTCCAGGCCAGCTACGTCCTGATGGACCGCGACGCGACGATCGACCGGGTCGCCGAGCTCACCTCGGCCGCGGCCCGGCAGGGCGCTCGCCTCGTGGTGCTCCCCGAGGTCTTCGTGCCCGGGACGCCGTTCTGGATCGACACCCGGCCGATCTGGGACGGCGACGCAGACTGGTTCGCGCTGCTGGTGGAGAACGCCGTCGTCGTGCCCGGCCCGGCCTGCGACCGGCTGGCCGACATCGCGCGCGAGCACGGGGTGTACCTCGTCGTGGGGGTGCAGGAGCGCGAACCCGTGGGGTCCACCATCTACAACACGGTGCTCTACTTCTCCCCGCAGGGGGAGCTGCTCGACCGGCACCGCAAGCTCGTCCCGACCGGCTCGGAACGCACGGTGTGGGGCATGGGCGACGGCTCGACGCTGCGCACGACGGGCACGCCGCTCGGCCGCATCGGCGGGCTGATCTGCTGGGAGAACTACATGCCGCTGGCGCGCTTCCACCTGTACGCGCAGGGCGTCGACGTGTGGCTGGCGCCGACGCTGGCCACGGGCGACGGCTGGATCGCGACCATGCGTCACCTGGCCCGCGAGAACCGGATGTACGTCGTCGGCGTCAACCCGGTGCTGCACGTCGACCAGGTCCCGACCGACTTCCCGCACCGCGACCAGCTGGTCCCCGAGGGCTTCCTCGCCGACGGGTCCCCCTGGGTGGAGCCCGGCAACACCGTGGTCGTGGGCCCGGACGGCACCGTCCTGGCCGGCCCGGTCCGAGAACGCGAGGAGACCCTCCTGGTCGAGAGTCGACCTGCGCAAGGTCGCCGCCCAGCGCCGACACATGGACCCGACCGGCCACTACAACCGGCCGGACGTGTTCCGCCTGGTGGTCGACACGACGGCCCGCCGACCCGTCGTCACGACCGACCGGGGGCACGTCGTCGACCTGCCCGGCGCGAGCCCGTCGGCGGCTGCTACCTGACGCCGACGCCCCACATCGCGGCGACGTGCCGGGCGTCGGTGCCGCAGCAGCCGCCCACGACGTGCAGCCCGGGCAGCGACGCCGCGAGCGCGGCCTGGTCCAGGCCGAGGGCTGCGGGGTCGCCCTCGTCGAGCTCCTCCGCGGCGTCGAGCTCGGCGTGGCTCAGCGCCGAGGCGTTGACCCGGTGCCCCCGATCCGCTCCAGCCAGGGCCCGCCGTCGGCCACGGCCGCGGCCACGTGGGAGGGGTGCGCGCAGTTGACGACGAACCAGTCGGGCGGCGCGACGTCGTCGACGGCCCGCGACGGCGGCGCGCAGGGTGGTGCCGTCGGGCAGCCGGCCGTCGGTCTCGACGGTGAACCCCGACCGACACCGGCAGCCCGGCCTCGCCGGCGGCCAGCGCGACGCCGATCGCCTCGTTCACCGTCGTCAGGGTCAACGAGCTGACCAGGTCGGCGCCGGCGTCGGCGAACGCCCGGGCCTGCGGGAGGTGGTAGTCGCGCGCCTCCCACGGGTCCATCTCCTCGCCCACGACGTAGCCGTCACCGCGCGGCCCGACCGTTCCGGCCACCACGACCTCGGCGACGTCGCCGGCGTACTGCGCGCCCCGAGCTCCGCGAGCAGGCGCACGGCATCGGTGTTGACCCCGGCCAGCCCGTCGGCGCCGACCCCCAGCCGGGCGCCCCAGTCGAAGTTCGCCCGCCAGGTCGGGGTCTCCAGGAACAGCCCCGCCCCGGCCGCGGCGGCGATCTCGGCGTAGCCGGCGTAGTAGTCGGTCAGCAGCTCGCGCCCCTTCGGGTCGACGAGCAGCGGGAACGCGGCGAAGTGCGGCAGCTCCACCCCGTGGTGGAAGATCAGGTCGGTCTCGAGCCCTCCGTCGGTGACGTACCCGGGCAGGGCCGGGTCCGGGGTCCACGCGGGTGCTCGCTGCTCGCTCATCCCTCCAGTCTCCGACGGCGACGCGTGGCGAGTCGAGGCCTGTCGAGGGTCGGTCAGGTCAGCAGCAGCCGCTCGATCCGCCGGGAGGCACCGACGATGCCGATCACGCCCATCACCACGAGGTAGGCGACGTTCGCGAGCAGCGACCAGCCCACCTCCCCGAGCATCAGCCCGCGCTCGAGCGCCACGCCGTTGTAGAGCGGGGTCAGCCGCACCACCCACTGCAGGGCGTCGGGGTAGGTGGACAGCGGGAAGAAGGTCGCCGAGAACAGGAACATCGGCTGGATCGCCAGGTTGATGTAGTCGAAGTGCTGCCAGCTCGTCATGTAGGTGGTCGCGAACATGCCGATCGCACCGAACGCCAGGCCGATGAGCACCGCGGCCGGCACGGCGAGCAGCGCCCACCACGACTGCACCAGACCGGCCACGAGCGCGACGACGAGGAACATCGCCGAGTAGAGGCCGCCGCGCATCAGCGACCAGGTGATCTCGCCGACGGCGATGTCGCGCGGGCCGATCGGGTGTCGCCAGCAGGGCGTCGTAGAGCTGCTGGTACTTCAGCTTGAAGAAGACGTTGTAGGTGCTGTCGGCGACGGCGCCGTTCATCGCCGACGCGGCGAGCAGCGCCGGGGCGACGAACACGGCGTAGGGCACGGTGCTGCCGCCGTCGGTGGTGACGTCGCCGACGAGCGAGCCGAGGCCGACCCCGATCGAGAACAGGTAGAACACCGGCTCGGCGAAGCCGCTCAGCAGCAGCAGCCAGGCCCGCCGGAAGGCGGTCATGTTGCGCTGCACGACGTAGCGCGCCAGGCCGATGCCGGCGGGGAACGGCAGCGGCGCGCGAGGCCCTCGTGGCGGTCTGCGCGACGCTCACGAGACCAGCCTCCGGGTGAACGAGGCCCGGGCCAGCACCCAGCCGACGCCGACGTAGACGAGCAGCACGGCGAGGTGCGCCAGCCCGAGCCAGCCCGGCGCGGTGCCCGTGGCGGCGTCGCGGCACAGCTCGACGCCGTGCCACAGCGGGGTGACCCAGGCCAGCGGCTGCATCCACACCGGCAGCTGGTCGATCGGGAAGAAGGTGCCGGAGAACAGCATCAGCGGCGTGACGACGAACCGGAACAGGATGCTGAAGCCGTTGTCGTTCTCGAGGCGTGCGGACAGGGCGAAGGTCGGCACGGCGAACGCCAGCCCGGTGAGCACGGCCGCCGGCACCGCGAGCACCACCCACCACGAGGAGAAGGCGCCGAACGGCGCGGCGACCAGGACGAAGATCGCCGCCCCGGTGAACAGGTGGAAGGCGACGACCGCGAGGTGGCCGCCGAGCACCTCGACGACCTTCAGCGGCGTCGCGAGCATCGCGGCGTACATCTGGTTCCACTTGATGTAGCCCATGACGGCGTACGTGGACTCGCCGAACGCCGTCATCATCGCCTGCATCGCGAGGATGCCGGGCACGACGTACTGCAGGTACGGCACCCCGTCGACGCCGCCCGCGCTGCTGTCGACCAGGGCGCCCAGGCCGAGCCCCATCGACAGCAGGAAGAACAGCGGCGACAGGAAGCGGCTGATGATCGAGCCCGCGCCAGGTGCGGCGGTAGACGAGGAAGTGGTGCGCCATCACCGACGTGAGCCGCTCGGGGCCGGTCGTCGGCCGGCGCGGCCCGCGCCCGAGCCGCCCGCTCGGGGTGCCGGGCGAGACGACCTCGGTCGTGGTGGTCATCAGTCGACCAGGCTGCGGCCGGTGAGGTGGAGGAAGACGTCCTCGAGCGTGGAGCGGCGCACCAGCGACGACAGCGGCTCGACGCCGCGGGCGTGCACGGTGGCGAGCGCGGCGTCGCCGTCGTCGGCGTAGACGAGCAGCCGGTCGGGCAGCACCTCGAGCCGCTCGCCCACCCCGCTGACGGCGTCGACGTGCTGGTCCTGCTCGTCGAGGTCGAAGCGCAGCTCGAGCACCTCGCGGGTCGAGTGCTGGGTGATCAGCGCGCGGGGGCTGCCCTCGGCGACGATCCGGCCGTGGTCCATGACGACCAGCCGGTCGCACAGCTGCTCGGCCTCGTCCATGTAGTGCGTCGTGACGATGAGCGTCACGCCCTCGCGCTTGAGCCGGAACAGCCTGTCCCACAACACGTGTCGCGCCTGCGGGTCGAGGCCGGTGGTCGGCTCGTCGAGCAGCAGCACCTCGGGGTCGTTCATCAGGCTGCGCGCGATGGTGAGCCGGCGCTTCATGCCCGCCCGACAGCGGCTCGACCCGGTCGTGCCGGCGCTCGGTGAGCTGGGCGAACTCGAGCAGGTCGTCGGCCCGGGCGCGCACCTCGTGCCGGGTCAGCCCGAAGAACCGCCCGTAGACCCAGAGGTTCTCCTCGACGGAGAGGTCCTCGTCGAGGATGTCGTTCTGCGGGCAGACGCCCGAGCCGGGCCCGGATCGCCGGGCCCGTCGGATGCCGGGTCGATCCCCAGGATGCTCAGCTCGCCCGCGGTGACCGGCGAGACGCAGCCGACCATGCGCATCGTGCGACGACTTGCCGGCGCCGTTGGGGCCGAGGAACCCGAACGCCTCGCCCCGGCGCACCTCGACGTCGATGCCGTCGACCGCCGTGAAGTCACCGAACCGCTTGGTCAGCCCCCGAGCGCGGAGCAGGATGTCGTCGCCCACCGGATGGACCCTAATGCAGCCCGCCGTCAGCGTCGCGGGGGTTTGTCCAGGCCGTGCCGGCGGTCCTCGGGCACGTCCATCGCGTCGCACAGCGCGAACCAGACGTCGCGCGGCGGCAGCCCGGCGTCGAGCGCCTCCTGCGCCGTGCGCCCGCCCAGCGCGGCCATGTGGGTGGAGCCGGCGAGCGAGTGCGCGTAGGCAGCACCGAACTCGTCCTCGGCGAGGACCCAGAACCGCGAGACGCGCATGGCCGGATCGTATGCCGTCACCCGAGGCCCCCTGACCACCGGCATACTGACCCGCATGCGCCTGATCACCGCCGCTGAGGTGCCCACCTCGCTCGCCCGCGTCCACGAGCCCACCGCGCCGCCCGTCCGGGTCGGCCTCGTCCAGCACGCCTGGGACCCCGACGCCGACCGGCTGCGCGCGACCCTGCACGACGGCATCCGCACGGCCGCCGACGCCGGCGCGCGCATCGTCTTCCTGCCCGAGCTCACGCTGTCGCGCTACCCCGCCGACGCGCTGCCCACCGGGCGCCCCGACGCCACCGCCGAGTCGATCGACGACGGGCCGACGGTGACGTTCGCGCGCGAGGCGGCCGCGGCATCCGGCGTCCTCGTGCACGCCTCGCTGTTCGAGCGGGCGCCGGCCCCCGACGGCACCGACGACGGGCTCGGCTTCAACACCGCCGTGCTCGTCGCGCCCAGCGGCGAGGTGGTCGCCCGCACCCGCAAGACGCACATCCCGGTGACCGCGGGCTACTACGAGGACAAGTACTTCCGCCAGGGGCCGCCGCGAGGACGCCTACCCGGTGCACGAGCTGGCCGACCCCGCGCTGCGCCTGGGGATGCCGACCTGCTGGGACGAGTGGTTCCCCGAGGTCGCGCGCGCCTACGGGCTCGCCGGCGCGCAGGTGCTGGTCTACCCGACCGCGATCGGGAGCGAGCCCGACCACCCCGACTTCGACACCCAGCCGCTGTGGCAGCACACCATCGTCGGGCACGCCATCGCCAACGGGCTGTTCGTCGTGGTGCCCAACCGCTACGGCACCGAGGGGCTGATCACCTTCTACGGGTCCTCGTTCATCGCCGACCCCTACGGCCGGGTGCTGGTGCAGGCGCCGCGCGACGAGGCCGCGGTGCTGGTCGCCGACCTCGACCTCGCGCAGGGCCGCGACTGGATCGAGCTGTTCCCCTTCCTGTCGACCCGCCGCCCCGACTCCTACGCCGCGCTCACCGCACCGGTGCGCCCCGAGCACCAGCGGGAGGGCTGAGCGATGCCGTCACCTCGCGGTTGGCGGATGCCGGCCGAGTGGGCGCCGCACGAGCGCACCTGGATGGCCTGGCCCTCGGCCGGCTACACGCTCGGCGACACCGAGGAGGATGCCGAGGAGGCCCGCGCCACGTGGGCCGCCGTGGCGCGCGCGGTGTCGCACTTCGAGCCGGTGACCGTGGTCGCCGACCGAGGCGACGAGATGCTCGCCCGGGACTACCTCGGCGACCACGTCGACGTCGTCACGACCCCCCTCGACGACGCCTGGATGCGCGACATCGGCCCCACCTTCGTCATCGGCGACGACGGCTCGCTCGGCGGCGTCGACTGGGTGTTCAACGGCTGGGGCGCCCAGGCGTGGGCCTCGTGGGACAAGGACACCCGCGTGGCGTCCTTCGTCGCGGCCCGGGCCGGGGCCACGCGGGTGCTCTCCGACCTGGTCAACGAGGGCGGCGGCATCCACGTCGACGGGCTCGGCACGGTGCTGCTCACCGAGACGGTGCAGCTCGACCCGGGCCGCAACCCCGGGCTCGGCCGCGCCGACGTCGAGGCCGAGATGGCCCGCACGATCGGCGCCACCACCTGCATCTGGCTGCCGCGCGGCCTGACCCGCGACTACGACGAGTTCGGCACCCGCGGGCACGTCGACATCGTCGCGACGTTCGCGTCACCCGGCGTGGTGCTGCTGCACTGGCAGGGCGACCCGGGCCACCCGGACCACGAGGTGTCGGTCGAGCTCGAGGGGCTGCTCTCGTCGTCGCGCGACGCCCGGGGCGAGCTGCTCGAGGTCGTGCGCGTGCCGGCCCCCAAGACCCTCGAGGACGACGAGGGGCCGGTCGACTGGTCCTACATCAACCACCTCGTCGTCAACGACGGCGTGGTGGCCTGCACCTACGACGACCCCCAGGACGCCGACTCGCTCGCCGTGCTCGAGCGGGCGTACCCCGGGCGCCGGGTGGTCGGCGTCGACGCGCGCCCGCTGTTCGCCCGCGGCGGCGGCATCCACTGCATCACCCAGCAGCAGCCGAGGGTCTGACTCACGGGCACCGTGCGGCGCATCACGCAGTTGCGCAGGCCCTTGGGCCGCACGTAGGTGAAGCCGGCCCGCTCGTACAGCGCGCCAGGGGTGCCGTCGTAGAGCACCGACGTCCTGCCGCCGTCGCTCGTGTCGTGCGGGTAGCCCTCGACGACACCGCCACCCGCCTGCGCCGATCAGGTCGAGCGCGCCGCGCAGGGCGACTCGGTGACCCCCTGCCGGCGGTACTTCTTGTCGACGAACATGCAGGTGATGCGGTAGTCGGGGGCCGGGTCGCCGGCCGTCCTCGTACTCCTTGCGGTGGTAGATGTTCGGCAGCTCCTCGGGTGAGCCGTACTGGGCCCAGGCCACCGCCTCGTCGCCGTCGATCACCAGCGCGGCGTGGGCGCGGCCCTCCTCGACCAGCCGCTGCTTGAGCGAGCGGTTGCCGTCGGCGTCGTAGGTCTTCTCGCCCGCCATGGTCTGGAAGTACGTGCACCAGCACCCGCCGAACACCCCGTTGTGCCGCTCCATCATCCGCGCGTACGCGTCCCACGTCCGCGGGCTGAGCGGTCGACCCGGTAGTCGCCCATGGCACCGTCCCCTCGCTGTCGAGCCTGCGCACCTGACGACGCATCCTGCCACCGCGCTGTCGGTGCGCGGGTGAGAGGCTGGCACCCACATGTCCGGCGACGTCCTCGACCGCTTCTCCCCCGCCACCGCCGCGTGGTTCCGGGGCAGCTTCAGCGCACCCACGGCCGCCCAGGAGGGCGCCTGGGAGGCGATCAGCAGCGGCCACCACGCCCTGGTCGTCGCGCCCACCGGCTCGGGCAAGACGCTGTCGGCCTTCCTCTGGGCGCTCGACCGGCTCGCGGCCCAGCCGCTGCCCGAGGACAAGCTGGCGCGCTGCCGGGTCCTCTACGTCTCGCCGATGAAGGCGCTCGCCGTCGACGTCGAGCGCAACCTGCGCAGCCCGCTGGTCGGCATCCGGCACGCGGCCACCCGCCTCGGCGTGCCCGAGCCCGACATCACCGTCGTCGGTGCGCTCCGGCGACACCCCCGCCGACGAGCGCCGCGCCTTCGCCCGCACCCCCACCGACGTGCTCATCACGACGCCCGAGTCGCTGTTCCTCATCCTCACCTCGGCCGCCCGCGAGGCGCTCGCCGGGGTCGAGACGGTCATCATCGACGAGGTGCACGCGCTGGCCGGCACCAAGCGCGGCGCGCACCTGGCCCTGTCGCTCGAGCGGCTCGACGCCCGCCTCGAGCGCCCGGCGCAGCGGATCGGGCTGTCCGCCACCGTGCGCCCGGTCGAGGAGGTCGCCCGCTACCTCGCCGGTGGCCGGCCGGTCGACGTCGTGCAGCCGCCGTCGACCAAGGAGTGGGACCTCAAGGTCGTCGTGCCGGTGCCCGACATGGCCGAGCTCGGCCAGCCCACCGGTGACCTGAGCGGTGCGGCCGCCGGCCAGGAGCAGCGCGCCTCGATCTGGCCGCACGTCGAGGAGCGCATCGTCGACCTCGTCGCCGAGCACACCTCCACCCTGGTGTTCTCCAACAGCCGCCGCCTCGCCGAGCGCCTCACCACCCGGCTCAACGAGATCTGGGAGGAACGCGTCGAGGCGGCGGGAGAGCGGCGCCGACACCGTCGGTGCGCCGGATGCCGTGCCGCGCGCCGCCGCGCTCACCCGCAGCCCCGCCCAGGTCATGGCGCAGTCCGGCGCGTCCCGCGGGGCTCCCGCCGTGCTCGCCCGCGCCCACCACGGCTCGGTGAGCAAGGAGCAGCGCGCGACCATCGAGGAGGACCTCAAGTCGGGCCGGCTGCCCGGCCGTGGTCGCCACGAGCAGCCTCGAGCTCGGCATCGACATGGGTGCCGTCGACCTCGTCGTGCAGGTCGAGTCACCGCCGTCGGTCGCCTCCGGGCTGCAGCGCGTCGGCCGCGCCGGCCACCAGGTCGGCGCGGTCAGCCGCGGGGTGCTCTTCCCGAAGTTCCGCGGCGACCTCGTGCAGACCGCGGTGGTCGTCGAGCGCATGCTGCGCCGGGCCAGATCGAGGCGCTGCACCTGCCGAACACCCCGCTCGACGTGCTCGCCCAGCAGGTCGTCGCGATGTGCGCCCTCGACGAGTGGACCGTCGACGACGTGCTCGCCCTGGCCCGCCGCTCGGCCTCCTACTCCACGCTCACCCGGCCGGTGCTCGAGTCGGTGCTCGACATGCTCGCCGGCCGCTACCCCAGCGACGAGTTCGCCGAGCTGCGCGCCCGCATCACCTGGGACCGGTTGTCCGACACCCTCACCGGCCGCCGCGGGGCGCAACGCCTCGCCGTCACCTCGGGCGGCACCATCCCCGACCGCGGGCTGTACGCCGTCTTCCTCGCCACCGGCGAGGGCCCCGGGCGCCGGGTCGGCGAGCTCGACGAGGAGATGGTCTACGAGTCGCGGGTCGGCGACCTGTTCACCCTCGGCACGAGCACCTGGCGGATCGAGGACATCACCCACGACCGGGTGCTCGTCACCCCGGCGCCCGGGCTGCCCGGCCGGCTGCCGTTCTGGAAGGGCGACTCGCTCGGCCGCCCCGCCGAGCTGGGCCGCGCCGTCGGCGCCTTCGTCCGCGAGGTCGAGGCCCTCACCCCGGATGGCCGCGCGCGAGCGGGTCAAGGCGGCCGGGCTCGACGACTGGGCCGCCGACAACCTGCTCGGCTACCTGCGCGAGCAGCGCGAGGCCACCGGCCACGTGCCCGACGACCGCGCGATCGTCGTCGAGCGGTTCCGCGACGAGCTCGGCGACTGGCGGGTCGCCATCCTCTCGCCGTTCGGCGCGCAGGTGCACGCCCCCTGGGCGCTGGCGGTGAGCGCCCGGATGCGCGACCGGTTCGGCGTCGACGTGCAGGCGATGCACGGCGACGACGGCATCGTGCTGCGCCTGCCCGACATCGAGCTCGACGACCTCGACGGCGTGCGCGAGCGCGGCGTCGGCCGCGAGCTGCTCGACCTGGTCACCCTCGACCCCGACGACGTGCGCGGCCTGGTCACCGAGCGAGATCGGCGGCTCGGCGCTGTTCGCGGCGCGGTTCCGCGAGTGCGCGGCCCGGGCCCTGCTGCTCCCCCGCCGCCGGCCCGACCGGCGCCAGCCGCTGTGGCAGCAGCGCCAGCGGGCCTCGCAGCTGCTCGAGGTCGCCAGCCAGTACCCGACCTTCCCGATCGTGCTCGAGGCGGTGCGCGAGTGCGTCCAGGACGTCTTCGACGTGCCCGGGCTGGTCGACCTGATGCGCGACATCGGCTCGCGCAAGGTCACCGTCGTCGACGTCGAGAGCAGCACCCCGTCGCCGTTCGCGAAGTCGCTGCTGTTCGGCTACGTCGCGCAGTTCCTCTACGAGGGCGACTCGCCGCTGGCCGAGCGCCGCGCCGCCGCCCTGGCCCTCGACCCCAGCCTGCTCGCCGAGCTGCTCGGCACGAGCGAGGGGCTGGCGCTGCGCGACCTGCTCGACGCCGAGCAGATCGCCCGCACCGAGGCCGAGCTGCAGCGGCTCACCCCCGAGCGGGCCGCCCGCGACGCCGACGACGTGCTCGACCTGCTCCGCTCGCTCGGGCCGCTGCCGGTCGACGGCATCCTGGCCCGCTGCCGCGAGGGCACCACCGGCGACGACGTCGAGGCCTGGCTGGCCGGGCTGCACGACGCCCGCCAGGTCATCGCGGTGCGGGTCGCCGGCGAGGACCGCTGGTCGGCCATCGACGACGCCTCCCGGCTGCGCGACGCGCTCGGCGTCTCGCTGCCGCCCGGGGTGCCGCAGGCCTTCCTCGAGCCGGTCGCCGACCCGCTCGGCGACCTCGTCGCCCGCTACGCCCGCACCCACGTGCCGTTCCACGCCGCCGAGGTGGCGCGCGCCTACGGGCTGGGCCCCGCGGTCGCCACCGCCGCCCTGGCCCGGCTGGTGTCGTCGGGCCGGGTCGTCGAGGGCGAGCTGCTGCCCACCGGTGGCGGGGGCACCGAGTTCTGCGACGCCGAGGTGCTGCGCCTGCTGCGCCGCCGCTCGCTCGCCGCGCTGCGCGCCGAGGTCGAGCCGGTCACCCCGGTCGAGCTGTCCCGCTTCCTGCAGGGGTGGCAGGGCGTCGGCGGCCGGCTGCGCGGGCGCGACGGCCTGGTGCGCGTGGTCGAGCAGCTGAGCGGTGCCGTGCTGCCGGCCAGCGCCATCGAGTCGCTCGTGCTGCCCACCCGGGTCGCCGACTACTCCCCCGCCCTGCTCGACGAGCTGATGGCCACCGGCGAGGTGCTCTGGTGCGGCCACGGCTCGCTGCCCGGCGACGACGGCTGGGTCTCGCTGCACCTGGCCGACTCCGCGCACGTCACGCTGCCCGGCCCCGACCCCGACCGGGTGCCCTCGGCCGAGGGCCTCGCCGTGCTCGACGCCCTGGCCGGCGGCGGGGCGCACTTCTTCCGCACCCTGTCCGAGCAGGTCGGGTCCACCGACGACCAGGCGCTCGCGACCACCCTGTGGGACCTCGCCTGGTCGGGCCGGGTCACCGGCGACACCTTCGCCCCGGTGCGTGCGCTGCTGTCCGGCGGCCGCACCGCGCACCGGCGCACCCCGTCCGGCCCGCGGCGCAGCCGCTACGCCGGGCGCCGCGGGCCGCTCGGCGGGCTCGGGCGCCGCCCCTGCCCGGCCCGCGCTGCCGGCCCGCACCGGCCCACCGCAGGTCACCGGCCGCTGGTCGCTGCTGCCCCCGGTCGACCTCGACCCCACCCTGCGGGCCTACGCCACCGCCGAGCTGCTGCTCGACCGGCACGGCATCCTCACCCGGGGGGCGACCGCCGCCGAGGACGTGCCCGGGGGCTTCGCCGCGATCTACCGGGTGCTCGGCCGGGCCGAGGAGGCCGGTCGGGTGCGCCGCGGCTACTTCGTCGAGGGCCTGGGCGCCTCGCAGTTCGGCACCACCGGGTGCCGTCGACCGGCTGCGCAGCGGCACCGGCGGGGTGGGCGCGCGCGAGCGGCGACCACGGCCGGGCCGCGCCGACCGCCGTCGTGCTCGCCACCAGCGACCCGGCCAACCCGTTCGGCGCGGCGCTGCCCTGGCCCGACCGCGCCGTCGACCCCGCGGCCGCCGACGCAGCCGCGACGCCGACGGCGACCGACGCACCCCGCCGACAAGCGCCGCCGCCACCAGCCGGGCCGCAAGGCCGGCGCCGTGGTCGTGCTCGTCGACGGCGAGCTCGTGCTCTACGTCGAGCGCGGCGGCAAGACCCTGCTCACCTACTCCGACGACCCCGACCTGCTGCGGGCCGCGGCCACGCGCCCTGGCCGACGCCGTCCGCGCGGCAGCCTCGGGCGGATCACCGTCGAGAAGGCCGACGGCGGCCAGGTGCTCGGCTCCGGCCACCCGGTGGTCGCGGCCCTCGAGGACGCCGGCTTCCACCTCACGCCGCGCGGGTTGCGGATGCGGAGGTGACCGACGGTGCCCGAGGGTGACACCGTGCACCGCACCGCCGACCGGCTCGACGCGGCCCTGCGCGGCGCGGTGGTCGAGCGTGCCGAGCTGCGCTGGCCCTCGGTGCCCGACGTCGACCTCGCCGGGTCACGCACCCTCGAGGTCGTCGCCCGCGGCAAGCACCTGCTGCACCGCTTCGACACCGGCAGCACCCTGCACACCCACCTGCGGATGGAGGGCCAGTGGCGCGTCGAGCACCCGGGCCCGGCCACCGAGCGCGCGCTGCGCCGCCACGACCTGCGGGCCGCGGTGCTCACCGGCCGGTGGTCGGCGCTCGGCCTGCGGCTGGGCATGCTCGACCTCGTCCCGACCGCCCGCGAGTCCGACCTGGTCGGCCACCTCGGCCCCGACGTGCTCGGGCCCGACTGGGACGCCGCCGTCGCGGCCGAGCGGGTCACGACAGCCGAGGGGCTCATCGGCGACGCCCTGCTCGACCAGCGGGTGCTCGCCGGGGTCGGCACCTTCTGGGCCAGCGAGATCCTCTTCATCGAGCGCGTGCTGCCCTGGGTCCGCGCGCGCGACCTCGACCGCGACCGGGTGCAGTCGCGTGCTCGAGCGGCTGCACCGCCTGATGGCCGCGGCCCGCCGCACCGGCTGGCAGGCGAGCACCGGCATCCAGCGCTCCGGCGAGGAGGCCTACGTGCACGCGCGGTCCGGGCGGCCGTGCCGGCGCTGCGGCGACACGGTGCGGGTGGCGATGACCGGGGCGGCACCGCGGCAGCGCACGCTGTTCTCGTGCCCGACCTGCCAGGGCGGGCTGGCCCCGACCGACGACGGCAGGCCGCAGCGCCCGTTGGGCAGCGGCAAGCGGCGGTACCAGAGCGTGCGGCGCTAGGCCGCGGAGGCCGAGACGGTGTCGGACATCGCGTGCCCGACGGGCAGCGAGACCGGGGCGGAGAGGGTCTCGACCCGCTCGACGCGCTCGCGCACCAGCTCGAGCACCTCGGACAGGCTCAGCCCCAGGCCGGTGCACACCGAGGCGAGCAGCTCGGAGGAGGCCTCCTTCGTGCCGCGCTCGAGCTCACTGAGGTAACCGAGGGAGACGGCGGAGGACGACGCGACGTCGCGCAGGGTGCGGCCCTGGTCCTGGCGGATCTCGCGCAGGACCTCGCCGAGCTCGTGCCGAAGCAGGATCACGGTGCCTCCTCTCCTTCGTCGATGCGGGCCGTCGAGCGGTCCGTGGGTCAACGGTACCCCGAGGCACCCACGCCGTCGCGGAGGTTCCTCAGAGCCCGTTCCAGGAGGGTCAGCACGGCCAGCACGCTCGCCGCCCGGATCTCCGCCCGATCGCCGGTCAACGCCAACCGCTCGACGAGGATTCCCCAGGGCCCGCTCACGCCCACGAACACGGTGCCCACCGGCTGCCCGTCGGCCGGGTCGGGGCCGGCCACCCCGGTCGTCGACACGCCCACGGCGCAGCCCAGGACCCGGCGGATGCCGTCGGCCAGCTGGGCCGCGACCGGCTCGCAGACCGCGCCCTCGCGGGCCAGCAGGTCGCGGTCGACGCCGAGCACGTCGGCCTTGACCTCGCTCGCGTAGGCGACGACCCCGCCGCGCACGACGGTGGACGCCCCCGGGACGCTCGTCAGGGCGCCGCAGACCAGGCCACCGGTCAGCGACTCGGCGGTGCCGACCGACAGGCCGAGCTCGCGCAGCAGCGCGACGACCGCGTCGGCCACCGGGCTGCGCGTCGCTCACGACCCGCTGCGCCGCTGCCGGGCCGCCGCGGCGCGCTCGGCCCGCTCGGCGCGCTTGCGCATCGCCCGCTCGCTGGTCTGCCGCAGCCGCAGCGCCTGGTGCAGGTAGTCGAAGCCGGTCACCACCGTGACGACGACGGCCGCACCGAGCGCGATGGACGCGACCCACTCCCACAGGTCCGGGAAGGGCAGCGTCCACCGCGGGATGACGAAGAAGCCGATGCCGAACGTCTGCAGCAGGGTCTTGACCTTGCCGCCGCGGCCGGCGGCCATCACGCCGTGCCGGATCACCCAGAAGCGCACCGCCGTGATGCCCCACTCGCGCACGAGCACGACGATGGTGACCCACCACCAGACCTCGCCGATCATCGACAGGCCGACGAGGGCCATCGTCACCAGCGCCTTGTCGGCGATCGGGTCGACGACCTTGCCGAAGTTGGTCACGAGGCCGCGGCTGCGGGCGAGGTCACCGTCGATCCGGTCGGTGATCATCGCGACCGCGAACACCCCGAAGGCCGAGCCAGCGGTAGGCGGCGTTCTGGCCGTCGTCGACGAGCAGCAGCCAGCCGAACACCGGCACGAGCAGCAGCCGCAGGATCGTCAGGTAGTTCGCGATGTTCCAGGCGCTCGGCCCGGTCGTGGGCACCGCCGGGCTCGCCGGGTCGACGCCCACGCGGTACGGGTCGGTGGCGCGTCCCTCGGCGAGCGGGCCGGGGCGCACCGGGCGCAGCGGCTTCTCGCTCATCGGGTCTCCACGACGAGGTCGACCCCCACGGCGTCGACGACGACGCCCTCGACGAACGAGCCCACGACCGGCATCGCGCCCGTCGCCGCCGGCGCGCACGAGGCAGACGCCGTCGACGTCGGGGCCCTGGTGCTCGGCCCGGCCGATCGCGACCGTCGGGTCGTCGTCGTCGTGCTCCTCGACGAGCACCACGACCTGCTCGCCCACGCGCTCCATCGCCCGCTGCGCGGTGAGCTCCTCGACGAGCGCGGTGAGCCGCTCGACCCGCTCGGCGACGACCTCGTCGGGCAGCTTGCCGTCGAGGCTCTCGGCCTCGGTGCCGTCCTCGTCGGAGTAGCCGAAGACGCCGACGACGTCGAGGCGCGCGCCGCACGAGGAAGCGCTCGAGCTCGTCGACGTCGGCCTCGGTCTCGCCGGGGAAGCCGACGATGACGTTGCTGCGCACGCCGGCGAGCGGCTCGCGCGCGCGGACCCGCTCGATCAGCTCGAGGAACGGCTCGGTGCCGCCGAAGCGGCGCATCCGGCGCAGCACGGTCGGCGAGGCGTGCTGGAAGGACAGGTCGTACCAGGGCATCGACGCCCGGGGATGTCGGCCATCGCCTCGAGCAGGCCCGGGCCGCACCTCCGCCGGCTGCAGGTAGGACACGCGCACCCGGTCGACGCCCTCGACCGCGGTCAGCTCGGGCAGCAGCTTCTCGAGCAGCGCGAGGTCGCCGAGGTCCTTGCCGTACGACGTCGAGTTCTCGCTGACGAGGAACAGCTCGCGCACGCCCTGCTGCCCCAGCCAGCGCGCCTCGGCGATGACGTCGGTCGGCCGGCGCGAGACGAACGACCCGCGGAACATCGGGATGGCGCAGAACGAGCAGCGCCGGTCGCAGCCGCTGGCGATCTTCAGCGGCGCCCAGGGCCGGGCGTCGAGCCGCGAGCGCACGAAGGCCTCGCCGTCGCCGTGACCGGGCAGCGCGACCGAACCCGCGGCAGCCGAGCGGTCGACCGGCGACAGCGGCAGCAGCATGCGCCGGTCGGAGGGCACGTGCGACTGCCGGCCGCGCCCCGCCGAGGATGGCGGTGAGGTGGCTCGACATGTCGCGGTAGGAGTCGAAACCGAGCACGGCGTCGGCATCCGGCAGCTCGTCGGCGAGGGTCTGGCCGTAGCGCTCGGCCAGGCAGCCGACGGCGACGACGGCCTTGGTGCGCCCGGTCTCCTTGAGGTCGGCCGCCTCGAGGAGGGTGTCGATGGAGTCCTTCTTGGCCTGCTCGACGAAGCCGCAGGTGTTGACCACGGCGACGTCGGCGTCGGCGGCGTCGTCGACGAGGGTCCAGCCCTCGGCGGCGAGCCGCCCGGCGAGCTCCTCGGAGTCGACCTCGTTGCGCGTGCACCCGAGGGTGACCAGCGCGACGCTGCCGCGGCTCGAGGGGGAGGCCATGCCGCCACTCTAGTTGCCGCCGCGGTCCCGGCCGGTGCACCCCCGGTAGGGTCCGGCGCATGCCCTCGGACACCTCGGCCCGGATCCGCGACCTCCTCGCCGAGCACCCCGTGGTCGACGGTCACAACGACCTCGCCTGGGAGGCCCGCGAGCGGGTCGGCTACGACTGGGACCGGCTCGACATCGTCCCGCCCCGGCTGCCCGACCCACACCGACCTCCCGCGGCTGCGCGAGGGTGGCGTGGGCGCCCAGTTCTGGTCGGTGTGGGTGCCCGGCACGCTGCAGGGCGACGCCGCCGTCACCGCCACGCTGGAGCAGGTCGACGCGGTGCACGCGCATGACCGCCCGGTATCGCCGACCGACCTGGCCCTCGCGACGACCGTCGCCGACGTCGAGCGCGCCCGCTCGCAGGGCCGGATCGCCTCGCTGATCGGCGCCGAGGGCGGGCACAGCATCGACTCCTCGCTCGGCACGCTGCGGATGCTGCACGCGCTCGGGGTGCGCTACCTGACCCTCACCCACAACGAGAACGTGCCGTGGGCCGACTCGGCGACCGACGAGCCGGTGCTCGGCGGGCTCTCGCCGTTCGGCCGCGAGGTGGTGCGCGAGATGAACCGGCTCGGGATGCTCGTCGACCTCTCGCACGTGTCGGCCGACACCATGCGCGACGCGCTCGACGTCACGCGAGGCACCGGTGCTCTTCTCGCACTCCTCGGCCCGGGCCGTGTGCGACCACCCGCGCAACGTGCCCGACGACGTGCTCGCGCGGCTCGCCGGCAACGGCGGCGTCTGCATGGTCACCTTCGTGCCCAAGTTCGTCTCCCCCGCGGTGCGCGAGTGGGACCTGGCGAACCGGGATGCCGCCGAGCTGGCCGGGGTCGACGTCGCACGACGACACGGCCTACGACGCGTTCGTCGACGAGCGCACGCTGAGCCACCCGCGGCCGGCGGCCACCATCGACGACGTCGTGGCGCACTGCGAGCACGTGCGCGAGGTGGCCGGGCCGGCGCACATCGGGCTCGGCGGCGACTACGACGGCGTCGACGTGCTGCCGGTCGGGCTCGAGGACGTCAGCGGCTACCCGCGCCTGCTGGCCGCCCTCGCCGACCGCGGCTGGAGCGACGCCGACCTCGGCGCCCTCACCGGCGGGAACGTCCTGCGCGTGCTCGGCGAGGCGGAGCGGCGCTCGCGCGAGATCGCGCTGACCCGCGGCCCGAGCCTGGCCCGGATCGAGGACCTCGACGGGCCGCCGGCCCTCTAGCCGGGCCCGACCGTGCGGGTCACTGCCGCGAGCGCATCACGGTGAGCGCGACCAGGCGGGAGATCACCATCGCGACGTACATGACGCCGGCGAGCTGCTCGACGGTGCACGACCGCCCGCGCCTCCGGGCAGGATCGGCACGACGTCGCGACAGCCCGACGCTGGTGAGCTCGCGCCGCCGGAGTAGTAGATCAGCTCGAGGAAGCGTGCGCTGCCCCTCGCCCTGGTAGGCGGTGAACGAGCCGGGCCAGACCTCCTGGATCGCGAGGAACAGGTAGGCGAACGCGAAGACGAGCACGGTGAAGCAGGCCCCGACGGCGAACAGCTCGTCCTTGGTGACCCAGTAGTCCTCGAACATGTACGAGATGAGCGCGTAGCGCCGTGTAGAAGTAGAAGACGGCCAGGGCGCGAGTGGGCCAGCGACGAGGATGGTCGACCGGTCGTCGAACAGGCTCCAGATCTCGAACACCGCCGCCGGCAGGGCGAGCGTCACCGAGAGCCAGGTGAGCGCCGGCGTGCTGCGCACCGTGAACACGGCGGTGATGACGGCCGAGAGGCTGAGCAGCGAGATGACCGCGCGGCCCCACTCGGAGTCCTCGAGCACCGGCAGCAGCAGGATGACCAGGATCTGCACGGCCAGCAGGAACGCCGAGGGCTGCTTGCGCAGGGTGGCCCGCCACCGCGCCGAGCGCGACGGAGGGTCGCGCAGGTCCTCCCAGATCGTCGTCATGGCCACACTGTAGGACCGGCTGGGCGACAATGCCGGTATGCCGAGCGCCCTGCTGCTGCCCGTCCTCACCTGCGCGGTGGTCCTCCTCGTCAGCGGTGTCGCGAAGCTGCGCGCCCCCGAGACCGTCGACGCCGCGTTCACCTCGCTCGAGGTGCCCAAGGCCCTCGACACCCCGTTCGTCCGCCGGCGTCTCGCCGTGGGTCGAGGTGGCGCTGGGAGCCTGGCTGCTGCTCGCCACGGGCGGTGCGCTCGTCGTCGTCGCGACCCTCACCCTGCTCCTCTTCGTCGCCTACCTCGCGCTCGTCGCCCGCGC
The DNA here is from genome assembly GCA_963782695.1 of uncultured Actinomycetota bacterium. Classification (GTDB taxonomy): domain Bacteria; phylum Actinomycetota; class Actinomycetes; order Actinomycetales; family Dermatophilaceae; genus Fodinibacter. Next base: position 72,122 of record CAWAKY010000026.1, on the reverse strand, counting down.
GGTCCGCCGCCCCGAGCCCGTCGACTGCGGCTGCTTCGGCGCCCTCGGCGACTCGCGGGTCACCCGGGTGACGGTGTGGCGCAACGGCGCCCTCGTGCTGTGCGCCCTGCTCGCCGTGGTGGCCGGGCTGCAGGGGGTGGGGCTGATCGGCGCCGTCGTCGACGGCGACGCCCTGCCGTGGATCGCCATGGCGGCCCTGACCGCCGCCGTCGCGGTGCTCGTGGCCTACCGCGCACCGACCGCGGCGTCCACGGCATCCGAGGTCGGGCCGCGCCTCGACGCGGACGGCAACTACGAGCGCGAGCAGACCCCGCAGGCCGCGGTGCTCACCGAGGACGGTCGCCTGGTGCTGCTGTCGAACGAGACCGCCAGTGCGGCGCACCTGCTCGTGTTCCTGAGCCCCGGGTGCGGTCCCTGCGGGCGGATCGGCCCGGACCTCGGCGACTGGGCCGAGCAGCTCGCGCCGGTGGTGGTGCGGGCGGTCGTCATGGCGCAGCCGCAGAGCGTCGCGGCGATGCCGTACCTCGCCGGCCACGCCTGGTACGACCCGTACGGCATCGCCCGCACGGCCTTCGGCGTCGCGACCCCGGCCGCGGTGCTGCTCGGCACCGACGGGCTGCTCGCCGGCGGCCCGGTGCAGGGCGAGGACGACGTCCGCTCGTTCGTGGCGGAGGTCGCCGAGCACCTGAGCGAGGCCCTGCGAGGCCGCCGGCCCGGAGGGTGTCAGCGACGCCCGGTGAGCTCCCAGGCGTCCTCGCCCGGGTCCTCGTCGCCGTAGTCGACGGCCTCGGGGTAGGCGGCCAGCTCGTCGGCCACGGCGTCGCCGCCGTAGCCCAGGACCGCGACCTCGGAGGTGTCGTCGGTCGAGTCGTCGGTGACGGCCGACGGTACGGGGGCCTGGGCGTCGAACAGCTCGGGCACGTCGTCGCCGCGCAGCAGCGCGAGCGTGGTCGGGAGGTCGTCGGGCTTGACGAGCACGTCGCGGGCCTTGGACCCCTCGGACGGGCCGACCACCCCGCGTGACTCGAGCAGGTCCATCAGGCGGCCGGCCTTGGCGAAGCCGACCCGCAGCTTGCGCTGCAGCATCGAGGTCGAGCCGAACTGCGTGGTGACGACGAGCTCGGTGGCCTGCAGCAGCAGGTCGAGGTCGTCGCCGATGTCGTCGTCGACCTGCTTCTTCGCGGCGACGACGGTGACGTCGTCGCGGTAGCGCGGCTTGAGCTGGTCGGTGACGTGCTTGACGACGGCGTGGATCTCGGACTCGGTGACCCAGGCGCCCTGCACGCGCATCGGCTTGCTCGCGCCCATCGGCAGGAAGAGCGCGTCGCCCTGGCCGATCAGCTTCTCGGCGCCGGGCTGGTCGAGCACGACGCGGGAGTCGGTGACGCTCGAGGTCGCGAACGCCATCCGGGAGGGCACGTTGGCCTTGATCAGGCCGGTGACGACGTCGACGCTGGGCCGCTGGGTCGCGAGCACGAGGTGGATGCCGGCCGCGCGCGCGAGCTGGGTGATCCGGACGATCGACTCCTCGACGTCGCGCGGGGCGACCATCATCAGGTCGGCGAGCTCGTCGACGATGACGAGCAGGTACGGGTAGGGCGTGATGACCCGCTCCGAGCCCGGGCAGCGGCTTGACCTTGCCGGCCCGCACCGCCTTGTTGAAGTCGTCGACGTGCTTGAAGCCGAAGGCGGCGAGGTCGTCGTAGCGGGTGTCCATCTCGCGCACGACCCACTGCAGCGCCTCGGCGGCCTTCTTCGGGTTCGTGATGATCGGCGTGATGAGGTGCGGGACGCCCTCGTAGGCCGTGAGCTCGACCCGCTTGGGGTCGACGAGCACCATGCGCACCTCGTCGGGCGTGGCCCGCATGAGGATCGAGGTGATCATCGAGTTGACGAAGCTCGACTTGCCCGCGCCGGTGGCGCCGGCCACGAGCAGGTGCGGCATCTTGGCGAGGTTGGCGATGACGTAGCCGCCCTCGACGTCCTTGCCGACGCCCATGACCATCGGGTGGTCGTTGCCGCGGGCCACCTGGCTGCGCAGCACGTCGCCGAGGCTGACCTTCTCGCGGTCGGTGTTGGGGATCTCGATGCCGATCGCGGACTTGCCGGGGATCGGGCTGAGGATGCGCACGTCGGCCGACGCGACGGCGTACGCGATGTTCTTCGACAGCGCGGTGACCCGCTCGACCTTGATGCCGGGGCCGAGCTCGACCTCGTAGCGGGTGACGGTCGGGCCGCGGCTGAAGCCGGTGACCTGGGCGTCGATCTCGAACTGGTCGAGCACGGTCGGTCAGCGACTCGACGACGCGGTCGTTGGCGGCGCTGCGGGCGCGGTGCGGGCTGCCCGGCTCGAGGATCGCGGCGTCGGGCAGGGTGTAGGTGACGTCGCCGGCCAGCGAGAGCTGCTCGACGCGCTGCGGGATGGCGGCGGTGGGCGGCGCCTCGAGGGGCGCCTTGTCGGCGACCGGGCCGCGGCGTCGGCGGCGGCCGCGGCGGTCGACGGCCGGGTCGGTGCCGGCGAGCCGGGCGGCCGGGCGCTTCTGGCCGGGGCGCAGCCGCTTGCCGGTGACCGGGTCGACCAGCGCGGCCTGCTCGAACGCCTCGTCGCCGACCCGCGGGCCGTCGACGTCGGATGCCGCGGCCGCGCGCGGCCGCGGCGGCGCGCGGCCGGCTCGGCGGTCGCCTCGGCGGGCTCGCTCGGGCGTCGTGGCCGGTCGAGCCGGTTCGACGCAGGGCGCGCAGCCGGTCGGGCACCTGGTGCAGCGGGGTCGCGGTGATGACGAGCAGCCCGAACAGGCCGAGCAGGAGCAGCAGCGGCACGGTGCCGTAGACCGACACGGCCGCCTCGAGCGGGCTGGAGGCGAGGAAGCCGATGATGCCGCCGGCGGCGCGCATGCCCGTCGGCGCCCTCGGGCGGGCGTCGGGATGCCGGCGGAGACGTGGGCCAGGCCGCAGGCGGCGAAGGCCAGGGCGGTGGTGCCGACGGCGGCGCGGGAGGTGGCGGCGTCCTCCTGCGGGGCGCGCAGCATCCGGATGCCGAAGGCGAGCAGCACCAGCGGCACCGCGTACCCGATCTTGCCGAAGGTGCCGGCGACGACGGCGTGCACGACGGTGCCGACGGCGCCCGGCATCCCCCACCACTCGCGGGCGGCGACGACGACGGCGAGGGCGATGAGCAGCAGGCCGAGGCCGTCGCGGCGGTGCTCGGGCTCGAGGTCGCGGCCGGTGTCGCCGACCTTGCGGGCCACGGCGCCGGTGGCGTGGGCCAGGCCCATCCAGGTGCTCTGCACGGCGCGCAGCGGCAGCGGCAGCCCGCCGGAACGGGTGCGGGCCGATCCCTTGCGGGAGCGCGCTGCGGGTCGCCGGGTCGCGGGCCGGGTCGTGGACTTCCGGCCGCGCGCCGAGGAGGACGTGCGGGTCGCCATGGTCGCAGGCTACGCGAGAGTCACACAGGACTCACGTGTCACACGCGGCACGCCGGTGACATTCGGCGGCGGCCGGCGAGCTCGCCCGGTTCGGGCCGGAACGAGGTCCGCGCCCGGGTCGATGCCTTGTGGCATCGACCCGGGCGCGGATCCGGTCGTACCCGCCCCCCTGCAAGGCGGATACAACCGACGACGGTCGACGGTGGTACTGGGCCGATCGTCGAAGTCCTGGGACTTCCTTCGCGAACCCCGTCTTGGCTGTTCGCTGACTCGTACTTTACCTTGCCTTTACCTTTTGCGCACTGATTTTCTCATCGATTTCGCGGCGTGTCGCGAGCGGATTCCGTGATTCTCGCGCCGATTTCCACGGATCCTGTGCGTTACCGGCGGGTATCCGTGACGGATGTGACTCGTGGTGCGGCATGGACGACGGCATCCGTGCTCCCGGGAGCATGACGGCTGCGGCGCGACGGATTCCACACGCGGTGTGGGCCGCCCACGAACCCGCAGGTCAGGCCTCGACGACCATCGGGATGATCATCGGCCGGCGGCGGATCTTGCGCCCGACCCACCCGCCGACCGAGCGGCGGATGACCTGCTGGAGCTCGTAGGTGTCGGTGACCCCGTTGGCGGTGGCGTCGTCGAGCGGCCTCGATCAGCTGCGGCATCACGTCGTCGAAGACGACGTCGTCCTCGACGAAGCCGCGCGCCGTGATCTCCGGGCCGGCGACGACCTTGCCGGTCATCGAGTCGACGACGACGATCACGGAGATGAAGCCCTCGTCGCGCAGGATGCGGCGGTCCTTGAGCAGGGTCTCGTCGGCCTCGCCCACCGACGGAGCCGTCGACGTAGACGTAGCCGCACGGCACCGCACCCGACGACCGAGGCCCGGCCGTCGACGAGGTCGACGACGACGCCGTCCTCGACGACGACCACGCCGGTCGCGCGGGACGCCGGTGGCGATGGCGAGCTCGGCGTTGGCCACGAGGTGGCGCCACTCGCCGTGCACCGGCATGACGTTGCTGCGGCTTGACGATGTTGTAGCAGTAGAGCAGCTCGCCGGCGCTGGCGTGGCCGGAGACGTGCACCTTGGCGTTGCCCTTGTGCACGACGTTGGCGCCCAGGCGCATCAGGCCGTTGATGACGCGGTAGACGGCGTTCTCGTTGCCGGGGATGAGCGAGCTCGCGAGCAGCACGGTGTCGCCGGGGCCGACGTCGATGCGGTGGTCGCGGTTGGCCATCCGCGACAGGGCGGCCATCGGCTCGCCCTGGCTGCCGGTGCAGACCAGCACGACCTTGTCGTCGGCGCAGGTCGTCGAGCTTCTTGACGTCGACGAGCACGCCGTCGGGCACGTGGAGGTAGCCGAGGTCGGCGGCGATGCCCATGTTGCGCACCATCGAGCGGCCGACCATGGCGACCTTGCGGCCGGCCTTCTCCGCGGCGTCCAGCACCTGCTGCACGCGGTGCACGTGGGAGGAGAAGCAGGCGACGATGATCCGCCGCTCGGCGTGCCGGAAGACCTTGTCGATCGCCGAGGACGATGTCGCGCTCGGGCGTGGTGAAGCCGGGCACCTCGGCGTTGGTGGAGTCGGTGAGGAAGAGGTCGACGCCCTCCTCCCCCAGCCGCGCGAAGCGCGCGCAGGTCGGTGAGCCGGCCGTCGAGCGGCAGCTGGTCCATCTTGAAGTCGCCGGTGTGCAGCAGCGTGCCGCCGGAGGTGCGCACGGCGACGGCGAGCGCGTCGGGGATCGAGTGGTTGACCGCGACGAACTCGCAGTCGAAGACGCCCGAGCTGCTCGCGGTCGCCCTCGCGCACGCCGAGCGTGTACGGCTTGATCCGGTGCTCCTTGAGCTTGGCCTCGACCAGCGCGAGGGTCAGCGTCGAGCCGACGAGCGGGATGTCGGGCTTGAGGCGCAGCAGGTAGGGCACGGCGCCGATGTGGTCCTCGTGGCCGTGGGTGAGGATCGACCGCCTCGACGTCGTCGAGCCGGTCCTCGATGTAGTCGAAGTCCGGGCAGGATCAGGTCGACGCCGGGGTGGTGGTCCTCGGGGAAGAGCACGCCGCAGTCGATGACGAGCAGCTGGCCGCGCGTGCTCGACCACGGTCATGTTGCGGCCGATCTCGCCGAGCCCGCCCGAGCGGCGACGACGCGCACGCCGCCGTCGGCGAGCGGCGGCCGGGCAGCTCGAGCTCGGGGTGCGGGTGGCTCATCGGGTGGGGAGCGTCGCGAGGGCGGCGCGCAGCAGCTCGAGGTGCTCCGGCGGCGACTCGACCAGGGGCAGGCGCACGGCGGCCGACTCGATGACGCCCAGCTCGACGAGCGCGGCCTTGGCCATGATCGCCCCCTGCGAGTGTGGTCATGATCGGCGTCGACGACGGGGATGAGCGCGGTGTGGATGCGTGCGCGCCTGCGCGCAGGTCGCCGCGGTCGACGGCGGCGACCATCGCGGCGTACTGCTCGCCCGGCGACGTGGCCGACGACCGAGACGACGCCGGTGGCGCCCAGCGCGAGCAGCGGGCAGGTTGAGCGCGTCGTCGCCGCTGAACCACAGCAGGTCGGTGGCGGCCATGACGTGGCGTCGAGGCCCACAGGTCGCCCTTGGCGTCCTTGACCGCGACGATGCGCGGGTGCTCGGCGAGCGTGATGCAGCGTCTCGGTGCTGAACGGGATGCCGGTGCGCGCCGGGGATGTCGTAGAGCATCACCGGGCAGGTCGGTGGTGTCGGCGACGGCGCGGAAGTGCGCGACGAGGCCCGGCCTGGGTGGGCTTGTTGTAGTACGGCGACGACGAGCAGCAGGGCGTCGGCGCCGGCCTCCGCGGCGAGGCCGCGCCATCTCACGGCGTGGCGGGTGTCGTTGGACGCCGACCCCGGCGACGACCTTGGCGCGGTCGCCGGCGCGCTGCTTGACGCGGCCGCACCATCTCGATGCTCTCGTCGACGGTGAGGTGGCTGGACTCGCCGGTCGTGCCGTTGACGACGATGCCGTCGTGGCCGGTGGCGAGCAGGTGGTCGACGAGGCGAGTCGGTGCCCTTGTCGTCGACCTCGCCACCTCGGGGACATCGGGGTCACCATCGCGGTGAGGACACGGCCGAAGGGGGCGCTCGTCATGCGCGCCAAGGGTAGTGCCGCCGCGGCGCGCGCCGTCGCGGTCCACGACACCGACGCCGCAGCCGGCCGGGTCGGGCCGCGGTGTTAGGCTCCGGGCGTGCGCCAGTACCTCGACCTGCTCGACCACGTCATGACCCACGGTGTCGACAAGGCCGACCGCACCGGCACGGGCACGCGCAGCGTGTTCGGCTACCAGATGCGGTTCGACCTCGCCGAGGGCTTCCCGGTGGTGACGACCAAGCGGCTGCACCTGCGCTCGATCATCGGCGAGCTGCTGTGGTTCCTGCGCGGCGACACCAACGTGCGCTGGCTGCAGGAGCGCGGCATCTCGATCTGGGACGAGTGGGCCGACGACGCTCGGCGACCTCGGCCCGGTCTACGGCCACCAGTGGCGGTCGTGGCCGACGCCCGACGGGCGCGACGGTCGACCAGATCGCCAAGGTCATCGAGTCGATCCGCACCAACCCCGACTCGCGCCGGCACATCGTCTCGGCCTGGAACGTCGCCGACGTCGACGACATGGCGCTGCCGCCGTGCCACACGATGTTCCAGTTCTACGTGCGGCCCGCGCCGACGGCGGCGCGCCGTTCCTCGACTGCCAGCTGTACCAGCGCTCGGCCGACATCTTCCTCGGCGTGCCGTTCAACATCGCCTCCTACGCCCTGCTCACGATGATGGTCGCCCAGCTCACCGACCTGCGGGCCGGGCGACTTCGTGCACACCCTCGGCGACGCCCACCTCTACTCCAACCACCTCGAGCAGGCGCCGCTGCAGCTGACCCGCGAGCCGCTCCCGCTGCCGACGATGCGGATCACGCCCGCGGCCCGGCATCGACGACTACGACCTCGACGACTTCGAGCTCGTCGGGCTACGAGTCGCACCCGTCGCATCAAGGCGCCGATCGCGGTCTGAGGAGGTATCGTTGACCCGCATCACCCTCATCGCCGCCGTCGCCCGCAACGGGGTCATCGGCCTCGACGGCGGCATGCCGTGGCACCTGCCCGAGGAGCTCGCCCACTTCAAGGCCACGACCATGGGGCACGCGCTGGTCATGGGGCGCACGACCTTCGAGTCGATCGGGCGGGCGCTGCCGGGGCGGCGCACCATCGTCGTCACCCGCGACCCGTCGTGGCACCACGCCGACGTCGAGTGCGCGCACTCGTTCCCGGATGCCGTGTCGCTGGCCGGGCCGGCCGACGAGGTGTTCGTGGCCGGCGGGCGCGCAGATCTACGCCGAGGCCCTGCCGCTACGCCCACCGGCTGCTCATCACCGAGGTCGACGCCGAGCCCGAGGGCGACACCTGGTTCCCCGCCTGGCCCCGCGACGAGTGGCGCGAGGAGGTCCGCGAGCCGCACGAGGGCTGGTCGCGGGTGGTCTACGAGCGGGTGCGGGGCTAGGGCTCGCCTTCAGCCCTGCGGCACGTCGCCGACGGCGATCGCGGGCTGCATCAGGCTGCCGAGCCAGACCCTGCCGTCGTGCTCGCGCACCCCGGTCGCGAGGTGCCAGCCGGTGGCGTCGAAGTCGAGGTCGTGCACGGTGCGCCCGGTGGAGTCGAAGGCCATCACCCGGGCGGTCTCCTTGGGCTTGGGCTTCAGGCGCCTCGGGGAGCCGGCGCACCATGCCGCGCACCGCGCGAGGGCTCTTCTGCAGCAGGGTCAGGGCCTTGTCGGTCGGCGAGGCCACGGTCACCCAGACCAGGCCGTCGCTGCCGAGGGCGATGTTGTCGGGGTGGCCGGGCAGGTCGTCGACCCAGATCGTGGTCGCGCCCGGGGTGCCGTCCGCGGAGAGGTGCACCCGGCGGATGGTGCGGGTACCGGTCTCGGCGACCAGCACGGCATCCGCCTGCGCCGTGAGCGCGACACCGTTGGCGAAGCAGAGCTGGTCGAGCACCGTGGTGACGGTGCCGTCGGGGGTGCGGCGGAAGAGCCGGCCGGTGCGGGTGTGCTCGATGAGGTCGTTCTTCCACTCCTCGACCGGCCAGACCCGGCTGGAGTCGCTGAACCAGATCGTGCCGTCGGCGGTGACGGCAGCGTTGTTGCAGAACAGGAGTCGCACGCCGTCGACCTCGGTGAGCAGGGTCTCGAGGTCGCCGGTGGCGGGGTCGAGCGCGAGCAGGCCGCGGTGGGCGTCGCAGACGAGGATGCGGCCGTCGGGGAGGTTCTCGAGGCCGAGCGGGCGGCCGCCGGTGGCGGTGACGGTCGTGGTCTCGTGGGTGGCCGGGTCGTGCACGTGGATCGCGCCGTCGGCGGTGCCGGTCCAGACCCGGCCGTCGGGGGCGACGAGCACGTCCTCGGCGCCGGGGCCGGGGATCGGGATGACGGTGAGCGGGAGCGGCATGGGCTCACCGTAGGGGTGGCGTGGGGTTTCGGCGCGCCCGGCACGCTCGGGCCGTGGTGAACAACCCCGACGTCACCGTGACGTCGGGGATGCGCCAGCCCGTCGGGGAAGCTTCCCCGCCACCGCTGAGCTTCCCCGACGTCACTGGTGTGTCGGGGAAGCTCAGCCGGTCGCGGCGGCCTTGACCTGGTCGATCATCGCCTGCTCGCGGTCGCTGACCCGCACGGCGTGGAACCCCATGAAGCCACCGTCCTTGGCGGCGTCGGCGGCGGCCTGGGCGGCGGCCACGAGCCAGGTGCCGAACGCGGCAGCCTCCTCGGCCGACGCCTTGGCGCCGACGATCGCGACGACGCCGCGCAGCTCCTCGAGCACGCCCTCACCCGGGGTCGCGCCGGTCGGCTTGAACCCCTTGAGCGGGTTCTCGCGCTTCTGCGCCATCTCCTGGATGTCGAGCGCCACGTCGGACAGCAGCTGCTCGCGCGACGGCGGGTTGGTGGCGTTCTTCAGCGTCGCCATCGACTCCTTGGCCGTCTCGATCGGGCCGCCCGGGTCGGCCAGCGAGATCGCCAGCCCGGCCACCAGCGGCGCGCGACGCACGCGGGTCCACTCGTCCTCGGTGAAGTCGGTCTTCGTCGTCACGAGGCGTCCTGGAAGCTCACCTCGAGGGAGATCGGCACGGCCGACAGCGCCTGGCTGACCGGGCAGCCGACCTTGGCGGCCTGCGCGGCCTCCTCGAACTGCTCGGCGCTGATGCCGGGCACCGCACCGACGACCTTGAGCACGATGCCGGTGATGCCGGTGCCGGGCTGGAAGGTGACCTCCGCGGTGGTGTCGATCGTGGTCGGCGGCGTGCCGGCCTGGGCGAGCCCGTGCGAGAGCGCCATCGAGTAGCAGGTGGAGTGGGCGGCCGCGATGAGCTCCTCGGGGCTGGTCTTGCCGTTCGCCGCCTCGGCGCGCGAGGGCCAGGACACGTCGTACGTGCCGATACCGCTCGACTCGAGCGACACCTGGCCGGCGCCCTCCATGAGCGAGCCCTCCCAGTGGGCGGAAGCGGTGCGAGTGGTCGCCATCAGTTGTTCTCCTCGTGTGGTGGTGGTCTCGGGGCGAGTCTGCCTCCCAGCCTTGTCGCCTCGGGCGTTCGTGACAAGCGGGTGCCCATGTCGAACGCCCGGATGCCGGGAGCGCTGCGGACCGCGCCCGGCATCCGCGGCTCGTGCTCGGTACTGTCGAGGGGTGCCCATCCACCTCGAGACCACCGACCGGGTCGCCACCGTCACCATCGACCGCACCCACCGCCGCAACGCCCTGAACCTCGAGGCGCTCGAGGACCTCCACGCTGCCGTGGTCGCCGCGCTGGCCGACGACGCCCGAGCCGTCGTGCTCACCGGGGCCGAGGGGCACTTCTGCTCCGGCGCCGACCTCACCGAGCTCGAGGACGTCTCGTTCACCTCCCGGCTCGCCGAGGTGCTCGAGCACCTCGCCGCCGCCCCGGTGACGACGGTCGCCGCGATCGACGGCTCGTGCATGGGCCTCGGCATGCAGCTCGCCATCGCCTGCGACGTGCGCGTCGTCGGCCCGGCCGCGAAGTTCGCCGTGCCGGTGGCCAAGCTCGGCCTGATGGTCGACCACTGGACCCTCGACCGGGTCGCCCGCACCTGGGGCGAGGGCGCGGCCCGCCTGATGGTGCTCACCGCCACCGTGCTCGACGCCGACGACGCGTGGCGGCTCGGGTTCGCCCAGCAGCGCGGCGACCTCGCCGACGCCCAGGCCCTCGCCGCCCGCGCCGCGGCGCTCGCCCCGCTCAGCCAGGTCGGCTCGAAGATCGGCTTCGACGCCCACCACGACAACCACGCCGAGGTCGCCCGCTACGAGGCCGCGTTCGCGCGGGCCTGGGCCAGCGACGACCTCGCCGAGGGCCGCCGGGCCTTCGCCGAACGCCGCACGCCGGCCTTCCGGGGGCACTGACGTGGCCGACGACCACGGGCACGAGCACCCGCACGACCACGGCCGCCACGAGCACTCGCCCGGCGCCGAGCCCGGGCCGCTCGCCGACGCCAGCGTGCGCCGCGCCCGCCCCAACGACGTGCCCGCCATCGGGATGGTGCAGGCCACCGTGTTCCGCGAGGCGTACGCCGGCCGCGTCCCCGACGACATCGTCGCCCTCTTCGAGCCCGACGCGTTCGCCCGCAGCTGGCGCGACAGCCTCGCCGCCCCGCCCGAAGGGGTGCACCGGCTGCTCGTCGCGTGCGCCGGTGACCAGGTGGTCGGCCTCGCCGCCATCGGCCCGTCGCAGGACCCGGATGCCGGCACCGCCGCCGGTGAGGTGACCGTGCTGGCCGTGCACCCCGACGCCCGCCGCCAGGGCCACGGCTCGCGCCTGCTCAACGCGAGCGTCGACCTGCTCGCCGAGGCCGGTGCCGAGTCGGTCACCCTGTGGCTGCTCACCGACGACGAGCGCACCCGCGCCTTCCTCGCCGCCTCCGGCTTCGCCCCCGACGGCGCCTTCCGCGACCGGGTCGTCTCCCCCGCCGGCGACACCCTGCGCGAGGTGCGCCTCACCGCCGAGCTCGGGGAGGACCCGGCCGAGTGAGCGAGGGAGCGAGCGAGGCCGCCGGCCCGGCCGCGAGCGAGTCGAGCCTGCCCGACGCCCGCCGCCGTGAGGTCGTCCGGCAGGCCTGGAGCGTCGGCATCGCCAGCGGCACCTACGGCATCAGCTTCGGCGCCCTCGCCGTCGCCGCCGGGCTCGACCTCTGGCAGGCGCAGCTGCTCTCGCTGCTGATGTTCACCGGCGGCTCCCAGTTCGCGTTCGTCAGCATCATCGGCACCGGCGGCCTGGGCGCCGCGCCCGCAGCGATCGCGACGGCGTCGATGCTCGGCATCCGCAACGGGCTCTACGGCCTGCAGACCTCGCGCTTCCTCGGTGTCAGCGGGGTGCGCCGGATCGTGGCCGCCCAGCTCACCATCGACGAGTCGACCGCGGTCGGCATCGCCCAGCCGGAGCTGCGGGCGCAACGACTCGGGTTCTGGCAGACCGGTCTTGCCGTCTTCGTGCTGTGGAACCTGTCCACCCTCGCCGGCGCGCTGCTCGGCAACGCCTTCGGCGACCCGAGGACGCTCGGTCTGGATGCCGCCGCTGCCGCCGCCTTCGTCGCCCTCCTCTGGCCGCGCCTGCGCAGCCGCGACGCCACGGCCACCGCGGTGCTCGCCATGTTCATCGCCCTGCTGACCTCGCCCGTGCTGCCCGCCGGCGTGCCCGTCATCCTCGCGGCCGCGGCCGCCCTCGTCGTCGGGCTCTGCGCCACCCCGGCCGGCACGAGGGGCCGCTCGAGGGTGCCGACGGCAGCCTGCCCGGATCGGACCCGACGCCATGACGCTCTGGGTCGCCGTGGTCGTCGCCTCCGTGGCGTCGCTGCTCATCAAGCTCGCGGGCTACCTCGTGCCCGAGACCCTGCTCGACGGCGAGCGCACCTCGCGGGTCACCACCCTGCTGCCCGTGGCCCTGCTCGCGGCGCTCGTCGTGGTGCAGACGGTGGTCGGGCCGGGCGGGTCGCTCGTGCTCGACGCCCGGATCGTCGCCGTCGGCGTGGCCGTCGTGCTGCTGATGCTGCGCGCGAACTTCCTCGTCATCGTGCTCGCCGCCGGCGCCACCGCCGCGCTGCTGCGCGCCCTCGGCTGGGGCTGAGCGCGCCGCTGCCGGGACTACGCCTCGAGCGCCGACCGGTAGCGGGCCACCACGATCTCGACGACCTTCGGGTGCGGCGCGACCGGGCCGGTGACGACGTCGGCCCCCGACTCCTCGACCCGCCGCTGGAAGAAGCCGGGCGCCAGCAGGTACGACGCCACGGCCACCGGCTCACCGCCCGGCGACCGACCGGGCCGACGCCACGGCATCCGCCACCGTGGGCACCGGGCCGGCGGCGTACCCGAGGTGAACCGTTCCGCCCCAACGCTCTTCGAGCCGGTGCCGCCATGTCCGCGCTGTCCGCCTGCGCCCGGGCGTCGCTCGACCCGGCCGGCGCCAGCACGACCAGCTCCCCCGCGCTGCGCCCCCGCGGACTCGAGCCGCTCGACGAGCACGTCGACGAGCAGGTCGTCGGGGCCCGAGCGCCCCGGTGCTGCGCACGTCGGGGCGGTCGGCCACGGCCTGCGCGATGTCGACGTGCACGTGGTAGCCCGCCGCGAGCAGCAGCGGCACCACCACCCCGGCCACCGCATCCCCCTGCGCCACCGGCAGGCCGGCGACGACCTCGGCGACCTCCGGCCCGTGCACGTCGACGTAGGCCTCGAGCACCTCGCACGCCCGGCAGCCGCTCGGCCACCGCCGCCAGCACCGCACGCACGGTCTCGCGGCCGAGCGGGTCGCGGGTGCCGTGCGCGCACAGCACGAGGGCGGCGCGTCACGAGGCGGGCGCCAGGGCCAGGGCGTACCCGCGCTTCACCACGGTGCGCACGAGGTCCTTGGAGCCGCACGTCTCGCGCAGCCGCGCGATCGCGGTCTCCACGGCGTGGCCGTCGCTCGAGCTGCCCGGCAGCAGTGACTGGATCCGCTCGCGCGGCACGACGGCCCCACGCGCCGCGGCCAGCTCGCCGAGGATCACGGCTCCGGCCGGCGTCAGGGTCAGCGCCGTCCCGTCGAGCACCGCCCCGCGGGCCCGCACCGACAACGGGCCGGCGACGGTCTCGATCGGCGGCTGTTCGGCGTAGTGCGTCACGAGCTCGCGCACGACAGCCCCCAGCCGCCAGCGCGCGGGCACCAGGGTCACCAGCCCGGCATCCTCGAGCGGTGCCGCGGTCACCGGGCCGACCGTGGCCAGCACCAGCCGGCCGGCGAGGTTGAGCCGCCGGATCGCGCACGAGGTCGTCGCCGGATGCCGCGTCGAGCCAGGCGTGCACCCCCGGTGCCGACGTGAACACCACGGCGTCGAGCAGACCGTCGGCGGTGCGCCGCACCGATGCTCGGAGCACGTCCGGGTCGGAGGCGCCCCCAGCTGTAGACGACGACGCTGGAGACGGTGGCGCCGGCCTCGGCGAACGCCTCGTCGAGCCCGTCGGCGCCACTGCCGTGGTGCTGCACCGCGATCCGCAGCCCCGAGACCCCCTCGGCGAGCAGGAACTGCTGGATCTCGGCGGCCGTCTCGGAGGTCGCCACCCAGTCGGCGGTCAGCCCGGCCGCCTCGATGGCCCCCCGCGCCTTCGGGCCCGCGGGCGATCAGGCGGGCCGCCGCCCAGCACGTCGAGGAGGTCCTCGGCCAGGCCCACGGCATCCGCCGCCTCGATCCACCCGCGGAAGCCGATACCGGTCGTGGCGACCACGACGTCCGGTGGGCTCGGCGAGGATCTCGCGGGTGCGCTCGACCAGGCTCTCGTCGTCGAGGTGGGGCACGACCTCGAGGGCCGGGGCGTGCTCCACCGTCGCCCCACGGCGCTCGAGCGCGCCGGCGAGCTCCTTGAACCGGCGGTCGGCGGTCACCGCGATGACGCACCCCGCCAGCACCGGTCCGCCCGGCTGCTCAGTCACCGGTCACCGCCTCCGACGTGGCACACACCGGGTCGTCGAGGAAGCCCTCGGCGGCGACCCGGCCCATGACCACGATGGCCGGCGGCCGCACCCCCTCGGCGCACGACGACCTCCGCCGCGGTCGCCACGGTCGCGCGGGTGACCCGCTCGCGCGCGGTCGAGCCCTGCTCGATCATCGCGACCGGCAGGTCGGCGGCCACCCCGGCCGCGAGCGCCGCGGCGCAGATGCCCGGCAGGGCCGACACCGCCATCAGGTAGACGACCGTCGCCCCCGCGGCGAGCGCGGCGATCGACGCGGCATCCGCACCCGACGTGGCCGGACGAGACGTGCACCGACGTCGCGACCCCCCGCTGGGTGACCGGGATGCCGGCCAGCGCGGGCACGCTGAACGCGGAGGTGATGCCGGGCACGACGCTGACCTCGACCCCGGCGGCGCGGCAGGCGTGCACCTCTTCCCCGCCGCGGCCGAAGACGTACGGGTCCCCACCCTTGAACCGCACCACGGTCGAGCCCCCGCAGCGCCCGGTCGACGAGGATCCGGTTGATCTCGGCCTGCGGCACCGGGTGGTTGGTCGGGCTCTTGCCGACGTTGACGATCTCGACGTCGGCGGGCAGCCGGTCGAGCAGCGCCGGTGGCGCCCAGCCGGTCGGTGACGACGACGTCAGCGGTCGCGAGGGCCTCGAGCCCGGCGATGGGCACCAGCCCCGGGTCGCCCGGCCCGCTGCCGACGAGCACGACCCGGCCGCGGCGCTTGCGCCGCCGCCGCAGGTCGACCTCCCCGGACTCGACGTGCGTGCGCCAGGGCGTCGCGCACCGAGGCGACGCGCCGCGGGTCGGGCTCGCCCGTCGACACGACCCCGATCGCGAGGTCGCCGTGCGGTGCTCGCCGCCGCCACCCGGGCCGTGCCGTCGCGGCCGTCGGAGGCGTTGGCGCACCAGGTGCGGCGTTGCTCGCACCAGGCCGCGACCTGCGCGTTGAGCGCCGGGTCGGCGGTCGCGGCGACGACCAGCCAGGCGCCCTCGACGTCGGCCTCGACGACCGCCCGCGGCCACGACCTCGACGTCGCCGTGGCTGGCCATCCGCAGCGCGTCGTCGGACGGGCTCGGGTCGACGAGCACGACCCGGGCGCCGTCCTCGACCAGCCGCCGGGCCCGGCGCGTGCCGACCACACCGGCGCCCACGACGAGGACGCGGCGGCCGACGAGGTCGAGGCCGACGAGGGTCGTCACGCAGCAGCCGTGAGGTCGATGGTCACCCGACCATCGTCAACGCTGACGGCGTACACCGCCAAGTCGGGTCCACGCCCGGGCACCGGCACCTTGTCGACGGCATCCAGGCAGCGGCCGTCCTCGAGCGAGAAGACCTGCTTGTAGACGGGCGAGGCGATGGTCGGCACGTCACCGCGCGAGCCGGTGATGCCGCGGGCGATGACCGCCGCGCCCGAGAACGGGCAGGGTTCGACACCGCGAACACCCGGTCGTCGGCGAGCCGGAAGACGGCGACCTGCTCGCCGCCGACGAGCGCGGCGACGCCGAGCTCGGGGGTCAGCTGGTCGAGCGAGCAGATGTCGACGCGGGTGACGCGGTCGGCGACGGCGGTCATGAGCGAACCTCCAGGGTGGTCGGGGCGATGAGGACGGGTCCGGATGCCGTGCAGCCGGCGGCGCGTTCGGCCGGCGTCGCGGGCGGCGCTGGCCGCGCTCGGTGACGTACGCCAGCGTGGGGTCCGGGGACGTCGGGGGCGTTGACGAACGACGAGAACTGGCGCAGCCGCTCGGGGTCGCCCAGCACGGCGGCCCACTCGTCCTCGTAGTCGTCGACGTGCCGCGCCATGTGCGCCTCGAGGTCGGCGGCGATGCCGAGCGCGTCGTCGACGACGATCTCGCGGATCCGGTCCAGGCCGCCCTCGTGCTCCTGCTGCCAGGGCGCGGTGCGCTGCAGGCGGTCGGCGGTGCGGACGTAGTAGACGAGGTAGCGGTCGATGATCGCGATGGCGGTCTCGTCGTCGACCCCCTCGACGAGCAGCTCGGCGTGCCGCGGGCGTGAAGCCGCCGTTGCCGCCCACGTAGATGTTCCAGCCGCTCTCGGTGGCGATCAGGCCGACGTCCTTGCCGCGGGCCTCGGCGCACTCGCGGGCGCACCCGGAGACCCCGAGCTTGATCTTGTGCGGGCGTGCGCAGGCCGCGGTAGCGCAGCTCGAGGAGCGACGGCCATGCCGACCGAGTCCTGCACGCCGTAGCGGCACCAGGAGGAGCCGACGCACGACTTCACCGTGCGCAGCGCCTTGCCGTAGGCGTGCCCCGACTCGATCCCGCCGTCGACGAGCCGCTCCCAGATCGCGGGCAGCTGCTCGAGCCGGGCCCCGAACAGGTCGATCCGCTGGCCGCCGGTGATCTTGGTGTAGAGCCCGTAGTCCTGGGCGACCTGCGCCGATGAGCGACGAGCTGCTCCGGCGTGATCTCGCCGCCCGGGATCCGCGGCACGACCGAGTAGGTGCCGTCCTTCTGCAGGTTGGCCATGACGTGGTCGTTGGTGTCCTGCAGGGCGGCCGGTCGGCGGCGAGCATGTGCTCGTCGTAGAGCGAGGCGAGGATCGAGGCGACGACCGGCTTGCAGATGTCGCAGCCGCGGCCGCGTGCCGAAGCGGGCGATGATCTCGCTGAAGGTGCGCGAGCTCGCTGCACCTGCACGGCGGCGAACAGCTCGGCCCGGCGACAGCGCGAAGTGCTCGCACAGCGCCGGCTGACGGCGACCCCCGCCTGGCCATCTCGGCGCCCATGCAGCTTCTTGACCAGCGGGACGCAGGACCCGCACGAGGTGCCGGCCCGGGTGCAGGCCTTGACGGCCGCCACGTCGTGGCAGGCGTGCTCGCTGACCGCGTCGCGGATGGCCCCGGCGGTGACGTTGTTGCACGAGCAGACCGTCGCGCGTCGCCGGGCAGTTCGGTCTGCGGCCGCTGCCGCGCCGGCGCCCTCGGGCAGCAGCCACAGCGCCGGGTCGCCGCCGAGCTCGGCCGCCCACCATCGGGCGCAGCGAGGTGTAGGCCGACGCGTCGCCGACGAGGACCCCGCCGAGCAGGTGCGGGCGTCGTCGGTGACGACGAGCTTCGTGTAGACGCCGCGCGACCGGGTCCGAGTAGACGAGCTCGAGCGCGCCGGGCGGTCGCCGCGAAGGCGTCGCCGAAGCGACGCCACGTCGACCCCGAGCAGCTTGAGCTTGGTCGACAGGTCGGCGCCCGGTGAAGGTCGGCCGCACCGCCGAGCAGCCGGTCGGCGACCACCTCGGCCATCGCGTAGCCGGGGGCGACCAGGCCCAGACAGCGACCGCCCGATGCAGGCGACCTCGCCGATCGCCCAGACCGCGCGGGTCCTCGGTGCGGCACGCCTCGTCGACGACGACGCCGCCCCGCGTGCGCCGATAGCAGGCCCGGCCGGCGCCGGCGAGCTCGTCACGCGGGCGCACCCCGGTGGCGAAGACCACGATGTCGACCGGCAGGGCGTCGCCGTCCGCCAGCGCAGACCAGCCACCCGGCCGTCGGCTCGGCGTCGATCGACTCGGAGCGCCGACCGGTGCCGCACGTCGACGCCCGATCTCCTCGATGATCCGGCGCAGCATCTCGCCGCCGCCCTCGTCGACCTGCAGCGCCATCAGCCGCGGCGCGAACTCCACGACCGTGCGTGGCGAGCGCCGAGCCGACGCAGCGCACCGGCCGCCTCGAGCCCGAGCAGCCCGCCGCCGACCACCGCGCCGCGCACCGGTCGCCGAGCTCGCCGCGCGCCGCTGCACCCAGTCGCGCAGCGCGACCACGTCGTCGACCGTGCGGTAGACGAAGCACCCCGGCAGGTCCGGCGCCCGGCACCGGCGGCACGAACGGCGTACGACCCGGTGGCGAGCACCAGGTGCGTCGTAGCCGACCGTCTCGCCGTCGGCGGTGGTGACCGACCGCGCCGCCCGGTCGACGGCCACCGCCCGGGCTCCCGGTGCGCAGGGTCACCTGCGGGTCGGCCCAGGCTCGGGCGAGCCCAGGGCGAGCTGCTCGGGGGTCGACCCGAGAAGTAGGCGCTCAGGCCACCCGGTCGTAGGGCGCCCGGGGCTCCTCCGCGAGGACGGTGACGTGGAAGGCCGACCCGGTGTCCCGGGCGCGCAGGGCCTCCACGAAGCCGGTGGGCGACCATGCCGTTACCGACGACGACGACGTGCTCACTCATGACGTGCTCCTCACCAGGGTTCTGTCCTGTGGTTCCGGGGTGGTCGCGGCGACCAGCGCGCCGACGACGCCGGCGCAGTCACCGCAGCCCGTGCTCGCCCGGGTCGCGGCCGCCACCTCGGCGACGCGACCCGCACCCACCGCGCACGGCCGTCGCGGATGCGGCCCGCCGACACCGAGTTGCACGTGCAGACGCGGTCGTCGTCGGCCAGCTCGGCCGGCCGCTTCACGGCGGATGCCGTGCCGCGCCGGCCGAGCGCCCGCACCAGCAGCAGCGGCGCGGGTCGTCGCGGCACCGGCAGCGAGCCGCGGTCGTAGAGCGCCGATGAGCGGTGGCGGCGACGTCGGGCGTCGCCGAGCAGGTCGCCCCGACCAGGTGCCCGGACGCGACCACGACCTCGGCGTAGCGGCCGCTGACCGGGTCCTTGAGCGACAGCACGCGGTACCGCGCGGTCGTCCCGGTCGAAGTCGCCGCAGACCCCCATGCTGACCATCGACATCCCGGCTCGCCTTGACCGCGCACGACGTCGTGGGTGGCCTCGCCGGGCGCGGCGAGGCGCCCGGTCGGTCAGTCGCGCCACGAGCCGGGTCGCCTGCTCCCACCCCTGGGCGACCAGCCCGGTCGCCCGGCGGCGTGCTGGGCGCAGTCACCGATGGCGTGACGTGCGGGTCGTCGGGGCTGGCGCAGGTCGTCGTCGACCACGACGCCGCGGTCGCAGGTCAGGCCGGCGTCGCGGGCCAGCACGGTCTCCGGCACGGTGCCCCGCAGTGCACATCACGAACAGGTCGGCGCCGGCCTCGAGCCCGTCGCCGAAGCGCACGCTCTCGAGCCGCCCGCGGCGGTCCGACCGCCGACGATCGAGGCCCCGCGTGGGTGGTGCATGCCGAGCCGCTGCAGGCCGGCGACCGCCACCTGGGAGGCCTCCCAGCCGAGCTGGCGCTCCATCAGCCGGTCGGCGAGGTGCACGACGCGCACCGCCAGGCCCCGGCGGGCCAGCCCGCGTGGCCACCTCGACGCCCGAGCACGCCGGCCGCCGAGCACCACGGCGCGGCGCCCGGCCTGGCCGCCGCGACGATGCCGGTCGCGTCGGCCATGTCCTTGAGCACGAAGACGCCCTCGACGAGCCGCTCGTCGTAGGCGACCCCCTGGATCGGCGGCACCCGGGCGGCCGACCCGGTCGCCAGCACCAGCTCGTCGTAGGGGTGCGCGGTGCCCCGGTCGTCGAGCACCAGCCGCCGCGCCCGGTCGATGTCGACCGCGGCGACCCGCGGTCAGCACCTCGACGCGCGGGTGCGGCGGGCCGGCGATGCCGAGCACCTCGGGTCGCTTCGACGCCGGCCACCACGCTCGACAGCAGCACCCGGTTGTACGGCCGGCACCGGCTCCCGCGCCGAGCACGGTGACGACGACCGCCGGGTCGGCCGCGACCAGCTCCTCGACGAAGCCGGGAGCCGACCATCCCGTGGCCGACCACCACGACCCGCCTCATGCGACGGCCTCCGCCACGGCCGCTGGACCGCGCTCGAGCCGCACGGCGCACACCTTGAACTCCGGCATCCCGGAGACCGGGTCGACCGCGTCGTTGGTCAGCAGGTTGGCGCTGAGCTCGCCGGCCCAGTGGAACGGCAGGAACACGGTGTCCGGCCGGATGGCGCCGGTCACCCGGGCCGGTCGCGACCGAGCTCGCCGCGCGGCGGAGGTGACGCGCACGGCATCGCCCGTCGGCGATGCCGTGGGTGTCGGCGAGCACCGGGTGGATCTCGAGCAGGGCTGCCGGCGCGGCCTCGACGAGCTCGGCGACCCGGCGGGTCTGCGCACCGCGACTGGTAGTGGTGCAGCAGCCGCCCGGTGACCAGGTGCACGGGATAGTCGTCGCTGACGTCCTCGGCCGGCCCGCGGTGGTCGACCGGCGACGAGGTGGGCGCGCCCGTCGGCGGTCGGGAAGCGGTCGAGGAACAGGCGCGGCGTGCCCGGGTGGTCCTGCGCGCGAGCACGGCCAGAACAGGCGCCTCCCCGGCGTCGATGCCGCTCGTAGCTGATCGCCGAGTAGTCGGCCGGGCCGCCCGCGCGAGGCCCGGGCGCAGCTCGTCGAAGACCTCGCTCGGCGTCGTCGCTGAAGCCGTGGCGGCCGAAGCGGCGGGCCAGCTCGGCCCATCACCTCACAGCTCGGAGCGCGCCCCGCCGGGCGGGTCGAGCGCCTTGCGGCGGCGCACCACGCGGCCCTCGAGGTTCGTCATCGTGCCCTCCTCCTCGGCCCACTGGGTCGACCGGCAGCACGACGTCGGCCAGCCGCGCGGTCTCCGAGGGCACGAAGTCGCCGACGACGAGCAGGTCGAGCCGGCCGAGCGCCTCGCGCACGGCCGGACCGTCGGGCGCCGAGACGACGGGGTTCGACCCGTGCACCAGCAGCGCCCGCGGCCCGCCCGGGGTGCCGAGCGGGTCGAGCAGCTCGACGGCCGGCACGCCCGGGCCGGGCAGGTCGTCCGGGTCGACGCCCCACACCGCGGCGACGTGGGCGCGGGCCGCGGGGTCGTCGATCATGCGGTAGCCGGGCAGCTGGTCGCCTTCTGGCCGTGCTCGCGGCCGCCCTGGCCGTTGCCCTGCCGGTCAGCCAGCCGTAGCCGGTGCCCACGCCGGCCGGGCAGGCCCGAGCGCGAGCGCCAGGTTGATGGAGGCCGACACGCCTGTCGGTGCCCTTGGTCGTGCTGCTCGACGCCGCGGCCGGTGAGCACGTATGCGCCCGGCCGCCGTGCACCGGGGCCGCGGCCGCGAGCCGCGCGCGGTCGCCCGCAGGACGCCGCGGGGACGCCGGTGACCGCTCGGCGCGCTCGGGCCACCACCGGCTCACCGACGCGCGCACGGCGTCGAAGCCCGTGGTGCGCTCGGCGACGTAGTCGTCGTCGACGCAGCCCCTCGGCGATCGAGCACGTGCAGTCAGGGCGTTGGCCAGGACGCAGGTCGGTGCCCGGCATCGGCTGCGAGGTGGAGGCGTCGGCGCTGGCCGGGCCGTCGCCGTCGCCCGCGGGTCGACGACGACCAGCCCGGCCGCGCTCGCGCTGCTCGGCGAGGTGGCGGACGAAGCGGCGGCATCGTCTCGGCGGGGTTCGACGCCGACGAGCAGCACGGCGTCCGCGCCGCCGAGGTCGGCCAGCGGGAAGGTGAGGCCGCGGTCGACCCCGAAGGCGCGGTTGCCGGCCGGCGGCGGCCGACGACATGCAGAACCGGCCGTTGTAGTCGATGTACGGCGGTGCGCAGCACGACCCGCGCGAACTTGCCGAGCGCGTAGGCCTTCTCGTTGGTCAGCCCGCCGCCGCCGAACACCGCGACGGCGTCGTGGCCGTGCTCCGCCTGGATCGCGCGCACAGCCGCGACGTGCACGAGGTCGAGCGCCTCGTCCCAGCTCGCCGGCTCGCAGGGGCCCGCGGCGCCGTCGCGCCGACCCGCGCACGAGCGGGGTGGTCAGCCGGTCGGTCGCGGTGAGCACCTCGGCCGAGCTCCAGCCCTTCTGGCACATGCCGCCCCGGTTGGTCGGGAAGTCGCGCGCCGCGACCTCGACCGGAGGCACGGCATCCGCGACGACCCGCAGCGACTGCGCGCACTGCAGGGCGCAGTAGGGGCAGTGGGTCGGGACCGGAGTCATCGCAGCGGTCACACCCTCGACATCGTGGCGCCGCGGCGCACGTAGACGGCCCAGGTGAGCACCGACAGGGCGAGGAAGACCAGCACGTAGGCCTGCAGCGCCGGCACGATCGAGCCGTACTCCTCCTTGGCGAACTTGTAGACGAACGGGATGACGAACCCGCCGAGCGCCCCGACGGCGGAGATGATGCCGACGGCGCCGGCCGCCCGGCGGCGGAACTCGAGGGTGTTCCCCTCGCCGCCGTCGCGCGCCGCGAGCCGGGTGAAGATCGCCGGGATCATCCGGTAGGTCGAGCCGTTGCCGACGCCGGTCGCGACGAACAGCACCATGAAGCTCGCGAAGAAGATCGGCAGGCTCTTGGTCTGCACCCCCGACGACGGCCACGACGCCGGCCGCGGCCATCACGACGAAGCTCGCGATCGTGACGACCGGCCCCGCCGAGGCGGTCGGACAGCCGCCCGCCGACGGGTCGGGACAGCGAGCCGACGAGGGCCCCGAGGAAGCCCCAGGTCAGCGCGATGTCGGGTCGCTCGAAGACCACCTTGAGCAGGGTCGGGAACGCCGCGGAGTAGCCGATGAAGGAGCCGAAGGTGCCGATGTAGAGCAGCGCCATCAGCCAGGTGTGCAGGTGGCCGGTCGCCGCGGGCGTGGGGCCGGGGTCGGCCTTGGCCTCGCGCAGGTTGTCCATGTAGCGGTAGGCCAGCACGGCCGAGGCGATCGCGAGGGGCACGTAGAGCAGGCCGGCGTTCGACAGGCCCGCGGCGAGGCCACCCAGGCCGATCGCGAGCGGCACGAGCTTCTGGGCGATGGCGACGCCGATGTTGCCGCCGGCGGCGTTCAGGCCGAGGGCCCAGCCCTTCTCGCGGTCGGGGAAGAAGAAGGTGATGTTCGACATCGACGACGCGAAGTTGCCCCCGCCGAAGCCGGCGGTGCCCGCGACGAGCAGGAGCACCCAGAACGGCACCTCGGGGTGCTGCACCACCCAGGCCAGCCCGAGCGTCGGCACGAGGAGGAGCAGCGCCGAGACGACGGTCCAGTTGCGGCCGCCGAAGACCGGCACCGCGAAGGTGTAGGGGATGCGCAGCACCGCGCCGACGCCGGAGGCGACGGCGATGACGGTGAGCGCCTGGCCCGCGGTGAGCGCCCAGCCGTTCGCGCCGGCGGCGACGAGGGTGCCGTCGGCCGCGAAGGTGCCGGACATCGAGACGACGACGATCGACCAGAGCAGCCACACCGAGAAGCCGATGTGCTCGGCGAACACGGAGAAGCCGAGGTTGCGTCGGGCGATGGCCCGGCCGCGGGCGTTCCAGAACGGCTCGTCGTCGACGCTCCAGCGCTCGATCCAGCGGCCGGGGCCGACCAGGCCGAGGCCGGGGTCCGGGCGGGCCGGCGGCCGCGGTGGTAGGGGGTGGTCGTGGTGGTCATTGGTGCCCTTCCCGAAGACAGCTCCGGGTGGACGACGACGAGGCCGCCCACCTCGTTGTCGGACAGCAAGGACGCTATGGACGGGGTGTTTCCGGTCGCTGCGGCGCGTGTGAATGGTCCGCAACGTTGTCCGCACCCCGCAGGGGTGGGCGGGCGTGAGGGTTCGGAAACACCGGCGTTACACGGGTCCCTGACCTGCGGGGACGCGGCCGTCGAGCCGGTCGGTCAGTCGAGTCAGTCGGCGAGGCCGAGGTAGTGCTCGAGCCCCACCGTGACGCCGGGGTGGTCGGCGACCGCGCGCACCGCCGCGAGCACCCCGGGCATGAACGACACCCGGTCGAAGCTGTCGTGCCGGATCGTGAGCATCTCGCCGGCGTTGCCCAGCAGCACCTCCTGGTGCGCCACGAGGCCGCGCAGCCGCACCGAGTGCACCGGGATGCCGTGCACGCGCGCCCCGCGGGCGCCGTCGGGGTCGTGGGTGGTCGCGTCCGGGACGGGCCCGAGGCCGGCGTCGTCGCGGGCGGCGCCGATCAGGTCGGCGGTGCGGGCGGCGGTGCCCGACGGCGCGTCGACCTTGTCGGGGTGGTGCAGCTCGACGACCTCGACCGACTCGTAGAACCGGGCGGCCTTGGCGGCGAACGCCATCATCAGCACCGCACCGAGGGCGAAGTTCGGCGCGATGAGCACCCCGACCTCGGGGTGCTCGGCGGCCCGGTCGCGCAGCGCCGCCACCCGCTCGTCGGACCAGCCGGTGGTGCCGACGACGACGTGCACGCCCT
Source organism: uncultured Actinomycetota bacterium (assembly GCA_963782695.1). Classification (GTDB taxonomy): domain Bacteria; phylum Actinomycetota; class Actinomycetes; order Actinomycetales; family Dermatophilaceae; genus Fodinibacter. Next base: position 47,675 of record CAWAKY010000026.1, on the reverse strand, counting down.
GCTGCACGCAGTGGGCGACGTTGGCCGGCGACGCGTCCGGCACCGAGAACTCGACGACGACGTCGGCGCCGCCGAGGTCGCCCAGCTCGTCACCGACGTCGAACCGGCCGACCAGCTCGAGGTCGTCGGCGCCGTCGACGGCAGCGCACACGGTCGCCCCCATCCGGCCACCGGCGCCGATCACGGCCACCTTCGTCGCACTCATGCAGGCACTGTAGCCATGGCGGGTGGTCAGGCCGGGTGCGGCCCACGCACGGTCAGGGCGGCCACGACGACCGCGGGGAGCACGAGCACCACGAGCCCGAGCCCGCCGACCAGCCAGGCGAGCGACTGCAGGGCGACGGCGACCACGACGACGGTCACGAGCCACGCGAACAGCACGCCGGCCAGCACGGTTCCGGCGATCACCCGCGGGCCGGGCTCGGCCGGGGCCGACACCAGGGCCCGGTTGGCGATGCCCACGACCACGCAGCCCAGGGCCCCGACCAGCGCCAGCACGCAGCCGCCGACCAGGAGGGTGCGGGCGTCGTCGGGCGCGGTCGCCGCGAAGACGCCCGCGAGCAGCGCCAGCACGACGCTGAGCACCGCCGCCCCCACGCTCGCGCGCCCTCGCACGCGCGCGGCATCCCGGGCCGTGCGCTCGTCCATCGTCGCTGAGGTCGCCATGTCAGCAGGCTCTCACCCGAACGTCGGCCACGCCCCCTCGGGGTACCCGGAGAGCTTCGACCGCACCCCCTCGAGGTCACCCTTGGAGTTCAGGCAGAGCGCGGTGAGGGTGCCGGTGCCGATGAGCACGCCGGCGATGAACGTCGCCCAGCCCGCGAGGACGGTCGGGGGCACCGCTGGCAGGCCCAGGATCGACACGGCCTCGCCGGTCGCGACGGCCATGCAGATGAGCAGCACCCCGACGCCGGCGATGATGCCCAGCCACCACACGATGATGCCGGCGCCCACCTTGGTCAGGGCGGACGCGATGGTCTCGGCGAACTGCTCCGAGACCCCCTTGATGGCGCCCTCCTGCTGGCTGAGCCGGTCGTTGTACCGCTGCGCCGCGGACCCCTTCCACGTGGTGTCGACCTCGAGCTGGCCCTTGGTCGCCAGCCCGGCCCGCTCGGAGACCGGCTGGCCGACCAGGGTGCGCCAGTCGCCGGCGGCCCCGAAGCACAACCACGGTGCGCCGGCCGCGTTGAGGTGCAGGCTCATCCAGTCGACGGCCTCCTGCCACTTCGGCACGACGTGGTCGTTCCAGAAGTCGACCGCCTTGTCGGCGATCCAGCCGGCGAACATGCCGATCTTGTCGAGGGTGTTGTTGAAGGCCTCGAGCAGGGCCTGGGCCTTGGCCATCAGCTCGTCCCACTTCTCGCGCAGCTTCTCGAGGATCTCCTCGGGTGTCATGGTGCTCCCCTCACTCGACCGGCGCCCACTCGGCGCCGATCCTGGTCATGGCGGCCGCGTCGTCGGCCTCGTACTGCTTGCGCACGTCGCGCAGGGTCGAGGCCATCGCCCCGGTGGTCGTGGAGCCCTCGGCCAGCAGGCCCGCCACGAAGGTCTGCAGCTCGGCGTACGCACCGTTGAAGCCGGTGGCGTCGGCGATCATCGAGCTCGGTGTTCGTGGTGACGGTGATGCCGGTCGCCGACGTGCTCGCCGTGCTGAGCGCGTCGCTGGTGGTGTCCCAGATCTTGGCGTCGTGGCCCAGGGCCTCGAGCTGCACCTCGTAGCTCATCGTGGTCTCCTTCAGACGTCCAGGCCGAGACGACGGCCGAGCCGGGTGGGGTCGCCGAGGCGGGTCAGCGCCTCGGTGCTGCGGGCGGCATCCGCCTTGACGGTGGCGAACTCGCCGAGCGCCGTGCGCTGCGCCTGCTCGATGGTGGCGAGCACGGTGCGGCCGATGTTCGCGGCGTGGGTGCGGGCCAGCCACGCCGGGCGCAGGTCGAGGGCGAGCAGGCCGCCGCCGCTCGACACCTCGGCGCTCACCTCTCCCCCCGGACTCGTCGCGCGGTGGGTGCGCTCGACCTTCGCGGTGAGCCCGTCGATCGCGCCGTCCAGCTCGGCCTCGAGCTCGGCCCACACGTCGGCGAGCTCGCGCAGCACCGAGTCCTCGGTGACCGGCTGGTTGCTCGGCAGCGAGGCCAGGTGGTCGGCGATGGCGGTGGGGAACGGGCGGTTGGCCGGCTCGGGCAGCGCCATCGCGGCGTCGACGTCGGTGGTCCACTGCTCCAGGCGCTCGGCGCCGGCGGAGACGTAGGCCTGCGAGATGGCGGCCGACAGCGCCTCGGGGGCCAGGCGGTCCTGCCAGCGGTGGTCGACCACGATCGAGCGCACCCGCCCGTCGGGGGTGACCTTGACGGTCACCACCCGCTGCTCGTCGGCGCCCTGCACCTCCTCGGTGCGCGGCTCGATGGTCTCGAGCCGCTGCAGCGTGCGGTCGATGCCCTCACGTGCCTCGTAGAGCCGCTCCTGCTGTGCGTCCACCTCGTGCTCCTCCCCGTCCCGGATGTGTCCGAGTCTGCGGGCGGTGGCCTGCTCGCGCCATGGGGAGCACTCCCCGCCGGCCCGGGTCACGGCATCCGGATGCCGTGTCGTTCACCTGTTGTTCATCTTCGAGCCTCCCGCCGGGGTACCCTTGGGTGAACAACAGGTAACGACCCCGAGAGGAGGGGCCATGAAGAAGGTCTCCAAGACCACCAACGGCGCAGGTCTGTCGATGCGCTGGGTCCCCGTCACCGCCGACGACGGCCGCGTGCGCATGGAGATGCGCTGGACCGCCCCGCACACGTTGCGCAAGCGCTCCGCCGCCTGAGAGCTGACGGCAGACCGAGGCCCCGCACCCGATGGTGCGGGGCCTCGTCGTCTCAGGGGCGGGTCGGGGTCGACACCCATGTCGGCACCGGGCCACCCGGCGCTAGCGTCGCTGGGCATGAAGGCACTGGTGCAGGACGTCTACGGGTCGCCCGACGTGCTCCGGGTCGAGGAGGTCGACCCACCGCAGCCCGCGGCCGGTGAGGTGCTCGTGCGGGTCGCCGCGGCCTCGGTGAACGCCGCCGACTGGCACACCATGCGCGGTGAGCCCCGGATCGCCCGGCTGATGAACCCCGGCGCCTTCGGGCGGACCGGGCCGCGCGAGCGGATCCGCGGCCGCGACTTCTCGGGGACCATCGAGGCCCTCGGGGCCGGGGTCACCGGGTGGCAGGTCGGCGACGCGGTGCTCGGTGAGGCCGAGGCGACCTTCGCCGAGTACACCGCCGTCGCGCAGGGCGCCCTGGCGCCCAAGCCCGCGGGGTTGTCGTTCGAGCAGGCCGCCGCGCTGCCCCTGGCCGCCACCACCGCCGACCTCTGCCTCACCCGGGGCGAGGTCGCCGCCGGGCAGCGCGTGCTGGTCATCGGGGCGTCCGGCGGCGTCGGCACCTTCGCCGTGCAGCTCGCCACCGTGCTCGGGGCCACCGTGACCGGGGTCTGCAGCACCCGCAACGTCGCCCTCGTGGAGTCCCTCGGCGCGACGACGGTCGTCGACTACACGCGCGAGGACTTCTCCCGCAGCGGGGCGCGCCACGACGTCGTGCTCGACCTCGTCGGCGGCGGGAGGCTGCGCGACCTGCGGCGCGTCGTGGCCCCGGGTGGTCGGCTGGTGCTGTCCGGTGGCGGCAACCCGGGCGAGGGCCGGTACGTGGGCCCGCTCGGCCTGATGGCCCGGGGCGCGCTGCTCGGGCGGCTCCTCGGCCTGCACGTGCGGGTGCCGCTGGCCGCCCCGGACGGGCCGCGGCTCACCGCCCTGGCCGAGCTGGCCGCGGGCGGCGCCATCCGCCCGGTGATCGACCGCACCTACCCCCTGGCCGACGCCGCGGCGGCCGTGCGGTACCTCGAGGTGGAGCACGCCCGCGGCAAGGTCGTCGTCACGGTCTGACGCGTGGCCGGGCATGACGAGGGCCCGCACCCCGGTGGGGATGCGGGCCCTCGTCGTTCAGGCGGGTGTCACTCAGGCGTCGGCGGGCGCGCCCTCGGACTCCGAGCGCTCGCCGCGACCACGGTTGCCGCCACGACGGCGGTTCCGCGGGCGACGCTCGCCGCGCTCCTCGCGCTCACCGTCACCGGCGGGGGCGTCGCCCTCGTCGGAGTCGGTGTCGGTTCGACGTCCGCTGCCGGGGCGGCGGCCGGGGCCGAGTCCGCCGCGGGGGCGTGCTCGTCACCGGTCTCGCCCTCGGGCGAGCACCGCGGCGAGGCTGCAGCTTGCCGCGCGGGTCGATCTCCTTGAGCTCGACCTGGACCTTCTGGCCGACGGCGAGGACGTCGTCGACGTTGTCGATCCGCTTGCCACCGACGAGCTTGCGCACCTCGGAGATGTGCAGCAGGCCGTCCTTGCCCGGCAGGAGCGAGATGAACGCACCGAAGGTGGTCGTCTTGACGACCGTCCCGAGGAAGCGCTCGCCGATCTCCGGCATCTGCGGGTTGGCGATGGCGTTGATCATCGCGCGGGCCGCCTCGGCCGACGGGCCGTCGGTCGCGCCGATGTAGACGGTGCCGTCGTCCTCGATCGAGATCTGGGCGCCGGTCTCGTCCTGGATCTGGTTGATCATCTTGCCCTTCGGGCCGATGACCTCGCCGATCTTGTCGACCGGGACCGTGACCGCGATGACGCGAGGAGCGTAGGGGCTCATCTCGTCGGGCGCGTCGATGGCCTCGTTCATGACGTCGAGGATGTGCAGGCGCGCGTCGCGGGCCTGGGTCAGCGCGCCGGCCAGCACGTCGGCGGGGATGCCGTCGAGCTTGGTGTCGAGCTGGATGGCCGTGACGAACTCACGGGTACCGGCGACCTTGAAGTCCATGTCGCCGAACGCGTCCTCGGCACCGAGGATGTCGGTGAGGGCGGCGTACTCGGTCTTGCCGTCGACCTCGGCCGACACCAGACCCATCGCGATGCCGGCGACCGGGGCGCGCAGCGGCACACCGGCGTTGAGCATGGACAGGGTGGACGCGCAGACCGAGCCCATCGACGTCGAGCCGTTGGAGCCGAGAGCCTCGGACACCTGGCGGATCGCGTAGGGGAACTCCTCGCGGGTCGGGAGCACCGGCATCAGGGCACGCTCGGCGAGCGCACCGTGGCCGATCTCGCGACGCTTCGGCGAACCCACGCGGCCGGTCTCACCGGTCGAGTAGGGCGGGAAGTTGTAGTTGTGCATGTAGCGCTTGCGGGTGACCGGCGACAGGGTGTCGATCTGCTGCTCCATCCTGAGCATGTTCAGCGTCGTCACACCCATGATCTGGGTCTCGCCACGCTCGAAGATCGCCGAGCCGTGCACGCGCGGGAGCACCTCGACCTCGGCGCGAGAGCGCGCGGATGTCCGCGAGGCCACGGCCGTCGATGCGGACCTTGTCCTTGAGGATGCGCTGGCGGATGAGCTTCTTCTGCACCGCGCGGTAGGCGGCGGACAGCTCCTTGTCGCGGCCCTCGAACTGCTCGCCGAGCGAGTCCTTCATCGACGCCTTGATCTCGTCGAGCCGGTCCTCGCGCTCGGTCTTGCCCGCGATCTGCAGCGCGGCAGCCAGGTCGGATGCCGTCGCGGCGTCGACCGCGGCGTAGGCGTCGTCCTCGTAGTCGAGGAAGATCGGGAACTCCTGCACCGGCTTCGCGGCCGTGGCGGCGAGCTGGGACTGGGCCTCGCAGAGGACCTTGATGAACTTCTTGGCGGCCTCGAGGCCCTGGGCGACGATCTCCTCGGTGGGAGCCGTCTTGCCCTGGGTCTTGACGAGGTCCCAGGTCTGCTCGGTGGACTCGGCCTCGACCATCATGATCGCGACGTCGTCACCGGCGATGCGGCCCGCGACGACCATGTCGAAGGTCGAGCGCTCGATGTCGCTGAAGTTCGGGAACGCGACCCACTGGTCGTCGATCAGGCTGACGCGGACGCCGCCGATCGGGCCGGAGAACGGCAGACCGGAGATCTGGGTCGAGGCGCTGGCCGCGTTGATGGCGAGCACGTCGTACTGGTGGTCGGGGTTGAGCGCGAGCACCGTGATGACGACCTGGACCTCGTTGCGCAGGCCCTTGATGAAGGTCGGGCGCAGCGGGCGGTCGATGAGGCGGCAGGTGAGGATCGCGTCCGTGGACGGGCGGCCCTCACGGCGGAAGAACGAGCCGGGGATCTTGCCCGCGGCGTACATCCGCTCCTCGACGTCGACCGTCAGGGGGAAGAAGTCGAACCCCTCGCGCGGGTGCTTCCCGGCGGTGGTGGTGGACAGGAGCATCGTGTCCTCGTCCAGGTAGGCGGCGACTGAACCGCCGGCCTGCTTCGCGAGCCGGCCGGTCTCGAACCGGACGGTGCGGGTGCCGAACGTGCCGTTGTCGATGACGGCTTCGGCGACTGTGATCTCAGGACCCTCCATGGGTCCTCCTTTTCTCTTGTATGAAGCTCTCGTGCATCGTCGTTGTGCACGGGCTTGTCCAACAGGCGGGGGTGCCGTGAACGGCATCCGCCTCTCACGCGAAAGGGCGGCCCTCACGGTTGACGTGAGGACCGCCCCTCGCGGAAGTCCTTTATCGGCGCAGGCCGAGGCGCTTGATCAGCGAGCGGTAACGCTCGACGTCGACGCTCTCCAGGTAGCGCAGGAGGCGGCGACGCTGGCCGACCAGGAGCAGCAGGCCGCGACGGCTGTGGTGGTCGTGCTTGTGCTGGCGCGAGTGCTCGGTGAGGTCCTTGATGCGCTGGGTGAGCAGCGCGACCTGCACCTCGGGGGAGCCGGTGTCGCCCTCGGTGGTGGCGTACTCGGTCATGATCTGCTTCTTGACGTCAGTGCTCAGAGGCATGGGGCGACGACTCTCTTCCTGTGGTTTCGCTGCGCGGCGCTCCCGGGCTGGTTCACCGGGGCTCTATGGATCCGCGGCCGATTCTCACGGCAGTGGTCAAGGTTACCAGCGGCGCGAGAACCCCCCTAATCGGATGCCGGGGCCGGCGTCAGGTCGACCCCCGGGCCCGGCCGGCCTCCCCCAAGCCGGCCTCCCCCCAAGCCGGCACGTGCGGGGTTATGGCTGTCACTTCCCCGATCTGACAGCAATAACCCCGCACGTGTGGAGTGGGGCGGCGGTCATGCGGCCGGATGCCGGGCCGCTGGGGTCGTGGGCGGGCGCCGGTCAGGCGCTGCGCTCGTGGTGGCGCCCGAAGTATCGGCGCCACTCGGTGCTGGTGACGGACACCGGCTGGCCGCGCGACCTCAGCACGGTGACGATGCGCTCGAGGGTTCGCGCGGGCTCGCGCCACAGCCCGGAGGAGGTCACCACCACCATCCGCCACCCCCACGCGTCGAACTCCTCGCGCCGGGTGATGTCGCCCGACCACTGCGCGTCGTCCTCGGCGTGCTGGCGACCGTCGTACTCGATGCTCACCCTCGCGCGCCGGTAGCCCAGGTCGGCACGCCGCAGCACGAGCCCCTCGGCATCGTGGAAGACGACGTTCACCTCGGGCTCGGGAAGGCCGGCCAGGACGCACAGCATCCGGGTGCGTGTCTCGGGCGGCGAGTCGACCCCGGCACGCACCAGGGAAGCAGCCCGCCTCGCCAGCCGACGGTGCCGACCGGGCGTGGCCGCCGCGCTCGCCAGCGCCAGCGGGCGTGACCCGCCCAGCGCTGACCAGGCTGTCGCCCAGGACCACCAGCTCGACGAGGTCCAGGTCCTCCGCGAGGTCGAGGAAGGTGCGGGTGGGGTCGGTCAGGCGCAGGCCTCGGTGGACAACGATCCCCGCTCGGTTGCTCGAGACCCTCGCGTCGACGCCGTCGACGTCCATCCGCCCCCACTCCAGGTCGTCCCGGGCCCGGGTGCTGCACCCCCGGCCGCCACCGCGGACCCGTCGACGAGCCTCAGCCGCAGCGGCACGCTCTGCCGCGCCCGGCCACAGCGTGGTGACGTGGGTGCGCCAGTCGTGCGGTGGTGCCCCACCCCACAGGCTGGCCGCCGTGTGACGCGCGACCACCGTGCCGCGGGGCGCGACGAGCAGTGCGGCCGTCGCGCGAACGTGGTCGTCGACGGGAGCGGCCTCGTCGATGTGGACACCGCGGAAGAGCTGACGCCACTTCGGCCCCCGGAACCCCGCCGCCGTGATGCCCGCGGCCTCGCCATCGGCGCGCAGGAACGGGCGCTGGGGGTCGAAGGACGCAGACGGCATCCGTCGAGGGTGCCGGATACGGCGAGGGCGAGCGGCTCGTCATCCACAGGCCCCGGTCACCGACCGCGCACGTGCGGGGTTATGGCTGTCAGATCGCGCAGATGACCGCAATAACCCCGCACATGCCGGGCGGGGCTGGGCCGGGGCTGGACGCGGACGTGGGCGGGGCCGGACGTGGACGAGGACGTGCGCGGCCCTGCCCATCGACCGGATGCCGGGGCCGCCTCAGGCGAGGATGGTGCGGGTCCAGAGGTCGAGCACCAGGGCGGCGTAGTCACCCGGGCCGCGGCCCCCGCTGGTCGCGAGCGGTAGAAGGCGGGGCTGTTCGTGGCCCAGAGCAGGTGGGCCACCTGCTCGTCGGTCAGGTCGCGGCGCACCTCCCCCGTCGCGCGCAGCTCGGCGGCGAAGCGCCGCATGTTCGTCGCGCGGCGCTCGTCGAGCCCCTCGAGCACCGCCCGGCAGGCCGGGTCGCGGTCGGCCGCCACCCGCAGCGACTCGGCGAGCGGCACGACCGAGGGGAAGCGCTCGGCCAGCGCCGCGGCGTACGTCTCCAGCTTGGCGCGCGCACCCGGCGCGGCCCGGACCGCGGCCACGTAGTCGCGCTGCTCGCGCACCCACCGGCTCGTCGCCGCCCCCGAGCGCCATGTCGTGCACGGCCAGCAGCAGCTCGGGCTTGCGGCCGACGCTGGTGTAGACGGTGTCGACCGACACCCCGGCCAGGCGCGCGACGTCGGCGACCGTCGAGCCGGCGTACCCCGTGGTGGTGAACAGCTCGCGGGCCGCGACGCAGCACGGCGCGACGGGTGGCGGCGGCCTGCTCGGCGCGCACCGGCGAGCGGTAGGCTGCGGGTCTTGACGGGTTCGGACACGGGACCTACCGTAGCAATATTCGTCCGAACCTTCTTCGGACCAATTGGGTGGAGGTCCGCCATGAGCGGTCAGGTCGTCGTGCACCGGGCGGGAGAAGGCCCGGGCACCTGGGCGATGGGGTCGCTCTTCGAGCACCTGGTGTCGGCCGAGCAGACCGGCGGCACGCTGGGGATGTCGGTGGTGACCCAGCCCCCCGGCATCGCCACGCCCCTGCACCGGCACACCCGCGAGGCCGAGGCCCTCTTCGTGCTCGAGGGGGTCATCGAGTACCGCGCCGGCGACGAGACCCACGAGCTCACCCAGGGGTCGTTCCTCTACCTCCCGCTCGGGGTGCCGCACGCCTTCCGCATCCGGGGCGACTCGCCCGCCCGGTTCGTCGTCGCTCACGGCGCCCGGGCGGCCTGATGGGCCTCTACGACGAGGTGGGCGTGCCCGCCGCCGCATGCACGTGCCGACCGAGGGCGAGGGGCTGACGATGGCCGAGGAGATCGGCCGCTGGAACGAGGTCGGGCCGCGCTACGGCCTCGAGGTCGTGGGCCCACCGATCCCGGTGGGCTGACCAGCCCGGTCGCCGGGTTCGACGGCCTGTCACACAGGCCATAGCCAGCAGGCCCTGCGTTTGGCACGATGCCGGGATGGGACCCGTCGAGGTCACTGCAGGGGCTGTCCTGCTCCTGGTCGCCGTCGTGTGCGTCGGCGTCTGGGTCGCCGCGGCCCGCCGCCGCCGCAACCGGCGCCGCCGCGAAGAGGCGGAGCGCGGGGCGGACGACGCCGCCATGCGCGCCGAGGTGCTCGACGCCTGGAGCGTGCGGCGGCCGCAGTGGGACCGCACGGCGGGCACCGCCGGCACCGTGGGCACGGCGGTCGGCACCGAGGCCGCCGACCCCGCCGCAAGCGCAGGCGCCGGCCCGGTCGAGCTGAACGGCGCCTCGCAGGACCACCGCGCCGAGCCGGCCGAGACCCGGCCCGTGGCCCGTCCCGAGTACGCCCCCGCCGCCGCCGAGCCCGCCCGCCACGGGCGACCCGGCCGCCGGATCAGGGTGCGCTGGCACCCGCGCGCGTAGAGTTGCGACCCAGGTCACACTCAGCGCAGAGGAGTCCACGAACGTGCGTCAGCGAGGCCCCGGCCCGGCACCGGCACCCGCCCCGGCGGACCCCGTGCGGGCGGCATCCGTGCGGGCCATCGCCGAGCAGCTGAGCACGCTGCGCGGGCCGCTGCTGCCGGTCCTCCACGAGGTCGTGGCCACCCACGGGTACGTCACCGACGACGACGTCGCTGGTCGTCGCCGAGGTGCTCAACCTCTCGCGCGCCGACGTGCACGGCGTCGTCACCTTCTACCACGACTTCCGCCGCACTCCCGCCGGCCGCACACCGGGTCGCGCTGTGCCGCGCCGAGGCCTGCCAGGCGCGTCGGCGCCGAGGCGCTGTACGCCGCGGCCACGCGACCGCTGGGCCGGCTCGGCGCCGACGTCGAGGTCGGCGAGGTCTTCTGCCTCGGCAACTGCGCGCTCGGCCCGTCCGGCACCGTCGACGGCACGCCTGCACGGCCGGCTGTCGCCCGAGCGGCTCGACGCGCTCGACGGAGGGGTGGCGCGGATGACCGACCGGTCTTCGTCCCGTGCGACGCCGCCGCCGCGTCGGTCGGCGCCGACGACGTCGCCGCCGCCCTCGCGGCGGCCGGGGTGCACGGTGCGTCCGCAACGGCTCGCGCGGCATGCTCTGGCTCGAGCCGCTCGTCGAGGTCGAGACCGACGCGCGGCCGGGTCGGCTACGGCCAACGTCACCGCGGCCGACGTCGGCCGCGCTGCTCGACGCGGGCTGCTCGACGGCACCGACCGCGCTCGCATCGGGCGTCGTCGACGAGCACCCGTGGCTGCGCCCGCCAGCAGCGCGTCACGTTCGCCCGCGTCGGCGTCGTCGACCCGCTCGACCTCGCCGACTACGAGGCGCACGGCGGGCTGGCCGGGCTGCGAGCGCGCGCTGGCGCTGTCGCCCGGCCGAGGTCGTCGCCGAGGTCACCGACTCCGGCCTGCGCGGCCGCGGCGGCGCCGGCTTCCCCGCCGGCATCAAGTGGCAGACCGTGCTCGACGGCCGCCGCCGACCTGAAGTTCGTCTGCTGCAACGCCGACGAGGGCGACAGCGGCACCTTCGCCGACCGGATGCTCATGGAGGGCGACCCGTTCACCCTCATCGAGGGCATGACGATCGCCGCGCTACGCCGTCGGCGCGACCGAGGGCTACGTCTACCTCCGCTCGGAGTACCCCGACGCCGTCGCGCACGCTGCGCCGCGCCATCGACGCCGCCTACGCGCACGGCGTGCCTCGGCGCAGCGACGTCCTCGGCAGCGGGCCTGCGCTTCGACCTCGCACGTGCGGGTCGGCGCCGGCGCCTACATCTGCGGCGAGGAGACCTCGATGCTCGAGAGCCTCGAGGGCAAGCGCGGCGAGGTGCGCGCCAAGCCGCCGCTCCCCGCGCTCGAGGGCCTGTTCGGCCGGCCGACCGTCGTCAACAACGTGCTCACCCTCGGCGCGCGTGCCGATGGTCCTCGCCGACGGCGGCGACGGCGTACGCCGCGCTCGGCATCGGCCGCTCGCGCGGCACCCAGGTGTTCCAGCTCGCCGGCAACGTCGCCCGCGGCGGCATCGTCGAGCTGCCGTTCGGCGTCACGCCTGCGGCGAGCTCGTCGAGGACTACGGCGGCGGCACGCCGTCCGGCCGCCCGGTGCGCGCGGTCCAGGTCGGCGGCCCGCTCGGCGCCTACCTGCCGCGCGACCGGCTTCGACCTGCCGATGGACTACGAGGCGTTCGCCGAGGCCGGCGCGATGGTCGGGCACGGCGGCATCGTGGTGTTCGACGACACCGTCGACATGGCCCGGCATGGCCCGCTTCGCGATGGAGTTCTGCGCCGAGGAGTCGTGCGGCAAGTGCACGCCGTGCCGCATCGGCTCGACCCGCGGCGTCGAGGTCATCGACCGGATCATCGCCGGGACCGACGACCGCGACGCGCAACCTCGTGCTGCTCGACGACCTCTGCGAGGTCGATGACCGACGGCTCGCTGTGCGCGATGGGCGGCCTCACGCCGATGCCGGTGCGCAGCGCGCTCGAGCACTTCCCCGAGGACTTCGGGCGTGCCGGTCGACGCACCGGAAGGAGCCACGCCATGACGCTGCATCGACGAGCCCGACTCTCGAGACACCCGACCGCGGCACGCCGGCCGTGCCGGGCGACGGCCGACCGTGCACGGTCGACGATCGACGGCATCCAGGTCGACGGTGCCCGGCGGCACGTCGGTGATGCGCGCCGCCGCCGCTGGCCGGCGTCGACCGTCCCCAAGCTGTGCGCCACCGACTCCCTCGAGGCGTTCGGCTCGTGCCGGCTGTGCCTGGTCGAGATCGACGGCGCGCAAGGGCACCCCGGCGTCGTGCACCACCCCGTGCACCGACGGCATGGTCGGTCAGCACCCAGACCGAGCAGGTGCGAGCAGCTGCGCCGCGGCGTGATGGAGCTCTACCTCTCCGACCACCCGCTGCGACTGCGCCGGCTGCGCGCCAACGGCGACTGCGAGCTGCAGGACTGGCCGGCGACGGTCGGGCTGCGCGAGGTGCGCTACGGGCTGCGGCGGCGCGACGCACCTCGACCGAGACGCGCCGACGACGTCAGCAACCCCTACTTCGCCTTCGACCCGGCCGCGTGCATCGTCTGCTCGCGCTGCGTGCGGGCCTGCGACGAGGTGCAGGGCACGTTCGCGCTGACCATCGACGGGCCGCGGCTTCGACTCGCGGATCACCGCCGGCGGCACCGACTTCCTCGAGCTCCGAGTGCGTCTCGTGCGGCGCCTGCGTGCAGGCCTGCCCGACCGCCGCGCTGCAGGAGAAGACGGTCATCGAGCTCGGGCATGCCGACCCGCTCGGTGATCACCACCTGCGCCTACTGCGGCGTCGGGCTGCTCGTTCAAGGCCGAGGTGCAGGGTCGGGCGACGCACCCGGGTCGTGCGGATGGTGCCGTACAAGGACGGCGGCGCCAACGAGGGCCACTCGTGCGTCAAGGGCCGCTTCGCCTGCGGCTACGCCACCCACCGCGACCGGCAGCTGCGCGCCGATGGTGCGCGACTCGATCGACGACGAGTGGCGAGGTCGTCTCGTGGGACGAGGCCATCGCGCGCATCGCCACCGGCTTCCAGGCCATCCAGGCCGAGCACGGCGTCGGCGCGATCGGCGGCATCACCTCGTCGCGCTGCACCAACGAAGAGGTCTACGTCGTCCAGAAGATGGTGCGGGCGGCGTTCGGCAACAACAACGTCGACACCTGCGCGCGGGTCTGCCACTCCCCCACCGGCTACGGGCTCAAGCAGACGTTCGGCACCTCGGCCGGCACCCAGGACTTCGCGTCGGTCGAGCAGGCCGACGTCATCCTGCGTCATCGGCGCCAACCCGACCGACGCCCACCCGGTGTTCGCCTCGCGGATGAAGCGGCGGCTGCGCGGCGGGCGCGCAGCTGATCGTCGTCGACCCGCGGCGCATCGACCTGGTGCGCTCGCCGCACGTCGAGGCGGCGCTACCACCTGCAGCTGCAGCCGGGCACCAACGTCGCCGTCGTCAACGCGATGGCCCACGTCGTCGTCACCGAGGGGCTGTTCGACCAGGAGTTCGTCGCGCGAGCGCTGCGAGGACGCCGACGACGTACCTGGACGTTCATCGCCCGGCCCGAGAACACGCCCGAGGCGACGTCGAGAGCGACACCGGCGTCCCGGCAGCCGACGCTGCGTGCCGCCGCCCGGCTGTACGCGGCCGGCCCGCAACGCGGCGATCTACTACGGCCTCGGCGTCACCGAGCACAGCCAGGGCTCGACGATGGTCATGGGCATGGCCAACCTCGCGATGGCTCACCGGCAACATCGGGCGCGAGGGCGTCGGCGTCAACCCGCTGCGCGGCCAGAACAACGTGCAGGGCTCGTGCGACATGGGCTCGTTCCCGCACGAGCTGCCCGGGCTACCGGCACGTGTCGCGACGACGACGGTGCGCGAGATCTTCGAGGCGCTGTGGGGCGCGACGATCCAGGCCGAGCCGGGCCTGCGCATCCCGAACATGTTCGACGCCGCGATCGACGGGCACGTTCCGGGGGCTCTTCGTGCAGGGCGAGGACATCGCCCAGTCCGACCCCAACACCCAGCACGTCGAGGCGGCGCTGCGCGTCGATGGAGCTCGTCGTCGTGCAGGACCTGTTCCTCAACGAGACCGCCAAGTTCGCCCACGTGTTCCTGCCGGGCACGTCGTTCCTCGAGAAGGACGGCACGTTCACCAACGCCGAGCGGCGGATCAACCGGGTGCGCCCGGTGATGCCGTCGCGGGTCGGGCAAGGACGAGTGGGAGGTCGTCTGCGAGATCGCCACGGCGATGGGCTACCCGATGCACTACGACGACGCCGTCGCAGATCATGGACGAGATCGCCGCCACCACGCCGACGTTCGCCGGGGTGTCGTTCGCCCAGCTCGACGAGGTGGGCACGATGCAGTGGCCGTGCAACGACGCCGCCCCGCACGGCACGCCGATCATGCACGTCGGCGACGTTCGTGCGCGGCTAGGGCCAGCTCGATCGACGACGGTCTACGTGCCGACCGACGAGCGCGCCAACCGGCGCTTCCCGCTGCTGCTCACCACCGGGCCGGATCCTCAGCCAGTACAACGTCGGCGCCCAGACCCGGCGCACGGCCAACGTCACCTGGCACCCCGAGGACATCCTCGAGATCCACCCCGCCGACGCCGAGGTGCGCGGCATCGCGACGGCGACGTGGTCGACGCTGTCAGTCGCGGGTCGGGCACGACGCGGCTGCGCGCCCTGGTCTCCGACCGGATGCCGGCCGGCGTCGTCTACACGACCTTCCACCACCCGGTGACCGGCGCCAACGTCGTGACCACCGAGAACTCCGACTGGGCCACGAACTGCCCCGAGTACAAGGTCACCGCCGTGCAGGTCGAGGTGGTCACCGAGGCAGCGCGGGCGGAGGCCACGGCGGCCGAGCGGGTGCCCGACGACGTGATGGTCGCCGCCACCGAGGCGATGGCCCGGCGTCGATGAGCCAGCCCGACCACGGCGTGCCTCCGGTCGTGCGGCTGGGGCACGACCTGGTGCGCAACTTCGAGGCCCTGCCACCCGACGAGGCCGCGGTCGAGATCGCGACGCACATCCGCAAGTTCTGGGAGCCGCGGATGCGCCAGGAGCTGCTGGCCCGCATCCGCTGGGGTGACACGACCCTGCACCCCCTGCTCGTGCGCGCCGCCGAGGACCTCGTCGACGGCGACGTCGACCGCTCCGAGGTCAAGGAGCCGTCCGGCGGCTGACGGCCCGGGCGAGGGATCCCTCACAGGACCGCGCCGACCTCCCGCCGCAGCGCTTCACTGGGGTGAGGCGCTGTCGCGCCGGGCGGCAGGCTGCGTGGTGGAGGTAGGAGCATGGCGGCCATCGAGGTCACCGGTCTGCGCAAGGTCTACGGCGACGTCGTCGCGGTCGACGGGCTCGACCTGACCGTCGGTGAGGGCGAGGTGGTCGCGCTGCTCGGCCCCAACGGCGCCGGCAAGACGACGACCGTCGAGACCCTCGAGGGGTACCGCACCCGCGACGCCGGGACCGTGTCGGTGCTCGGTCACGACCCGCAGACCGGTGGCCGGTCGTTCCGCGAGCGGATCGGGATCGTGCTGCAGGAGGCCGGGTTCGAGGAGAACTTCACCCCGCGCGAGCTGATCCGCCTGCACGCGGGCTACTACCCGCACCCGCGCGCGGTGGCCGAGGTGCTCACCCTGACCGGCCTGGACGAGAAGGCCGACGCCCGGGTCGGCGGGCTGTCCGGCGGCCAGAAGCGTCGCCTCGACCTCGCGCTGGGCATCGTCGGCGACCCGGAGCTGCTCTTCCTCGACGAGCCGACGACCGGCTTCGACCCCTCGGCCCGGCGCCGCGCCTGGGAGCTCGTCGAGAGCCTGCGCGCCCTCGGCGCCACCATCCTGCTCACGACCCACTACCTCGACGAGGCCGAGCACCTCGCCGACCGGGTCGTCGTGATCGACCACGGCCGGGTCGTCGCCCAGGGGACGCCCGAGGAGCTCGCCGCCGCCGCCGGTTCGGCCACGGTCATCTCCTTCCGGATGCCGGCCGGCCTCACCGAGGCGGACCTGCCGAGCCTGGGGTCGGAGCGGCGCACCGCGGGCAGCGTCGTCGAGGTGCGCACCGAGACCCCCACGGCCGACGTCGCCGCCCTCGCTGCCTGGGCGATCGCGCGCGGGGTCGAGCTCGACGCCCTGACCCTGGCCCGGCCGAGCCTCGAGGACGTCTACCTCGACCTCGTCGGCGAGCGGGCCCTGGAGCCGGAGGTCGAGGCGGTCGTCCGATGACCGCGGTGGCGAGCACCCGGCATCCGGGCGTCGGGCACCGCACCTCGGACCCGGTGCTGCTGTGGCGCCAGACCCGTCACGAGCTCACCGCGCTGCGACGCACCCCGATCACGCTGATCCTCAGCATCGGGCTGCCGCTGCTCTTCTTCGTGCTGCTCTCCGCGCTGATCGGCAACGAGGTGGTCGACGAGCGAGGGGGCGTGCGCGTCGTGCAGTTCCTCGCGCCCGGCATGGCCGCCTTCGGCGTGGTGATGGCCACCTTCTCGTTCCTGTCCATCGGCCTGGCCGAGGCCCGCTCGACCGGGGTGGTCAAGCGCCAGTCCGGTGCACCGGTGCCGCGGTGGGTGCTCATCGGCGGCCGGATGGGTGCCGCGCTGCTGCTCGGGCTGACGTCGACGGCGCTGGTGCTCGCGGCCGGGTGTCGCGTTCTACGACCTGCAGGTGCCGAGCCGGTCGGTGCTCGCGATCCTGACCACGTTGGTGCTGGCCTCGGCCTGCTTCAGTGCCCTCGGCCTGGCCCTGGCCATGGCCCTGCCGACGATGCAGCTGACGATCGCGGTGAGCAACGGCATCGTCATCCCGCTCGCCTTCCTGTCCGACATGTTCATGATGACCGGGCAGATGCCCGACTGGCTGGCGACGATCGGCTGGCTGTTCCCGCTCAAGCACCTGACCGCGGTGTTCGCCGACGCCCTCAACCCCTACCTCTCGGGCTCCGGCTTCGAGCTCGACCACCTCGCGGTCATCGCGCTCTGGGGGCTGGCCGGGGCCGTGGTGGCGACCGTGCAGCTGCGCCGTGACCGCGACCGCGACGCCGCACGGCGCTCCGACGCCCGCCCGAGCCGGGCCCGAGCCCGACGGCGGGTCGCCGACTCGACACCACGGCGCACGTCGGCACCACCGTGGGCCGCCCTGCGTCGCCGAGCAGGTGCGCCACGCGCAGTCGGTGCTGTGGCGCAACCCGTCCGCGGTGTTCTTCGCCGTCGCGTTCCCCGTGCTGCTCGTCGCGATCATCCCGGCCGTCAACGGTGGCGGCGACCAGCTGATGGACAACGGGCAGACCCTCGGCGTCTTCTACGCCGGGACGATGGCGATCTACGGCGCCGCCGTCACGGCCTACGTCAACATGCCGCAGGGGGTGGCCGAGGCCCGCGACCGCGGGGTGCTCAAGCGCACCGGCGGCACCCCGCTGCCGGCCCGCTGCCCTCGTGGTCGGCCGGGTCGTCGGCGCCCTGGTCGTCGCCCTGCTGACCGGCGTGGCGATCATCGTGCTCGCGGCGCCTGGTGTTCCGGCCCGCCCGTGCCGCCGGGGCTCGCCGCCGCCGTGGTCGTTCTCGCGCTGTCGGCGGTGTGCTTCGCCGTCGTGGGTCTGGCCGTGATGACCTTCGTGCACTCGGCGCAGGCGCTGACCGGGGTGACCCTGGGCACCCTGCTCCCGCTCGCCTTCGTCTCCGACATCTTCGTCATCGGCGCGACCTTCCCACCGGTGCTCGAGGCGGTGTCGTGGGTGTTCCCGCTGCGGCACGCCTCGGCCGCGATGAGCGCGGCCCTGGCGCCGGAGGTCACCGGCACCGGGCTCGCCCTCGGCCACCTCGGGGTGCTGCTGCTCTGGACCGCTCGCCGGGGCCCTGGTGCTGGCGCGGCGGTTCCGCTGGGAGTCGCCGGCGCGCTGAGCCGCAGCGGGCCTCGACACGCAGCCGCTCGCGGGGCTTTGATGGTCAGATCCACCAGTGGAGGTAGCGCCATGGGTACGGACGAGCACGGCACGGGCACCGGCACGGCGGTACGGGCGCGGGCGCGGGCGCGAACGGCAGCGGGCGGTACCTCTCCCCCGGTGTCTACCTCGGAGGAGATATCGACGGGAGCCCGGCCCATCGAGGGTGTCGGCACGTCGATCGCCGCGTTCGTCGGCTTCGGTGAGGGCTCGCCCGACGACGGGCTGTGGCTGCGCCGGGGTGGGGCGGCGATCCTCGTGGTCGGCGCCGTCGCCGTCGGCGCCTGGGCCTGGCGACGGGCGGCCGCGCGCCGTGTCGACCGGCGACCATCCCTCATCCGGCTACCGGTGCCCCTTGACAACCTACAACCATTTGGTTGTATGTTGTCAGGTGACCGAGAGCAGCGAGGACCGGGCCGACGCCCTGTTCCACGCGCTCTCCGACCGCACCCGGCGCGACATCCTGCGCCGCGTGCTGGCCGGGGAGCACTCGGTCACCGCCCTGGCGGCGAGCTACGACATGAGCTTCGCCGCCGTCCAGAAGCACGTCGCCGTGCTCGAGAGGGCCGGCCTGCTGAACAAGCGGCGATCCGGCCGCGAACAGCTGGCCAGCGGTGACGTGGAGGCGGTCCGGTCCGTCGCCTCGATGCTCGACGAGCTCGAGAGCGTGTGGCGGGGGCGGGTCGCCCGAATCGACGCACTACTCACGGAGGAGAACTGACATGCCCGTCACCGACATCACCAAGGACGTCGAGCGCCGCACGTTCGCCATCACGGCCGAGTTCGCCGCCCCGGTCGAGCGGGTCTGGGCGCTCTACGCCGACCCGCGCCAGCTCGAGAAGGTGTGGGGGCCGCCGGAGTACCCGGCGACCTTCGTCGACCACGACCTGCGCCCCGGCGGCCGGATGACCTACTACATGACCTCCCCCGAGGGCGAGAAGTTCGCGGGGTACTGGGACGTCATCGAGGTCGACGAGCCGCGGCGCTTCGCCTTCCACGACGGCTTCGCCGACGCCGACCTCAACCCGAACCCCGACCTGCCGGTCTCGCGCAACGACTACACGTTCAGCGGCACCGACGGCGGCACCCGGGCGGTGTTCACCAGCACCTTCGACTCCGCCGAGGACCTGCAGAAGGTGCTCGACATGGGCATCGTGGAGGGCGCCACCAGCGCCATCAACCAGATCGACGGCTTCCTCGCGAACAACACCCAGGACGCCTGAGGGAGAACGCATGTCGCACCCAGTGGTCCACTTCGAGGTCATCGGAAAGAACCCCCAGGGGCTGCGCGACTTCTTCGGAGCGCTGTTCGACTGGCAGTTCGACACACCGTCGCCGGTCGCGCCGGAGGTGTCGGATGCCGACCAGTACGGCTTCCTCGACCTCGTCGCGATGGATGACGGCACCGGCATCCGCGGCGGGGTGGGCGGCGGTCCGGCCCACAGCCCGAAGGCGCTGTTCTACGTGGCGGTCGACGACGTCGAGGCGGCACTGCTGCAGGCCGAGCAGCTCGGGGGGCGACGCGTCATGGGGCCGGCGACCTCGCCATCCGGCCTGGTCGTGGGTCACTTCACCGACCCGGAGGGGAACCTCGTCGGCGTCGCCGGCGCCGGCTGACGAGCCCCGGGCCCGTTGCGGGAGAAGGCGATACAGCACGAGGTCCACGTGCACCGGGATGACCCGGCGCGTGGACCTCGTGTGCATCCGATGGAGCTGTTGCTGCAGGGGGGTGCAACAGTTCCGGTCGAAGCGAGATCAAAGTAGCGCGGGCAGGGTTCACGCGAGGCCGTTTTGGCCAAAACACGCCGAAAATCGTGATCGACCTCGCACGTGTCGCTCCACGGTTCCTACGATCGGGCACCGACGAGGCGTTCGGCCGGCTCGGGCGACGGCGTCCCGGCCTCGTCCGCGACGGGGTGCCTGGAGCCGACGGCGGGCCGGCTTCTCGACCGCGGTGTGCACCAGCCACGCGATGCCGGCGAGCACGACCACGAGCCCGACGACGACGAGGCCGACGCCCATCCCGACCCCTGCGCCCACACCCGCAGCGAGTGCACGAACGGCTGGACCGAGCAGGTGGGTCATGTACAGCGCGTACGAGGCCTCCCCCGCCGCGACGACGCCGCGGCCAGGACAGCGCCGAGGTGACCCACCCGCTCGAGGCGGCGAGACCGGCGACCCCGAGCCCCAGCGCCGGCGCGGCCCAGTAGTGCCCGGCCGCGGCCGCCGGCACCAGGGCCAGCACGACGAGGGTCACCGGGAGCACGACGACGCAGCGGCCGAGCCGGGCGCCACCACGCACCCAGGCGAGGCAGAGCAGCATCCCGCCGACGAACTCGCCCATGATCCGCACGTAGAACATGTGCTCGAGGTTGCCGTTGGGCAGCGCCATCGTCGCGAAGACGGCGAGCATCGCGGCGTACGAGGCCGCGGCCAGCGCCAGGGCGGGAACCGCTGCGGCGCACCCGCACCGCCGCGCACGAAGAGCAGCGGGGCGAGCAGGTAGGCGAACCACTCCGAGCTGATCGACCACGCCGGGGCGTTGAAGCTCGGCCGGTCGTTGAACCAGGTGTGCACCATCGCGACGTTCTCGACGTACGCCTGGGGCGTGCGCCGGTGGCCGTCGGCCCCGACGCCGAGCGTGCCCACGAGGGCCGCGACGGCGAGGTCGAGGTTCAGGGTCAGCACGTGCACCGGCCACACCCGCGCGAACCGGTTGCGCACGAAGTCGGTGCTCGCCCGCCAGCGAGAACGAGCCCAGCCGGTCGGCGTAGGTGTAGGCCAGCACGAACCCGCTGAGCGGGAAGAACAGGTCGACACCGAGGTAGCCGGCCCGCATGAAGGTGTCGAGCGGGGCCAGGCCGGGCACCAGCGCGAGCAGGTCGTCGCGGTAGTGGAAGAGCACGACCCACCCGGCGGCGACGGCCCGCAGGCCGGTCAGCGCGGGCAGCGGGGGCCGCCGGGTGGTGGGGGTCATCCGCTCCACGCTGCCAAAGGGCGCCGGGGCGGCCAAATCCTGCGGTGCGCACCGGCGTCGTGGCGGTCCCCGAGGCGCGACGGCGGGCGTCGTCGCAGGTCAGGGGCCGGATGCCGGGTGCTCACGGCGTCGACATTCCCCACCCGCGGTGCGACAAACGTCACGGACGGCCGTGGACGAGCTCCTCCGCGAAGCGCTGGGCGAGCCGCAGCGCGGTAGGGGTCGAGGTCGCGGTCGGCGGCCCGCACCGCCGCCGGCCCCACCCCGCGGGTGACCACGACTCAGGCTGCCGGAGCGCCTCGCACGCGCGCGGCGGTCGGGGCGTGCGCCGGGGCCCGCCCGCTCCCCCGTAGCCGTCGCGGCCGCGCCAGCCGTCGGGCCAGCTCGTCGGCCCCCGGCCGCTCGGCCTGCGCCATCGCCGCGAACGGGTCGGACCGTCGCCGGGCCGCGACCTCGGCGGCCACCCACGCCCGCGGCACCGGCAGCGTGCTGAGCAGCAGGCCGACCACGGCGGGTGACCCCACGAGCGCGGCGGCGCGTGCGGTCGGCGTGCAGGCATCCGCGGGTGCCGCCGGGCAGGGCGGCCCGGCGCAGGCCCCCTGCAGGATCCTGGCCGGCGAGGCCACGACCGTGAGCCCGGCCGCGCCCACCGAGGTGGCGACCTCGCGGCGCATCCGGTCGCCGGCGAGCTCGTCACCGGCCCCCAGCGCGCCCAGCCCGCTGTCGTACTGCTCGCGCGTCGTCTCGTGCGGCTGCACCGCCGCGGTCGGGGACAGCAGCAGCACCAACCGGGTGAGCAGGTCGTCGGCGAGCCTGACCAGGATGCCGGCCGGGCTGCGCGCCGGTTCCACGCACGCCAGGCTCGTGCGCCAGCGTCGCGATGCGCTCGTCGTCGTCGAGGGCGGTCCACTGCGGCAGCCCGAGCACGAGCGTCGCGCGGCCCCGGTAGCCGACCGGCACCAGCGACGTGGCGTACAGCGTGTCGACGACCACGGAGTCGGGCCGCCGGGCCCCCACCGCCGAGGCCACCTCGGTCGACGAGCGCGTGCAGGGCCGGCGCGTCCGGCGCGCTCACCGCGACGGCCCGCGCGCTGGGCCGCTGCCGGCCGGGGCACCAGCTGCCAGAGCAGGAAGGCGCCCACGACGACCCAGATCACCCGGGTCCACCCGTCGTCGAGCACGACGAAGCACCACCAGCGCCGACCACGAGCGCCACGGCCACCGCCACGATCGCCGCGGCCAGCGCCACGGCGCGCACCGTCCGCCCACCGGTGCGCCCACCCGTCGGACGCGACCGCCGGCATCTCGAGCCCCCATGACCCACCACCACCTCTGGCCGCGGCAGCCTAGCGCGCGGATCGCGGCGCGCGGTCGCTCAGACGCAGAACTCGTTGCCCTCCGGGTCGCGCATCACCACCCAGTGCACGCCGAGGCTCGGCGTGGTCCTCGACCCGGGTCGCGCCCAGCGACTCCAGGCGCGCCACCTGCACGGCCACCCGCTCGCGCTGCTCGTCGAGCGGCACGGACGGGCCGCCGCCGGCCAGGAGGTCGATGTGCACGCGGTTCTTGACGGTCTTGGCCTCCGGCACCTTCTGGAAGAAGATCCGCGGGTGGCCGTCGGCCTCGATCGCCGAGGCGTCGTTCCACCGCTCCTCGGGCACGCCGTTGGCGGCGAGGAAGGCCGGCCAGTCGGCGAAGTCACCCGGCGGGGCGGGCACGGCGTACCCTCGCTCGGCGAGCGCGGACGCCCAGAACTGGGCGAGCGCGCCGGGGTCGGCGGCGTCGAAGACGACCTGGATGGGGGCTGTCGATCGGTCCATCCCGGCAGTGTGCCGCGACCCACCGACAGCGCAGGGCCTCACGAACCGACCGGACCCGACTTCCGCCGGGCCCCACCCCGGCGCTACCATCATCGGTTCGCCAGTATGCGAACCAACCCGGACAAGAGAGGCGGATCCGCCGTGCCCGCGCCGACCGCCGACACCACTCCCACCACCCACCCCCAACCACTCCACCCAGCCCACGGTCGCCCCCGACGCCGTGCTCGCCCGCGAGCAGGCCCACCTCGACCACGCCCGCGACCGACCTGCGCCGGATGCGCGAGGCCACCGACCGGCTCGAGGCGGAGAAGGCCACCGACGCCTGGACCAGCGAGCTGCTCGGCCGGGTGCTCGCCCGCCGGGTCGCCTCGCTGCAGGACGACCCGCGCACCACGCTGTTCTTCGGCCGGATCGACATGCGCACCGAGCACGGCGAGGAGACCTTCCACATCGGGCGCCGGCACGTCGTCCGACGACCACGGCGACCCGGTCGTCGTCGACTGGCGCGCGCCCATCTCCACGGCCTTCTACCGGGCCTCCGCCACCGAGCCGATGGGGGTCGAGCTGCGCCGCCGCTTCGGCGTCGACCGCGGCCGGCTCACGGCGTACGAGGACGAACGCCTCACGGCGGGCGACGCCGACCGGCCACAGCGGCATCCTCGCCGCGGAGATCGAACGGCCCCGCTCCGGCCCGATGCGCGACATCGTCTCGACGATCCAGCCCGAGCAGGACGAGATCGTGCGCAGCGACATCGGTACCAGCATCTGCGTGCAGGGAGCGCCGGGCACCGGCAAGACGGCCGTCGGCCTGCACCGCGCCGCGTGGCTGCTCTACTCGTTCCGCGCGCAGCTCGACCGGTCGGGCGTGCTCGTCGTCGGCCCGAACCGCGCGTTCCTCGACCACATCGGCGCGGTGCTGCCCTCGCTGGGCGAGGCCCGGGTCGGCCACGCGACGATCGACACGCTGCTCTCGCACGGCCGGGTGCGCGCCGACGAGGCCACCGACGTCGCCGTGCTCAAGGGCGACGCCCGGCTCGCCGAGGTGCTGCACCGGGCGGTCTGGGCGCACGTGGGCCGCGCCGAGGAGCCGCTCGTCGTGCCTCGCGGCTCGCGGCGCTGGCGGGTGCCCGCGTACGAGATCCAGGACGAGCTCGACGCGCTGCTCGCGCGCGGCGTGCGCTACTCGGCCGCCCGCGACCTGTTCCCCCAGCGCCTCGCCCACCACGTGCTGCTGCAGCTGGAGCGCTCCGGCGACTCCCCCGACGACCGGGTGCAGCACACCGTCTCCCGGTCGGCTCCGGTGACCGCCTACGTCCGCGCCCTCTGGCCGGCGCTCGACCCGGCCACCGTGCTCTTCCGGCTCTTCTCGGATGCCGCGACGCTCACCGCAGCGGCGGACGGCATCCTCACGCCCGAGGAGCAGCGGATGCTGTTGTGGGACAGCCCTGCCCGCACGAAGGGTGCCGCGCGCTGGAGTCGCGCGGACATGGCCCTGCTCGACGAGGTGGCCGACCTGCTCGACCGCACCCCGAGCCTGGGCCACGTCGTGCTCGACGAGGCGCAGGACCTCTCACCGATGCAGCTGCGGGCCGTCGGCCGCCGCGCGTCGACCGGGTCGGTCACCGTGCTCGGCGACATCGCACAGGGCACCACACCGTGGGCGACCGCCTCGTGGGACGACGCGATGGGCCACCTCGGCCGGCCGGCGCACGAGCTGGTCGTGCTCGACCGCGGGTTCCGCGTGCCTGGCCTGGTCATCGACTTCGCAGCGCGGCTGCTGCCGCACATGGCGCCCGGGCTGGGGGCTCCGACGTCGGTGCGTGACAACCCCGGCCGGCTCACCGTCGTCCCGACGGACGTGGGCAGCCGGCGCGGCCGCCGTCACCGATGCCGTGCGCTCGGCGCTCGGTCGCCCCGGGTCGGTCGGCGTCATCGCCGCGGATGCCGGGGTCGCGGCGGTGAGCGCTGACCTCACCGCCGCCGGCCTGCCGCACGGCCGGTTGGACGCCGAGCACGGCGACGACGAGGACCGCCAGGTCGAGCTGGTGCCGGCGAGCATCGCCAAGGGCCTGGAGTTCGACCGGGTCGTGGTCGTCGAGCCGTCGGCCATCGCCGCGGCCGAGCCCGACGAGCGCACCGGGCTGCGGCGGCTCTACGTCGTGCTCACCCGTGCGGTGTCCGAGCTGACCGTGGTGCACGCCGAACCGCTGCCGGGGCCCCTGCTCGGCTGATCAGCCGGCGTCCTCGAGCGGGTGCGGGGGCGCGGCCGAGGCGGCCAGGCCCCGCACCAGGACGTCGACGAGGTGCGGCACCTCCGCGGGGTCGACCTGGACCGTCGCGGCGCAGGTGTTGCCGCGCCAGACCGACAGCACGACCACGCCCTGCTCGGGGTGCCACGAGACCCGCAGCGCCCGTGCTCCCCCGCGGGCGTCGACGACCACCTCACCACGGATCGGGAGCGGGGACACGTCGGCCATTCCCCATGATGACCCGAGCCGTGGGTCCGGCGCCAGACCTACGGCCGGACGACGTCCTGGACGACCTCGTTGCGGCGCAGGAACCACGGCTTGAACGGCGGGTCGAAGCGGGCGAACCGGGGCGCGCCGGTGGGGGTGAGGCCGGCGGAGACCACCGCGTCGAGCAGCTCGGCCCGGTGGCGCTCGTAGGACGCCTGCGACCAGCGGCCGGAGTACCGCACCGCGGCGGCCAGCCGCTCGGGCACGGCGCGCACCTGCACGTCGGGGTCGGCCGGCTCGGGCGCGGTCTCGAGGGTCATCGACGCCGGCAGCACGAACGCGACGACGAACCCACCGTCCTCGCCCTCGGCCTGGACGACCGGCGCGGTCATGGCGACCTTCTCCGACACCGTCGCCTCCTGCACCACGGGCGCGGTCATGGCCACGGACTCCCGGGACCGGTTGTTGCCGGTGATGTAGCGGAACAGGGAGCGGAAGGCGCGGTTCCCGGCATCCTCGAAGGAGCCGTCGATCTCGACCTGGGCCACCAGTGGGCCGGGTAGTGCCGCAGCTCGAAGCCGTCGTGCTGCTCGAGAACCTCGTACGGCTGCTGCTCGGTCACACCGTCGACGCTACGCCGGTGACCTGTGGCCCCCGACGCGTGGTCGGTCAGAAGTTGATCATGTGGCCGGCGATGCCCTCGACGGCCTCCTTGACGGCCTCGGACAGCGTCGGGTGGGCGAAGACGTTGCGGGCCACCTCGTCGGCGGTGAGGTCCCACTTCTGCGCCAGGGTCAGCACGGGCAGCAGCTCGGTGACGTCGGGGCCGATCATGTGGGCGCCGAGGATCTCGTTGTGCTTCGCGTCGGCGACGACCTTGACGAAGCCGACGGCCTCGCCGAGGCCCTGCGCCTTGCCGTTGGCGGAGAACGGGAACGTCGCGGTCTTGACGTCGTACCCCTTCTCCTTGGCCTGCGCCTCGGAGTAGCCGAACGAGCCGATCTGCGGCTGGCAGTAGGTCGCCCGCGGGACGAAGTCGTAGTCGACCGGCATCGTCTCGGCGCCGGCGATGGTCTCGGCGGCGACGATGCCCATCGCCTCGGCGACGTGGGCGAGCATCAGCTTGCCGGTGCACGTCGCCGATCGCGTAGACGTTCGGCGACGTTGGTGCGGCAGTAGCTCGTCGATCGCGATCGGCGCCGCGGTCGGTGAGCGCGACCCCGGCCGCCTCGAGGCCGTAGCCCTCGGCGCGCGGCGCGAAGCCGATCGCCGGGAGCAACTTGTCGGCCTCGAGCACCTGCTGGTCGCCGCCGGCGGCCGGCGAGACGGTGACCTTGCACCGCCCGAGCCGGTGTCCTCGACGCCCTCGACCTTGGTGCCGAGCAGCACCTTCACGCCGAGCTTCTTGTAGTGCTTGGCGAGCTCCTTGGAGATGTCGGCGTCCTCGGTCGGCACCATCCGGTCGAGGAACTCCACGATCGTCACGTCGACGCCGAAGTTCTTCATCACGTAGGCGAACTCGACGCCGATCGCGCCCGAGCCGGCGATGATGATCGACCCGGGCAGTTCTCGGTCGAGGATCTGCTCCTCGTAGGTGACGACGTTCGGCTGAGCGTCGACGCCGGGCAGCAGTCCGGGTGGTGGCGCCGGTGCGCGATGATCAGGTGGTCGAAGGTGTAGCTGGCGTGGTGGCGCCGTCGTTGAGCGCGACGTCCATCGAGGTCGGCGCCGGTGAGGGTGCCCCAGCCGTCGATCTCGGTGATCTTGTTCTTCTTCATCAGGAAGTGGACGCCGCTTGACGATGCCGTCGGACACCTGGCGGCGAGCGCTCGTGGGTCGGGCCGTAGCGCCATCGTGGCGTCGCCCTCGATGCCGAACTTCGTCCTTCTCGTGGGTGAGCATGTGCGCGAGCTCGGCGTTCTTGAGCAGCGCCTTGCGACGGGATGCAGCCGACGTTGAGGCAGACCCCGCCCCAGTACTTCTTCTCGACGACCGCGACCTTCTTGCCCAGCTGGGACGGCGCGGATCGCGGCGACGTACCCACCAGGGCCGGCACCGAGCACCACGACGTCGAAATCAGCCATGGCGCCAGCCTATCCGGCGGCCGGGGTCCCCTCGCGCGCGAGGTCAGGGCGGGGACGTGCCCGCGCCAGGTGCCGGGGGCGGCCGAGCCGTCGTGCGTCCCGGACGGTCAGCAGCCCGGCGAGCAGCGCGACCGGGCCGCCGTACGCGATCACGGTCAGCGCCGGGATCCGCTCCCAGCCGTCGAACCACGACAGGCTGGCGAGCACGAGCGCGGCGGCGGTGACCCCGACGACCGCGGCGGCGAGCAGCGGGCGGGCGCCCCAGAGCTGCAGCGCTCCCCCGGCGACGACGCCGAGGGCCAGGCCGAGCACGAGCACCAGGGGGAGCAGCAGCACGAAGTACAGCACCGAACCACCGAGGTACGGGTCGACGCCCCCGATGACGGCCAGGCCACCGGCACGTTCCGCGGCGGCCGCCGTCAGGGCCAGCGCCGCGAAGAGCAGCACGTGCGCCGACAGGGCACGCATCGGCCAGCGCCACAAGGCTGACATCGGCGACATCCGACCTCCCACAGGGCCCCTCCCCCACGAGGATTCTGACAGGAGTCGACCGCGAGCGCACTCACCTTTTCGGCGAGGCGTCAGCGCAGGGTGCGCCTACAGTTCTCCCGTGCTGAACTCGACCACCGTCAACGGCATCCCGGCGCTGTGGACCGAGGGACCCCCGCCCTACACCGCAGCGCTCGTCGTGCGGGCCGGCGCCCAGGACGAGACGGTGCGCACCTCAGGCGTCGCACACCTGGTCGAGCACCTCGTGATGACGGGTCAGCCCCGCACCACGCTCGACGTCAACGCCTCGGTCGACGACGTCGTCACCGTGTTCCACGCGACGGGTGATCGGGACGAGGTCACCGAGTGGCTGGCCCGCGTGTGCGATGCCGTGCACGACCTGCCACTGGACCGGATCGCCCTCGAGGCCAAGGTTCTCGACGCCGAGGACGGGGACTCTGTCGACCCGCCCGTCGCGTGGTCGGCCGGGGCCCGCTTCGGGGTGGGCGGGGCCGGGATGCTCGGGCGGCAGGGGGCGCCGCACCGGGCGTTGGGTCGTGACCACGTCCTCGACTTCACGCGACGGCACTACACCGCGGCGAACGCGGTCGTCGTCGCCACCGGTGAGCCGCCGCAGCACCCGCGGATCCGGCTGCCCGAGGGTCCGCGCCCGGAGCCCGTGCGGACCGAGGTGAGCCACCTCGAGCTGCCGGCGTACCTCGCCGGTCCCCCGATCCCGATCGTGTCGTGGCTCGGCCGGCGCGCGGCAGCCGCACCGGTGCTCGTCGGGCTCGTCTCCGACCTGCTGATCGAGGCGCTGCGCCACGGGGAGGGCATCCTCTACGACGTCGCCAGCGGCTCGACGCCGTTGTCCGCCGAGGAGGGCCTGGCCGTGCTCTGGGCCGACGGCTCCGAGGAGGACCAGCCGCGGATCCTGGCCGAGGCGGTCGAGGTGCTGCGGACGCTCGCCCGGGACGGGCCGCGTGACGCCGACCTCGCCCACCAGAAGGCCCTCGCCCGCGCCCAGCTGAGTGACCCGCGCGGAGTCGTCGAGCACCTGCTGCTCTGCGCCTTCAGGCTGCTCCAGGGGCGCCCCGTGCTCACCACCGAGGACGAGATCACCGAGGTCGAGGCCGTCACCGCGGACGAGGTCCGGCAGGCCGCGCAGCGGGCCCTCGAGACCCTGCTCCTGGCCGGCAGCGAGCCCGCACCCGCGGGCATCGGGGGCATCCCGGACCGCAGCGACGACGACGGCCCCGAGTGCCCGGCCTTCGAGGGTCGGACCTGGCGGCGCAAGCTGGTGAGCAGGGCGCCACGGGACCTGCGGGTCGTCAGCGGCGACGACGGGCTGTCCCAGACGGTCTTCGGGCAGCGCCACGGCGGGCGCTGGTCCGACCTCGCCGGGGTCGCCAAGGGCCCGGACTTCCGCGCCGTGATCTTCCGTGACGGCGAGCAGCTGATGGTGTGGCCGAAGTCGATCGGTGACGGTGACAGCCTGGCCGCCGACATCGACCGTCGGGCCGGCGACCTGCTGTTCGAGGTCGACGAGGACTGGGCCTGACCTCAGCGCAGGGTGCGCAGCGTCTCGTGCACCGCCCGCGCCACCGGCGCCGCGGTCCGCATCCCCGGCCCACCCTGCGCGACGACGACCGAGACGACCCACCTCGGCTGCGTCAGCGGGCGCGTAGGACACGTACCACGAGGTGTCGCGCTTGCCCACGACCTCGCCGGTGCCGGTCTTGCCCGCGATCGGCCATCCCTTCAGGTCGCCGAAGAGGGCGCGCACGCTGCCGTTGGCCGCGGCGTCCTCCAGGGAGGCCCGCAGGTAGGCGTCGACCTGCGCCGACACCGGGGCCTTGCGGCTCGGACCGGCGGCGACGGCCTCACCGTGGTCGCCGGCGGGGTCGACGAGCGAGGACCCGACGCGAGGGGTGAGCACGGTGCCGCCGTTCGCGATCGCGGCGTACATCACGGCGACCTGGAGCGGGCGTGACTGCCAGGTCGCCCTGCCCGATCGAGAAGTTGGCGGCGTCACCGGGGCGCAGCAGGTAGCCGCTCGCGCAGTTCTCCACGGCGATCTGGCGCAGGTAGGCGGCCTGCTGGCGGTCGGTGACGTCGGGGTAGCCGGTGCGGGCCCGGCGGCAGGTCTCTGCCTTGGTGGACTGCCAGGTCGCCTTCTTCCACGCCCGGCCGGGGATGCGGCCGGCGGCCTCGCCCGGCAGGTCGATGCCGGTGCGGGCACCGAGGCCCAGACCGGTGGTGGCGACGACGAACGGGTCGCGGGTGTCGTCGGTCGCGGCGAAGCCACCCTGGGCCCGCCACGAGTCGTAGGCCACGCTTGTAGAACACCGTGTCGCACGAGATCTTGATCGCCGTGCGGAAGGTGATCAGCCCGCGCCCGGTCGTCTCGTGGTTGTTGAAGACCCGGTTGCCGATGCGGTACTTCGCCGGGCAGTCGTAGGTGCCGTTCAGCGGGTTGCCGGCGCGCACCGCCGCCACCACCGAGGCGGGCTTCACCGTGCTCGCCGGCGGCTGCTCGACGCCGATGGCGCGCGACAGCAGCGGCGTGTTGGCGGATGCCGCGGTCAGCCCCGCGTAGTCGGCCTGCGAGATGCCCCCGGTCCAGATGTTCGGGTCGTAGGCGGGCGCGCTCGCCAGCGCGGCCACCGCGCCGGAGCGCGGGTCGAGCACGACGACGGCGCCGGAGTCGGCGGCCCAGCCGCGCTTGCGCGCCTTGGCCATCTGGGTCGCGAGGCCCCGCTCGGCGGCGGCCTGGACACGCGCGTCGAGCGAGGTGACCAGGTCGCGGCCGGGCACCGGCTCGGTGCGGGACACCACCCCGGTGACCAGGCCGCGGGCGTCGACGGCGACCACGGTGCGGCCCGGCACACCCCGCAGCTCGGTGTCGTACTGCTGCTCGAGGCCGGCGCGCCCGACGAGGTCGTCGGCGACGAGCCCGAGGTCGCCGCCCACCTCGTCGGAGCGCACCGGGCCGAGGTATCCCAGCACCTGGGCCGCACTGATCCCCAGGGGGCGCGGGTAGAACCGCACCGGCTGCGACTCGACGGCCACCCCCGGGAAGCGGTCGGGCTGCTCGACGAGGGAGAGCGCCCGGGTCGGGTCGACGTCCTCGGCCAGCGGTACCGGCACCTGCGGCGACCCGGCCCAGCAGGCCGGGGCCGCGGGCGCCCCCTGCTCGCCGCAGAGCCAGGTGCGGCCGAGCAGGTCGGCCGGGTCGAGGCCGAGCACCGACGCGACGTCGCGCACCACCGAGGCGCCCCGGTCGTCGCTGTCGGCGATGACCCGGCGCTCGATGGTGACCACCGTGCTGGCGCGGTTGTCGGCGAGCACCTGGCCCTCGCGGTCGAGGATGCGGCCGCGCAGGGCGGGGACGACGAGCGTGCGGGTGTCGAGCGCGGAGGCCGCGGCCCGGAAGTCGTCGTGCCCCACCAGCTGCACCTGGCCGAGCCGGCCGACGAGCGCCGCGAAGCCCAGGCCGACGAGCAGCACCACGGCGAGGAAGCGGCCCTGGTGGGTGCCGACCCGCCGGTCTCGTGCGCTGGTGCCGAGGCGGCTCACCCGTACCTCCGGCGCACCAGCCCGCGCTCGGCCGCGACGACGAGCGGCACCACCAGCGCGGCGACCGTGGCGGTGAGCAGGCACTGCACGACCACGGCACCGAGGGCCACCGGGGCGCCGACCGCCAGCGCGCCCAGCACTCCCGACGCCCTCGACGATCGCCGACGACCCGAGGGCCACCAGGGCGACGCGGGGGGCGGCGACCGGCCCCTCGAGGCGGACCCGACCGGCGAAGGCTCCGGCGACGGCATAGGTCAGGGCCTGCACGCCGAGGTGCGCCGAGCCGGGAGGCACGAGGTCGAGCAGCCACCCGGCGGCCAGGCCGACGGCGGCGCCGGCCACCGGGCCGCGCAGCAGCGCCCACGCGACGACGAGCACGAGCACGAGGTCGGGCACGACCGGCACGTGGCGGGCGCCGAGCGTGACCACCAGCAGCACCGCCACCAGGACCGCCAGGCCCCGCAGCAGCAGCGCGACCCGGGCGGTCATCCGGTGCCCGTCGCGGCCGGACGCGGGGCGCTGCGCCCGGAGGTGAGCACCACGGCGACGACGTCCAACGAGGTGGTGTCGACGGCCGGGGTGACCGTGCCGGTCGGGGCCAGCCGGCCGACGCCGAGGTGCACGGTGGCCACGGTGCCCACCGGGATGCCGGGCACGTACGGGCGATCGCCGACGCTGCCCAGCGTGGTGACGACGTCACCGACGCCGGCGGTGCCCCGGTCGACGAGGGCGAACGCGAGCAGGCCCGGGTCGGGTCGGGCACCCCCGGCCACGGCCGCACCGGACACCTCACCGAGCACCCCGCGCGGGCCGACCCGCACGCCCACGGTGAGGTCGGCGCTGCCGACGAGCAGCACGTCGGAGGTCCAGGGGGCGACCGAGACGACCCGGCCGACCAGGCCGTCGGCGGCCACGACGGTGCGGTCGACCTCGACGCCGTCGCGCGACCCGGCATCGATCGTGACGCGCTCGGGGCCGGCGGGGCCGCTGGCGCCGACCGCGACGACCCGGGCCGGCACGAGGCGGGCACCGGCCAGGGCCGGGGTCTCGAGGATGCCGGCGACGTCGTGTCGGGCGGCGACCTCGCGCTGGGCCGCGGCGAGGCGGGTGGCGAGCACCGCCTGCTCGGCGCGGGCGGCCGACAGCTCGTCGTCGCCGGGGCCGAGGAGCCGCTCGAGCGGGCCGAGGACGGCGGCGGCCGCGCCACGCACCGGTTCCAGGCCGGCGGCCCCGGACACCCCGAGGGCCACGACGAGCCCGGTGACGACGAGCGCGCCCGGTGAGGAGGCGGCGCGCACGGGTGGTGGGGCCCCGGCCGGACGTCGCCCGGCCGGACGCGCCGAGGCCACGACCGGTGGGGGTGCGCCGGACGTGCATCGTCAGGGGCGCCGGTTGTCGACGAGCACGCGTTCGAGCGTGCTGAACTCCTCGACGCACCGGCCGGCGCCGCGGGCGACCGCGTGCAGGGGGTCGTCGGCGGCGTGCACGGGCACGCCGAGCTCGTGGCTGAGCCGCTCGTCGAGGCCGCGGATCAGCGCGCCCCCGCCGGTGAGGGCGATGCCCCGGTCGACGACGTCGCCGGCCAGCTCGGGCGGGCAGACGTCGAGCACCGTGCGCACCAGCTCGACGATCTGCACGATCGGGGTCTCGATGGCCCGGCGCACCTCGGCCGACCCGATCGACACGGTCTTGGGCAGCCCGGTCACGAGGTCGCGGCCGCGCACCCGGTGGGTGAGCTCCTCGCGCAGCGGGAACGCCGAGCCGGCGCCGATCTTGAGGTCCTCCGCGCTGCGCTCCCCCAGCAGCAGCGAGTACTCGCTCTTGACGTGGGCGACGAGCGCGTCGTCGATCTCGTCACCGCCGATGCGCACGGTGCGCGAGGTGACCACCCCGCCGAGGCTGATGATCGCGACGTCCGTGGTGCCGCCGCCGACGTCGACGACCATCGAGGCGCGGGTCTCCTCGACGGGCAGGCCGGCGCCGATCGCCGCCGCCATCGTCTCCTCGATGACGTAGACCCGCCGGGCGCCGGAGCGCAGGGTGGCGTCCTCGAGGGCCCGGCGCTCGACGCTGGTGATGTCGCTCGGCACGCAGACCACGACGCGGGGCCGGATCAGCCGCGAGGGCGAGACCTGCTCGACGAACCAGCGGATCATCCGCTCGGTGACGTCGGCGTCGGAGATCACCCCGTCGCGCAGCGGACGCACCGCGGTGACCGACTCCGGGGTGCGGCCGAGCATCTCCTTGGCGCGGTGCCCCGCCGCCACGAGCTGGCTGGTGCCGGTGCGGATCGCGACCACGGACGGCTCGTCGAGCACCACCCCGCGGCCGCGTTCGTAGATGACGGTGTTGGCCGTGCCGAGGTCGATCGCGAGGTCCCTCCCGCGCACCCACCCCGACGCCCAGCCGCTCATGTCAGCAGGCTAGGTCGGGCGGGTCGAGGGCTCGGGATGCCGCGCCGGGGCGGCCGGCATCCAGGCCACCGACTGCACGGTGACGACGTGCGCACCCGTGCGGCGGGCTCGCCTCCGCTCTGCGATCGTGGGCCGATGGACGCTGCCACGGAGCCACGGGACGCCTCGATGAGGGTGCGCGACGGCCGCACCGTCGCCTGGACCGACTGGGGTGACCCGGACGGCATCCCGGTGCTGCGCGTTCCCGGCACGCCCGGGTGCCGCTGGTCGGTGCGCGCCGACCGCACCCCCTGGGCCGAGCGCGGGCTGCGGGTCGTCACCACCGAGCGGCCCGGGTTCGGCGCGTCGAGCCGGCTGCCCGGACGACGCTTCCGCGAGCACGCCGACGACCTCGCCGAGGTGCTCGACCACCTGGGGCTGGAGCGGGTGCACCTCACCGGTGGCAGCGGCTCGGCACCCCACGAGCTGGCCCTGTGCCAGTACCACCCCGACCGCGTGGTCGCCGCGACCGTCGTCGCAGGCATCGCGCCGTTCCGCGACGACGAGATCGACACGATGATCCCGGTCAACGCCGAGGTGGCCCGGTTGGCCCGCGCCGGCCGGCGCGACGAGGTCGCCGCCGTCCTGGCGCCGCACCGCGACGCGATGCTCACCGACCCGCTCGGGGCCTTCCGCGCCATCATGGACACGGCACCGCCCGAGGACCTCGCGGTGATGGCCGACCCGCAGTGGCAGCAGGGTTTCGCCCGCGCCCTGCTGGAGTCGCTCGGCGCCGGCCTCGACGGCTGGGTCGACGAGGCGATGGCGCTCGACGGCATCTGGGACGTCGACCCGGCATCCGTGCCGACGTCGATCACCTGGTACCACGCGGTCGAGGACCGCAACTGCCCGGTGGAGGCCGCGCGGCGCCTGGTGGCGGCGTTGCCCCGAGGTCGCTTCGTGGAGTGGACCGACGCCGGTCACCTCACGGCGTACCACCGCGAGGGCGAGATCCTCGACGAGCTGCTCGCGAGGGGCTGAGGCTCAGAGCTCGGGGAACCAGATGCCGATCTCGCGGGCCGCGGACTCCGGGGAGTCGGACCCGTGCACGATGTTCTCCTGCACCTTCTTGCCCCAGTCGCGGCCGAGGTCGCCGCGGATCGTTCCCGGCAGCGCGGCCGTGGGGTCGGTGGCGCCGGCGAGCGCGCGGAAGCCCTCGATGCAGCGGTGGCCCTCGATGACGACCGCGGTGACCGGGCCGGAGGACATGAACTCGACGAGGGGCTCGAAGAACGGCTTGCCCTCGTGCTCGGCGTAGTGCCGGTGGAGGCGCTCGACGTCGGGGGTGAGCACCTGCAGGGCGACGAGGGTGTAGCCCTTGCCCTCGATGCGACGCAGCACCTCCCCGGTGAGGCCGCGGGCGAAACCGTCGGGCTTGACGAGGACGAGTGAGCGTTCGGTGGTCACGGGAGCAGCCTAGTCACCGGCGGGGGTGGCTCCGGCCGCGGCCCCGGCCTCCTCGTCGGCCTCGCGCTGGGCGACGATCCGGTCGATCTTCGAGCCCTGCAGCAGGAGCAGCACCCAGAGCGCGGTGAAGACCAGCGCGACCCCGATCATCGCCGGCACGAGCACCGCGCTGGCCCAGGTCAGGGCCTGCACGACCCAGCCGAGGGTGACGCCGTACGGGCGGCGCATCAGGCCTGACGCCACGAGGGCGACCAGGGCCAGTCCGAGCCCGACCCAGAGCAGCTGCTGCCCGTCGTCGGGGCGGCCGTCGGCGATCGCGTTGCCGCGGGCGACGAGCGCGAAGAAGGACAGGATGATCGCCTGGCCGAACAGGGCCATGGCCAGCAGCCGGAAGGTGAACTTGCCCTGCGTGCCGTAGACGGGCAGCCGGCTCATGCGTCGCGCTTCCAGCGCCGGGTCTCGACGGCGGCCTTGCTCTCGGCCAGCCCGGCCCCGGTCGCCGCCCGGTAGTGCTTGATCGCACCGATCAGCTCGCCGCGGTCGAGCGCCGCGTCGATGGTCTGCTGCACCTCGGGGGTGAGGTCCTCGACGGGCGTGAAGGCGGTGGTCGACGCGCCCCGGCTGGCGCGCACCGACGTGACGACCCACCACACGGCCGCGACGACGGCCACGAGGAGGATCAGCTTGACCAGGGGGCTCATGCCACCAGCGTAAGCGGCGGCACGGTGCCTCGCTCGCGCGCCGGACGTCAGCCGGATGCCGTGGTGGGATGAGCGCGTGACCGCCACCGAGCTCGTCGAGCCGGGCCGGCTGCGGCGGGTGGTGCTCGTCGTGGCGGGCCTGAACCTCGCGTACGCCCTCGTGGAGGCGAGCGTCGCCCTCGCCATCGGCTCGGTGTCGCTGCTCGCCGACTCGGTCGACTTCGTCGAGGACACCGCGGTCAACCTGCTCATCGCCCTGGCGCTCGGCTGGCCGCTGGCCCGACGCGCGGTGGTCGGGCACGTGCTGGCCGGCATCATCCTGGTGCCGGCGGTCGTCGCGGCGTGGCAGGCCGTGGTGAAGGCGTTCGACCCCGTGGCACCCGACGTGACGCTGCTGTTCGTCACGGCCCTGGGCGCCGCCGCCGTGAACACGGTGTGCGCCCTGCTGCTCGTGCGCGTTCGGCACCACGGGGGCTCGCTGAGCGGGGCGGCGTTCCTGTCGGCCCGCAACGACGTCGCCGTCAACGTCGCGATCATGGCGATGGCGCTCGTCACCGCCTGGACCGGCTCCGGCTGGCCGGACATCGTGCTCGGCTGCGTCATCGTGCTGGTCAGCTCGCGCGCCGCGTGGGAGGTGTGGGGGCTCGCCGGTGAGGAGCGGCTCGCCGCCCGGGCGCTGGCCGGGGAGGACCTCGACGACTGACCCTGCCCCGAGCCCGAGCTCAGACGGTGGTGGTGCCGAGCAGCATCCGCACCTCGGCGGCGGTGACCACCGAGCCGGTCGCGAGCACTCCCCCGCTGACGCCGCCGCTCTCGTCGGCCATGCCCGCCGCGCGGTCGA
The DNA here is from genome assembly GCA_963782695.1 of uncultured Actinomycetota bacterium. Taxonomy (GTDB): domain Bacteria; phylum Actinomycetota; class Actinomycetes; order Actinomycetales; family Dermatophilaceae; genus Fodinibacter. Next base: position 10,747 of record CAWAKY010000026.1, on the reverse strand, counting down.
GGGCGTCGGGCAGCTCGTCGACCACGACCACCCGGTGCTCACCGAAGATGTCGGTGGCGATCTCGCCGAGCTGGCGCGGTGACATCGCACGCGGCGACGACGTGCGGGTGACGACGACCTCGTCGAGCACCGGCTCGAGCGCCTCGAGCAGCTCGGCGGCATCCTTGTCCTTCATCACGGCCACGACGCCGACCAGCCGGGCGAACGTGAACGAGTCCTGGATGGCGTCGCGCAGGGCGCGCGCGCCGGCCGGGTTGTGCGCCGCGTCGACGAGCACGGTGGGGCTGCGCCGCACGATCTCGAGCCGCCCCGGGGAGTCGACGCTCGCCAGCCCGGCCCGCAGCACGTCGATGTCGAGCGCCTGCTCGCCACCGCCGAGGAACGCCTCGACCGCGGCGACCGCCACCGCGGCGTTCTGCGCCTGGTGGGTGCCGTGCAGCGGCAGGAACAGGTCGGGGTACTCGGCGGCCAGACCGCGCAGGGCGATCTGCTGCCCACCGACGGCGACGTCACGCGCGATGACGCCGAAGTCGTTGCCCTCGAACAGGATCCGGGCACCCACCTCGGTGGCCCGGTCGACGAGCACCTCGACCGCCTCGGGGGCCTGCTGCAGCCCGACCACGGTGATCGCGTCGACCTTGATGATGCCGGCCTTCTCGCCCGCGATCTCCTCGACGGTGTCGCCGAGGAAGTGGCGGTGGTCGAGGTCGATCGGGGTCACGACCGAGACCGGGGCGTCGACGACGTTGGTCGCGTCCCACGACCCGCCCATGCCCACCTCGACGACCGCGACGTCGACGGGAGCGTCGGCGAACGCGGCGTACGCCACGGCCACGAGCACCTCGAAGTAGGTCATCGGCGGGCCGCCGTCGATGATCGAGCGCGCGTCGACCATCTCGACGAACGGGATGACCTCGTCGTAGGCGCTGAGGAAGCGCTCCGCGTCGATCGACCGACCCCCGACGGCGATCCGCTCGAGCATGGAGTGCAGGTGCGGCGAGGTGAACCGGCCGGTGTTCAGCCCCAGCTCGCGCAGCAGCGCCTCGATGATCCGCGCCGTGCTGGTCTTGCCGTTGGTGCCGGTGACGTGGATGACCGGGAAGGTGCGCTGCGGGTCGCCGAGCAGCTCCATGACCGCGCGGATCCGGTCGAGCGAGGGCTCGAGGTCGTGCTCGGGGGCGCGGGAGAGGATCGAGGCCTCGACCTCGCGCATCCGTCGGTTCAGCTGGAGCTGGTGCGCGGCATCGCGCTGGGCGGCATCGGGGGCAGGGCTCACCCGCCCATTGTCCACGCTGGCGGCGCCCGCCCGGTCCGGGGCGGGACCGGCATCCTTGTCCCAACGTCACGTTATGGGTTGCATAACGTCTCGTTGGCGTATTACGGTGGGGCGATGAGCCCGCAGCGAATGCCGCAGCAGCGTCCGGCCACGCCGTCGACGCGCTGTCGTTGTCGCCGCCTCGCTGCCTGAGCTCCACCGCCCCGCCCGACCGGACCACCCGCCCGACGCCTCGAGCGTCGGATGCCGGATGCCGTCCCACCACCGCCTGACTCACCCCGCGCGTCGTCGAACGCGCCCTCCACCACGGAGCACCGCCATGACCGTCATCAGCCGCACGCTGCCCCCACCCCCGAACCGACCGACCGCTCGGACCGCCGGACCGCCCACCCCACCGCTCTCCCGTCGCCCCCGCTGCGCCGAGCCCGTTGCGCACCGCACTGCGCCTGGCCGCCGACCCCTCGCGCTGGCGCCCGCACGTCGACTTCGACCCCGACCGTCGCTACTACCGCCGGCTGCTGGCCGACGAGCACCACGAGGCGTGGCTGCTCACCTGGCTGCCGGGCCAGGGCACCGACTGGCACGACCACGGCGGGAGTGGCGGGGCCTTCGTGGTGCTGCAGGGGGCCGTCGTCGAGGGCACCGCGGTGCACGGCGTCGTCCGCGGCACCCGGCACATCCACCGGCGCGGGGTCGCCCACGCGTTCGGCCCCGACCACGTGCACCGCGTCACCAACGAGGGGCCCGACCCCGCGGTCTCCCTCCACGTCTACGCGCCGCGGCTCGAGGTGCAGCACGACTACGTGAGCGACGACGGCATCCTGCGACGCATCGCGACCCGCCGAGAGGGTGACGACTGGTGAGCCCGCGCAGCCGCATCGACCTCCTGCTGTCCGCCGCCCGCGCCCGCCTGCACCGGCTCACGCCGGAGGAGGCCCTGCGCGCGGTCGAGCGACGGCGCGGTCGTCGTCGACATCCGACCGGCCGCCCAGCGCGCCGAGCACGGCGACCTGCCGGGCGCCCTCGTCATCGAGCGCAACGTGCTCGAGTGGCGGTTCGACCCGACCAGCGAGGCGCGCCCTGCGCATCGCCGACGACGACCTGCGGGTGATCGTGCTCTGCCAGGAGGGGTACACCTCGAGCCTGGCCGCCGCGGCCCTGCAGGACGTCGGCGTGCACCGCGGCGACCGACGTCATCGGCGGGTACGCCGCCTGGGTCGCCGCCGGGGTGGCTCCCCCGGCGGCGACCAGGGTCAGCGCCTCGTGACCCGCAGGCGCGCCGGGTAGCGCTCGCCGATGACGACCTCGGTGACACCGTCGCCGTCGCGGTCGAGGTCGTCGAGGTCGGGGGTGACCGACAGCTCGGTGGCGAGGGTCTCGCCGGTCACCAGCTCGCGGTGGCCGAGCACCGCGCGGTAGACGAACTCGGCGCCGGTGACCTCGAGCGAGATCCGGTCGGAGACGTCGAAGCCGGCGTCGCGCCGGGCCTGCTGCACGGCCCGGACGAGGTCGCGCGCCGCGCCCTCGACCTCGAGCTCGGGGCTGACGTCGGTGTCGAGCACGACGAACCCGCCGCCGGGCAGCATCGCCGGTGGCGTGCGACCCGGCCTGCTCGGCGTCGACGACCGTCTCGACGACGTACTCGCCCTCGACGAGCGCGAGCCCGCCCGAGGTGACCGTGCCGTCGTCGGCCACCGACCAGTCGCCGGTCTTGCTGCCCTTGATGGCGGTCTGCACGTCGCGGCCCAGGCGCGGGCCGGCGGCCCGGGCGTTGACCACGAGGCGCTGGCTGATGCCGAAGTCGGACTCGTGCGCCTCGGCGACGTCGAGCACGGTGACCGCCTTGACGTTGAGCTCGTCGGCGACGATGCCGGCGAACGGCCGCAGCCCCTCGGGGTCGGCGGTGACGACGGTGAGCTGCGGGCAGCGGCAGGCGCACGCGCAGCTTCTCGGCCTTGCGCAGCGAGGAGCCGGTGGAGCACACGGCGCGCACCTGGTCCATCGCGGCGACGAGGGCGTCGTCGGCCGGGAGGTCCGCGGCATCCGGCCAGTCCTCGAGGTGCACCGAGCGGCCGCCGGTGAGGCCGCGCCAGATCTCCTCGGTGACCAGCGGCAGCAGCGGGGCCGCGACCCGGGTGAGCACCTCGAGCGCGGTGTAGAGCGTGTCGAACGCGGCGTGCGTCGCCGCAGCGTCGCCGGAGCCGGTGTCCCAGAACCGTTCCCGCGACCGGCGGATGTACCAGTTGGTCAGCGCGTCGACGAACTGGCGCACCGACTCGCAGGCGCCCGGGATGTCGTAGGCGTCCATCTGGCCCTGCACGGTCTCGACGAGCGTCGCGCAGCTTGGCCAGCAGGTAGCGGTCGAGCGGGTCGGTCGAGGCCGTCGACCACTGGGCGGCGTACGCCCGTGCCCGCCGTCGGCCGCGTTCGCGTAGAGGCTGAAGAAGTACCAGCTGTTCCACAGCGGGATGAGCACCTGGCGCACGCCCTCGCGGATGCCCTCCTCGGTGACGACGAGGTTGCCGCCGCGCAGGATCGGCGCTGGACATGAGGAACCAGCGCATCGCGTCGGCGCCGTCGCGGTCGAACACCTCGGAGACGTCGGGGTAGTTCTGCAGCGACTTGCTCATCTTCTGGCCGTCGCTGCCGAGCACGATGCCGTGGCTGACGCACGACGAGAAGGCCGGCCGGTCGAACAGCGCGGTCGCGAGCACGTGCAGCGTGTAGAACCAGCCGCGGGTCTGGCCGATGTACTCGACGATGAAGTCGCCCGGGAAGTGGTGCTCGAACCACTCGGCGTTCTCGAACGGGTAGTGCACCTGGGCGAACGACATCGAGCCCGAGTCGAACCACACGTCGAGCACGTCCTCGACGCGGCGCATCGTGGAGTTGCCGGTCGGGTCGTCGGGGTTGGGCCGGGTCAGGTGGTCGATGAACGGGCGGTGCAGGTCGGGCTCGCCGTGCTCGTTCAGCGGCATCCGGCCGAAGTCGCGCTCGAGCTCCTCGAACGAGCCGTAGACGTCGATCCGCGGGTACTCGGGGTTGTCCGACCGCCACACCGGGATCGGGCTGCCCCAGAACCGGTTCCGCGAGATCGACCAGTCGCGGGCGTTCTCGAGCCACTTGCCGAACTGGCCGTCCTTGACGTGCTCGGGCACCCAGGTGATCTCCTGGTTGAGCTCGACCATGCGGTCCTTGAACTTGGTCACCTCGACGAACCACGACGACACCGCCATGTAGATGAGGGGCTCGCGGCAGCGCCAGCAGTGCGGGTAGCTGTGGTCGTAGGTCTCGCGGCGCAGCAGCACGGTGCCCTCGGTGACCGAGCCGCGGTCGCCGTGGCCGGCGGTCGCCGCCTTGAGGTGCTCGATGATGACGGCGTTGGCGTCGAAGACGTGCAGGCCCTCGTAGTCGGCGACGGGGAAGGTGAACCGGCCGTCGGGGCCGACCGGCACGACCGGCGCGATGCCGTACTGGTCGGTGAGCTGCTTGTCCTCCTCACCGAAGGCGGGGGCGATGTGCACGATGCCGGTGCCGTCGTCGGTGGTGACGTAGTCGGCGGCGAGCACGACGTGCGACTTCGCGTGGCCGACGTAGTAGGAGAACGGCGGGGTGTAGCGAGCGCCCGACGCAGGTCGGCTGCCCTTGAGCCGCTCGACGACCCGCTCGCCGGCGTCCTCGCCGAGCTCGCGGGCGTAGGCGGCCGAGGCGCGCCTCGGCGAGCAGGTAGCGCTCGGTGCGGCCGGTGAAGTCGGACTCGACGACGACGTAGTCGATGTCGGGGCGCACGGCCATCGCGAGGTTGCTCGGCAGGGTCCACGGCGTCGTCGTCCAGATCAGGGCGAGCTCGCCGGTCTCGAGCCGGTAGCCGACGGTGACGGCCGGGTCCTGCCGGTTCTTGTAGACCTCCTCGTCCATCCGCAGCTCGTGGTTGGACAGCGGCGTCTGGTCGTTCCAGCAGTAGGGCAGGCAGCGGAAGCCCTCGTAGACCAGGCCCTTGTCGTAGAGCGTCTTGAACGCCCACAGCACCGACTCCATGAAGGTCGGGTTGAGCGTCTTGTAGTCGTTGTCGAAGTCGACCCAGCGCGCCTGGCGGGTGACGTACTCCTGCCACTCGCCGGCGTACTTCATCACCGAGTCGCGGCACTTGGCGTTGAAGGTCTCGATGCCCAGCTCGAGGATCTCCTCCTTGGTCTTGATGCCGAGCTGGCTCATCGCCTCGAGCTCGGCGGGCAGGCCGTGGGTGTCCCAGCCGAAGCGGCGCTCGACGCGGCGGCCGCGCATCGTCTCGTAGCGGGGGACGATGTCCTTGACGTAGCCGGTGAGCAGGTGGCCGTAGTGCGGCAGGCCGTTGGCGAAGGGCGGGCCGTCGTAGAAGACGAACTCGTTGGCGCCGTCCTCGCCCGTCGGCCGGTTGGCCGACCGACGCCGCGAAGGTGTCGTCGGCCGCCCAGCGGGCGAGCACGGCATCCTCGATCTGCGGGAACCGGGGGCTCGCGGGCACGCCGAACGCGGCGCCGGTGTGCTCACCGGTCGTGGAGACCTTGGGGTACGTCATGGGTGCTGCTCCTGCGGTTCGTCGACTCGTCGTGGCTGCCGGGACGAGGACGAAGGGTCGACGCCCCGGCATCGGATGCCGGTGCCGCACCTCCGCGGTACCACCTCGCTTGCCGCCGCCCGAGGGCGACGACCGCTCTTGTGCCAGGTCGTGACGTGACCCGTACGTCCGGTTCTAGTGAGGACCTCGCGGCGGATGCCGTGGGGTCCCGTTCTTCCGGAAGCTCGCCGCTGATGACGGCTCGAACGCTGGTGCAGGTGAGTCTAGCGGCGTCGCGGGTGCAGCGCCGTCGCGCGGTCGCCCGGTTCGCGCGGAGGGGGCGTTCCGTGGTGGCATGGCCGCTGAAGCCGTCGGACTGCGAGGAAGGCACCGCATGATCGAGATCCTGAACCCCGCCGAGACTGGCTCGCGCCAGGGAGACAGGCGCCCTGGTCGCCGACATCCTGCAGACGCTGAAGAGCCGCAGCACCGTCGGCACGAACCTGCTGGACATCGACCGGTGGGCCCAGGCCATGATCGTCGAGGCCGGAGCGCTGTCCTGCTACGTCGACTACGAGCCGTCGTTCGGCCGCGGGCCGTTCGGCCACTACATCTGCACGTCGGTCAACGACGCCGTGCTCCACGGGCTGCCGCACGACTACACGCTCGCCGACGGCGACCTGCTGTCGCTCGACCTCGCCGTCTCCCGGCGGAGTCGTCGCGGACTCCGCCATCAGCTTCATCGTGGGCGACTCGAAGCCCCCGGAGAGCGTCGCGATGATCGGCGCGACCGAGCGCGCGCTGGCCGCCGGGATCGCCGCTGCCGGCCCCGGGGCGCGCATCGGCGACATCTCCCATGCCATCGGCTCGGTCCTCAGCGAGGCGGGATACCCGATCAACACCGAGTTCGGCGGTCATGGCGTCGGGTCGACGATGCACCAGGACCCGCACGTCCCGAACACCGGACGGCCCGGCCGCGGATACCGCTGCGCCCCGGGCTGCTGCTGGCACTGGAGCCGTGGGTCATGGCCGACACCGCCGAGCTCGTCACCGACGCCGACGGGTGGACGCTGCGCAGTGCGACCGGCTGCCGGACGGCGCACAGCGAGCACACGATCGCCATCACCGACGACGGAGCCGAGATCCTCACCTCGCCGACGCGCGGCACCACCTGAGTCGCTGCGCTGATCCCGTTGTGGTGCACCGGAAATGAACCGAACGGGCCGCCCCTCGCCCGGGGGGGCTGTCGGTGGTCGCGGGTAGGTTTGCGGTAGCGAAACCGCAGGGGGTGAACGGTGATGGGCACGGGTCAGGTGCGCGGGAACGGATCCAGGCCCGCGACCGGCGCTGCCGCTTCCCCGGCTGCAGCGTCGCCGCCATCTTCTGCGACCTCGACCACGTCCGACCCTGGCCCGCCGGGCCCACCCGCGACACCAACCTGCTCACCGTCTGCCGGCGCCACCACCGGTCAAACAACGCCCCGGCTGGACCGTGGTGCTGACCCCCGACGGAGTCGCCACCTGGACCGACCCCACCGGACGGGCCCGCACCACCCACCCCGTCGACGCCCTGCACACCACGTCCGCCGTGACCACCCCAGCCGACCCGACCACTCCCGCAGCAACAGCAGCAACAGCGAAGCGGCACCGGGCAGCACCAGCCGGCCCGCACCACCCTGCCCGACGGACCCCACAGCGAGCTCGAGTTCCGCCTCGAACACCACACCGCACCCCCACCCGGCCATCAACCCCGACCCCTGACCCCCTGGCGCGACGACCACGGCAACCACCGCACCGAGTCCACCCCATCCACGGCGTCACCCTCGCTCGAACTCCACCGCCGAACCCGAACAGCGCCGACACCACCGAGCACTGGCCCTGCCGCCTCACCCGCCGTCGCGCACCCCGCCACGACGACGGGCCACCCCGTTCTGACCCGGTGCCGACCCGGGCGTCGGACCCCTCCGGGGGGAATAGTCTCTGGCCGTCGCCTTCGGGCGGCACCACACGCACCTGTTCGGGGGAAGCCGGTCTAAATCCGGCACTGTCCCGCAGCCGTGGGTCGCGACGTCACGTCGCGGCGAGTCGGAATGCCCGGCAGGTGCGAGCGGCTCCACAACACCGTCGAGGAATGCGGGACGGAGCCCGAGTGACCGGGGCTCCGGTGGTTCGGGCATCACGTCTCGAACCGCTCAGGAAGGCACCGATGTCCACCCCCACCACCGCCCGGGGCGCCCTGTTGCGCCGTGCCGGGACCCTGCTCGTCGCCGCCGCGCTCGTCGGCGCACCGGCGACCAGCGCGTTCGCGGACCCCACCGCGAGCCCCACCGCCAGCCCGACCGCGGATGCCGGCCCCACGGCATCCGCCTCGGCGTCACCGACCCCGACCGCCACCGCGTCGGGCGACCGCGACGCCCACGACCAGCCCGTCGGCCACCACGTCGCCGAGCCCGAGCGACCCGGCCCCCTCGCCGAGCGCCTCTGCGACCCCGACCACCCCGGCTGCCACGCCGAGCACCACGACCGCGCCCGGCGCAGCTGGTCGCCGGCGGCCGCACCACCGTCTTCGGCCCGCGTGCCGCCGTGGGCCCGGCCACGAGCAGCGACCCGGCCCTGCTCGCCGGGCACTACCTCGAGCAGCAGCTGGCCGCCGGCGGGCACCACTTCTCGGTGACCTTCGACGGCGTCTACCCCGACCACGGGCTCACCGCCGACGCCATCCTCGCCCTCGACGCCGCCGGCACCGGCCAGGACCGAGGCCGCAGCGGCCACCGCCTAGCTCGCCGCCGACCTCGTCGGCTACGTCGGCTTCGGCGACCCCACCGAGATCGGTACGCCGGGTCCGTCGCCAAGCTGCTGCAACGTCGCCGTCGCCCAGGGCATCGACCCCACCGCGTTCGGCGGGTTCGACCTGCTCGGCACCCTCACAGGCCTCGAGAAGCCGAACGGTCGCTTCTCGCGACGTCTCGACGTATCGGCGACTCGTCCAACACCTTCGGGCAGTCCTTCGCCCTGATCGGCCTGCACCGCGCCGGCGAGCCCGTCAGCGCCGACGCCGCGCGGCCTACCTGCTGAACCAGCAGTGCGCCGGACGGCGGCTTCAAGCTCTACATGGACGACGCCGGGTGCACCACCGACGCCGACGCCGACCCCGACGCCACCGCGATGGCCGTCGCAGGCCCCTCATCGCCGATCGGGGGCTCGGTCGACGCGCGGCCGGCGACGGCCTCGACTACCTCGCCGGCGCCAGGGCACGTCCGGTGGCGTCGCGCAGCGTCCCAGCTCCGGGCGTCAACGCCAACAGCACCGGGCTCGCCGGCCAGGCGTTCCTCGCGGGCGGCCGTACGGCGCAGGCCCGTCGCGGCGGTCGCCTACCTGACCGACCCTGCAGTACGGCTGCGGACTCCCCGCGGCCCTGCGCGGCGGCATCGCCTATGACCCGGCGGCGCTCTCGACGACCACCACGCCGCCGGCGCGAACGCCACGCCGGCCGACCAGGACCGCCGCTCGACCGCCCAGGCGACTCCTCGCGCTCGCCGGGCACACCGTTGGCGACCGTGACCGCCGCCGGCGCCGATGCCGTGGCACCCGCCCCCGACTGCGCTCGCGCACCACGGCCCCGACGACCACCCCGTCGTCGAGCGTCGACCCGACCTCGAGCGGTGCGCCGACCGAGGGTGCCGGCGGGTCCGACCCGTCGACGACCGTCGACGCGGCCGCGACCGGCTCGCTCGCGCAGACCGGCACCGACCTGCTGGCCCCGGCCCTGCTCGGCCTGGCGCTCGTCGTCGTCGGTGGCCGTCGCGGTCGTCGGCCTCGAACCGACGACGAGGGGCGCACGCCTGATGCGCCGCCCCGCACACCCGTTCATCGTGCGCCTCGCGCGGCGCCGCCGCCGCCTCGGGCCTGGCTCTCGCCGGGCTCGTCGCGGCGGCGTGGCCGGCGAGCGCGGCGGCCTGCTCCGGCTCCACCGGGGTGACCGTCGTCGTCGACACCGGCGGCTCGACCAGCACCAAGTGCGCCTCCGGCGACCCCTCGTCGGCGCTCAAGGCGCTGACCTCGCGCAGGGTTCTCGGTGACCTACCCGCAGCAGTACCCCGGGTCGGTCGTCTGCCGGATCAACGGCTACCCGTCGTCCGACCCCTGCGTGCGGATGCCCCCGGGCGACGCCTACTGGGCCTTCTTCCACGCCAAGCGCGGCGGCAGCTGGGTCTACAGCTCGAGCGGCGTCGCGAGCTACGACCCCGCCCCGGGCTCGGTCGTCGGCTTCCGGTTCGGTTCGGGCCAGCAGCCCGGCATCGCTCCCCCGGCGGCCACCAAGACCAGCGCGCCGACCCCCACGAAGACGACGTCGAAGCCGAAGCCGACCACCTCGAAGCCCAAGCCCACCACGCCGAAGCCGACGACGCCCAAGGCCACCTCGGGGTCGACCGCCCCGGCCGGCGGCACGTCGCCCGACGGCCACCGTGAAGGGCGCACCGTCGGCCACGCCCTCGGCGAGCGCCACGGCATCCGCGTCGGCGAGCCCGTCGAGCAGCGCGAGCGACAGCGCGTCGGCGAGCCCGAGCGCCTCGGCGACCGACCTCGCGTCGGCACCCACGTCCGCCGACGCCGACGACAGCGGCCCGGGCACCCTCATCGCCGGCGGTGCCCTCGTGGCGCTGGTCGCCGGTGGCGCCGGCTGGGCCGCCTGGAAGCGACGCGCCTGACGCGATGATGGTCCGATGAGCGCCACCCTTCCCCGCGCGGTCCACCCGGCCGCGTGGTGGGGGTGGGCCGTCGGCATGGCCGTCGCCGTCAGCACGACGAACAACCCGCTCCTGCTCTTCCTCGCCCTGGCCGTCGTCGCGCTCGTCGTGGCGAACCGGCGCGGGTCGTCGCCGTGGGCGCGGGCCTTCCGTCTCTACCTCTGGCTCGGGCTGGTCATCGTCGTGG
>CAWAKY010000025.1:0-19211 GCA_963782695.1 uncultured Actinomycetota bacterium | reverse complement strand
GCTCGACTCCTCGCTCACCGACGACGAGCGGGTCGTCGTCGAGCGCTACCTGCGCGGCGCCACCGCCGCGATGCGCGCCCTGATGTGAGCGGCCTCCCCCGCGCCGCATCCGCGCCCTCGACACGGTGCTCGACCGCACCGTCGTTCCCGGTTTCAGCCGGGTCGGGTACGCCGTGCGCCGCCGCCTGCCGACCTGGCCGGCCGACCCCGACGCCGGGGCGCTGGCCGGGCGGCACGTCGCCGTGACCGGGGCGTCGTCCGGGCTGGGCCGGCGCACCGCGCTGGACCTCGCGGCCCTCGGCGCCACCGTGCACCTGGTGGTGCGCGACGCCGGCCGGGGCGGCCGGGTCGCCGCCGAGGTGGACCGCGCCGTCGGCCGGGTCGGGGCGGCCCGGGTCTGGGTCTGCGACGTGTCCGACCTCGACTCGGTGCGGCCGTTCTGCGCCGCCTTCCTGGCGTCCGGGCTGCCGCTGCGCGCGCTGGTGCACAACGCCGGCGCGCTGCCGCGAGACCCGCACGACGTCGGCGCAGGGCCACGAGATGACGATGGCGCTGCACGTGCTCGGGCCGGTGCTGATGACCGAGCTGCTGCTGCCGTCGCTCACGGCCGACGCCGGGCGGGTGGTGTTCGTGACCTCGGGCGGGATGTACACCCAGGCGCTGCCGGTGCGCGACCCCGACTTCGAGCACGGGGACTACACCGGCGCGGTCGCCTACGCGCGCAGCAAGCGGGCCAGGTCGAGCTGCTCCGGTGCTCGCGCGGCGCTGGGCCGCGGCATCCGGCGTCTCCGTGCACGCCACGCACCCGGGCTGGGCGAGCACCCCGGGCCTGGACGCCTCGCTCCCCGGTTCTCCGCCGCGCTGCGCCCGGTGCTGCGCTCCGACGCCGCCGGCACCGACACGACGACCTGGCTGGTCGCCACCGAGCCGGCACCGGCATCCGGCCGGCTGTGGCACGACCGCCGACCGCGGCCGACGCAGCGTGCTGGGCCGCACCCGGCCCACCGAGGACGAGCGCACGCGCTTCTGGCGCTGGGTCGCCGCCGGCACCGGCCTGACCGGCTGATCCTCCCCGCTCACCCGCGCTGGGTGACGAGCCGCCACCGAACCTCCCTACTGTCGGGAACTGACGCGGTGCCTGCCGTGGGCCGCCCCGACCGACGGCGTCCGGGTGCCGCACCGGACCACCGGACGAGGACGACCATGAGCAGCACGCCCACCGGGCCCACCCCCAAGCCGAACCGCCGCCGCGCCACCGCGCCCGAGTCCGAGCCGACGACGGAGGCCACGCCGGAGCCGACGACGAGGCCGAGGCCACGCCGAGCCCGAGGCAACGCCGGAGGCCGAGGCGACGCCGGTGCCCGAGCCCCGGGCCGGGGACACGACCGAGCTGCCCGTGGACCCGTCGCCGGCGCCCACCGGTGACCTCACCAGCGACGAGCGCGCCGAGCTCGAGCGGCTGCGGGCGCAGGTCGCCGCCAGCCAGGCCCTGGCGCAGGGGGCGGCTCCCCCGCCCGCAGCGCGGCCGAGTCGCCCCGGACGCGGCCGGTGGGCCGGGGCCATGGTGCTGCTCCTCGTCGCGGCCCTGCTGGCACCGCTGTCGGCCCTGGCCAACTGGTCGCGGTCCACGCTGCTCGACGAGTCGAAGTACCTGGCCATCGTGGCACCGCTGGCGAAGGACCCGGCGGTGCAGGAGGAGGTGTCGCGCCGGATCACCAACGCGGTGTTCGAGCAGCTGAAGGTCAAGGAGCTCACGACGCAGACCCTCGACGCGATCGCCGCCCGGCCCCGGGTGGCGGGCGTCACCGAGAACCTCCCGGTCGAGCTGTCGACCTTCGCCGAGCCGATCTCGAACGCGATCTACGGCTTCACGCGAGGACCAGGTGAGCAAGCTCGTGGCGTCCGACGCCTTCCAGGACGCCTGGGTCGCCGCCAACCGCGAGGCGCACGCGGGCGTGGTCGCCGCGCTGACCGGAGAGACGAACAACGCCGCGGTCGTCGTCACCAACGGCCAGGTCGCCGTCAACCTCGGGCCGTTCATCGAGCAGATCAAGCCGGTGCTCGTCGAGCGGGGCGTGCCCTTCGCCGACAAGATCCCGGCGGTCAACGCGCAGTTCGTCGTGCTCCAGAGCGAGAGCCTGGCCAAGGCCCAGTCCGCGATCAGGCTGCTCGACCTGTTGCGCGTGGTGCTGCCCGTGCTCGCGATCCTGGCGCTCATCGCCGGGGTGGCCCTGGCCCCGGCCCGGCGCCGCGCCCTGGTCATCGGGGCGTCGATGATCGTCGGAACCCTCGTGCTGCTCCTGCTGGGCGTGCAGCTGCTGCGGGCCCTCTACCTCGACGACCTCGAGAAGGCGCTGCTCGTGCCGCGGGTGGCCACGGTGGTCTTCGACGACGTCACCACGCCCCTGCGGGTCTGGGTCCGCTCGTCGGCGATGCTCTTCCTCCTCATCGCCCTGGCGGCCTGGGCCGCCGGCCCGTCGAGCGCAGCCGCCGCCGTGCGGTCGGTGCCGGCGCGGCTGTCCGCGGTTGACGAGCACGCCGACCGGCGCGCTCGGCAGCGTGGCGCGCTTCGCCGCCCGCAACACGGTGGCGCTGCGCGCCGCCGTGGGTGGCCTGGCCGTGCTGGCGCTGCTCGTCGGTGACCGGCCGAGCGCCGGCGGCGTGCTGCTCATCGCCGTGCTCGCGGCCGTCGCCCTGACCGTCGTCGAGGTGCTGCGCCGCTGGGGGCCGAGGCGCGGACGGCGAGCCCGGTGCCCGACGACGCCGCCGTCGGCGCCGGGCGCCCCCGCCTAGCGCGGAGGCCCTCGCTCAGCCGCGGCGGCGGCCGAACAGCAGGTAGGCCGCGGGCACCAGCCCGGCGGAGTTCACGACCGTGATCGCCAGGCCCCAGGCCGCCTTGGGCCCGTTGACCTCCTCGACCGGCCGGTTCCTCAGGTCGAGCAGCGCCCAGGCGCGCATGCCGGCGTCGAACACCGCGACCCCGATCAGCAGCCGCTTGCCGGGCGGGCGTCAGGTCGTCCCAGCGCTGCCGGGCCGGGTTCATGACGGTGGCCCCGTCGCGGCAGACGTGGAAGCGCTCGAGACGGGCGTCACCGAAGGCGAGGTCGGACCACCGGCCCGAGTACTGCAGCACCGCCACCGCGGAGGTCGGGAACCCCTCGGCCATCTTGCGGTGCCCCTCGACGCTGCCCTCGCCGTCGCAGAGCAGCTCGGCGAGCGACGGGATGCCGGGGGCGTGCCGACCACCATGAGCACGTCGGCGTCCTCGTCGGCCTCGTGGATGACCTCGAGCAGCCGCTCGGGGGTGGCGAGGTAGATGCGCCGGTCGAGGTGCACCTCGGTCTCGGGGCAGCCGCTGGCCCAGACGCTCTCGGTGGTCTGCTGGGTGCGCTCGGAGGTGGAGCAGAGCACCTCGTCGACGCCGATGCCGTGCTCGACCAGCCAGTGCCCGGCGGCGGTGGCGTCGCGCCGGCCCCGCCCGGTGAGCTCGCGCTCGTGGTCGTTGTCCCAGCCCCGTTGCTCGGCCTTGGCATGACGGAGGAGGACGAGGGTGCGGTCCTGCGCTGCACGGGTCATACCCCGATCATGCACCCACCCCATCTCCGCTGTCCCGCGACGCCCGTGCCTGCTGGCTCACCCGGCGCTAGGTTGGCTGCAGGGCGCGGAGCAGGTCCGACGCCGCAGGGAAGGGACGACCATGTCAGCACTCGACGACATCCTCGGCGCACTGCCCGCGGACCAGATCTCGCAGCAGGTCGGTGCCTCCCCCGACGAGGTGCGCACCGCCGCGGCAGCCGTGCTGCCGGCGCTGCTCGGCGGCCTGCAGGCCAACGCCGGCGACCCCTCCGGGGCCGGCTCGATCCTGCAGGCCCTCGGCCAGCACGACGACGACCTGCTCACCGGCGGCGCCGACCTGTCCGCCATCGACGAGCAGGACGGCACCGCCATCGCCGGCCACATCTTCGGCGACCAGGAGGACGAGGTGGTCAACCGGCTCGGCGGCCTGCCCGCGGTCGGCGGCTCCGGCATGGGCGGCGACCTGGTCAAGAAGCTGCTGCCGATCCTCGCCCCGATGGTGCTGTCCTGGCTCGCCAACAAGGTGCTCAAGGGCGGCGGCGGCGGCTCGGCGGCACCGCGTCCGCCCAGCCGGCCGAGCCGGCACCCTCGCTGCCCGGTGGCGGCGGCGGCAGCGCGCCCGGGTCGCTCGACGACCTGCTGCGCGACGTGCTCGGCAGCGCGGCGGGCTCGGCCGGTACCGGCTCGGGCGCCCCGGCGGTGGCGGGTCGCCGGCCGGCTTCGACCCCGGCAGCATCATCGGCGACGTGCTCGGCGGCATCCTCGGCGGTGGCCGCCGCTGAGCGGCCGGGCAGCGCGAGCAGCAGCCCGCACGACGAGCAGCACGCGCCCCGAGACCGGCCGCCCGCACCACGCGGTGTCGGCCGGGATGCCGAGGTAGACGGTGATGCCGAGGATGCGCGACAGCCCCCACGGCAGCAGCCCCACCTGGTCGTTCCAGGCCGTCAGCGCCCGCTCGAGGCCGACGAGCGCCGATCGACGATGGCCGGCACGGCCAGCCCGGCACCGACCGCGGCGAGCACGGTGCCGGCCGCCCGGCGGCGCCCGATGCGTGACCGACGAGCGCCCAGCCGGCGGCCACGAGCAGCCACAGGAACAGGGCCACGGCGACGGTGACGTACACCGTGCGCCGGCCCGGCTCGGTCCAGAACGCGTACCAGTAGCCGCCCGGGCCGGTCGACGACATCGCCAGCAGGGCCAGCGCGCAGCGCGCCACCAGCACGCCGCCGGCCGCGGCGACGACGCCCCACGGCACCCGGCCGCGCAGCAGCGCCCAGCCCACGCCGACGCAGCACCAGCCAGGCCCCGAGCACGACGAGCAGGTGCACCGGCGCGAGGAACGAGGTCTGCACCGCCCGGGTGGCGAGCAGCAGCGCACCCGGCACGGCGACGAGCAGCGCCCGCTGCGCCCGCGGCATCCCCGGCCCGACCTCGCGCCGCGCGCCACGGCCGGGTGGCGGCGACCCAGTGCGCTGCGGCCGCCGGCCGCGGCGCCCGGCCACGCCGGCGGAACGCGAGAACCGCCCCGGCGACGAGCCAGCCGAGCGCGAGCACGAGCAGCCCGCGCGCGAGCCAGGCCATCGCCGGGTCGCGCTCGCTGCGGCCGAGGCCGAGCTCGGCGGCGGTCAGGTTGTAGGCCGGGTGGTCGACGTCGCCCTGGTAGCGCTCGAGGTGGGATGCCGCGAGCGTGCGGTACCGCTCGAGGGCGGCCGACCACTGCTCGCGGGCCTGCGCGGACCCGGTGGCGTGCCACTGGCCCTGCCGCAGCACCAGCTCGCGGTACTCGGCCAGCAGGCCGCAGGGTGTCGACCTCGTAGTCGAGGGTGCCGAGGAACGCCTGCCGCATCGCGGGGTCGCGCCAGGTGGCCGCGTCGGTGCCGGCGACCAGGGTGCGCATCCGCTCGGCGTCGGCCACCGCCTGGTGGCCCTCGGCGACCGCCTCGTCGACCCGGTCGCCGGTGACCGACGAGATGACGTCGAGCACCGCGGAGTCGCCGGTGAGGATGTCCCACTCGAAGATCCACATCATCGGGGGCGGCTCGAGGCCGATCGCCCGGACCTTCTGCTCGGCGAACGGCCCGATGTACAGGCCCTGGGTCACGGCATCGCGGGACCCGGCCATCGCCTCGGTCACCGCCCGCACGGTGGCGGGGTCGTCGGAGAACCAGCGCCGCGCCCAGTCGGCCGTCACGGCGCCGACGTCGGCGTCCGGGTCGCGGGCCAGCGAGCCGGCCAGCACGGTGTTCAGCTCGTAGAGCTGCCAGAACCCGGTCTTGAGGTAGAGCGTCATCGGGCCGGCGCGCCAGGGCCCGCCGTCCTGGGTCCACGCCCAGACGCCCTCGATGTGCGGGTTGGCCGCGAGCAGCCGCTGCAGGGCGTCGCGGTACTCGGCGCCGAGGTCGTTCGGGAAGGCGCCGTAGCTCTCGAACTCGCGCCGGCTCTGGAACTCGACGATCCGCCGCTGGCTGCCGGAGAGCAAGCGTCTCGTTGAGCGGCAGGTGGCTGTAGAAGTCGCCGAGCGTGTACTTCGTCGACACGACCAGGGCCGGCGAGTCGATGCCGTCGAGCACCGCCGCGTACGAGTCGGGGTTGGTGTGCATGTCGCCCACGGCGCCGACGCCGACGCTCCAGCTGCGGAAGATGACGTCGCGGCCGGTGCGCTCGGCCTGGCCGGTGAGGGCCGTGAGCATCGCGCGCACGGCATCCACCGTCGTGACGGCGAGGGACGAGTAGTAGTCCCAGCCGTCGACGTCGTAGACCCGGCCGGCCTCGCCGATCCGCACGAGCACGCCGTCGAGCGACGGGTGCCGCGGCGTACAGCTCGTCGAGCCCGGCGGTGTAGACGGCCCAGAGGTCGGGGCTCGTGGTGTCGAGCGAGCCGACGTGCTCGGTCAGGTACTGCTCGAGCGGGGTGGTCAGGGTGAGCATGTCGGTGCGCAGCACCACCTTCATGCCGAGCTCCTGGGCGCGGTCCCAGAACGGCGTGAAGGCCTGCGCGCATCGCCAGCGCCCGGGCGACGTGCTCGTCGCCCTCGGCGTAGACCGGCCCGTCCGGGGCGTCCTGCAGGGTCACGAACTCGATGAAGCCGGGGAAGGCGACCGCGGTGTAGCCGTTGGCGAGGGAGTGCCGCAGGAACGTGTCGAAGTCGGTCGTAGGCCGTGGCCAGGGCCGCCTGGTCGACGTACGGCGCGGACGGCAGGATGACGTCGGCGAAGGCCTTCGAGGCGTGCGAGTAGTCGGTGCCGGCGGCCCACTGCGCCGGGTCGGGGGTGACCCCGACGGCGCCGAGGTCGACCATCCGGAAGGGCAGCCGCGAGGTGACCTCCCGGCCGACGCGCTCGGTCACCGGGTGCCCGCTGCGCACGGCGGCGGCGAGGTCGTAGACGGCCCGCACGGCCCCGCTCTCGCTCGCGGCGGTGACCTCGAGGGCCGAGGCGTCGCCGGCGAGGCGGTAGGTGTCGTCGTCGAGGTCGCCGGTGCCCGGGCGCAGGGTGAGGGTGGCCCGGCCGCTGCGGGTCGGGGCGGCGGCCACGGCCTCGGCCAGCTCGTCGAGGGCGACCCGGGTGCGCTCGGTGCGCGGGGCGTCGACGACCTCGATCGTCGGTGGCGGCACGGCGGGGGCCACCGCGCCGACCGCCGCGGGCACGGCATCCATGCCGGCGACCGGCTCGGCGCTGATGCCGAGCGCACTGCCCACCCCCAGCGCCACGCCCAGGCCGACGGCGAGGAGCGCGACGACCGCCACGGCCGCGCGCCAGGCGGGTCTGCGCGCCGTCGTCACAGCGGGGAGGGTAACCACGCAGGCTGGAAGCCGGCCCCCGACCGGCTGGGAGGTTGCCGAACCGAGACCGGTCCGTTGTCAGGCGGTGACCGCGGGCTCCCCGCCGGCCACCTCGGCCGGGGCGGAGGTGCGGATCAGGTGGTCGAAGGCCGACAGGGCGGCGGTCGCGCCACCACCGGCGGCGGCCACGATCTGCTTCCACGGTGACGTCGTGCAGTCGCCGGCCGCGAACACCCCGGGGATGCCGGTCGCGCCGCGGGCGTCGACGACGACCTCGCCGTGCGGGGTCATCTCGACGACGCCGTCGAGCCACTCGGTGTTGGGCAGCAGCCCGATCTGCACGAAGACGCCCTCGACGGGCAGCAGCTCGGCCTCGCCGCCGGCGCGCAGGGCGTGCCGGAGACCGACCACCTTGGTGCCGTCGCCGACGACCTCGGTGGTCGCCGTGCCGAGCAGGACGTCGACGTTGGGCAGGCTGCGCGCCTTGCGCTGCAGCACCTCGTCGGCCTTGAGCTCGTCGGCGAACTCGACGAGGGTCACGTGCGACACGACGCCGGCCAGGTCGATGGCGGCCTCGACGCCGGAGTTGCCGCCGCCGACGACCGCGACCCGCTTGCCCTTGAACAGCGGGCCGTCGCAGTGCGGGCAGAACGTGACGCCGCGGTTGCGGTGCTCGTCCTCGCCGGGCACGTCGAGCGTGCGCCAGCGGGCACCGCTGGCGATGACGACGGTGCGCGAGCGGAGCACCGCGCCGGAGGTCAGGTGCACCTCGTGCAGCCCGCCGACCTCGGATGCCGGGACGAGCCGCTCCGCGGTCTGGCCGGTGACGACCTCGACGCCGCAGCCCACGGACCTGGCGCTCGAGGTCGCCGGCCATCCGGGGGCCCTCGGTGTGCTCGACGGACGGGTAGTTCTCGATCGACATGGTGTCGAGCAGCTGGCCGCCGAAGCGCTCGGCGAGCAGGCCGGTGCGGATGCCCTTGCGGGCGGTGTAGATGGCGGCGGTCGAGCCGGCGGGGCCGCCGCCGACGACGAGCACCTCGAAGGGCTCGAGCTCGGCCAGGCGCGCGGTGTCGCGCTCGGCCGCGCCCTCGTCGAGCTTCGCGACGACCTCGTCGAGGGTCATCCGGCCCTGGCCGAACAGCTCGCCGTTGCGGAAGACCATCGGCACGGCGAGCACGCCGCGCTGCTCGACCTCGTCGGGGAACACGGCGCCGTCGATGGCGACGTGGTGGATGCCCGGGTTGAGCACGGCCATCAGGTTGAGCGCCTGCACGACGTCGGGGCAGTTCTGGCAGGACTGGCTGAAGTAGGTCTCGAACCGGTGCTCACCGGTGAGGCCGCGCACGGCATCCAGCAGCTCGGCCGCGGCGGTCGACGGGTGGCCGCCGACCTGCAGCAGCGCGAGCACGAGCGAGGTGAACTCGTGGCCGAGCGGCAGCCCGGCGAACTCCACCTCGACGTCGGTGCCGGTGCGCACCACGCGGAACGAGGGACGCCGGGTGGCGTCCCCCGTCCGCACGTGGGTGACCCGCCCCGCGGACAGCGACGCGACCTCGTCGAGCAGGTCGGCGACCTTGCCCGACGCGGTCGAGCCGTCGAGGCTGGAGACCAGCTCGACGGGCTCGACGACCTTGGTGAGGTACGCCGAGAGCTGCTGTGCGAGAGCGGGATCGAGCATGTGGATCAGATCTTGCCGACGAGGTCGAGCGACGGGGCGAGGGTGTCCTCGCCCTCTTCCCACTTGGCGGGGCAGACCTCGCCCGGGTGGTTGCGCACGTAGATGGCGGCCTTGACCTTGCGCACCAGCTCGGCGGCGTTGCGGCCGATGCCCTCGGCGGTGACCTCGATGAACTGGATGACGCCGTCGGGGTCGACGAGGAAGGTGCCGCGGTCGGCCAGGCCCTCGCCCTTGCGCAGGATCTTGAAGTTCTTCGAGATGCGGTGGGTCGGGTCGCCGACCATCGGGTAGGTCACCTTGCGGATGGTGTCGGAGATCTCGTGCCACGCCTTGTGGGTGAAGTGGGTGTCGGTGGAGACGGAGTAGACCTCGACGCCGAGGGCCTTGAGCTCCTCGTAGTGGTCGGCGAGGTCGCCGAGCTCGGTGGGGCAGACGAAGGTGAAGTCGGCCGGGTAGAAGAAGAAGATCGCCCACTTCCCCTCGATGTCCGTGGAGGACACCGGGACGAACGAGCCGTTGACGAAGGCCGTGGCCTCGAAGGGCTTCACGGTCGTGTTGACGAGGGACATGCGTCGGTCACTTCTCCTTGGTTCGGGGTACGTCGGTCGGTCCAGCCGGAGCGGCGTCACCGGCGCTCCGATAACTGGATCGGTTCAAGACTATCGGTCGTGGCGGGGGGTCACCGACCACGGGGTTCCGCACCGCGGAACGCCTGCCGCACAGCCGGATCCGCAGCTGTGACGCGGGTCTCACCCCCGGGCTCGCTCGTCGGCCGGATCGCGACTTCACACAGGAACCTTCACCTTCGCACCACAACGGTTCTGGCGCGAAGGTGAAGGTTCCGGGATCGGGCGAGAAAGTTGGGGCGCGACGGGTCAGGACTGGCCGAGCTTCTCCAGGATGAGCGCGCGGGCCGCGGCGGCGTCGCCCTGGCCCTTCATCTCGCGCATGACCTGACCGATGAGCGCGCCCACGGCCTGCGACCTTGCCGTCGCGGATCTTGTCGGCGACGTCCGGGTTGGCCGCGATCACGGCATCCACCGCCGCCTCGAGCGCGCCGGTGTCCTGCGACCAGCGCGAGCCCGCGGGCGTCGGCGACCGCGGTCGGGGTGCCCTCACCGGAGAGCACGCCCTCCCAGACCTGCCGGGCCATCGAGTCGTTGAGCCGGCCCGAGGTCACCAGGCCCTCGAGCTCGACGACGGATGCCGGGCCCACGCCCAGCCCCGCGGCGTACGTCGGCACGTCCTGGCCCTCGGCGTTGGCGCGGCGGGCGACCTCGCCCGACCACCACTTGCGCGCGGCGGCCGGCGAGGCGCCCGCGGCGACGGTCTCCTCGACGAGCTCGACGAGCCCGGCGTTGACGACGTCGCGCATCTCGAGGTCGGCGAAGCCCCAGTCGGCCTGCAGCCGCTTGCGCCGGGCGGCCGGCGGCTCGGGCAGCGTGCCGCGCAGCGCGTCGACGTCACTCGCGCGACGGCGCGACCGGCACGAGGTCGGGCTCGGGGAAGTAGCGGTAGTCGTCGGCGTCGGACTTCACCCGGCCGGACGTCGTGACGCCGGTGTCCTCGTGCCAGTGCCGGGTCTCCTGCACGATCGTGCCGCCGGAGGTCAGCACCGCCGCGTGGCGGCCGATCTCGTAGCGCACCGCCCGCTCGACCGAGCGCAGCGAGTTGACGTTCTTGGTCTCCGAGCGGGTGCCGAGCTTCGTGGCGTCCTTGCGCATCAGCGACAGGTTGACGTCGCAGCGCATCGAGCCCTGCTCCATCCGCACGTCCGAGACGTCGAGCGCCTTGAGCAGGTCGCGCAGCGTCGCGACGTAGGCGCGGGCGATCTCCGGCGCCCGCTCCCCCGCGCCCGTCATCGGCTTGGTGACGATCTCGATGAGCGGGATGCCGGCGCGGTTGTAGTCGACCAGGCTGTGCGTCGCGCCGTGGATGCGGCCGGTGGAGCCGCCGACGTGCAGCGACTTGCCGGTGTCCTCCTCCATGTGGGCGCGCTCGATCTCGACCCGGTAGACGGTGCCGTCGTCGAGCTCGACGTCGAGGAAGCCGTTGAACGCGATCGGCTCGTCGTACTGCGAGGTCTGGAAGTTCTTCGGCATGTCCGGGTAGAAGTAGTTCTTCCGGGCGAACCGGCACCACGACGCGATCTCGCAGTTGAGCACCAGCCCGATCCGGATCGCCGACTCGACGGCCTTGACGTTGACCACCGGCAGCGCGCCGGGCAGGCCGAGGCAGACCGGGCAGGTCTGGGTGTTGGGCTCGGCGCCGAACTCGGTCGGGCAGCCGCAGAACATCTTGGTGGCCGTGTTGAGCTCGACGTGCACCTCGAGGCCCATCACCGGGTCGAAGGCCTCGATCGCGTCGTCGTACGGCAGGGTCGCCTCGGCGGTCATCGCTCAGGCCTCCTTCGTGGTCGTGCCGGCGGTGGAGCCCAGCGCCGGGGCCCGGTCGAGGATCGCCCCGCCCCAGGCGGCGGTGAGCCGCGCCTCGAGCGCCGCGCCGACGGCGTACAGGCGGTGGTCCTGCATCGCGGGCGCGAGGATCTGGAAGCCGGCCGGCAGGCCGTCCTCCGGGGCGAGCCCGCTCGGCACGGACATGCCGGGGATGCCGGCGAGGTTGGCCGGGATGGTCGCGATGTCGTTGAGGTACATGGCCATCGGGTCGTCGAGCTTGTCGCCGAGCTTGAACGCGGTGGTCGGCGCGGTGGGGCTGACCAGCACGTCGGCCTGCTCGAACGCGGCGGTGAAGTCGTTCGGCGATGAGCCGGCGCACCTTCTGGGCCGAGCCGTAGTAGGCGTCGTAGTAGCCGCTGGAGAGGGCGTAGGTGCCCAGGATGATGCGGCGCTTGACCTCGTCGCCGAAGCCGGCGTCGCGGGTGGCGGCCATGACCTGCTCGGCGCTGGGCGCCTCGACCCCGGCCGGGGAGACCCGCAGGCCGTAGCGCATGGCGTCGAACTTGGCGAGGTTGCTCGAGGCCTCGCTCGGCAGGATCAGGTAGTAGGCCGCCAGGGCGTAGGTGAAGCTCGGGCAGGAGACCTCGACGACCTCGGCGCCGGCGTCGACGCAGGTGCTGCACGGCCTCGTCGAAGCGGGTCTGCACGCCGGCCTGGAAGCCCTCGCCGGTCAGCTCGCGCACGATGCCGATGCTGCAGGCCCTTCACGTCGGCGCGGCGGGCGGCCTCGACCACCGGCGGCACCGGGGCGTCGATCGAGGTGGAGTCCATCGGGTCGTGGCCGGCGATGACCTCGTGGAGCAGGGCGGCGTCGAGCACGGTGCGGGTGCACGGGCCGGCCTGGTCGAGCGAGCGACGCCAGCGCCACGAGGCCGTAGCGCGAGACGCCGCCGTAGGTCGGCTTGGTGCCGACCGTGCCGGTGACGGCCGCGGGCTGGCGGATCGAGCCACCGGTGTCGGTGCCGATCGCGAGCGGCGCCTGGAACGACGCGACGACCGACGACGACCCGCCGCCGGACCCACCGGGGATCCGCTCGAGGTCCCACGGGTTGTGGCTCGGGCCGTAGGCGCTGTGCTCGGTCGAGGAGCCCATCGCGAACTCGTCCATGTTGGTCTTGCCGAGGATCGGCATCCCGGCCTCGCGCAGCCGGGTCACCAGGGTCGCGTCGTACGGCGGCACCCAGCCCTGCAGGATCTTCGAGCCGCAGGTGGTCGGCAGGCCCTGGGTCGCCATGACGTCCTTGACGGCGATCGGCACGCCGGCCATCGCGTGCAGCGACTCCCCGGCGGCACGGCGCCGGTCGACCGCGTCGGCCTGGGCGAGGGCGCCCTCGGCGTCGACGTGGAGGTAGGAGTGCACGTCGCCGTCGACGGCGGCGGTGCGGTCGAGGTGGGCCTGGGCCACCTCGCGCGCCGACACGCTCCCCTGGGCGAGGAGGTCGGCGAGCTCGGCGGCGGTGGACCGGGTCAGGTCGGTGGTCACGTCGTGGCTTCCTGTGGGTGCGGGGCCGGGTGAGGTTCAGGGGGATGCCGGGTGGCCGGCATCCGGGCGTGCGCCCGGTGGGCGCCGGGGTCAGTCCTCGTCGAGGATGCGGGGCACGGCGAAGCGCTGCTGCTCGCTCTCGGGGGCGCCGGACAGCGCGGCCTCCGGGGAGAGCGAGGGGCGCACCACGTCGGGGCGGGTCACGTTGACGATCGGCATCGGGTGGCTCATCGGCTCGACGTCGGCGATCGGCGCCTGCTGCACGGTCGCCACCGCCTCGAGGATGACGCCCAGCTCGCCGACCATGCGGTCGAGCTCGGCGTCGGAGAGGTCGATGCGGGCGAGACCGGCGAGGTGCGCCACGTCGTCACGGGTGAGGTCGGCCATGCGCGCCAGTCTATGGGGCCGCCGGGCAGGCGCCGTCCCGGCCCACTTCTCGAGGGTCGGGTGCTCAGGTGGTCGCCGGGGCAGCCACCTGGGCACCCAACTCGGGACGGTGGGTGGGCTGGGAGGATGTGCCGGTGCTCACCGACACCGCGACGACCCAGGCCGTGCTCGACGTCATCGGTGTCTTCGTCTTCGCCCTCTCCGGGGCGGTGGTCGCCGTGCGCCGCGGGCTCGACCTGTTCGGCATCCTCGTGCTCGCCTGGGTGGCCGGGCTGGGCGGCGGCATCATCCGCGACCTGTTCCTCGGCATCACCCCGCCGGTCGCGGTCATCGACTGGCAGCTGCTCGCCGCCGCCGTCGCGGCCGCCGTGCTCGTCTTCCTCCTCCACGGCCGCTGGGAGGAGCTCTCCGCCGCGGCACCCGACGTGCGCTGGCGGCGCCTGCCGTATGCCGTGCGCCTCCTCGACGCCGGCGGCCTCGCCATCTTCGCGGTGAACGGCGCGCTCGTGGCGCTGAGCATGGATGCCGGCGCCCTCGCCGCGACGCTCATCGGCGGCATCACCGCCGTGGGTGGCGGGGTGATGCGCGACGTGCTCGCCGGCCGGGTGCCCGAGGTGCTGCAGCGCGAGCTGTACGCGCTGCCCGCGCTGTTCGGGGCGGCGCTCGTCGTGCTCGCCGACTACTACGGCGTCACGTCGCGGTGGACCATCTGGGGGTCGGTGGCGCTGGTCTTCGCCATCCGGGTGCTGGCCGTGGCGCTCGACCTCAACGCGCCCGACGGCGCTGCGGACCACCCGCCCCGTTCGGGACTGACCCGGTTCAGTCGGCGTCGTCGGCTTCCTCGGCGTCGCCGTCGGCCGCGTCTGCCCGTCGGCGCTGCCGGTCTCGAGCAGCCGGCGGAAGCCGGCCTCGTCGAGGATGGTGAGCCCGAGCTCGCGCGCCTTGTCCTCCTTGGTGCCGGCGTTCTCGCCGACGACGACGTAGTCGGTCTTCTTCGACACCGACCCGGAGGCCTTGCCACCGCGGGCGAGGATGGCCTCCTTGGTCTCGTCGCGGGAGAAGCCCTCGAGCGAGCCGGTGACGACCACGGTGAGCCCGGCGAGCGTCTGCTCGACGGTCTCGTCGCGCTCGTCGACCATCCGCACGCCGTCGGCGGCCCACTGGTCGACGATGGCGACGTGCCACTCGTTGCCCGGCTTGTCGAACCAGTCGCGCACCGACTCGGCGATGACCGGGCCGACGCCCTCGACGCCGGCGAGCTCGTCGACGCTCGCCTCACGGATGCGCTGCATCGACCCGAGGTGCTGGGCGAGGGCCCGCGCCGCCGTGGGGCCGACGTGGCGGATCGACAGCGCCACGAGGACGCGCCAGAGCGGCTGCTGCTTCGCCTGACCGAGGTTGTCGACGAGCTTCTGCCCGTTGGCCGACAGGACGCGGCCCTCGACGACGGCGTCCTCGGGGTCGGTCTTCTTCGCCGCCCTCGTGTAGAGCGGGACGCGGGCGATGTCCTGGGCGGTCAGGCCGAACAGGGTCGACTCGTCGGCGAGGACCCCCGAGTCGAGCAGGGCGACCGCGCCCTCGTAGCCGAGGGCCTCGATGTCGAAGGCCCCGCGCCCGGCCAGGCTCGACAGCCGCTCGCGCAGCTGCGCCGGGCACGACCGGCTGTTGGGGCACCGGATGTCCTTGTCGCCCTCCTTCTCGGGAGCGAGCGTCGTGCCGCACGCCGGGCAGGTCGTCGGCATGACGAACTCGCGCTCGGTGCCGTCGCGCAGGTCGACGACCGGCCCGAGGATCTCGGGGATGACGTCGCCGGCCTTGCGCAGCACCACGGTGTCGCCGATGAGGACGCCCTTGCGCTGCACCTCCGTCGCGTTGTGCAGCGTGGCGCGCTCGACCGTGGACCCGGCGACGACGACCGGCTCCATGACCCCGAACGGCGTGACCCGGCCGGTGCGACCGACGTTGACCTGGATGTCGAGGAGCTGTGGTGTTGACCTCCTCGGGCGGGTACTTGAAGGCGATCGCCCACCGCGGCGCGCGCGAGGTGGAGCCGAGCCGGCGCTGCACCGAGATCTCGTCGACCTTGACGACGACCCCGTCGATCTCGTGCTCGACGTCGTGGCGGTGCTCGCCCGTGTGCGCGATGAAGGCGTTCACCTCCTCGATCGAGTCGACGACCCGGAAGTGGGTGGAGACCGGCAGGCCCCACGCCTCGAGCGCGGCGTAGGCCTCGCTCTGCCGCGTCAGGTCGAACCCCTCGCGCTTGCCGATGCCGTGGACGAGCATGCGGAGCTCACGACTCGCGGTGACGCGCGGGTCCTTCTGCCGCAACGACCCGGCCGCCGTGTTGCGCGGGTTGGCGTACGGCGGCTTGCCCGCCTCGACGAGCTGCGCGTTGAGCTCACCGAACGCCTCGATCGGGAAGTAGACCTCGCCGCGCACCTCGACGAGGTCGGGCACCGGGTGCGTCGGGGTCGCCTCGAGCTCGGTCGGGATGCCGCGCGACCGTGCGCACGTTGAGCGTGACGTCCTCGCCCGTGCGGCCGTCGCCGCGGGTCAGCGCACGGGTGAGGCGCCCCTTCTCGTAGAGGAGGTTGACGGCCAGGCCGTCGATCTTCAGCTCGCACAGGTAGTGCAGCTCGGCACCGCCGGCGTCACGCGTGACCCGCGCGTCCCACTCGAGCATCTCCTCGGTCGAGAACGCGTTGTCGAGGCTGAGCATCCGCTCGAGGTGGTCGACCGCGGTGAAGTCGGTGGAGAAGATCGCGCCGCCGACCTGCTGGGTGGGGCTGTCGGGCGTGCGCAGCGCGGGGTGCGGCCTCCTCGAGCGCGTTGAGCCGGCGCATCAGCAGGTCGTACTCGCCGTCGCTGATGGTCGGGGCGTCGCGCACGTGGTAGGCGAACTGGTGGCCCCGCGCCTCCTCGGCGAGGGTCTCCCACTCGTGCCTGGTCTCGTCGGGCACGACGTCGCTGGGCTGCTGCGCGGCGGGGTCGGTCGGCGTCTCGCTCACCCGGTCATCCTGCCGCAGAGCGCCGACAGTCAGGCGGTTCCGCCGCGCTGCGCGAGCAGCACGTCGCGGGTGACCTCGAGCTGGCCGAGGTGCTGGGCGAGCTCCTCGTAGACGTGCAGCAGGACGTCGCCCTGGGTCGCGTCGTCGGTCGAGCCGTCCTCGCGGGTGGCCGGGTTGGCCGGCTGCTCACGCGGGGAGGCCGCGCGGGCGTCGTCGTGGAGGCGGGTGCGGGTCGCCTCGACCAGGGCGAGCGCCTCGGCGACGGTGCCGGTCGCGGTGAACTCGGCGTCGCGGTCGCGGGGCACCACGATGCCGCGGTTGACGGTGCTGCCCCAGCGGGCCGCCATCCCGGCGACGTGGGTGACCAGCGCGAACGCCGAGTTCGACCCCGGGATGCCGTGCGGGCGGGCGTTGACGAGGTCGTCGCCGAGCCGGGTCACGATCTCGGCGTACGCGTCGAGCGCGCGGTCGCAGTAGGCGAGGTACTCGTCGACGGTGATCACCGAGCCACGGTAGCCATCGACCGCGCCCGGCGGCCGATCGACGGCCATCGACGGCCATCGACGGCCATCGGGATGGTCGTGCACCCCTAGGCAGCGCGCGGCGGCGGTGCCAGTCTGGACGGATGAGCGCCACGGCCCCGCCCACGACGTCGTCGACGACCGAGCTGCTTCGCTGGGTGTTCGACCGCATCAACGACCACGACGCCGAGTCGCTGCGGTCGATCTGGTCGCCGGCCACCGTCGAGTACTTCCCCGACGAGACGTGCCACGGGGGTGACGAGATCGCGGCGTACTTCGAGGCCAAGTTCGCGGCCGTCGAGGGCTTCCACCTCGACCCGGTCGCGATCGTGGCGGAGGGCGACGACGCCCTGGTGCACTGGCGGATGACCGGGCGGCACGTCGGGCCGTTGCTCGGGGTCGAGGGCACCGGGCGACAGATCGCGCTCGACGGCATCGACCACTTCGTCATCCGCGACGGAGTGGTCGTCACCAACACGGTCGTGTTCGACCAGCTGTCGTTCGCCCGTCAGGTGGGGCTGCTGCCGGCGGACCGTTCCGCGCCGGACCGCGCCCTCAAGGGCGCCTTCAACGCCCGCACCAAGGTCCTGGCCGCAGCCCGCCGACGCCTGAAGCGGTGACCGCCTCAGGCCGATAGCCACGCGGTCGCGGCGGCGACCAGGGCCGTCGACCCCGACGCGCAGGGTCGGGTCCTCGACCGGCGCGAACTCCGGCGAGTGGTTGGACGGCAGGCCGCGCGACCACTCGCAACGCTGCTCGGCCGTCGTGGCACCGGCGAACAGCCGCCGGGTCGGCGCCGCCGAGCAGCCAGTAGACGCAGCGGCGCGCCGGCGGCGGTGGCCAGCACCCCGACGTCCTCGCTGCCGGTGACCAGCCCGGGGTCGACCACCCGGCCCGCGCCGACGACCGACTCCAGCGCAGCGCGGCGTGCGCGCCACGGCTCGCGGCGTCGTTGACCACCGCCGGGAACGACTCGAACACCTCGATGATCTCGGCGGTCGCGGCGCCCCGGAGGCCGCGGCCTCGGCCCGGACGATCCGCGTCGATCGCCGTCGAGCACGTGCTCGCGCACCGCCGCGTCGTACGTGCGGACGTTGAGCAGCAGCTCGGCCTCGTCCGGGATGATGTTCGCCTTGGTTCCGGCGTGCAGCGGCGCCGACGTCACGCACGGCGGTGTCGGTGCCGGCGACCTCCCGGGAGACGATGGTCTGCAGCCGCATCACGGTCGCCGCGGCCATCACCACCGGGTCGACCGTCGCCTCCGGCCGCGAGCCGTGCCCGCCCCGGCCGTGCAGCGTCACGCGCAGCGCGTCGGCGGCCGCGAACGCCGGGCCCGGCGCGCAGCGCCGAGCATGCCGGCCGGCGATCGGCGCCACGTGCTGGCCCAGCACCACGTCGGGCCGCGGAACGCGGTCGAACAGGCCGTCGTCGACCATCGCCGCGCGCCGCTCGCCGACTCTCCTCGGCGGGCTGGAAGACCGCACAGCACCGTTCCGCGCCACCCGTCGCGGTCCGCGGCGAGCGCGGTCGGCGGCGCCGAGCAGGCAGGTGACGTGCACGTCGTGGCCGCAGGCGTGCATGACGGCACGTCCGGCCGTCGGGTCGTGCCGCGGCCGTGCTCGCGTAGGCAGGCCGGTCGTCCTCCGTACCGGCAGGGCGTCCATGTCGGCGCGCAGCAGCACGGTCGGCCCGGTCGCCGTTGCGCAGGACGCCGACGACGCCGGTGCCGCCGACGCCCTCGACCAGTCGTAGCCCAGGTCGCGCAGCCAGGCCGCGACGATGCCGGCCGTCCGGTGCTCCGCGAGGACAGCTCGGGGTGGGGGTGCAGGTCCCGGTAGAGCTCGGCCAGTCGCTCGAGCAGGTCGTCCATGCGGGAAACCTAGTGGAGGCGCCTCACTCGCGGTGGGCGACGACGTTGACGACGGTGCCGTCCGGGGCGCGCACGTGGAAGCGGCGCACCCCCCAGTTCTCGGTGGTCAGCGGATGGGTGATCTCGTAGCCGCGCTCCTGCGCCTCTCGGTAGGCGCCGTCGACGTCGTCGGTGTGCACGGAGATGGCGGAGTCCTCGGGAGCCGTCGCGTCGCCCGTCACGAGCTGGACGTGCGCCCCCGTCTCGGGGTCGGTGTAGCGCGCCACCCAGCCCAGGTTGAACTCCTCGGTGGCCAGGCCGAGGTAGTCGGTGTAGAACCCCTTGGCGGCCTCGATGTCGGGCACCGGCAGGTTGGTCGTGATCCGGACGCTGCGCATGTCATCCCCCTGGTCGACGATGGATGCGTTCGATGCTCCCAGAATGGGGGCCACCGATCACCCGCGA
>CAWAKY010000024.1:0-117600 GCA_963782695.1 uncultured Actinomycetota bacterium | reverse complement strand
ATCGCCCTCCTCGCAAGCAAAACCCTCTCATCTCGCACCGCCCCCCAACCCCCGGACAAGCCGGTACCAAATCAAAAACCTGAAGCAACGAAACTCGAAAAAATTAAATTTAATTACAATATCAATATGTAATTCAAAATTATGGTCTTGGTCCTGCATTTTATTAAAGACTTGATCCCAATGAGCCGATAGATAGCGATAAGAGTTATCGGTAATTTTTTTTTAATACAAACAATTTAGGAGGGAAGGATCCATGAAACGATTGATTGCACTTCTCTTGGTAACTGGTTGCGTGTTGGTTTTTGGCTTAACACCGGCCCTGGCGGCTGACGTCGGCACCAAGGATGAAGCGACCGCTATGGTGAAGAAGGCCATTGGCTCCCTTAAAACCAGTGGCGCCGACAAGGCCTATGCCGAAATCAGCAACCCCAAGGGACAGTTTGTTGACCGGGATCTTTATGTCGTCGTTTACGACATGAACGGCAAGTGCCTCGCCCACGGCGCCAACGCGAAGATGATCGGTAGCAGCAGTTCTCGCTGAACGCCATTCGTTACGATAGATGCGGCTGTTGGCCATGAGCCGGAGAAAAAATTTCGCAATGATTCTTCCCGGAAAAAAATATAACTATCTGAAATTAATAGCGATATTATCGCTAGACATAACCCCTACATATTGCTATATATTCTTAGAAAGCATCCCACATGTAGGGGTCAGCAGTGCACATCAAAAAACATCTGAGCTTCGCTGCCCTCAGAGCGGCACTCTCAGAGATCTTCGAGCAGATCGAAGACAGCCGTCAGGCCGGCAAAGTCGACTACCGGCTGCACGACTGCCTGATGAGCGCGCTGGCGATGATGGTTTTTCAAGACCCCTCCCTGCTTTCCTTTCAGCGCCGCATGCACGATCCTCTGCAGTGTGGCAACCTGAAAGCGCTGTTTGCCGTCGAAGCAATCCCCAAAGATACCGCGTTGCGCGAAAGCGTGGATGCCGTTTCTACAGAGGCGCTCACGCCCGCCTTTGAGATCTTTTTACAGCGCCTGCAGCGTGGCAAACAGCTGGCCGCCTACAGCTTTCTGGATGGCCATTATCTGATCGCATTGGACGGCTCGCAGTATTTTTCCTCCGAGCAGATTCAATGTCCGGGCTGCTTGACTCAACAGAGGGCCAAAGGACCGCTACGCTACTCGCACCAGATTCTTCAGGCCGTTATGCTGCATCCGCACATGCGCCAGGTCTTGCCGCTGGCACCTGAGCCGGTTGCCAACACCGATGGTCACCGCAAACAGGATTGCGAGCTTGCCGCCGCCAAACGGATACTTCCCAAAATCCGTACCGCACACCCGAGGCTGCCCATCATCATCACCGCCGACGGCCTATACTCCGATCAGCCCTTTGTCGACGCGTTGAAGAAAGCCGGCATGTCCTTCATCCTGGTGGCCAAACCGACGGACCACAAGCTCTTGTTTGAATGGGTTAATGAGCTCAGTGGCTTGGGGGAAGGGGGCCGCTTGGAGTTTACCGATGCCAAGGGCCGCCGGCACACCTACCGCTGGCTCAACCAGGTGCCGCTCAATGGCAGCCGCAATGCCGATGAGCTCAATTTCTTTGAGTACTGGCTGACGGTGGGTCAAAAAGTCACCTATCACAACAGTTGGGTGACCGACATCACGGTCAGTGAAAACAATGTGCGCGAGTTGGTGCAAGGCGGCCGCGCCCGCTGGAAAATCGAAAACGAGACCTTCAACACGCTCAAAAATCAAGGCTATCATATCGAGCACAACTTCGGCCATGGCCAAAAGCACTTGTCAATGAATTTCTTTGTACTCAACTTGCTGGCCTTCTACATCCATCAGATCCTGGAGTTGTGTGACCTCAACTACCAATATTGCCGCAGCAAGTTCAGCTCCCGTCAAGAGTACTGGAACAATCTGCGCGTGGCTATCCGGATGCTGTTTTTTAATGACTTCGATCATCTGCTGCGCTTTGTTGCCCACCCGCCCGAGATCCGGGCTCCGTAGCCAGCTCAACGCGGGTAAGCTCATCGGATCATCCCAGGCTTCCTATATCCCGCAACTACGGGCAGCGTCGAGCTATGCGCCAACGTCCCGTAAAAGGTCACGGCCCAGCCGCTAAATCGGCACACCGGAATGCCTAAAACTTCTTGTTGCTCCTTAATCAGCGCTGGCTATAGTAGACTGGCTCCCGTGAACGCTTTGAAAACCGTTCAGCGAGAATCGCTGGATCGGTAGAGACCTCCTTGACAACAAGGATGTCGATGGCAAGGAATTCGTGAAAGAGCGGGTTGAGATGATGAAGAAGCAAGCGTCCGGCTGGCAGGACTATAAGTTTCGGAACCCGACGACCAACCAGATTGAACCCAAGTCCATGTATATCGAACGTGTCAACGACGTCATCGTGGGCTGCGGTGTGTACATGAAATAGCCCAACCCTGCACCGGCAGCGACCGTCTTTATCAAAAAGGAGCCTGCGCCGCAGGAGGGTGCGGACTCGATCCCTGTGGCGGGCATCGCAGGATGCTGCAGCCACATCTCCTAAGGACAATTGTACATGAAACTGCGCACAAAACTCATTTTGGGATTCGCAGCGGTAATCCTGGCTCATGGTTGCTCAGGGAGCCACGGCCTTCGTCATGTTCAAGCGGGTGGGTTTCAACATCGCCGCGGTCAACCAGGACAGTCTTCCGGCTGTCCGCTACTCAACCGGGGTTGAGCGTTCTGCATTGGGGGCCATACTGGAAGAGAAGAACTATCTGCTCTTCAAGACCTCTGATATTTACGCGCGGGCCAAGGAAAAGTTGAACCAGCTGGCGTCCAATCTGGGCGAGATCGATCAGTTGGCCGAAAGCACTCACAATGCGGAACTCGCTTCCCGGTCTTCGGAAGTGCGCAAAACCACCTCGGATTACGGCAAGCTCTATGACCAGGCGGTTGAGGCGCTCAAGAAGAACAAGGCCGAAGAGACTCTCATGGATCAAAAGGGCGACATCGTCAGCGCGGAAGCCACCGCTTTGCTGAAGACTAAAAAGGTGGAGTTCCAGCAGGCAAGCAACGCGTTGGCAGTTATCAACAACGTCAATGCCTGGGCGCTGGACATGCGGTTGCGACCCGGTGGAACCGGGCGGTTGCGCGCGCACCTGCGCGAGCTCGGCCTGCACGCTCGCCGCGCCCGCCCCGTGGTCGTGGGCGGCGGCCTGGCCCTCGCCGAAGGCGAGGAACGGGAACAGCATCGCTCCGGCCAGTGCCGGCCCCGCCAACCCGGCGCCGAGCGTGCCTTCCATCCGCGGCGGCCCTGCTCTTCGAAACCCATGTCCTCTGGCATCGTTCGCACCTCGTCTCGGTCGACCGATCGGGGAACCGCTCCCCACCACCTCAAGGACTCGAGGTCGCCCCTGGGTTCAGTCGGTGCTCCAGCGGTCCGCCCGGTCACGACTGACGGCCAGCGTCCACAATGGACACCACCGAGCCCAGCGACGAGGAGGCAGACCATGCCGCGACACCGGATCTTCGACATGAGCTTCGCCAGCATCTACCCGCACTACGTGGCGAAGGCCGAGCGCAAGGACCACAGCAAGGAGGAGGTGGACCAGGTCATCTGCTGGCTCACCGGCTACGACGACGCCGGACTCGAGCGGGTCATCGCCGACGAGGTCGACCTCGAGACCTTCTTCGCGGATGCTCCCGCGATGAACCCGAACGCCTCGCTCATCACCGGCGCGATCTGCGGGCACCGGGTGCAGGAGATCGAGGACCCGCTGATGCAGAAGATCCGGTACATGGACCTGCTCGTCGACGAGGTGGCGCAGGGGCAAGAAGATGACCTCGATCCTGCGCGGCAGCACCGCCGACGCCTAGAGCCAGGCCACGCGTTCTTGGCGCCAGGCCTCGTAGGCCGGGTCGTCAGGACTCGACTGCCACCTCGGCCCAGTACTGGGCGTTCGCGATCAGGTCGAGGTCGTGTCGGGCGAGGCGTCGGTCGGCGTCGTCGTCGCTGGGTGATCGCGGCGACCAGCTCGAGGAGGCGTTGTCGGGTCAGTGGTGGCGGGTCGTGCTCGGCGCGTTCGCGTCGTAGCCGTTCCAGGTGCCGGTCGTAGCTGCCGGGGTGCAGGTCCCAGACCACGTACCGGCCCAGCGTCGTCGGGCCGTGACCGCACCTCCGCCCACAGCCGCCGGTCGTGCACGAAGGTGTGGTGGCGCTGGCACAACAAGGCGGCGTTGTCGATGTCGGAGGGCCCGCCGTCGACCCAGTGCAGCACGTGATGCGCCTTGGCCCACCCGCCGGGGCGGTGCACCCGGGGTAGGTGCAGCACCGGTCGCGGCGCCACAACCGGCGCCGTTGGGCCCGGGTGAACAACCGCACCACCCGACCCAGGTCCAGGTCCTCCCCCGCAGTACCGAGCACGTGCGGGACCAGCGCCGCGTCGCACGCCACCCGGCGCAGCACCTCCGGGCTCAGCAACACCCCGGTCGCGGTCGACCCGAGCACCTCCCCGGCCCCGGTCCGCGCCTCCAGGTCGCTCAACGCGATCGTCACGTGCAACGCCGCGACTGGACCCGGCCGCACCGTCGGCGCCCTGCCCGTCCGCGTCCAACCCGCTGCGACCGCCGGCACACCTCGGCCAGCGCCTCCACCCGCCGCTGCCCGGCCGGGCGCAGGTCCCGCTCCCCGGTCTCCTCGTTCGGGGCCGGCGCCGACATCGGCCCGATCGCCGCCTCCAGCGCCGCCGCCTGCTCCGGAGTCATCACCAGCTGGTACTCGGTCACGTCGCCGGACTCCACCCACGGCTGCGACAACCGCGCCACCGCTGCCAACCTCGCCTGCAGGTCGTCGAACTCCCCCGCCACGCCGTACTCGGCCAGCAGCCGCCGGGCGCAGCCTGCGCATCTGGCCCGCCCCCCAGGCCGTGCCCAGCTCCAGCAACGCCTCGATCACCGTCGGCACCGCCTCCGGGGCCAGCTTCGGCTCCAACCGGGCGACCTCCCCCAGACGCCGACAACGCCAGCCCCGGCGACACCGTCGCATCCTTCACCCCCGCCCACACCACACCCAACGGCGGTGCCCGGGTCGGGCTCCGCCGCGGCATCCGGCGCCAACGACCCACCCGCGCGACCCGCCCCGGCGACCTCCGTCGCCAGCCTCGCCACCTGACCGGCACCGCCCTGCCGCAACGACGGCGCGAACTCCCGCACCCACGCCTGCGCGTTCAACCCCGACCCGCGCCACCACCCCCCGACGCACCGCCTCCGCCGCCACCTGCGCCCGCACCGCCACCGCCCGCGCCGCGACCGCATCCGCCTCGCCCATCAGCGCCGCCAGCTCGGCATCCGACGCCTCGCGCAACGGCACCCTCGAACCCGACCATCGCGTCAGCGGCAGCCGCCATCACGGAGCGCCGCTCCGCCAGACCCAACCCCCGCACGTCCATGCCCCATCATAACCGAACACACGTTCGGTCGACAAGATATCCACAACCCCAGTTCGCCCTCAGCAGAACCGAACCCGCCCGACGACCGCCTCCCGACCTTCGACACGACCACCCGACACCGAAACGTCCGGCCGCGATCCTCTGGCGCCGCGACGGCATCCCGGGTCAGGATGGGGCAGCCGCCACCGCCGCCGGACCCACAGGAGCCCCACGATGACCAACCTCGCGACGAACCTCACCACCACCGCCGCGAAGTACCCCGAGCAGGCCGCGCTCCGGGTCAACGGCCAGGGCGTCACCTACGCCCAGCTGCACGGCAATGGCCGCCAAGGTCGCGGGAGCCTTGCGCGCCAACGGCATCCAGCCGGGCGACCGGGTGGCGATCATCCTCCCGAACGTGCCGGCGTTCCCCGTCGTCTACTGGGGCATCCTGCTGGCCGGCGGCATCGTCGTGCCGATGAACCCGCTGCTCAAGGCCGGCGAGATCGACTACTTCTTCAGCGACTCCGGCGCGAAGATCGCCTTCGTCTGGCCCGACTTCGTGGCCGAGGCCACCAAGGGCGCGGCGAACGCCGGCACCACGATCATCGAGTGCGGCCCGATGGGCCCGGTCGAGGGCTCGCTCGCCGGCGGCGACCCGATCGCCGAGCCGCACGAGCGCGCCGACGACGACACCGCGATCATCCTGTACACCTCCGGCACCACGGGCCGGCCCAAGGGCGCCGAGCTCACCCACAGCAACATCAACCTCAACGCGCTGCGCTCGTGCACCTCGATCCAGGAGATCAGCCCCGACGACATCGTCATGGGCTGCCTGCCGCTGTTCCACGTCTTCGGCCTCGTCGTCGGCCTCAACGCCGCGACCATCGCCGGTGCGAGCCTCGCCCTCATCCCCCGCTTCGACCCCGCGGCGGCCATCGAGGTGATCGAGAAGGAGCACGTCACGATCATGCAGGGCGTG
The DNA here is from genome assembly GCA_963782695.1 of uncultured Actinomycetota bacterium. Lineage (GTDB taxonomy): Bacteria > Actinomycetota > Actinomycetes > Actinomycetales > Dermatophilaceae > Fodinibacter. Next base: position 111,195 of record CAWAKY010000024.1, on the reverse strand, counting down.
CCGACGATGTACGCCGCGATCCTCAACCACCCGCAGTCCGACGGCATGGACACCTCCGCGCTGCGGGTCTGCGCCTCCGGTGGGTCCGCGATGCCGCTCGAGGTGATGCGCTCGTTCGAGGACAAGTTCGGCTGCATGATCCTCGAGGGCTACGGCCTGTCCGAGACCTCCCCCGTCGCGAGCTTCAACATGCCCGACCGCGAGCGCAAGCCCGGCACCATCGGCGTCGCCATCCCCGGCTGCGAGATGAAGTGCGTCGACCTCGACGGCAACGAGGTGCCGGTCGGCGAGGTCGGCGAGATCGCCATCCGCGGCGACAACGTGATGAAGGGCTACTGGAACAAGCCCGAGGCGACCGCCGAGGCCATCCCCGACGGCTGGTTCCGCACCGGTGACCTCGCGACGATGGACGACGAGGGCTACTTCACGATCGTCGACCGCAAGAAGGACATGATCCTGCGCGGCGGCATGAACGTGTACCCGCGCGAGGTCGAGGAGGTCATCTACACCCACCCCGACGTCGTCGAGGTCGCGGTCGTCGGGATGCCCGACGAGCTGATGGGCGAGCAGGTCGGCGCCGCCGTCGCGCTGCGCGAGGGCGCCACCGCCACCCCGGAGGACATCATCGAGTTCACCAAGGAGCGGATCGCCGCCTACAAGTACCCCCGCAAGGTCTGGGTCGTGCCCGAGCTGCCCAAGGGCCCCACCGGCAAGATCCTGCGCCGCGAGGTGCACGCCCCGGCCGAGGGGTGAGCGCCTCGCCCCGCTCCCGGATGCCGTCCGCCCCCGCCGCGTCCGACGCACCTCTCGCGCGCCCCGGGGACCGCTGGCGGTTGCCGGGCCTGGTGCTGCTGGGCACCTGGTCGGCGCTGTTCGCGGTGGCCATCGCGCTCTGGGTGCGCGTCGCGTTCCTCTCCGGCACGGGCACCGACGACGGCGACGCCGACCGCGGCCTGGTGCGCCTCGTCGGGGCACCCCTCGTGCTCGTCGCGGTGGGCCTGATCTGGTGGGCGTGGTGGTCGGCGCGAGCCCTGCGCCGGGGCCGGCGAGAGGGCTGGACGCTGTTGCTCGTGCTCGGCGGCGTGTCCGTCGCGCAGGCGGTGCTGACCGCGCAGGCCGTGCTCGCCTCGTCGGGCAGCGCGACCGGTGGCACCGCCGCCTCCGGGCCGCCCCGCGAGGTCGTCGGCGGCCTGCTGGCCGTCATCGCGCTCGGGCTCGTCACCGTCGTCGTCGCCGTGCTGGCGCGCCGCAGCTGGGCCGCCGCCGACCCCGCCGACTCAGACGACCCGGCCGACGCGACCGACGACGGACGGCTGAGCGCCCGACGCTCACCAGCAGCCCGACGCTCACCGAGCCGCGCTCACCAGAGCCCGTCGCCACCGGTCAGCGGGGTGCGTCGACCGAGGTCTCCGGCTCGCGGACGACCACCGGCTCGGCGGTGCGCGGCTTGCGGTTGATCGACGTACGCGGCGCCCAGCACGATGACGAAGCCGACGATCTGCCACGGGCCGAGGTGCTCCCCCAGCACGAGCACGCCGAGCACGACGGACACCACCGGGATGAGGTAGGTGATCGTCGACCCGATGACCGGGCCGGCACCGCGCACCACGTCGAACTGCAGCGTGTACGCGAACCCCGTTCCGACCAGGCCCAGCACGAGCACGCAGGCGAGCGGCAGCCAGAACCAGGTGCCGGCATCCGGGGCGTCGTACGACCAGATCGCCGCCAGCCCCTCCGGCTGCACCGCGGCCCAGCCGAGCACGACCGGCACCATCAGCACCAGCGCGGTGAGCAGGGTCGCGGCGGGCTGCGACAGCCCACCGAGGTCGACGCCGCTGAGGAACCGCCGGTTGTAGGTCCAGCCGATGCCGTAGCTCGCGCCACCGGCCAGCGCCATCGAGAACCCGACGAGGTCGGGCCGGTCGACGGAGGTCCACGGCTGCATGATCGTGACGACGCCGAGGAACCCGACACCCACCGCCACGAGCCGGCGCCCGGTCACCCGCTCGCCCGGCAGGATCGCGATGGTGGCGAGCACGGTCGCGATCGGTGTGGCCGCGTTGCCGATGCCGGCCAGCGCCGAGCTGATCCTGGTCTCGGACAGCGCGAAGAGCGTGAACGGCAGCGCGCCGAGGAAGAACCCGCAGACGAACAGGTGGCCCCACACCCGCCGGCCGGTGGGCAGGTGCCCGCCCCGCGCCAGCAGCAGCACGCTGAGCACCGCGGCCCCCGACAGGATGCGCAGGCCCGAGATCTGCACGGCCGACATCGACTCCAGCCCGACCTTCATCAGCAGGAAGCTCGAGCCCCAGATCAGGACGAGCGCGAGGTACTTCACCTGCCAGGGCACTCGTGGTTGCTGCGTCACGACGGCACTTCCTCTCCGAGTCGGCGCGCGGTGTCGAGCGCCGTACGGAGAACGCTGCGGGCCCCCTCGGGTGTGAGCCCGGCCAGCCCGCAGGTGGGCGACACGACCAGCCCGCGCAGCGCGTCGCTGCCCAGCCCCGACCGTTCGAAGCCCTCGAGCACCAGCGCCCGGGCGCCCTGGTCGGTGCCGGAGCCGTCGGTGGGCAGGCAGCCGACCCAGACCCCGGTGCCGGCGTCGAGGGTGGCCGCGACCGACTCCCAGCGGGCCGGGGTCGCGGTCGTGAGGTCGATCGCCAGCGCACCCGCGCCGGTGGCCCGCAGCAGCGGCAGCGGCGCCGAGGTGGAGCAGCAGTGCACGACGGTCGCACCGCTGGTGCGCGGCGAGCACCGACTCCAGGCCCCGCATCACGAGCTGCGGGTCGACCGCGCGCACCCGCCCGAAGCCGGACGACGTCGGCAGCGACCCCTCGAGCACGGCCGGCAGCGACGGCTCGTCGACCTGCAGCACGACCTCGGCGCCCGGCACGAGCCGCCGCACGTCGGAGACGTAGCCCTGGATGCCGTCGGCGAGCGACGCGACGAGGTCGGCCACCGCGCCCGGGTCGGCCACGACCCGCTCACCGCGGTTGAGCCGCAACGAGGCGGCGAGGGTCCACGGCCCGGCGACCTGCACCTTGAGCGGGCCGACGTAGCCGTCGTAGGCCTCGGCGAGCTCGTCGAGGTCTTCCCGGTGCAGCGACGCCGTGCGCGACGCGTCGAGGCCGGGGCGGTCGACGAAGCGCCACCCGCTCGGCTGGAGGTCGACGTGGAGGTCGACGAGCAGGCCGGCGGCCCGCCCGATGATGTCGGCGCCCGGGCCGCGCGCCGGGGTCTCGGGGCAGTGCGGCAGCCCCACGCCCTCACCGTCGACGAGCAGGTCGCGCACGACGCGCACCGCCTCGCGCGCCGACGTGCCCGGCCACGACCCGATGCCGGTCGCCCGCACCGGCGCGACGGCGGCCTGCGAGGACCCGGTGTCGCTCACGGCGTCCACCGCTCGACGAGCGCGGTCACGGACGCGGGCACCGGCGTGCCGGCCTCGTGCCGACCACGTCGACGGCTCGGGCGCGCCGGCCACGACCCGGAACGGCACGACCCCCGACCACGCGTCGGTCTCCTCGTCGGGCACCGAGGCGCCACCGGAGCGCTCCTTGAGCAGCCAGCGCCCGGGCGTGATCGGCAGCTCCATCGCGAGCGTCGCGACCTCTTCGCGGCGGGTCATCGCCCGCACCTCGGCGGGCCGCCCGGGGATCAGCCGCTGCGAGATCAGCTCGAGCGCGGTGGTGCGCTCGGCGTCACCGAGCGGCGTCAGCTCACCGTGGATGACGGCCGAGCGGTAGTTGGCCGACGACTCGAAGGTCGTGTGCGCCACGACCAGCCCGTCGACCACGGTCACGCTGAGCACCGCCGGCGCCCCCGCGGCCACCTGGCGCAGCGCACCGGCACCGGTCGAGCCGTGCAGCAGCACCCGGTCGCCGTCGCGCGCGAAGAGCATCGGCACCACCCACGGGCGGCCGTCGACCACGGTCGAGAGCGTGCCGGCGAGCACCTCGTCGAGCAGGGCGTCGAGCGCCTCGCGCTCGGACCGCCCGCGCTCGGCGTGCCGGCCCAGCCGCTCGACCGGCGCCTCGCGGTGCACCCGGCCGGCGTAGCCGGGCCCCGGGCAGACGGCATCCGAGACGACGCGGGTCGTGGATGCCGGGTGGCGGGCGAGCGCGTCGCCCACCCGGGTGGGGCGCGGCATCAGCGCACCGCCGCAGTTCGGGCAGGTGCGCTCGAGGTGCTCGGCGCACCCCGCGCAGAAGGTGCACTCGAACGAGCAGACGACCGCGCCCACGTCGTCGGCGGGCAGGTCGACGTCGCAGCACTCGCACCCTGGTCGCATCTCGAGCCCGCTCACCGCGTCATCCTCTCTCGTGCCCCCGACAGGGGCGTCATCGGTCGTGCCGCGGGCGCCGTCCGGCCACGCCGGACGCCGCCCCGGCACCAGTGAACCGAACGAACTGGCCCTCGCCGAGATCCAGTAGCCACCGGTTTCACAGGACCAGTATGGTCGCGGGATGCCGCGCGCCCCCCGCCCCGTCGACCTCGTGCTCGACGTCGCCCCCGGCCCGGCCCCGCTGCGCCACCGGCTGGCCGACGCCGTAGTCGCCGAGCTGCGGGCCGGCCGCCTGCGCCCGGGCGACGCCCTCCCCTCGACCCGGGCCCTCGCGGGGGTGCTGGGCCTGTCCCGCGGCCCGGTCGTCGCGGCGTACGACGAGCTCGCCGCCGCCGGGTTCGTCGTGAGCCGGGCCGGCTCGGGGGCCGTCGTGGCACCCGGCGCCGACCGCGCGGCCGCGGCAGGGGCCCTCACCCACGTGCACACCCCGCGGGACGCCGACACCGGGCCGGAGCAGCGGCCCGGCGAGCCGCCCCGCTGGGACCTGCGACCCGGCCGGCCCGACACCTCGCTGGTCGACCCGGCGGCGTGGCGCCGCGCCTGGCGCACCGCGGGGTCGGCCGTGCCCGGCAACGACGCCGGTGCCGGGCCCGCCCACGACCGCCTCCGCCGCGTGCTCGCCGAGCACCTGCGCCGCAGCCGTGGCGTGGCCGTCGCACCCGACGACCTCCTGCTCGTGCCGGGGGTCGGCGCCTCGCTGCGCGCGCTCCCGGCCGCACTGGGGCTGGTGGGCGAGACCGTGGCGCTCGAGGACCCCGGCTACGTCGAGGCCTGGACGGCGTTCGCGACCGAGGGCGTTCGCGTCGCGGCGGTTCCCGTCGACGGTGACGGCCTCGACCCCGCCCTGCTGCCCGACGGCACCTCCGCCGCCTACGTCACGCCCTCGCACCAGTACCCGCTCGGCGCCCGGATGCCGGTCACGCGGCGGGTGCAGCTGCTCGAATGGGCCTCTCGCACAGGTGGTCTCGTGCTCGAGGACGACTACGACGGCGAGTTCCGGTACGACGTCTCGCCGCTGCCGGCACTGCGCTCGCTGCCGGGTGCCGACGAGCACGTGGTCTACATCGGCACGGCATCCAAGCTGGTGGCACCGTCGCTGCGCGTCGCGTGGATGGCGCCGCCGCGGCGGCTGCGCGACCGGCTGCGGGTCGAGCTGGAGTCGCGCGGGCTGGTCGTGAACGAGGCCACCGGGCTCGCCCTGGCCGAGTTCGTCGCGTCGGGCGCGCTGGCCACCCACCACGCCCGGGTCACCCGCACCTACGCCGCACGCCGGGCCGCGCTCGTCGCCGCCGTGGCCCGGCACCTGCCCGGAGCCGCGCTCGAGGGGGTCGACGCGGGGCTGCACGTCGTGCTGCGGCTGCCCGACGACGTCGACGACCTCGACGTCGTCTCGCGGCTGGCCGAGCACGGCCTGGCCGCCAGCCCGCTGTCCGCGTACGCCGTCGAGGCGACCGTGCGGGGGCTGGTGCTCTGCTACGCCGGGCTGCCCGAGACCCAGGCCGACGCGGCCGTGCGGGTGCTGGCCCGACGCGCTGGCCGCGACGCGGGACCCCGGCGGTCACGGCCCTACGCTGACCGGTGAGATGGACGGCGCCCGCACGGCGGAGGAACGGCTCGCGGCCCTGGCCCAGGAGTGGGGCGACGCGAGTGACCGTCGCGCGGTCTTCGCCGAGTGCTACCTGGTGATGACCCGCCGGATGGAGGAGAACATCCGGGCCGGTCGCTTCCACGACGGCGTCTGGGTCGGCCGGCTGCTCGACCGCTTCGCCACGTACTACTTCGACGCCGTCGACTCCTACGGCGGCCTGATCGAGGAACCGGTCTGCCCGGCGATCTGGCACGAGGCGCTCGAGGCGTGCGCCGACCCGGACTGCCACCCGCTGCAGGCCCTCATGCTCGGCATCAACGCGCACATCAACCACGACCTCGCGCTGGCCCTCGTCGACGTGCTCGACGACTGGCCCACCCTCGACGACGCGGCCCGCCAGCGGCGCCGGGAGGACCACGAGATGGTCAACACCATCATCGACGACACGACGGACGAGGTGCAGCGGGACGTCGTCGGCCGGTGGTCGCCCGCCGCGGAGACGCTGGACTGGCTCATGGGGCCGCTCGACGAGTGGGCGTTCGGTGCCCTCGCGCAGTCCTGGCGGTCGCGGGTGTGGGCCGACGCCATGGACCTCGTCGTGCTCGACCCCACCCAGCGGGCCGCCGCCCGGGTCGTCATCGGTGAGCGCGCGTCCGGGGTCGCGACGGTGATCCTGCTCGGCCGCCACGAGCCGTGAGCGGGGCCCGACCGCCGAGGGCCCGACCGGGGCCCGACCACGGGCCCGACCGCGGGCAGCACCACCCGGTGCGACGAGGATCACGTCGGCAGTGACGTGTTCTGGGCAACGACGGTCAAGAGCCGTCCGTCGCGGACAACTACAGTCTGTAGCAGGTCCATCCGGTGACGGCGCCGGGACCCCCACCGGTGCCAGTCCGCGAGACCCTGCGAAAAGGACATTCGCGTGGCCCAGCTGCTCATGACCGGGTTCCCCGGCTTCCTCGGTTCCGCCCTGCTCCCCCGGCTGCTCGCCCGCCGGCCCGGCACCGACGCGGTCTGCCTGGTGCAGCCGCAGCACGCGGTGCTCGCCCGGTCCCGGGTCAAGGAGCTCGAGATCACCGACCCGCACACGACGGGCCGCATCACGCTCGTCGAGGGCGACATCACCGTCGCCGGCCTCGGGCTCGGCCCGGTCGAGCGCGACCGCCTCGACGACGTGCGGGAGGTGTGGCACCTCGCGGCCGTCTACGACCTCGCCGTCGCGCCGCAGATCGCCCGCCGGGTCAACGTCGGCGGCACGACCAACGTGCTCGCGTTCTGCCGCGAGCAGCCCCACCTGCGGCGGCTGCACTACGTCAGCACCTGCTACGTCAGCGGCCGCTACGAGGGCGAGTTCACCGAGGACGCCCTCGAGGTGGGCCAGGAGTTCCGCAACCACTACGAGGAGACCAAGTACGAGGCCGAGCTGCTCGTGCGCAAGGCGATGGCCGACGGCATCCCCGCCACCATCTACCGCCCGGGCATCGTCGTGGGCGACTCGCAGACCGGCGCCACCCAGAAGTACGACGGCCCCTACTTCCTCGCCACCTTCCTCGCGCGCCAGCCGTCCGTCGCGGTCGTGCCGGCCGTGGGCGACGCCGACAGCGTGCGGGTGTGCCTCGTGCCGCGCGACTTCGTGGTCGGTGCGATGGACGAGCTGTCGGTGCTCGACGAGTCGGCCGGCCGCACCTACGCCCTGGTCGACCCCGACCCGCCGACCGTCCGCGAGGTCGTCACGACCTTCGCCCGGCACCGCGGCTCCAAGGTGGTCTGGATGCCGCTCCCGCTGCGCCCCGTGCACGCCCTCGTCGAGCACGTGCCCGGCATGGAGCGCCTGCTGGGCCTGCCCGCGGAGGCCCTGGACTACTTCGCCTCACCCACGACGTACGCGACGGAGAACACGACCCGCGACCTCACGGCATCCGGCCTGGCCTGCCCGCGCTTCTCGACCTACGCCGGCCGCCTGCTCGACTTCATGCAGGCACACCCCGAGTACGACGCCAACGCGATGACCTGAGCTGCACCACCCTGGAAGGAATGCCGTTGTCCGCCAAGAGGAAGACCCGCGTCGAGCCGCCCCTGCTGGTCGTCGAGATCAGCCTGGGGTCCGCCGAGCGCGACCACGACGTCACCGTCGAGTTCCTCGGTCGACCGGTGCGCCTGCTGCGCATCGGCACCGACGGCGACCTGCGCACCGCCGAGACCCTGGTGCGCCGCTGGGCCCCCCTCGCGGATGCCGTCGCCGTCAACGGGGCGACCGAGGCCGCGGCCACCGGGGCGATCGACATCGACCCCGCCGTGGCCATCCGGCAGCTGATGGGCGCCGTCACCGACGGCACCGTCACCGACGGGCGGCGCCTGCACGAGGTGCTGCAGGAGTGGTCGGTGCGCTGGGTGCAGAACGAGCGGCCCGGCTACTTCTCCAACGCCCGCACCGATCGTGCTCGGCGCCGACCACGCCCGCACCGTGGGCGTGCTGCGCGAGTTCACCGACAACATCCACCTGCAGCACGCGCACCACGCCGGGCGGGTTCGCCGGGCGGCTGTCGCCCGGGCCGCTGGTCGGCGCGGTGACCCGCGCCGCCACCTGGCCGCTGCGCCAGGTGAACGCGGCCGTGCGCGAGGACACCCTGCTGCCGGCCGAGCTCGCGAACCGCGGCTGGCTGGCGCACCGCCCGGAGGACAGCGACGTCGTCGTGGCGTCGTACCACGAGCTCGTGACCTCCGGCTTCGCCGACCTGCACGGCAAGGCGGTCATCACCTCGGCCGTCACCGACGAGCAGCTCGCCGACCTCGCGGCCCGCGACGTCGACCTCGTCGTCGACACCACCCCCCAGCCCTACGACGTCACCATCGACGTCGCCACGCCTCGAGGCGATGATGCGGGCGACCGTGCGCGCTCCGGGCGGCGCCCCCGAGCGGCTGCGCGACGACGACCTGCTCGAGATCATCCTCACCGCCGGCCTCGAGCCCCGGCTGCTCCAGCCGAACGGGCCCCGGCGCAAGAGCCGGTTCGCGTTCGTCATCCACCCGCTGTCGCGGAAGTTCTTCACCAAGGTCGAGCCGCTCGGCACCGTCATGCGCGTCTCGCCGTCCGTCGTCACCGACGCGATCGAGAAGGCGATGGCCTACGCCCCGCCGACCGTCTACAGCCACGTCACCGGCATCACCTCACCGACCGGCGCCGAGGTCGAGGGCTGGCTCATCACGGTGGGCGGCACCCCGAAGGAGATCCTCGCCCACGACCCGGAGTTCACCTACGACAAGCTGCTCGCGGCCGCCGAGGTGGCGCGGGGGCTCGGCGCCCAGATCATGGGGCTCGGCGCGTTCACCAAGGTCGTCGGGGACGCCGGGGTGACGGTCGCGCGCAAGCGCTCGCTCCCGATCACCACCGGCAACAGCTACAGCGCCTCCGGGGCGCTGTGGGCCGCCCACGAGGCGGTCGACCGGCTCGGGCCTGCTCGAGCGCAGCGACGGCGGGATCATCCGCGGGCGCACCATGGTCGTCGGCGCCACCGGGGCGATCGGCTCGGTCTGCGCCCGGCTGCTGGCCCTGGCCAGTGACGAGCTGTGGCTGGTCTCGCCCGAGACGGCCAAGCTGCTGGCGCTCAAGCAGGACATCGAGCGCGAGCACCCCCGCGCCGTGGTGCACGCCGCCGCGACGCCCGGCGAGCACCTGGCCGACATGGACGTCATCGTCACCGCCACCTCGGGCGCCGGCAAGCGGGTGCTCGACATCATGGACGTCAAGCCCGGCTGCGTCATCACCGACGTCGCCCGCCCGCTCGACCTGTCGGCCGAGGACGTCGCCAAGCGCCCGGACGTCATCGTCGTCGAGTCCGGCGAGATCGAGCTGCCCGGCTGGACGTGCGGATGCGCGACATCGGCCTGCCGCCGGGCGTCGCGTACGCCTGCCTGGCCGAGACCGTCGCGCTGGCCCTCGAGGGCCGCTACGAGACCTTCACCGTGGGCCGCGCCATCGAGTGGGAGAAGGTCAAGGAGATCTACCAGCTCGGGCTGCGGCACGGCATGCGGCTGGCCGCGATCTCCGGGGTCAACGGCGTCTACACCGACGAGGACTTCGCCCGGGTGCGCCAGCTGGCCCTCGCGGCCCGCAGCGGGTCGGGCGGCCCGGCCCCGCGTCGCCACGCCCGCCTGACCACAGGCCGACGCCCCCGGGCCCGCAGGCTCCGGGGGCGTCTTGCCGTCGTGCGTCAGAGGACGTCGTGCCCGGGGTGCGGCTCGGTCGGGATGGTGCCCAGCCGGCCGGCCTGGAAGTCCTCGAAGGCCTGCACGAGCTCCTCGCGGGTGTTCATGACGAACGGGCCGTAGGCCGCGACGGGCTCGCGGATCGGGCGGCCGCCGAGCACGTAGAGGTCCATGCTCGGGCTGCGGCTCTCCTGGCTCTCGTCGGCGCCGACCTCGATGAGGTCGCCGGCGCCGAGCACGGCGAGCTGGCCCTGGCGGATCGGGCGGCGGTCGGGGCCGACCGTGCCCTTGCCGTTGAGCACGTACACCAGGGCGTTGTAGTCCTGGTTCCACGGCAGCCGGGCCCGCGCACCGGGGGCCACCGTCGCGTGCAGCACGGTGATCGGCGTGTGGGTGATGCCGGGGCCGTCGTGCCCGTCGAGCTCACCGGCGATGACGCGCACCAGCGCGCCGCCGTCGGGGCTGGAGAGCAGCGCGACGTCGCCGCCGCGGATGTCCTGGTAGCGCGGGGGCGACATCTTCATCGACCTCGGCAGGTTGACCCACAGCTGGAGGCCGTGGAAGAGCCCACCGGAGATGACGAGCGACTCCGGCGGCACCTCGATGTGCAGCAGGCCGGAGCCCGCCGTCATCCACTGGGTGTCGCCGTTGCTGATCGTGCCGCCACCACCGTTGGAGTCCTGGTGCACGAAGGTGCCGTCGATGATGTAGGTGACGGTCTCGAAGCCGCGGTGCGGGTGCCACGCGGTGCCCTTGGGCTCGCCCGGCGCGTACTCGACCTCACCCATCTGGTCCATGTGGATGAACGGGTCGAGCGCGGCGAGGTCGACGCCGGCGAACGCACGGCGCACGGGGAAACCCTCGCCCTCGAAGCCCGACGGTGCGGTCGTCACCGAGCGCACCGGGCGCGACACGGCCTCGGCGACGGGCTCGGCGACCTTCGGCAGGGTCAGGATGTTGTCGACGGTCACGGCCGGCATGGTGATCAGCTCCTTCGGGTGGTCCAATCCTCCGACGTGGGAGGCGACTCGTCCAACAGTAGTTGACCCTTCAATCATTCCCGTCCCAACTTTCCCGCCCGATGCCGGAAGCTTCACCTCCGCACCACAACCGTTGTCCTGCGAAGGTGAAGGTTCCGGGGCCGAGCCGGATGCCGTGACCGTCCCCGTAGCGTGGGGGCATGGCACGCGTGGTGGACCTGCGGGACAAGCTGTCGCTCTTCTCCGAGCACTGGTCACCCAAGGTGGTGGCGACCCTGAACGACTACGAGGTCAAGGTCGTGAAGGTCAAGGGCGAGTTCGTGTGGCACTCGCACGCCGACACCGACGAGCTCTTCCTCGTGGTCGACGGCTCGCTGACGATCCGGCTCCCCGACGGCGACGTCAGCCTCGGCCCCGGCCAGCTGTTCGTGGTGCCGCGCGGGGTCGAGCACTGCCCCGTCGCGGCCGAGGAGGCCTCGCTCGTGCTCATCGAGCCGACCGGGGTGGTCAACACCGGCGAGGCCGGCGGCGACCTGACGGCCACGCACGACACCACCCTCCTCGACGACTGACGGCACGGGCACGCAGCAGTTCGGACGGCACGCACCAATTGCTGCGTGCGACCCGAAGTCCTGCGTGCGCAGCGACCAGCCGGATGCCGGGGGCGCGCCCGCCGCTCAGGCGCGGCCGGTGCCGCTGATGGTCGCCGACCCGACCACCCGGGTGCCCTCGTAGAGCACCACCGACTGCCCGGGGGCCACCCCGCGCAGCCGCTCGTCGAGCACGACCCGCACGGCATCCGTGCCGGTGTCGACCGTCGCGGTGGCCGGCACCTCGGCACCGTGGGCGCGCACCTGGGCCCCCACCCGCACCTCCCCCGTCGGCGCCGGGCCGCACCACCGCAGGTGCCGGCCCTCGACGAGGTCGACCCCGAGCAGGTCGGCGGTGCCGATGACCACCCGGTTGGTCGGCGCGTCGACGGACACGACGTAGCGCGGCTCGCCGTCGAGCGCCGACCGGTCGAGGCCGAGCCCGCGCCGCTGCCCCACCGTGAAGCCGTGCGCCCCACCGTGCGACCCGACGACCTCGCCCGACACGGCGTCGACGAGCTCGCCCGGGTGCTCCCCCAGCCGGCGGGTCAGCCAGGCGCGGGTGTCGCCGTCGGGGATGAAGCAGATGTCGTGGCTGTCCGGCTTCTTCGCCACCGAGAAGCCCCGCGGCGGCGGCCTCCTCGCGCACCTGCGGCTTGGTCGAGTCGCCGAGGGGGAAGAACGAGCGGGCCAGCTGGTCGGCGTCGAGCACCCCGAGCACGTACGACTGGTCCTTGGCGGTGTCGACGGCCCGGTGCAGCTCGCGCCGCCCGTCCGGCACCCTCGACGACCTGCGCGTAGTGGCCGGTCGCCACGGCGTCGAAGCCCAGCGCCACCGCCTTGTCGAGCAGCCCGGCGAACTTGATCCGCTCGTTGCACCGCAGGCACGGGTTCGGCGTGCGCCCCGCGGCGTACTCCGCGACGAAGTCGTCGACGACGTCGCGCTGGAAGCGGCTCGCGAGGTCCCAGACGTAGAACGGGATGCCGAGCCGGTCCGCGACGCGACGGGCGTCACCGGCATCCTCGATCGTGCAGCAGCCGCGCGCCGACTCGCGCAGGGTCGGTGCCGAGCGCGACAGCGCGAGGTGCACCCCGACGACCTCGTGGCCGGCGTCGAGCATCCGCGCGGCGGCGACCGCCGAGTCGACCCCGCCCGACATCGCGGCGACGACCCGCATCAGAGCAGGCCGCCCGCCCGTCGGGCCCGCTCGACGACCGCCGGCAGGGCGGTGAGGAACGCGTCGACGTCGGCCTCGGTCGAGGTGTGGCCCAGCGACAGCCGCAGCGCACCGCGCGCCTCGGCCTCGGTCAGCCCCATCGCGAGCAGCACGTGGCTGGGCTGCGGCACCCCCGCCTGGCAGGCCGACCCGGTGCTGCACTCGACCCCGGCGGCGTCGAGCAGGTAGAGCAGGGAGTCGCCCTCGCAGCCGGGCACCACGAGGTGCGCGTTGCCGGGCAGCCGCCGGGTGCCGTCGCCGGCGGTCCAGCAGCCGGTGACCTGGATGCCGAGGCCGAGCGCCGAGCGCGCCCTCGAGCAGCCGGTCGCGCAGCATCATGACCCGCTTGGCCTCGACGTCACGCCTCGCGACGGTCTCGTCGAGCGCGACGGCGAACGAGTGGATGCCGGCCGCGTCGAGGGTGCCGCTGCGCACCTGGCGCTCCTGGCCGCCACCGTGGGCGATGGGGACGAGCGGGGCGTCGCGGCGGGCCAGCAGGGCGCCGACGCCCACGGGCCCCCCGATCTTGTGGGCGCTCACCGTCATCAGGTCGGCGCCGCTCTCGTCGAAGCGCACCGGGAGGTGGGCGACGGCCTGCACCGCGTCGGTGTGGAACGGCACCCCGTGCTCGCGGGCGACGGCGGCGAGCTCGGCCACCGGCTGCACCGTGCCGACCTCGTTGTTGGCCCACATCACGCTGGCCACGGCGATGCCGCCGGGGGCCAGCGCCTCACGCAGGCTGTCGACGCCGATGTGGCCGCAGCGGTCGGGCTCGAGGAAGCTGACCCGCACCCCGCGGGCCTCGCGCGAGGTACTCGACCGGGTCGAGCACCGCGTGGTGCTCGATGCCGCTCGCGACGACCCCGTCGAGGGCGGGGTCCTTGGCGCGGCGCGCGAGCCAGGCGCCCTTGACGGCGAGGTTGTCGGACTCGGTGCCACCGGAGGTGAAGACCACCTCGGACGGCCGGGCACCGAGCGCGCGCGCCGATCCGCTCGCGCGCCTCCTCCACCACGGCGCGCGCCGCGCGCCCGGAGGTGTGCAGCGAGGAGGGGTTGCCGACCACGGCGGACTGCTCCATCAGGGCCTCGAGCGCGGCCGGCAGCATCGGGGTCGTCGCCGCGTGGTCGAGGTAGGCAGTCACGGTCGTCGAGTCTACGTCTGCACCACCGAGCCGGGCGCCTCGGTGCCCACGTCGGACGGCTGGTCAGAGCCCCTGCGGGTGACCAGCAGCAGCACCAGGCCGGCACCGGCGAAGAGCACGCCGAGCGCCACGAACGGCCACGGGCTCCACTGGTCCGCGCACGTCATCGAGTCGGGGGTGGTCGTGCAGACCAGGCCCGGGCCCGCCGCGGTTCAGCCACGCGATGTAGAGCGGCGCGGTCGACAACCCCACGAGGAAGCCCGGCGCGCACGGCGGGCGCAGCGCCGGGATCGAGAGCGCGACCGCGGCGACGAGCACCGCACCGGCCAGGAGGAACACCCCGATGGTGGCCAGCCCGGCGATGCCGAAGGCGCCGAGCGCCCCCACGCCCGCCCACGCGAGCGTGGACAACCACGGCAACGCCGGCCCTCTGGACGTCATGTGCGCCATCATGCTGCGACTTCCTGAACGTCGGGTGCATTGACACCACTCGATCTCCACCCCGTCACCGCGCGGGCGCGGTCCCGGAACCACGAAGGGGCGACCGGATCGGTCGCCCCTCTGTCGTCCGCTCGCGCGGCGAGACCGCCTCGTGAGCGGTGGTCGTGGTGCCGGGTCAGCCCTTGCGCTTCTTGACCTCGGCGGTGGCCTGCGGCAGCACCGTGAAGAGGTCGCCGACGACGCCGAAGTCGACGAGCTCGAAGATCGGCGCCTCCTCGTCCTTGTTGACGGCGACGATCGTCTTGGAGGTCTGCATGCCGGCGCGGTGCTGGATCGCACCCGAGATGCCGGCCGCGACGTAGAGCTGCGGCGACACCTGCTTGCCGGTCTGGCCGATCTGGCTGCTGTGCGGGTACCAGCCCGCGTCGACGGCCGCGCGGCTCGCGCCGACGGCGGCACCGAGCGAGTCGGCGAACTCCTCGACCGGGCTGAAGTCACCGCCGGTGCCACGGCCGCCGGAGACGACGATCGCGGCCTCGGTGAGCTCCGGGCGGCCGGTGGCCTGCTTGGGCTGCGAGTCGGTGATCCGGGCAGCCCGGGCCGTGTCGCTCAGGGTGACCGTGAACGCCTCGACGCGCACCCGCGGCCGGCGACGCCTGCGAGCGGCACCGAGTTCGGCTTGACGGCGATGATCGGCGTGCCGGTGGTGACCGTGGCGGTCACCGTGTAGGAGCCGGCGAAGACCGACTGCGTGGTCTCGATGCCGTTGTCGCCGGCGCGCACGTCGATGGCGTCGGTGATGACGCCCGAGCCGGTCTTGATGGCGAGCCGGGCCGCGATCTCCTTGCCGGTGGCGTTGCTCGCGATGAGCACGCGCCGCCGGGGCGACCTTCTCGACCAGCGCGGCGAGGATCTCGGCCTGCGGGCGCGACGAGGTACGCGGCGGCATCCGCGTCGTCGACGACGTAGACCTTGTGCGCGCCGTACTTGGCCAGCGTCGGCCTGGGCCTTCTCGGCGCCGACGCCGATGTGCACGGCGGAGGGCTCGCCGAGGCGGCGGGCGATCGTCAGCAGCTCGGCGGTCGCCTTGCGCAGGCGCCCGTCGGTGTGGTCGACGAGAACGAGTACTTCAGCCATGGGTTTTCCGTCCTACCTGTCAGTCGTCGGTCGGGCTCAGAGGAACTTCTGGCCGGCGAGGAACTCCGCCAGCTTGGTGCCGCCGTCGCCCTCGTCGGTGACGATCTGGCCCTGGGCACGCGGGGGGCGCTTGGCGAAGGAGACGACCGAGGTCCACGCGGCGTCGAGGCCGACCAGCGAGGGGTCGATGCCGAGGTCGGCCAGCCCCCACTGCTCGACCGGCTTCTTCTTCGCGGCCATGATCCCCTTGAACGAGGGGTAGCGCGGCTCGTTGATCTGGTCGGTCACCGACACCAGGGCCGGCAGCGCCGCCTCGATGGTCTCGGATGCCGTGTCGCCGTCGCGGCGGATCGTCACCGTGCCGTCGCCGAGGGTCAGCTCGGAGGCGTAGGTGACCTGGGGCAGGCCGAGCCGCTCGGCGAGCATCGCGGGCACCACGCCCATGACGCCGTCGGTGGACGACATGCCGGTGATGACGAGCTCGGGGGTACCGCCGGTGGCCTTCTTCACGGCCTCGGCGAGCACGAGGGAGGTGGCGACGGCATCCGAGCCGTGGATCGCGGCGTCGTTGACGTGCACGCCCGCGTGGGCGCCCATCTGGAGGGCCTTCTTGATCGCGTCGGCGGCGGCGTCGGGGCCGACCGTCAGCACGGTGACCTCACCCTCGCCCGCGGCCTCGACGATCTTCAGGGCCTCCTCGACGGCGTACTCGTCGAGCTCGGACAGCAGCCCGTCGACACCCTCTCGGTCGACGGTCTTGTCGGAGTCGCGGAACGTGCGCTCGGACTGGGCGTCCGGCACGTACTTGACGCAGACGACGATGTTCATGCGTGCCTCGTCCTCTTCTGTTCGTGGTGGCTGGTCGGCCCGCGCCATCCGGCGCAGGGCGTGCCGTCGATTCTCTCAGCCGGTGAGCGCTTGTTCACCATCGGTGCGGCGTGATGCCCGCCACGCCGGAGGACAGGTGACCCTCCCACCCTCACCGCGCCGCGGTCAGGCGCCCTCGAACGGCGCCGGACCCTTGCCCTTCTCGACGAAGTGCCTCATGCCGACGGCCCGGTCCTTCGTGGCGAAGGTGCCGGCGAACAGCGTCCGCTCGATCTCCAGGCCCGACTCGAGGTCGAGCTCGAGGCCACGGTCGATGGCCTCCTTGGCCGCCCGCAGCGCGTACGCCGGGCCACCGACGTAGCGGGCCATCATCGAGCGGGCGCGTGTCGTAGACGTCGGCGGCGGGCACCACGGCATCCACGAGCCCGATGGCGAGCGCCTCGTCGGCCTTGACGAACCGGCCGGAGAACACGAGGTCCTTGGCCTTCGAGGGCCCGACGAGGCGGGCGAGGCGCTGGGTGCCGCCGGCCCCGGGGATGATGCCGAGCAGGATCTCGGGCTGGCCGAGCCGCGCGTCGTCGGCCGCGATGCGGAAGTCGCAGGCGAGCGCGACCTCGCACCCGCCGCCGAGGGCGTAGCCGGTGATGGCGGCCACGGTCGGCTTGGGCAGGCGGGCCAGGGCCCGGGTGAACGTCCTGCAGCAGCGCGGAGTGGTCGACCATGTCGGTGTACGACATCGTCTCCATCTCCTTGATGTCGGCGCCGGCGGCGAAGACCTTCTCGCCACCCCAGACGATGACGGCCGCGACGTCGCGTGCGCTCGGCGGCCTCGCGGCACGCGGCGATCAGGCCGTGCTGGATCTCGGCGTTGAGGGCGTTCATCGGGGGCCGGTCGAGGCGGATGGTGCCGATGCCGCCGTCGACCTCGAGGCGGACGAGGTCGCTCATGAGGTGCCTCCGGCCGGTGCGTCGCCCTCGGCGGTCGGGTCGAGCCCGAGCACGCGCTGGTGCCAGATGTGCACGCCGGACAGGATCACCTGGATCGAGACCTGCAGCATGGTGTTGAGGTCGGCACCGGGGGTGGTGAGGTGCTCGCTGATGACCACGAGGGTCGAGCCGGCCACCCCGGTCTTGACGCAGTTCATGTTGAGGTTGAGCTCGTTGCACGTCTCGTGCAGGTGCAGCCGGTCGGCGAGGAGGTCGTCCTGGATCTGCCACTGGCCGAAGACCCGCATGATCTCGACCTCGCCCTCGGAGCACCGCACGAAGAGCTGCTGGTCGTTGACGGTGAAGGCGACGTCGCCGTCGTTGTCGAGGTTCGGCGCGAGGCCGAGGTCGACGAGCACGTCGAGGACCCGGCCGCGCAGCGGGTGCTCGTCCGGCGGCGGGGGGAAGTTGGGCAGCGACGTGGGATCGGTCATGGGTCCAACCTAACCACTCACTAGGCTCGCCTCCATGCCCCGCCCGCCCCGCCCCGCGCCCGCCCCGGGGGCCCTCGGCCGCGACCTGCCGCCGCCCCCCGGCGTCACCCTCGTCGAGGGTGGTGCCGACGTCGCGGTCTACGCCGGCCACGCCGACGGTGTCTACGTCTGCATGTTCGACGCCGGCGACGTGGACGGCACCTCCGAGCGGCGCGTGCCGCTCGTCGAGCGGGCCCACGGCTGGTGGTTCGGCTTCGTGCCGGGCATGGGCCCGGGGCAGCGGTACAACGTGCGGGTGGCCGGCGAGTGGAGCCCCGACACGGGCCAGCGGCACAACGCCGCCAAGCTGCTGCTCGACCCGTACGCCCGGGCGCTCGAGGGCCGGGTCAGCTGGGGCCCGGAGCTCTACGGCCACGTCGTCGACGACGCCTGGCACGGCGACGGCGAGCTGCGCTCCGACCTCGACAGCCGGGGCTCGCGTGCCGCGCTGCGTCGTCGTCGACGACGAGTTCGACTGGGAGGACGACCGCCCGCCGAACCGGTCGCGCAGCGAGACCGTCATCTACGAGGCGCACGTGCGCAACCAGACCGCGCTGCACCCCGACGTGCCCGAGGAGCTGCGCGGCACCTACGCCGGGCTGGCGCACCCCGCGTCGGTGGCCCACCTCACCGAGCTCGGCGTCACCGCCGTCGAGCTGCTGCCGGTGCACGCCTTCACCTCCGAGCCGCACCTGGTGCGGCGCGAGCTGACCAACCACTGGGGCTACAACACCCTCGGCTTCTTCGCACCCCACCCCGGCTACGCCGCCGCCACCGACCCGCAGGGCGTGCGTCGACGAGGTCAAGGGCATGGTCAAGCTGCTGCACCGCGAGGGCATCGAGGTGATCCTCGACGTCGTCTACAACCACACCGCCGAGCAGGACCGCACCGGCGCCACGCTCTCCTGGCGCGGCCTCGACCAGCGCGCCTACTACCGGCTCGACGAGCGCGGCCGCGACATCGACGTCACCGGCTGCGGCAACACCCTCGACCTGCGCCACCCCGTGGTCTGCCGGATGGTGCTCGACTCGCTGCGCTACTGGGTGCAGGAGTTCCACGTCGACGGCTTCCGGTTCGACCTCGCCGTGGCGCTCGGCCGCGGCCGGGGCGACGAGTTCGACCCCGACCACCCCTTCCTGGTCGCCCTGCGCACCGACCCGGTGCTCTCGCGCGTCACGCTCATCGCCGAGCCGTGGGACCTCGGGATGCACGGCTGGCGCACCGGCCAGTTCCCCCCGCCGTTCATGGAGTGGAACGACCGCTTCCGCGACGCCGTGCGCCGGTTCTGGATCAGCGACGTGCGCGCCCAGGCCCACGGGCAGCACTCGCACGGCCTGCAGGACCTCGCGACCCGGCTCGCCGGGTCGCGCGACCTGTTCGGCCACCGCGACCGGGGGCCCACGGCATCGGTCAACTTCGTCGCCGCGCACGACGGCTTCACGCTGGCCGACCTCACGTCGTACGACCACAAGCACAACGAGGCGAACGGCGAGGACAACCGCGACGGCAGCAACGGCAACACCTCGTGGAACCACGGCGTCGAGGGCCCGACCGACGACGCCGGCGTCGTCGCCGCCCGGGCCCGCACCATCCGCAACCCCCTCGGCACGCTGCTGCTGTCGACCGGCGTGCCGATGCTCAACGCCGGCGACGAGCTGGGGCGCACCCAGGGCGGCAACAACAACGCCTACTGCCAGGACAACGAGACGAGCTGGGTCGACTGGGACCTCGCGCCCTGGCAGGCCGACCTCCTCGCGACCACCCAGCACCTGGTCCGGGTGCGCCAGGAGCTGCCGGCGCTGCGCCAGCGGGTCTGGGCGCTCGGCCGCCAGGTGCACGACGACGGCAGCCGCGACATGGAGTGGTACGCCGCCGACGGCACCGCCATGGGCAACCGCTGGGACCACCCGGGCACCCGGGTGGTGCAGATGTACGTGGCCGGGGCCTGGATGGGCGCCGAGTCGGCGCTCCTCGTGGTCAACGGCGGCGCCCACGAGCACGAGGTGACCCTGCCCGCGGCACCCGGCGTCACCGCCTACCGGCTGCTCTGGGACAGCGACTGGGAGCGCCCGCAGCCGCCCGCCCGGGCACAGGCACCGGGCACCGTGAAGGTCCCCGGCACCAGCCTGCGGGTCTACGCGGCGGCCGACGTCACCTGACCCGAGCGGGCGTGGCGGCGGGCACGGCGTCCGACATCGGGCGAGGTCGCAGACCTAGACTGGCTCGCATGGAGGCGGCAGCTGCCACACGGGCAGCCCGCAGCGGGTCGGTGCCCCCGCGTCCGTCGGCACCAGTTGGGAGCACCACCGCATGACCGCCACCGTGCCCGCGCCCACCGGCTTCGAGCCCCTCGACCCGGCCATCCGCGAGCAGTACGACCGCGACGGCTTCGTCGTCATCCCGAACGCCCTGCCGGAGGAGGACCGCGCCTACTTCGAGGACGCCGTCGACCGCATCTACGGCGAGGAGGAGGCGGCCGGCGAGCTGCGCCCGGACCGGTCGATCCACGTCATGGGCTGGATGCACCGCGACCCGCGCTTCGTCGAGCTGCTCACCTGGCCGCGCACCTTCCCGTACATCTGGGGGACGATGGGCTGGAACATCTACACGCACCACAACCACATCGACGTGAACCCCCCGAAGGACGAGCCGCCCTTCTGGAACTGGCACCAGGACGGCTACCGGCAGAACTCCGACATCGACATGGACGTGCGTCCGATGTTCATGACGAAGATCAGCTACGCGCTCACCGACCTGTCCGAGCCGGGCTACGGCAACACCAAGGTGATCCCGGGCAGCCACAAGAACAACACCCTGTCCGGCCGCCCCGAGAAGCCGGGCGACCCGATCATCGAGCCCGAGGGTGCCGTCGAGGTGCTGCTCAACCCCGGTGACGCGTTCATCTTCGACCGCCGGCTGTGGCACTCCCGCTCGATGAACACGAGCGAGCGCATCCGCAAGCTGATGTTCATCGGCTACACCTACCGCTGGATCCGCCCGCTCGACGAGGCCGTCGCCGACCAGTCCTCCGACTGGTTCCAGGGCCTCACCCCGCTGCAGCAGCAGCTGCTCGGCTACGGCCCCGACCACGCGTCGTTCTGGGGCATCAAGCAGACCGGCTGGATCGACGACGAGATCCCGCTGCGCGCCGAGCTCAAGGAGCGCGGCCTGCTCGACCGCGACGTGCCCTTCCTGCGCTGAGCCCCTCCCCCTCGGCACCTCGTCGAGAGTAGAGAACACGCCGCCTCCCGTCTCCGGGGGCGGCGTGTTCTCTACTGTCGACGGCTCGGGTCAGGAGGTCGACGGCTCGGCGGGCGTCGCCGGGGTCAGGGTGTCCAGCCAGCCGGCCCGGTTGACCCGGTGCAGCAGCACGACGGCGATGATCCCCACGACCACCAGGGCGAGCAGGCCGAGGACGTAGAAGATGGCCAGCACGGTGCCGATCAGCACCAGGCCCGACGAGCTGCACCCCACCCGCGATCGGCGCCGCGATCCGGATGCCGTTGGCCCACCGGCGCTGGTCGCTGTCACCCTCGACCGGGTCGAGGTCGCGGATGGCGGTGCCGAGCTGGTGCAGCACGACGACGTTGACCAGGACGCCGGCGAAGGCCGCCCCCACTCGACACCGGTCTGGCTGTCGGTGAACGGCGTGCCGGTGATGACCGAGACCGGGATGCCGACCAGCGCGGCGGCCCGGGCCCGCGCGAACCCGGGGTGCAGCAGGGCGCCACCGGCCAGGCCGATGAACAGCCAGACGTACCCCACGAGGTCGGGCAGCACGTCCCAGCCGAGCCAGCGGGAGGTCGAGCACGACGACGAGGAGGCCCCAGGCGGCCCAGGAGAAACGCGGCATGGCGCACACCCTAGGCGGGTCGGCACCGGGGCGGGTCGACCTTCCGCCCACCGGTGCGATCCGGTAGACAGGCGGCAGCCGCAGCACGCCGACCGCTGTCCGACAAGGAGCCAGGATGCCGTTCACGGAGATCGGGAAGGCCGCCCAGTCCGCGATCTACCGGGCAGGCACGTTCGGCCGCCGCCCGAAGGTGCCCACCGACGGCACCGCCCTGGAGGAGGCCGCCCGCAAGGTGATGTCCCGGCGCGGCTTCGCCTACGTCGCGGGGTCGGCCGGTGGTGAGGCGACCGCCGCCGCGAACCGGGCGGCCTTCGACCGCTGGCGGGTCGTGCCCCGGATGCTGGTCGACACCAGCGAGCGCGACCTCGGGGTCGACCTGTTCGGGCGCCGGCACGCGTCGCCGCTGCTCGTGGCCCCCATCGGCGTGCTCTCGGCGGCCCACGACGACGCCGACCTGGCGGTGGCACAGGCCGCCGTCGAGCAGGAGGTCACCCCGATCCTCAGCACCCAGGCGTCGGTGCCGATGGAGGAGGTCGCCGCCGTGCTGGCCGGCGCGGGCCACTGGTACCAGCTCTACTGGAGCCGCGACGACGACCTCGTGGCGAGCCTGGTCCAGCGGGCCCAGGCCTGCGGCAGCGAGGCGATCGTGGTCACCCTCGACACGGCCTACCTCGGCTGGCGGCCGCGCGACCTCGACCTCGGGCACCTGCCGTTCGCCCGCGGGGAGGGCATCGCGCAGTACACCTCCGACCCGGTGTTCCGCCGGCTCGTCGAGGAGCGGGTCGCCGCCAAGGCGCAGGCCGAGCCCGAGCCGCAGCCGCGGCCGACCCCCGCGGCCGTGCGCACCCTGGTGTCCCTGAGCCGCAACCACCCCGGCGACACCCGCCGCAACCTGTCGGCGCCCGAGCCGCGGGCCGCGGTCGAGACCTTCCTCGACGTCTTCTCCAAGCCCGCGCTCAGCTGGGCCGACCTGCCCCGCCTGCGCGAGCTGACCACCCTGCCCGTCGTGCTCAAGGGGGTGCTGCACCCCGACGACGCGCGCCGCGCGGTCGACGAAGGGGTCGACGGCATCCTCGTGTCCAACCACGGCGGGCGACAGGTCGACCGCTCGGTGGCGGCCCTCGACGCCCTGCCCGGTGTCGTGGATGCCGTGCGCTCCTCGGGCTCGGACGTGCGGGTGCTCTTCGACAGCGGCATCCGCTCGGGCGCCGACGTGTTCGTGGCGCTCGCCCTGGGCGCCGAGGCCGTGGGCATCGGTCGCCCGCACGTCTACGGGCTCGCGCTCGCCGGCGCCGAGGGCGTGAGCGAGGTGCTGCGCAACCTCCGCGCCGAGCTCGACCTCACGATGGCGCTCACCGGCTGCCGCACCCTGGCCGACGTCACCCGCGACCGCCTCGTCGAGGTCCCCACCCCCCGCTGACCACAACTTTCTCGCCCGATGCCGGAACCTTCACCTTCGCACCCCTTACGAAGGGGTGCGAAGGTGAAGGTTCTCGCTCCGGGCGAGAAAGTTGGGACGGTCAGGCGTTGGCGACCAGGCCCAGCTCGCTCGGCCGGGCCAGCCCGTCGTGCTTGGGCAGCACCCGAACGGTGTAGCCGAACGCACCCGAGGACCGCAGCAGCAGGTCGCCGGAGAACTGGTGGCGACCGTGCTCGTAGGACTCCACGTGCTCGAGCGGCAGCGACGACACGGCGTGCAGCTCGTCACCGTGGTGGTTGGTGCGGCCGTGCACGACCTGGACCTCGACGTCGTCCGGGGTGAGGTCGCCGAGCGAGACGTAGGTGGTCACGTGCAGCGTCTCGCCGAGCTCCGGGCTGTCGCCGACGCCCGAGGACTCGACGTGGTCGACGTGCACGTGGCTCCACGCGGCGCGGGCCTTCGCCTTGTACTCCGCGAGGTCGCGGGCACCCGCGTAGTCGCCCTCCTTGAGGGCCCAGCCCGCCCGGGCGGCGGGCACGTAGAGCTTCTGGGTGTAGTCGCGCACCATCCGGCTGGCCCGCACCTTGGGGCCGAGCGTGGTGACGGTGTGCATCATCATCGCCAGCCAGTTCTGCGGCAGGTCGTTCTCGTCGACGTCGTAGAACCGCGGGGCGACCTGGTTCTCGACGAGGTCGTAGAGCGCGTTGGCCTCGATGTCGTCACGCCGCTCGGGGTCCTCGACGCCGTCGGCGGTCGGGATCGCCCAGCCGTTCTTGCCGTCGAACCACTCGTCCCACCAGCCGTCGAGGATGGACAGGTTGAGCGCGCCGTTGAGCGCGGCCTTCATGCCGGACGTGCCGCAGGCCTCGAACGGGCGCAGCGGGTTGTTCAGCCAGACGTCGCAGCCCGGGTACAGGTGCAGCGCCATGGCGATGTCGTAGTTCGGCAGGAAGACGATGCGGTGGCGCACCTCCGGGTCGTCGGCGAACTTCACCAGCTGCTGGATCAGCTGCTTGCCGGTCTCGTCGGCCGGGTGCGACTTGCCGGCGATGACCAGCTGGATCGGCCGGGTCGGGTGCAGCAGCAGCTTCTTGAGCCGCGCGGGGTCGCGCAGCATCAGGGTGAGCCGCTTGTAGGTGGGCACCCGGCGGGCGAAGCCGATGGTGAGCACGTCGGGGTCGAGGATCTCGTCGGTCCAGCCGAGCTCGGCCGGCGACGCGCCCCGCTCGAGCCACGACTGGCGGGTGCGGCGCCGGGCCTCCTCGACGAGCTGCAGGCGCAGCTCGCGCTTGGTGGCCCACACGGCATCCCGCGGCACCGTGGCGAACGCCTCCCACGACTCCTGGGTGTCGAGCTCGTGCACGTCGGCGTGGGTGCGGGCCAGCTCGAAGACCTTGCGGTCGACCCAGGTGGGCCCGTGCACGCCGTTGGTGATCGAGGTGATCGGCACCTCGTCGTCGTCGAAGCCCGGCCACAGGCCGTCGAACATCTCGCGGCTGACGACGCCGTGCAGCTGCGAGACGCCGTTGGCGCGCTGGGCGAGGCGCAGGCCCATGACGGCCATGTTGAACATGCCGGCCGAGCCGCCCTCGTAGGTCTCGGCGCCGAGGTGCAGCAGCCGCTCGACGGGCACGCCGTCGAGGGCCTGCGCCCCGCCGAAGTAGAGCTCGATGAGCGAGGCGTCGAACCGGTCGATGCCGGCGGGCACCGGGGTGTGGGTCGTGAAGACGGTCGCGGAGCGCACGGCCTCGAGCGCCTCGTCGAACGACATCGCCTCGGCCCGCACGAGCTCGCTGATCCGCTCGACGCCGAGGAAGCCGGCGTGGCCCTCGTTGGCGTGGTAGACGTCCGGGGTCGGTGCGCCGGTGATCTGCGACCACAGCCGCAGCGCGCGCACGCCGCCCATCCCGAGCAGCATCTCCTGCTGCAGGCGCAGCTCGCCGCCGCCGCCGTAGAGGCGCTCGGTGACGCTGCGCGCGGCCTCGTCGTTCTCGTGCACGTCGGAGTCGAGCAGCAGCAGCGGCACCCGGCCGACCTGGGCGCGCCAGACGTGGGCGTGCAGCTCGCGGCCGCCGGGCAGCTCGATGGTGACGCCCGCGGGCGTGCCGTCCTCGTCGCGCAGCAGCGACAGCGGCAGCCCGTCGGGGTCGAGCACCGGGTAGTCCTCCTGCTGCCAGCCGTCGCGGTTCAGGCTCTGGCGGAAGTAGCCGGTCTTGTAGAACAGGCCGACGCCGACGATCGGCACGCCGATGTCCGAGGCCGCCTTGAGGTGGTCACCCGCGAGGATGCCCAGGCCGCCGGAGTACTGCGGCAGCGCCGCGGTGATGCCGAACTCGGCGCTGAAGTAGGCGATCGCCGAGGGCACGCCCTCGGCCTCCTCGCGGCCCCACTGCTGGTACCAGCGGTCCTCGCCGAGGTAGCGGTCGAGGGCCTCCTTGGCGGCGTCGACCTTCTCGACGAAGCCCGGGTCGGCGGCCAGCCGCTCGAGCTCGTCGGGCTCGACGGCCGACAGCATCGCGACCGGGTCCTGGCCGACGGTGGCCCAGCGGGCCGGGTCGATCGACTCGAAGAGGTCACGCAGCGGCGGGTGCCAGCTCCACCTCAGATTCATCGCCAGGTCGCCGAGGGCGGCGATGCGGGCGGGCAGGACGGGGCGGACGCTGAACCGACGGATGGCCTTCACGAGGGCACATCGTAGGGCACGTGGGTAAACGCTTTCATCACGAACTTTCAGGACGCCGTCATGATCTTGCAGTCCGAGATCCGGGATGCCGTGCGCCGTGTCCCACGCCGCCCGTGGCCGGTAGCGTGCGGCGTGTGACTGCAGCCCCTCGCACCCGTGCCCCCCAGCATCCGATCGGCCGCATCCCCGTCCTCGAGGTCAGACCCTGTGTCGACGAGGGCGCGCGCCCGGCCAAGGCGGTGGTCGACGAGGAGTTCACCGTGACCGCCACCGTGTTCCGGGAGGGCCACGACGCCGTGAACGCCTCGGTCGTGCTCACCGACCCCACCGGGGTCGAGCACGTGCAGCCGATGGTGTGCACCAACCCCGGCCTGAACACCTGGGCCGCCCGGGTCAGCGCCCCCACCGCCGGCTGGTGGTCGTACCGCGTCGAGGGCTGGTCCGACCCCTACGGCACCTGGGAGCACGACGCCACGATCAAGGTGCAGGCCGACGTCGACACCGAGCTGATGCTCGAGGAGGGCGCCCTCGTGCTCGAGCGGGCCCTCGACGAGGTGCCCCGCACCGCGAAGCAGCAGGCCGTGCTCTCCGACGCCGTGCTCGGCCTGCGCGACACGAAGCGCCCGCCCGCCGTGCGGCTCAAGGCCGGCACCGACGGCTCGGTCGAGCGCGAGCTCGCCGCCCGCCCGCTGCGCCAGTACGTCTCCCCCTCGGCCGACCTCCCGCTGCTCGTCGAGCGCGAGCTGGCCCTGTCCGGCGCCTGGTACGAGCTCTTCCCGCGCAGCGAGGGCGCCACCTACGACGAGAAGGAGCACCGCTGGACCACCGGCACGCTCCGCACCGCCGCGAAGCGCCTGCCCGCCATCGCCGCGATGGGCTTCGACGTCGTCTACCTCACCCCGGTGCACCCGATCGGTCAGGCCGCCAAGAAGGGCCCGAACAACACCCTCGACGCCCGCCCCGAGGACCCCGGCAGCCCCTACGCGATCGGCTCGGCCGACGGCGGCCACGACGCCATCCACCCCGACCTCGGCACCTTCACGGACTTCGACGCCTTCGTGGCCGAGTCCCGCCGGCTCGGCATGGAGGTCGCCATGGACCTCGCGCTGCAGTGCTCCCCCGACCACCCCTGGGTGAAGACCCACCCCGAGTGGTTCACCACCCGCGCCGACGGCACCATCGCGTACGCCGAGAACCCGCCGAAGAAGTACCAGGACATCTACCCGCTCAACTTCGACAACGACCCGGCCGGCATCTACGCCGCGGTGCGCGCGGTCGTGCAGGTGTGGATCGACCACGGGGTCACCCTGTTCCGGGTCGACAACCCGCACACCAAGCCGGTGGAGTTCTGGCAGTGGCTCATCGCCGACGTCGCGAAGGACCACCCCGAGGTGATCTGGCTGGCCGAGGCCTTCACCCAGCCCGCGATGATGCACACCCTGGGCAAGGTCGGCTTCCAGCAGAGCTACACCTACTACACGTGGCGCAACAGCGCCCACGACCTGCGCGAGTACCTGACCGAGCTGTCCGGTGACGCCGCGGCCTACATGCGCCCGTCGTTCTGGCCGACCACGCACGACATCCTCACGCCGTACATGCAGTTCGGCGGCCCGGCCGCCTGGAAGCTGCGGGCGGTGCTCGCCGCCACCCTCGTGCCCACCTACGGCATCTACTCCGGCTACGAGCTGATGGAGCACGTCGCCCGCCCGGGCGCCGAGGAGCAGATCGACAACGAGAAGTACGAGTACAAGAACCGGCACTGGGAGGACTACGAGCCCGGCGGCAGCAAGGCCGGGCGGTCGCTGGCCGGCTGGCTCACCATGATCAACGACATCCGGCGCGCGCACCCCGCGCTGCACCGGCTGCGCGACATCCACTTCCACCACGTCGACGACGAGAACTTCCTCGCCTTCTCCAAGCGCCGCCGGCTGCCCGACGGCACCGACGACGTCGTGGTGGTCGTCGCGAACCTCGACCCCCACTCCACCCGCGCCACCACCCTGCGGCTCGACATGGCGTCGCTCGGCCTCGAGCCCAGTGACACCTTCGAGGCGCACGACCTCGTCACCGACGAGCGCTGGACCTGGCAGCGCGACAACTACGTCCGGCTCGGGCCGGAGGTCGAACCCGTGCACGTCGTCGCCGTCAGGAGGCCCTGGTGACGGCCATCCTCGGCATGGGTCACTCCACCCCGGGGCTCGGCGCGAACCAGCCCGGCCTGCGCCACGACCCCGAGTGGTTCCGCACGGCGGTGTTCTACGAGGTGCTGGT
Source organism: uncultured Actinomycetota bacterium (assembly GCA_963782695.1). Taxonomy (GTDB): domain Bacteria; phylum Actinomycetota; class Actinomycetes; order Actinomycetales; family Dermatophilaceae; genus Fodinibacter. The sequence continues at coordinate 83,033 of CAWAKY010000024.1, read as the reverse complement.
GCGCGCCTTCGGCGACAGCACCGGTTCCGGCGAGGGCGACTTCGCCGGCATCGTGAACCGGCTCGACTACCTGCAGTGGCTGGGGGTCGACTGCCTGTGGCTGCCGCCGTTCTACGCGAGCCCGCTGCGCGACGGCGGCTACGACATCTCCGACTACACCCAGGTGCTGCCCGAGTTCGGCACCCTGCCGGAGTTCCGCGAGCTGATCACCCAGGCGCACGCGCGCGGCATCCGGATCATCACCGACTTCGTCATGAACCACACCAGCGACCAGCACCCGTGGTTCCAGGCGTCGCGCAGCGACCCGGACGGCCCCTACGGCGACTTCTACGTGTGGTCCGACACCGACGACAAGTACACCGACGCGCGGGTCATCTTCGTCGACACCGAGACCTCGAACTGGACCTTCGACCCGATCCGCCGGCAGTTCTTCTGGCACCGGTTCTTCAGCCACCAGCCCGACCTGAACTTCGAGAACCCCAAGGTGCACGAGGCGATGTACGACGTCGTGCGCTTCTGGATGGACATGGGCATCGACGGTTTCCGGCTGGATGCCGTGCCGTACCTCTTCGAGGAGGAGGGCCACAACGGCGAGAACCACCCGAAGACGCACGCCTTCCTCGCCGAGCTGCGGGCCATGGTCGACACCGAGTACCCCGGCCGCATCCTGCTCGCCGAGGCCAACCAGCCGCCCGCGTGACGTCGTCGACTACTTCGGCACGCAGGAGTCGCCGGAGTGCCAGATGTGCTTCCACTTCCCGGTCATGCCGATGCTCTACTACTCGCTGCGCGAGGAGAAGGCGGCGCCGATCATCGACGTGCTGGCCGACACCCCGGCGATCCCGAAGGGCGCCCAGTGGGGCACCTTCCTGCGCAACCACGACGAGCTCACCCTCGAGATGGTCACGCCCGAGCAGCGCGCCGCGATGTACGGCTGGTACGCCCCCGACCCGCGGATGCGCGCCAACGTCGGCATCCGGCGCCGGCTCGCCCCGCTGCTCGACAACTCGCGCCCCGAGTTCGAGCTGATCCACGCGCTGCTGCTGTCCCTGCCCGGGTCCCCGTGCCTCTACTACGGCGACGAGATCGGGATGGGCGACAACATCTGGCTCAACGACCGCGATGCCGTGCGCACCCCGATGCAGTGGACCCCCGACCGCAACGCGGGCTTCTCCACGGCCGACCCCGGCAAGCTGTACCTGCCGGTGATCCAGTCGCTCGTCTACCACCACAACCACGTCAACGTCGAGGCGCAGATGGCGAGTGGCTCCTCCCGCCTGCACTGGGTCCGAGGGATGCTGTCGGTGCGCCGCGAGCACCCGGTGTTCGGGCTCGGCGACTTCGAGGTGTGCGAGTCGACCCACGAGCGGGTGCTGTCGTTCGTGCGCATCGACCGGCGCGATCGCGACACCGAGGACCGTTCGGCCCTGGCCGTGCTCTGCGTCAACAACCTGTCGTCGCGCCCGCAGTCGACCACCATCACCGTCCCCGAGGAGCTCTGGGACTGGGAGACACGAGACCTGTTCGGCGGCAGCGGTTTCCCGGACATCGCCGCTGACGGCACGATCACCATCACCCTCGGGTCGCGAGACTTCTTCTGGCTCGCGCTGGTGCCGCGACGCGGTGATTCCCGTGGCTGAGATCCACACCGGCGCCTCACTCTGCCCCGACCAAGATCGAGCTCCTCCAGCACTGGATGGGCGAGCAGCGCTGGTACGCCGCGAAGGGCCAGCAGCCCAAGCTGCGCCGGCTCGCGAGCTGGCGGCTCGACGACCCGGAGGGCGAGGTGGGGGTCGAGACGATCATCGTCGCCGACGAGGCCGGTGCCGAGACGGTCGTCTACCAGGTGCCGCTCACCTACCGCGGCGAGCCGCTCGGCAGCGCCGACCACGCCCTCGTCGGCACCATGGAGCACTCGGTGCTCGGCCACCGGTGGGTCTACGACGCCCCGCACGACCCGGTCTACGCCGCCCAGCTGCTCGAGCTCGTCCAGGGCCGGGTGCGGGCCGCGTCGTCGACGGCCACCGGGGCGGTCGACGAGTCGGTCGTCGGTGTGCCGCAGCCGAGCTGGGGCACCGAGGTGCACGTGCGCACCTCGCGGGTGCTCTCCGGCGAGCAGTCCAACACCTCGGTCATCCTCGACTGCGACCTGCCCGACGGCCACCACACCCCGCTCATCGTCAAGGTCTTCCGGATGCTCTCCCCCGGCGAGAACCCCGACGTCGTGCTCCAGGGCGCGCTCGTCGACGCCGGCTCGCGCCGGGTGCCCGCGGTCGTCGGGTCGGTGACCGGGCACTGGCCGCACCCGGGCACCGAGGGCGACCAGCCGGCATCCGGGCACCTCGCCTTCGCCCAGGAGTTCCTGCCGGGCGTCGAGGACGCCTGGCGGGTGGCGCTGCACGCCGCGGAGGCGGGCACCGACTTCGCCGAGCCGGCCCGCGCGCTGGGTGAGGCCACCGCGGAGGTGCACCGCACCCTCGCCGACGCGCTCGGCACCGAGCCCACCTCGCGCGAGCAGGCCGAGTCGATCGTCGCCGAGATGCGCGCCCGCTTCGAGGCCGCCGTCGCGGAGGCCCCCGGGCTCGAGGACGTGCGCGGCCCGGTCGACGCCGTGCTGCGGGCCGCTGCCGACGCGCACTGGCCGCCGCTGCAGCGCATCCACGGCGACTACCACCTCGGCCAGGTGCTGCACTCCGCCGAGCGCGGCTGGGTGCTGCTCGACTTCGAGGGCGAGCCGCTGCGGCCGCTGTCCGAGCGCTCGCTGCCCGACCAGTGGGTGCGCGACGTCGCCGGGATGCTGCGCAGCTTCGACTACGTCGGGGGCACCCGGGAGCAGGCCGACGGCGCGTCGGCCCGCGACTGGGTGGCGTCGGCCCAGCAGGCCTTCCTCGACGGCTACGCCGCCCGGGCCGGCGAGGACCCCCGCTCGCTGGGGGCGCTGCTCGCCGCGTTCGAGCTCGACAAGGCGATGTACGAGGTCGTCTACGAGGCCCGCAACCGGCCCGGCTGGCTCGCCATCCCGCTCGGCGCCGTGCGCCGCCTCACCGCCCACTTCTCGCAGGACCCCACCACGCAAGGAGACCCGTCGTGACTCCCACGCCCAGCCCCGAGGTCAGCGGCGCGATCACCGCGCTCGTCCAGGGACGCCACCAGCAGCCCCACGACCTCCTCGGCCAGCACCTCGAGCCCGGCGGCCTGCGGCTGCGGGTGCTCAAGCCGCTCGCCCAGTCGGTGCGGGTGCGGTTCGAGGACGGCGAGGAGCTCGACCTCGCGCACGAGGCCGAGGGCGTGTGGACCGCCGTGCGCACCGACGCGACGCGCACCATGGACTACCGGCTGCTCGTCGCGTGGGCCGACGGCATCGAGCACCTCCAGGACGACCCCTACCGGTTCGCCCCGACGCTCGGCGAGGTCGACCTGCACCTGGTCAACGAGGGCCGCCACGAGCAGCTCTGGACCGTGCTCGGCGCCCGGCTGCACGAGTACGACGGGCCGATGGGCAACGTGCGCGGGGTGTCGTTCGCGGTGTGGGCGCCGCGGGCCAAGGCCGTGCGCGTCATCGGCGACTTCAACGACTGGGACGGCCGCATCCACCCGATGCGGCTGATCGGCTCCTCGGGGGTCTGGGAGCTGTTCGTGCCCGACGTCGGCGTCGGCCACATCTACAAGTACGAGATCCGCGGCGCCGACGACGTCGTGCGCACCAAGGCCGACCCGATGGCGCGGCGCACCGAGTGCCCGCCGAACACCGGCTCGGTCGTCGACGACTCCGGCCACCAGTGGGCCGACACGACGTGGATGGACGGGCGCAGCGGGCGCGACCCGCACAACGGCCCGATGAGCGTCTACGAGGTGCACCTCGGGTCGTGGCGCCAGGGCATGTCGTACCGCGACCTGGCCGAGCACCTGGTCAACTACGTCTCCGACCTCGGCTTCACGCACGTCGAGCTGCTCCCCGTCATGGAGCACCCGTACGGCCCGTCCTGGGGCTACCAGGTCACCGGCTACTACGCGCCGACCGCGCGGTTCGGCACCCCCGACGACTTCAAGTACCTCGTCGACGCGCTGCACCAGGCCGGCATCGGCGTCATCCTCGACTGGGTGCCGGGGCACTTCCCCCGGGACGCCTTCGCGCTGGCCCGGTTCGACGGCCTGCCGCTCTACGAGCACCCGGACCCGCGCCGCGGCGACCAGCCCGACTGGGGCACCCACGTGTTCGACTTCGGCCGGCTCGAGGTGCGCAACTTCCTCGTCGCCAACGCGCTGTACTGGCTCGAGGAGTTCCACATCGACGGACTGCGGGTCGACGCCGTCGCCTCGATGCTCTACCTCGACTACTCGCGCAAGGACGGCGAGTGGATCCCCAACGTGCACGGCGGCCGCGAGCACCTCGAGGCGATCGGTCTGCTCCAGGAGGCCAACGCCACCGCCTACAAGCGGGTGCCCGGCATCGTCACGATCGCCGAGGAGTCGACGTCCTGGCCGGGCGTGACCAAGGCGACCTCGGGCGGCGGCCTGGGCTTCGGGCTGAAGTGGAACATGGGCTGGATGAACGACACCCTCCGGTACCTCAAGGAGGAGCCGATCCACCGGCAGTACCACCACAACCTGCTGACCTTCTCGCTGATGTACGCGTTCAGCGAGAACTACCTGCTGCCGATCAGCCACGACGAGGTCGTGCACGGCAAGGGCTCGCTGCTGACCAAGGTCCCCGGGACGCGCGAGGAGCAGCTCGCGACGCTGCGGGCGTTCCTCGCCTACATGTGGAGCCACCCCGGCAAGCAGCTGATCTTCATGGGCTGCGAGTTCGCCCAGCCCGGCGAGTGGGCCGACGGCCGGTCGCTCGACTGGTGGCTGCTCGACCACGCCGCCCACTACCGGGTGCACGCGCTGGTCAAGGAGCTCAACCGGGTCTACCAGGAGCACCCGGCGATGTGGACGCTGGACTCCCAGCCGGCCGGCTTCCGCTGGCTCGACGCCGACGACAACACCGGCAACCTGCTGTCGTACCTGCGCTTCGCCCAGCACGACCAGCAGGGCGACGTCGTCGCCACCGTCGTCAACTACAGCGGCGACGACAAGGCGTGGGTGCGCGTGGGCGTGCCGCGGCCGGGCCGCTGGGAGGTCGTGCTCGACACCAGCGGGTTCGACGAGGCCAGCAGCCCGAGCCAGGCCGGTGCCGTGCTCGAGGCCGAGGCGTCGCCGTGGCACGACCAGCCGTGGTCGGTCACCGTGCGGGTCGCCAAGCTGTCGACGCTCTACCTGGCCCCGGTCACGCGGCTCGAGCCGTACGCGGACAGGCCCGGTGGGATCGCCGCCGGGCCCGCGCCGACTGGCGATCGACCCGGGGCAGCGGGTCAGATGAACAGCAGCTGGGCTCCCTCGGTGAGCTCGATGAAGTCGCTCGCCGAGATGATCGCCTCGACCCCGTCGTAGAGGTCGTCCTCGGTCAGGTGGTTCATGTCCGCCGACATCCGGCAGGCCCACAGGTGGGCGCCGGAGGCGGAGAGCAGCTCGAGGAACTCGGGCACCTCGGGCACGTCCTGCTCGGCGATCTGCTTCTTGAGCATCGTCGTGGCAGCGGCCGTGGCGCCGGGCAGGGCCCCGAGCATGTGGTGGATGCCCATGCCGCTGTGGCCCGGCGGGTGCATCGCGGTGTTGCCGACGAAGGAGAACTTCAGGTCGCCCATCGTGGCCTTGTTGATCATGTCGAAGCCCCAGAAGGTGAAGAACAGGTGGGTCTCGACGCCCTCACCCAGCGCGGCGTTGGCGAGGATCAGGCCCGGGTAGGCCATGTCCAGGTTGCCCTTGGAGCAGATGATGGCGAGCTTGCGGCCCTCGCTGGCCGGGTTGTCGAACGACGGGACGATCATCGGTGCGGTGACGGGGGCGGCATCCGGTGCGGTGTCGGTGGCGGTCATGGTCAGACACATCCCTTCGGCTTGGGCAGCCCGGAGACGTAGGCCATCTTCTTGGCCGGCTTGCCGGGGAAGAGCACGAACAGCTCCTTGACCGGGGTGCCGGTCTGGGTCGAGACGCGGCGCAGGGTCGCGGTCTCGCCCTGGGCGGCGTAGTCGTCGCGCAGGAAGCGGATGAGGGTCCAGTGCGCGTCGGTGAGCTCGAGGCCGATGATCCTGGCCAGCTCGGGGGCGAGCGACTCGTCCCACTGGGCGGGCTGGGTGAGGAAGCCCTCCTCGTTCACGTCGACGTCGTGGCCGGCGATGGTGGTGGTGGTCATGGTGCGTCCTGCGGTTCTCCTGACGGGTGGGGTTACGGGGTCACGGGGTTCTTGCCGGACATCGACATGTCCGCGGCCAGCCCGAGGGGGCGGCCGGGCAGCAGGGCGTTCCAGTAGACGTGCCGGAACGCGAGCTTGCCGAGGTGGTTGGCGCGCGACTCCCCCAGCAGGGTCATCGGGCCCACCTTCGGGAAGGGGAAGTGGCCGGTGAGCGGCTGGGTGTCGTAGTTGAAGTCGAGCAGCAGGGCCTTGCCGTGCCCGGACTCGACGAAGCAGTTGGCGTGCCCGTCGAAGGAGTGGGTCATCGGCTTGCCCGGCGGCCTGCTCGAGGAAGTTCTCGACGAAGACCTCGACCGAGAAGTGCGCGACCGAGCCGGCCTTGGAGGTGGGCAGGTTGCCGGCGTCGCCGAGCGCCCAGATCTCCGGGTGCGCCGTCGACTGCATCGTGTGCTTGTCGACCGGCACGTAGTTGAGCTCGTCGCCCAGGCCGGAGCGGGCCACGAAGTCGGCGCCCATGTTGAGCGGGATGGTGACGAGCTGGTCGTAGGCGACCTCGCGCTCGTCGTAGGAGACGATCACCTTCCGGTCCTGGTCGATCCGCTCGATCATGAAGTCGGGCTCGACGGTGACGCCCTTCTCCTCGAGCATCGAGCCGAGCGCCTCGCTCGCCACGGGCTTGGTGAAGGCGCCGTCGAGCGGGGTGACGTAGACGATCTCGGTGCGGTCGCGCAGACCCCGCTTGGTGAGGAAGTCGTCGGCCAGGAAGGTGAACTCCAGGGGCGCGACCGGGCACTTGATCGGCATCTCGGTGATGTGCACGACGAGGCGGCCGCCGTTGAACCCGGCCAGTCCGGTCGCGCAGCGCGAGCGCGCCCTCGTAGGTGTAGAACTCGCCGACCTCGTGGTGCCACTGCGGGCCGAGCGTGCCGGGGGTCTGGTCGGGGCGCGGCGTGGTGCCGGTGGCGATGACCAGCTGGTCGTAGGGCAGGTCGCGTCCGTCGACGAGGTGACACGACGCGGGCCTCGCGGGTCGACGCGGTCGACCTCGCCGAGCACCACGTTGACGCCCGTTGCGTGATGAAGGGCCGCTTGTGGCGGCGAACCTGCTCGGGGCTGTTCGTGCCGAAGGCCATGAACAGGTAGCCGGGCTGGTAGTCGTGGATGTCGTCGCGGTCGACGACGGTGATGATCCAGTCCTCGGAGGGCAGGGCGCGGTGGAGCTTGTTCACGACCATGGTGCCGGCCGTACCTGCGCCGAGGACCACGAGCTTCTTCGGTGTGGTGGTCATGCCTCAGGTATACCCCTATGGGTATCGTGAGTCGGGAGTGACCCGGGCCACCGTGGAGGTGTGATCCCCGACGACACCTCTGACAGGATCGGTGGCATGAACGCGCCCCGTGCCGGACAGCCCGCCCAACCCTCCGACCTCGTCGACGTCGCCGCCCTCGTGACGGCGTACTACACGCGGGTGCCCGACCCGGAGAACGTCGACGAGCAGGTGGCCTTCGGCACCTCGGGGCACCGCGGCTCGAGCCTGAAGACGTCGTTCAACGAGACGCACATCCTGGCGACCACCCAGGCGATCTGCGAGTACCGGCGCGAGCAGGGCTTCGACGGGCCGCTGTTCATCGGCCGCGACACCCACGGCCTGTCCGAGCCGGCCTGGGCCACGGCGCTGGAGGTGCTGGTCGCCAACGACGTCACGGTGCTCGTCGACTCGGCCGACCGCTACACCCCCACGCCCGGGGTCTCGCACGCCATCCTCACCGCCAACCGGGGCAAGATCACCGGCGTCGACGGGATGCCGGCCCACACCGGTCTCGCTGACGGCATCGTCGTCACCCCGTCGCACAACCCGCCCAGCGACGGCGGGTTCAAGTACAACCCGCCGCACGGCGGGCCGGCCGACTCCGACGCCACCAAGGTCATCGCCGCCCGGGCCAACGAGCTGATCCGCGGCGGGCTGGCCGGCGTCAAGCGGGTGCCGTTCGCGCGGGCCCGCGCCGCGGCATCCGGCTACGACTTCCTCGGCACCTACGTCGACGACCTGCCCAACGTGCTCGACATCGAGGCGATCCGCGGGTCCGGGCTGCGGATCGGCGCCGACCCGCTCGGCGGGGCGTCGGTCGACTACTGGGGCGCCATCGGCGAGCGGCACGGGCTCGACCTCACCGTCGTCAACCCGCTCGTCGACGCCACCTGGCGGTTCATGACGCTCGACTGGGACGGCAAGATCCGGATGGACTGCTCGTCCCCGTCGGCGATGGCCAGCCTGATCGCGCAGCGCGACGTCTACGACATCGCCACCGGCAACGACGCGGACGCCGACCGGCACGGCATCGTCACCCCGGATGCCGGCCTGCTCAACCCCAACCACTACCTCGCCGTCGCGATCCAGTACCTCTACGGCGGCGCGCGGCCGCAGTGGCGCGACGACGGCTTCATCGGCAAGACCCTGGTGTCGAGCTCGATGATCGACCGGGTCGCGGCCGACCTCGGGCGCCGGCTGGTGGAGGTGCCCGTCGGCTTCAAGTGGTTCGTGCCGGGGCTGCTCGACGGGTCGGGCCCGTTCGGCGGCGAGGAGTCGGCCGGGGCGTCGTTCCTGCGCCACGACGGCTCGGTGTGGACCACCGACAAGGACGGCATCCTGCTGGCCCTGCTCGCCTCGGAGATCCAGGCGCGCACCGGCAAGAGCCCGAGCGAGCACTACCGCTCGCTGGTCGAGCGGCACGGCGAGCCGGCCTACGCCCGCATCGACGCCGCCGCGACGCGCGAGGAGAAGGCCAAGCTGGCCGCCCTGTCCCCCGACGACGTGACGGCCGAGTCGCTGGCCGGCGAGCCGATCACCGCCAAGCTCACCGAGGCGCCCGGCAACGGCGCCGCGATCGGCGGCCTGAAGGTGGTCACCGAGTCGGCCTGGTTCGCGGCCCGGCCGAGCGGCACCGAGGACGTCTACAAGATCTACGCCGAGTCGTTCCGCGGGCCCGACCACCTGGCCCAGGTGCAGGCCGAGGCCAAGGAGGTCGTGTCGGCCGCCCTCGGCGGCTGACCCGCGTCAGGCGTAGCTCCGCGCCCCGGCGGGGTCGGTGGTCGGTACCGGGTCGGGCTCCAGCGCGTGAACCGCGGCCAGCCGGTTCGTGACGCCCAGCTTGCGGTAGGCGTTCTCGAGGTGCTTGCGCACGGTGCACGGCGCGACGACGAGCTGTTCGGCGATCTCGGCGTTGGACAACCCGGTCGCCACGAGGCCGAGCACCCGCCGCTCCTGCGCGGTGAGCGACGGCGGCAGCATCGCGACCGGGCGCTCTCGCAGGAGGCGCTCCAGCGCCGGGGTCACCAGCGCGAGCAGCGCGCGGTCGTGCTCGGAGAAGTCCCTCGTCCGCCGCACGAGCCACAGCGTCACGACGTGGCGGGGCCCGTTGCGCACGCCCAGCGAGAGCACCGCGACGCCCCGCCGGCCCGGGAGCCGTCCTTCGCCGGCGCCCGGTCACGCCGGCGAAGACCCAGGGTCACCGGTGTCTCCCTGGGAGCGGCGCCGACGGCCGGCCGTCGCGCGGCAGCGCCGCCTTCCACGGCGCACCCGGTGTCGTCGACCAGGGCGATCCCGAGGGCGTCGCAGTCGACGAGCCGGGCGAGGTGGGCCAGCGCGCACTCCGCGGGCAGCGTCGCGCCCGGCACCGGGGTCGGAGGCGATGACGGCGCGGACCGCGGCCTGCTCACTCGCGTTGAGCAGCAGGTCGCTCATGGCTTCCTTCCGACGCACACCGGCCCCCGGTGGGCGACCCCACGAGTCTGGAGCACCCCGAAGGGCCCGTAAATAGTCACTTCTGTACCACCCGATCGGACCATGAAGATTCGCCGGAATGCGAATGGTGGACCGGCGCGGCCGTGTCGAGACTGGGACGCACGCCGCTGTCGAAAGGTGCTCGCCATGCCCACACGCCGCCGAGTGGTCACCACTGCCGCCCTGCTCACCGCGCTCCTCGCAGCCACGCTCGCGGCCCCGCGGCCACGGCCGGCGCCGCGTCAGCCGGGCGCCCGCTCGCCTCATCCATCGCCGTCGACTGGACGCGCACCGCGGTCCGCACCATCTTCGTCGAGCGGGCCAGCGCGCCTCCCCTCGGTGCGCTCTACCTGTCCTTCACCTCCCTCGCGGTCCACGACGCGGCACGCGAGGGGCAGCGTCACGGCACGCACGCCGCCGCCGCGGCAGTGGCCCAGGCCGCCCACGACGTGCTCCTCGAGTACTTCCCGCTGTCCGCGTCGGGGCTCGACGCCGACCTGGCCGCCAGCCTCGCGCGGGTGCCCGACGGCGCCCAAGGAGGACGCCGGTGTCGCCATCGGCGCCGCCGCCGCGGACGCGATGATCGCGTCCCGCGCGGACGACGGACGCTTCGACCCCCAGTACGTCTACACGAAGACCGCCGCCACTCGGGACGTGGCCGGCGGCAGCCGTTCCCGGCGGGATGGCGCTTCCCGTGGCTCGGCTTCGTCGACCCCGTCGTCGACGTCGCGCCCGTGGCCCTCGACGGCCCCGACCCGCGTCACCAGCACCGCCTACGCCACCGGACTACGAGGAGGCCCGGCTGGTCGGGTCGAACGACGCGGGTCGACCGACGGACCCCTGAGCAGACGGCGACCGCCGAGTTCTTCGCGGCCAACCCGATCGTCATCGTACCGCAACGCGTTGTGTGACCTCCTCGACGCCGAGCCGATGGGCCTGCTGCCGACCACCCGGCTCTTCGCCCGGATCGACGCGGCCGTGGCGACCGCGTTCATCCAGACCTGGCGGCTGAAGTACGAGGTCGGCTTCTGGCTGCCCGCCCAGGCCATCGCCGCCGGTGCCGTCGACGGCAACTCCGGTACCAACCCCCACCCCGAGACCTGGGTGCCGCTGGTCGCCAACCCGGCCTACTCCGACTACACCAGCGGCCACGCGGCGGCGACCTCGCCGTTCGCGCAGGTCGTGCGCCGCACGTTCGGCGACGACACGCCTCTCGTGCTGAAGGGCAGTGGGACCCAGCGCAGCTACGCCACCCTCACCGCCCTCGAGCACGACACCCTGAATGCCCGGATCTGGGGTGGGCTGCACTTCCGGGACGCGATGGAGGACGGCTACTACCTGGGCCACACGACGGCCGACCGGGTGATGGCCGCCATCCGCTGAGCAGACCCGCGGACCGGCCTCGGACGACCGTGCCCTGCGCCCGTCGGTCGACCGACCCGACCCGACCCGTCAGTCGACCGACTTGATCCGCCGCACGAGCACCGAGCCGAGCACGCTCACCGCGGCGGCCAGCAGGTACAGGCCCGGGTAGCCCAGCCCCAGCCCGAGCACCGCCGCCGCGAGCACCGGGGCCAGCACCTGCGGCAGCGCGTTGGCGATGTTGATGACGCCGAGGTCCTTGGCGCGGTCCGCCGCCTCGGGGAGCACCTCGGTGATCAGGGCGAAGTCGACCGCCGTGTAGGCGCCGAAGCCGATGCCGAGCACCACCGCACCGACGTAGGCGGCCGGCATCGTGTGGACGAACGCGAACATCATCAGCGCCGCCGCCGCGATCAGCCCCGACCAGATGACCAGCGGCTTGCGCCTGCCCGATCCGGTCCGACCACCAGCCGCCCGACCAGCGCCGTGGCGACGGTGACCAGGCCGTAGACGGCGGTGAGGGTGAACACCGCGTCCTCGGCCGCGTCGTCGGAGAGGTGCACCTCGTCCTTGAGGTAGAAGAGCAGGTAGAGGATGAGGATCGAGTTGCCGAGGTTCATCAGGAACCGGGTGACCCAGGCCCACCCGAAGTCGGGGTACTGGCGCGGCGAGACCCAGAAGCTGCGCACGAACGCCCCCCACCGGAACTCCGGGCGCAGCTCCTTGGGCAGCGGGATGTCGCGCGAGTTCACCGCGTACGGCAGCGTCGTCACGACCAGCACCACCGCGATGGTGAGGTACCCGGCCGCGATGCTGCCGGTGGCCGCCGCGATCCCGGACCCGACGATGACCCCGGCGGTCTGGGCGATCGAGAGCACGCCGCCCACCACGCCGCGCTCGGTGGTGGGCACCTGGTCGGGCACCGTGGCGGTGATCGCGGCGAGCATCGCGTTGAGGGACGCCTGCGCCAGCGCCCACGCGAGCACCAGCCGCCACACCGAGTCGGCGCCGGAGAGCAGCAGCATCGCCACCGCCCCGCCGACGGCGCCGCCGAGCACCCACGGCAGCCGACGCCCCACCCGCAGCGTCGTGCGGTCGGAGAAGGCGCCCCACACCGGGTTGAGCACCGTCGACACCAGGGCCCCGACGCCGGTCACCAGCGACAGCACGCCGGCCTTGTGGTCGGGCGAGATCGCCTCGGACTGCTGCGCCAGCAGCACCTGGATGGGGCCGAAGAAGCCCGACCACAGCCCGATGCTGGCCAGCACCAGCCAGGTCACCCAGAGCCGCGAGACCTTCTCGGTCGGCTCCCGCAGCGAGCGGTCGACCGGCTGGGTGGGGCTGCTCACGCCGGGCCCGGGCGGGTGGCGCGGTGGGCCCGGATGACGTCGCAGTACCAGTCGAAGGACCGCTTGGGCGTGCGCACCTGGGTGTCGAAGTCGACGTGCACGAGCCCGAACCGCTGGGTGAAGCCGTGCGCCCACTCGAAGTTGTCCATCAGCGACCAGCAGTAGTAGCCGCGCACGTCGACCCCCTGGCGGACGGCCTCGGCGACGGCCCGCAGGTGGCTGTCGAGGTAGTCGATGCGGGGCTGGTCGTCGACCACGCCGTGCTCGTCGGGCCCCATCCCGTACGACGCACCCGTTCTCGGTGATGACGACGGGCGGGATGCCGGGATAGCGCGCCTGCGAGCCCGACGAGCAGGTCGGTCATCGACGAGGGGATGACCGGCCAGCCGAAGTCGGTCGTCGGGTACCCGGTGATCTCGCTGTACTCGAACGGCAGCGCCGCGTCGTCGGCGGCGGCGCGCACCCAGATCGGGTTGTAGAAGTTGACGCCGTAGAAGTCGAGTGGCTGGGAGATCAGCTCGAGGTCGGCGGCCACGGGCCCGGGCATCGCGTCGCCGAACGGTTCCGGGTACCGCCCGAGCAGGATCGGGTCGGCGAACAGCCGGTTCCAGAGGGTGTCGACCAGGCCGGCCGCCGCCTGGTCCGCCTCGCTGTCGGTGGTCGGCCACACGGTGATGTGGTTGGTGGCCGTGCCCACCTGGCCGTCGGTCGCCGCCCGCAGCGCCTGCACCGCCAGGCCGTGGCCGAGCAGCAGGTGGTGCGCCACCGGGAGGGCTCCGAAGAGCAGCCCGCGGGCCGGCGCGAGCTCCTCCTGGGCGTAGCCGAGCAGGGTGGTCACGTTCGGCTCGTTGACCGGGCACCACTGCGCCACCCGGTCGCCCAGCCGCTCGGCGACGATCGCCGCGTACTCGCCGAAGCGCAGCGCGGTGTCCCGCTCGAGCCAGCCCCCGGCATCCTCGAGCGGTTGCGGCAGGTCCCAGTGGTAGAGGGTCGCCATCGGCGCGATGCCGGCCTCGAGCAGGCCGTCGACGAGCCGGTCGTAGAAGGCCAGCCCGCGCTCGTTGACCGGGCCGCTGCCCTCGGGCTGGACGCGGGGCCACGCGATCGAGAAGCGGTAGCCGTCGGCGCCCAGGCGCGTCATCAGGGCGACGTCCTCGGGCCAGCGGTGGTAGTGGTCGCAGGCGACGTCGCCGGTGCTGCCGTCGACGACCCGGCCGGGCTGGGCGGTGAACGTGTCCCAGATGCTCGGGCCCCGGCCGTCCTCGTGCACCGCGCCCTCGATCTGGTACGACGCCGTGCTGGTGCCGAAGCGGAACCCGGGCGGCAGGCCCAGGTCGAGACCGTCATCGCCGTTGCTGGCCACCGCTGGCTCCTGTCCCGGCGTCACACCCTCGTGACGCCCTCGTCCGCGCCGGCACGCGCCCGGCTCGGCAGGATCATCGCGCACCCGGCGCGGGCGGCGCCGCCGTTGCGGTGAAACTCACCCGGGGGCGACGTGCGGGTCAGCCCGTGGAGACCTCCGCACCGCGGATCCGGCGCTCGTCGCCGACCCACATCCCGAGCAGCCCGCCGAAGTGCGCCTCGAACCGCTCCCACTCGTGCGGCGGGTAGGTCTGCTGGATCGTCGAGTGCAGCAGCGACGCGAAGTCGGGCCCGTCGATCCACTCGAGCACCATCTCGTCGACGTGCGGCAGCGAGGTCTCGCAGAACGACCGGTAGCGCTCGGTCTCGAAGTAGTCGTCGGCGAGCGACTGGTAGGCGGCGAGCTTGCCCTGGTAGTCGAGCACGTCGTCGTCGGCCACCGCGAACCACGGCCCGGTGTCGACCTGGGTGCGCGGCGACCGCCCGGTCACCACGCAGTAGGCGGTCCAGCGCAGCAGCGCCTTCATCGCCCACGGGAAGTAGTAGTGCAGCGAGGTGACGGCGACGTCGGGGCAGGCGTTGGCGTAGTCGATCGGGTAGACGACGCCGTCCTTGACGAGCATCTCGCAGGAGTTGAACTCCCACCGGAAGAACGCGTTCACGGTCTGCGAGATGGTGATCGTCTCGCGACCGGTCTCCTCCGACAGGAACCCGTGCGCCACGGCGTACCGCTCGTGCATCGGCTCCTCCGGCCGGAACTTCATCACCATCGTCTCGGGCCCGATGGTGAGCGAGCGCGCGAAGTGCTCGTAGTCGGGCACCGACGCCTGCAGGTGCATCAGCATCTCGCCGGAGTCGTCGTACGAGCGGTGCAGGTCGGCCCGGTCGCGCACCTGCGAGACCCCGCGCCAGCCGCCGCCGTCGAAGGGCTTCATGTACAGCGGGTAGCCCAGCGGCTCGGCGACCTGGTCGAGGTCGAAGCCGCGGTTGTAGCGCGCCGAGGTGTAGGCCCACCGCGCGTTGTCGACGGGGTGCTTGTAGGGCACCAGCACCGTCTCGGGCACGTTCATGCCCAGCCGCATCAGGGCGCAGTAGGCCGAGTGCTTCTCCATCGACTGGAAGGTGAACGGGCTGTTCAGCAGGTACACGTCGTCCATCAGCGCGACCTTCTTCAGCCACTCGCGCGGGTGGTAGTACCAGTGCGCGAGGCGGTCGATGACCAGCTCGTGGCGGGCCTTGTCGCGCAGGTTGAAGGGCTCGATGGTCAGCCGCTCGGTGGTCACGGTGTGCTGGCCGCCGTCGGGGGCGCGCAGCACGCCGAGCCGGCGGGCGAGCGCCTCGAAGGCGGTCGGCCAGTCCTCCTCGGCGCCGAGCAGCAGCCCGACCAGGTGGTCGGTCGTGGGGGCCATGCGGTCTCCTTCGGTCAGACGAAACGGGGCAGGTGGTGGGCGAGCTGGCGGTGCCACCAGGGCCAGTCGTGGGCGCTGTCGTGGCCCCAGACGTCGAGCTCGTGGCGAATCCCCTTGCGTTCCAACAGGTCTGCGAAGGACCGCGTGGCGGGGAGCGCCCGGGTGGGTGACTCCTCGAAGGCTCCCTGCCCCACCACGAGCAGCACCGAGACCCGCGACCGCACCCACTCGAGGTGGTCGCCGTCCATGTTCGCGACGTAGGCCGTGGGGTTCGCGAAGTAGGTCGCGTCGCCGAGCTCACCCCACCCGTTCCACGTCGTCGGGTCGTAGTTGCCGGACAGCCCGATGGCCAGCGGTGCGACGTCGGCGCGCTGCAGGGTGAGGTGCACCGCGTGGTACGCCCCGAGCGAGACACCGACCGTGATGACCTCCTGGCTGCCACCCACCTGGTCGAGCACCCAGGGCAGCACCAGCTCGGACAGCCACGCGGTGTAGGCCCCGCCGCGCCGGGCCCGCTCCTCGGTGGGGAGGTCGCTGTCGGACCACGACCACCCGTCGAGCGAGTCGACGCAGAACAGGCTCATCCGGCCGGCGTCGACCAGCGGCCGCACGGCGTCGAGCATGCCGTTGTGCTCGGCGTCGCGGGCCGACCCGGCCTCGGACGGGAAGAGCAGCACCGGCCGCCCCCACGACCCGTGGCGCACCACCTCGAGGTCGGCGTCGTGGCCGGGCACCGGCAGGCGCACGCTGGTGGTCTCCATGCGACCCCACCCTGCCGGTCGGCATCCGGCCTCGCAACCACGGGCCGGCCGCTACCCCCAGACGCGGCGCAGGACGTCGGTGAGGCCGGGGTCGAGGGCGTCGCGCCAGGCGGTGTAGTTGTGCAGGTCGGGCACCTCGCGCAGGGTCACGTCGTGCCCGGCGCGGCGCAGCGCGGCGGCCATGTCGCGGTTGTTGGCGGCGTTCTCCTCGAGCGCGCCGCACGACATCCCGACCACCAGGGGGTGCTCGGCGTGCCGCATGTCGAGCACGCTCTGCACCAGGCGGGAGATCCGCCCGAAGTAGCGGTAGCCGCTCTCCGAGTCGTCGTGCCGCACCTGGAAGAACGACCCCGACTGGGAGTACACGCCACCGACCCGCGGCGCCCCGAGCAGGCCGAGCAGCAGCGCGGTGAGGCCGCCGAGGCTGGCCCCCACGACGACGACCGGACCGCGCACGGCGTACCGCTCCCCCAGCCGGTCCAGGCCGGCGTCGGCGATGGTGCGCAGGTACTGCGGCGACCCCGAGTACCACGCGTCGCGGATGACGGGGTGGGCCAGGGCGACGCGGTGCGGCGGCAGCTGCCCACCGTGGATGAGGGCGCCGCAGTAGGTCGTGATGCGGGCCAGCTGGTCGTACTCGGCGCCGTCGTGCACGAGCAGCATCGGCGCCGGCTCGTCGTCGGCGAGGTCCACCGGGCTCCAGACCGTCACCGGCACCTCGTCGGCGGTCTCCCCCGCCAGGGACATGGCCACCAGCCGGCCCTCGACGGCCGGTGCAGCCAGCCACCACGGCGGTGCGTAGCCGGGCAGCTCGAGCACCGAGCGGTCGCCGAAGGCCGTGCCGACGCTCACCGGGTTGGCCGGGTCGAGCACCACCTCGACCTCGTCGCCGCGCGCGACGGCGAAGCGGTACTCGAGGCGCTGCAGCGCCGGGCGTGGCACGTCGAGCACCCACCCCGTGGCGTCACGCCGGAACTCTCGCGACCCCGGCACGGCACGGTCGCACTGCAGCACGACGCCGGTGACCTCGGGCTCGGCGAGGTCGAGCCGGAACCGGACGTGGTCGTCGAGCAGCTTGGGGGGCACCGGGTCAGAACAGGGCGCTCATCAGGGCCGTGCGGCCCTTGCGCACGCGCTCGTCGTGGTTGCCGACGACCGCGAACAGCTCGAGCAGGTGGGTGCGGGCGCGGTCGCGCTCGTCACCCGAGGTGCCCGCGCACGAGGTCGAGCAGCCGGGTGAAGGCGTCCTCGACGTGCCCGCCGAGCAGGTCGAGGTCGGCCACCAGGATGGCGGCCTCGACGTCGGTGGGGTCGGCCGCGGCGGCGGCGCGGGCGGCGGCGAGGTCGACGCCCTGGGTGCGCTGCATGAGGCGCACCTGGGCGAGCCCGAGCTCGGCGTCGTGGTCCTTGGGGTTGTCGGCCAGCGCCTGCTCGTACGCCGCGGCGGCACCGTCGAGGTCGCCGCGCTCGATGGCGTCGAAGGCCTCCTCGTGCAGCGGCGGCAGGGTGTCGGCGTCGTCGCCGCCCTCGACGGCCTCGAGCTGCACCCGGCCGGTGATGCCGTTCTGCACGGCGGCCTGGAGCAGCTGGTCGAGCACCGCCCGCACCTCGCTCTCGGGCGCGACACCCGGGAAGAGCGGCACCGGCTGGCCCTGGAGCAGGCCGAAGGTGGCCGGCACGCTCGGCTGGCCGAACGCCTGCTCGAGCAGCGGCTGGAACACCTGGAGCAGCTGGGGCGAGGTCGACAGGTCGGCGCTCAGCACGAGCACCCGGCCCTCGAGCGACGCGGCGACCCGCACCACGGTGTCGAACAGCTCGCGGGTCTGCGGGTAGGCCGACCCCCACAGCACCAGCACACCGGGCACCTGCAGGGTGCGGTTCAGGGCGTCCTGGAGGTTGGTGGCGTCGACCTCGACGACCAGCCCCCCGGGCACGGCGGCCTGCTGGCGGGGCCGGGTCGCCGGGCACGGCGCCGGCCGGCATCCCGGCTCCGGCGGTCGCTGCGGTGGGTGCCGTCATGCCGGCGACGGAGGACAGGTCGACGGCGCCGCGGGTGCCCGCGGGCGGGGTGGTCTCGCTCATGGTCCCGATTCTGTCAAAGGGGTGACCGACGGGGGCTCAGCGGCCCCTGCCGGAGACGAGCAGGTCGCTGGCGCCGATGACCCGGCCCTCGCCGGTCTTCGGCAGCACCATGACGATCGGCTCGAGGTTGTTGAGCACGAGCTGCTTGGTGACCTTCTTCTTGCCGATGAGCTTCGCGTACTCCGCGGGCAGCACCAGCTCCTTGGCGCCCTTCTTCACCGAGATGGTGTCGGTGCGCTTCAGCAGGCCGAAGGTGACCGCGCCGCCGTCGGCGAGCTGGAAGGTGACGGCCTCGTCGAGCCGCGGCTCGTGGCCCTGCGCCAGCGTGCCGAGCTTGCCGAGGGCGGTCGCCTGGGCTGCGGCCGCGGTCTTCAGGCCGGTGGCGAACTGGTCGTCGGCGGCGACGACGTCGGTGGCCTTGCCCTTGGGCTGGGCGATGGCCGCGGCGTACGCCTTCACGGCATCCGCCGGGGAGGTCTGCAGGCCGTTCTTCTGCGCGGTGTCGAGCAGCGGCGCGCCGGCGAGCTCCTCACCGAGGGCGGGCAGCTCGGCGCCACCGAACATCGGGACGCTCGCGGCGATGCGGAACGGCTGGTCGGGCTTCTCGGAGATCATCGCGTGCAGCCACTGGGTGTTCGTGGTCTCGTCGAGCGTCGAGGCGAGGATGGCGCGGGGCCACTGGCGGCCCTGCGACTGGGCGACGATGGTCGGCTTCGGCTCGGGTGCGAGCTCGGTGCCCTCGGGCTGGGCCGCGGCGCGGGCGGCCTGGGCGTCGGCGACGGTCAGCGCGTCGCCGGTGAGCACCTCGGCGCGCGCGGCCCGGTCGGCCTTGGTGTGCCGGCGGCCGCGGCGTCCTTGGCCGCGAGCAGCCGAGCGGCCACCGCGGTGGCGCCCTCGGCGTCGAGCGGCGCGGACGCCGTCTGCTCGGCCGGGGCCGGGTGCAGGCCGACGAGGGCGTCCTGGGTGCCGCAGCCGGCGAGCACGAGCGCGCCGAGCAGGGTGGTGGACGCCACGAGGCGGCGCAGGGTCCTGGGAGTGGTCATGGGGGTGGTCACGGGGCGCGGGGTCATCGGGTGACCTCCTCGGGGTCATGGGGGTCGTGCGGGTCGGTGGTCTCGGCAGCCGCGGAGTCGTGCGCGTCGTCGGCGTCCGGGGCGGCGGGCTCGGGAGCGGCAGCAGGAGCCTCGAACGGGCTCAGCACCACGGTGTGGTCCGAGGGCGTCATCGGCTCGGTACCGTCCCCGGCTCCAACGGTCGCGTCGGGGTCGATGGTTCCCGGTGCGGCCGGCACCGGCGGCACGACGACCTCACCGTGGTGGTGGTGCCGGCGGCGCGAGGTGAGCAGCACGACCCCGGCGACCAGCAGGAACAGGCCGATCAGCGCCGCGACGACCGCCTCGACGAACCACGACTTGTCGGTGACCTTCATGGTCAGCGAGCTCAGCTGGCCGCCGTCGGTCTTCACGACGAGCGTCTCGGGAGCGCCGGACTGCTTCACGGTGAGCGTCACCGGCCCCTTGGCGTCGTCCTGCTGCCGCCACAGGTCGGCCGAGCCGAGCTCGGGGGCGGCGCCGGTGCCGGTGGTCGTGGTGACCAGGGACCAGTCGCTCACCGACACCCCGGTCACGGCGACGTGCTTGGTGTCGCCGACCACGGCGTTCGCGTCGGAGGGGTTGGCCAGCGCCATCCACACCGAGCCGCCCGGGGTCGGGGTCGCGGTGACGACCACGTCGGCGTCGACCCGGTTCAGCACGTCGGGGCCGACGAGCACGGGGTCGGTCGTGGCCGGGTGCACGGCGAACTCGGCGGTCCCTGAGGTGCCCAGCTGGGTGGCGAACCAGACGCCGACGGCGGTCAGTGCCAGGCCGACGAGCGCCAGGAGCGCGCCGACGACGCGCTTCACGATGGTGGCCATGTCAGGGGGTGTCCTTGCTGTGTGCGGGGCGTCCCGGACGCTCGTCCGGGCTCAGGGCTGCCTTCCACCATGACAAACCCGACCCCGTGCCGACAAATCCCGGCCCTTTACCACGTGACGCACGACACGGCGCGGCGAGGCCCGGCGAGGGGTGCGACGCGCTGCGGATGCCGCGTCACGGCATCCGTGAACCGCCTGGTCAGGCGTCGAAGTCGCGGGCCCCGACCCGCACCTCGCGCAGCAGGGCGAACAGCGCCTCGTGCTGCGCGTCGTCGAGCATCGGCAGCCCGAAGTCGACGGCCTCGAGGTCGGTGGTGACGGCCTCCATGGCCTCGCGACCGGCATCCGTGATGACCGCGAAGGCGCCGCGGCGGTCGGCGGGGTTCGGCACCCGTTCGACGAAGCCCTGGGCCGCCAGCCGCTGCACGATGTTGGTGGCGCTGGTGGGGTGCACCATCAGGCGCTCGCCGATGCGCGACATCGACAGCCGCCCCTCGCGGCTGAACGCGAGCAGCACCAGCGCCTCGTAGCGCGCGAAGGTGAGCCCGTGCCGGCCGGCGATCGCGTCGAACTGGCCGAGCAGCAGCTGCTGCACGCGCATCACGGACGTCGCCGTCGCCATCGAGACCGACCGCGAGTCCTCGCCCCAGCGCTCGCGCCACAGCTCGCTCGCCCGCGCGATCGGGTCGAACGGCAGGCGCACGGGCTGGCTCACACCTCGCACCGTAGTCGAGCGTGGTGGCCCGTCGGGGGTCGGCGGCTCACGCCGAGACGGTGGCGGTGACCACCGCGTCGAGCCGGTCGAGCGAGGCGGCCACGTGCGGCACCGCCAGCGGGTCGGCCTGCGGTGAGCGCCTCGGTGCGCAGCGCGGGCGGCTGGGCCACGGCAACGACGGCAGCCGCGACGGGGCCCGGGCGGGCCACGTCATCGGCACCTACCTGCACGGCCGCTGCTCGCCCGCAACGCCGACCTCGCCGACCTGCTGCTCGGGTGGGCGACCGGGTGCGACCCTCGACGCCGCCCCCTCCACCACCCAGGACGCCCTGCGCGCCCAGCGCGTCGCGGAGGACCGCGCCGACCCGAGCGGGTGGGGTGGCCGGGTCTACGGCAAGGCGCACCGTCGGTCGCGGCCGTCCCTGCGCCGCCGTAGCGGCTGACCCGCCGTCAGCCGACCCAGGAGCGTTGGTAGTCCTCGCGGCCGAGGGTCGGCTCGAGGGCGTCGAGCAAGGCGTCCTGGTGCGCACGGAAGGTCTCGAGCACGGTCCGAGCCGCCCGCCGGCCGCGCGGGGTGAGGCGCACGAGCACGGCTCGCCGGTCGCTGTCCAGGACACCGACTCTCTCTGCACGACGAGCCCGAGGCCCTCGAGGCGATCGAGCAGGCTGGTGACACCGGCCGGGCTGAGCTCGAGCTCGTCGGCCAGGTTCGACGGCCGGGCGACGCCGCTGCGCCAGGATGGCGAGCGCGTAGCGCTCGACCGCATCGCCGACGCCGAAGGGCAGCATCCGCCGGCGTACGTCGAGCACGTACCCCGCGCCGGCCGCGGCCTGACGCTCGGCGACCTCGACGCGACCGCGACGGGGCGCCGGCCGTCGATCGTGCGCTCGCGGGCGTCGCCCGAGCAGGTGCATGACCTCCTTGACCAGGGGCTCACCCTCGACGAAGTAGTCGGTCAGGGAACGGTCGAACCGCTGCCACGCCCCGGCGCCCCCGCTCGGTCAGGTGCAGCGCGGCGCGGCGACGGTCCAGGGCGTGGGTCGTCCGCTCGATGAGTCCGCTCGCTCGAGCAGCCGCGCCAGCCCGCGCGACACCGTGCTGCGCGGGAGGCCGCAGAATCGGAGACGACATCGGACGGGCCGCCGCCGTCGAGCGGCGTCGATCGTGAGGAGGATCTGCAGGTCGAGGTTGTCGGTGCCGCGGTTGCCCAGCGCCTCGGTCGGCCACCCGGTCCAGCCCGAGCGAGTAGCGCTGGAGGAGCACCAACGCGCGCAGCGCGCGCAGCGTCCTCGTCGCTGAGCCGGAGGGGCGACATAGGCACACCTTAGTTACAATCGCAATGGTTTGTTGAACCTTGATCGCACAAGATCTGGACGCCTCGCGGGCACCTGCGACGGCCCCAGTGTCGCAGCCATTCCTGACCGCCAGCTGGTCACCACCGAAGGGCCGATTGCGCAAGCGCTCTCGCAGTCCCTAGCGTTCAGGTCATGAGCACAGCGATGCCGGTGACCTGGTCGGAGCACGACGCGGTCCTGTTCGACCTCGACGGCGTCCTGACGCCCACCGCCGAGGTCCACATGCGGGCCTGGGCGGAGATGTTCGACGCCTTCCTGTCCACGTGGGACGCCCCCGGCGCCGACACCTCGCCCTACACCGACGCCGACTACTTCGCCCACGTCGACGGCAAGCCCCGCTACGACGGCGTGCGCGACCTGCTCACGGCGCGCGGCATCCGGCTGCCCGACGGCGACCCGTCCGACCCGCCCGGACGCCGAACACCGTGTGCGGCCTGGGCAACCGCAAGAACGACGCCTTCAACGTCGTGCTCGACCGCGACGGCGTCACGCCCTACCCCGGCTCGGTCGCGCTGCTCGACCTGCTGCGCGAGATGCGGATGCCGGTCGCGGTCGTCTCGTCGTCGGCGAACGCGCCCGCGGTGCTCGCCGCCGCCGGCCTGGCCGACCGGTTCGTCACCGTGGTCGACGGCCGGGTCGCCACCACGCTCGGGCTGGCCGGCAAGCCGGCCCCCGACACCTTCGTGCACGCCGCCACCGAGTGCGGCGCCACCCCGGCCCGCTCGGTCGTCGTCGAGGACGCCGTCTCCGGGGTGCGGGCCGGCGCCGCCGGTGCGTTCGGGCTGGTCATCGGCGTCGACCGCGGGGCCGGCGCCGACACCCTCACGGCCGCCGGGGCCGACCTCGTCGTCGCCGACCTCGGAGACCTCGCGTGAAGCCCCGTCAGGCGCTGCGGCCGACCCGCTCGACCGCAGCCGGTTCCCCGTCGACCCCTGGCGCCTGGTCGAGTGCGACCCCGACCGCAGCGACCTCGGCGTCACCGAGACCCTGTTCACCGTCGCCAACGGCTACATCGGGATGCGCGGCAACCCCGAGGAGGGCCGCGCACGCGTTCGAGCACGGCACCTACGTCAACGGGCTTCCACGAGACCTGGCCGATCCGGCACGCCGAGGCGGCCTACGGCTTCGCCCGCACCGGCCAGACGATCGTCAACGTGCCCGACGCCAAGCTGATGAAGCTCTACGTCGACGACGAGCCGCTCGTCATCGGCACCGCCGACCTCGAGCACTACGAGCGCACCCTCGACTTCCGCGACGGCGTGCTGCGGCGCTCGCTGATCTGGCGCACGCCGTCGGGCAAGCGGGTCAAGGTCGACTCCACCCGGATGGTCTCGATGACCCAGCGCCACCTCGTCGTGCTGACCCTCGAGGTGACCATGCTCTCCGGCGACGCCCCGCTGGTCGTCTCGTCGCAGCTGCTCAACCGCCAGGACGGCGAGGACGAGTACCACCTGCAGGCGGCAGCCGACGGGGTCCACGCCGACCCGCGCAAGGCCGGCGCCTTCGAGGGGCGGGTGCTGCAGCCGCGCATCCACATGGCCAAGGACGACCGGATGATGCTCGGCTACCAGTGCGCGAACTCGCGGATGACGGTGGTCGTCGCCGCCGACCACGCGCTGCGCACGGCCGACCCGCTACGAGGTCGTCATGGGCGACGAGCCGGACCTCACCAAGATGGTCTTCCGCGTCGACGCCCAGGAGGGCAACACCCTGCGGATCGAGAAGGCCGTGGCCTACCACACCTCGCGCGGGCTGCCCGTGCGCGAGCTGTCCGACCGCTGCCGGCGCACCCTCGACCGGGCCGCCCGCTACGACCTCGACCACTGGCTGGCCGAGCAGCGCGACTGGTTCGACGACTTCTGGGCGGCCAGCGACGTCGAGGTCGACGTCGGACGACCCGACCACGGCGCGATCCAGCAGGCGATCCGGTTCAACCTCTTCACGCTCGCCCAGGCCAGCGGCCGGGCCGACGGGCACGGGCGTCGCGGCCAAGGGCGTCACCGGCTCGGGCTACGAGGGCCACTACTTCTGGGACACCGAGGTCTACGTCGCGCCGTTCCTCAGCTACACGCGCCCCGAGCTCGCCCGCAACCTGATGCACTTCCGCAGCCGGATGCTGCCCGCCGCGCGCGAGCGGGCCCGCGAGCTGAGCCAGCGCGGGGCGCTGTTCCCGTGGCGCACCATCAACGGCGAGGAGGCCTCGGCCTACTACGCGGCCGGCACCGCCCAGGTCCACATCGACGCCGACGTCGTGCTACGCCCTCGTGCAGTACGTCGACGCCACCGGCGACGTGGAGTTCCTGGTGCGCGACGGCCTCGCGATCCTCGTCGAGACCGCCCGGCTCTAGGCCGACCTCGGGCTTCTGGCGCAGCAACGGCGAGCGCTCGTTCCACATCCACGGGGTCACCGGCCCCGACGAGTACACGACCGTCGTCAACAACAACCTCTTCACCAACGTCATGGCGCGCTACAACCTCGAGCAGGCCGTGCAGTGGGTGGAGTGGACCCGCCGCCAGGAGCCGGACGAGTTCGCCCGGATCGCGCAGAAGCTGCACCTCACCGACGACGAGGTCGCCGAGTGGGCGGCCTGCGCCGACGGCATGCACATCCCCTTCGACGAGGGCCTGCGGCATCCACCCGCAGGACGACTTCTTCCTCGACCGCGAGGTCTGGGACCTCAGCCGCACCCCGGAGGAGCTGCGGCCGCTGCTGCTGCACTACCACCCGCTCGTGATCTACCGCTTCCAGGTGCTCAAGCAGGCCGACGTCGTGCTCGCGCTGTTCCTCCAGGGCAACCGCTTCACCGCCGAGGAGAAGCGCAAGGACTTCGAGTACTACGACCCGATCACCACCGGCGACTCCACGCTGTCGGCGGTCGTGCAGTCCGTCGTCGCGGCCGAGGTCGGCTACCACGAGGTGGCGTACGGCTACTTCCTCGACGCCCTGTACGTCGACCTCGCCAACCAGCACGGCAACACCGTCGACGGCCTGCACGTCGCCTCCACCGGCGGCGTGTGGTCGGCGCTGGTCAACGGGTTCGGCGGGATGCGCGACCACGACGGGCGGCTGTCCTTCGACCCGCGCCTGCCCGACGGCTGGCAGTCGCCTGACCTTCCGGATCACCTGGCGCGGCACGCGGATGCGGGTCACCCTGACCCCGACCTCGCTGGCCTTCGACGTCGAGGCGGGCGAGCTGCCGGTGCCGGTGGAGGTGCAGGGCACGACGCACGCCGTCGACGAGCGCGAGCGGCGTCGTCATCGCCGCTCGACGGGCACGGGCCACGGATCCCCGGCACCCTCGGCAACCGCCCGCAGACCGGCGGCACGCGGGCCGACGGCAGCCGGATCACGGCCGGGGTGCCCTCGGCGATCCCGCTCGAGGGCGAGGAGCTGCCCGACGCCGGTTCGGTCGACCCCTCGCACGCCGAGCCGACGGCTATCGGTCCCGACTGAGCCGTCGCCACGACTCGGCTCCACCGCCATGTCGACGGCCGCGACGGCGACCCCGTCGAACACGAGCGCGCCCGGACGCACCCCGGTGACGGCGTACCCGACCTTCTCGTAGACCCGGCGAGCCCGCGGGTTGAACTCGAACACCTCGAGGGTGATCCGGCGCAGGCCGAGCACCTCGATGCCGTAGGCCGTCGCGAGCCCGACCGCCGCCGTGCCGAGCCCCCGGTCGCGCCCCTGCGGGCCGATCAGCACGCGCAGGTTGCAGGTGAGCGCCTCGGGGTCGACCTCGTTGAGCACGACCTCGCCGACGAGGGTGCCGCTCGCGGCGTCCTCGACCGCCAGGTCGAGCCGGTCGGTCTGGTCGTTGCGGGTGGCGTACCAGTCGCGCAGCCGGTCGTCGAGCGGTTGCGGCCGCTGGGCCTGGGCCGTCGTCTCCACGCTGCCGGTGAGCCGCCGCACCTCGGGGTCGGACAGGATCTGCGCCATCACCTCGGCGTCGCCCTCGCGGAACGGGCGCAGCGTCACCAGCCGCCCGCCCATGGTCGGCTTGGTCGCGAGGTCGGGGACGGGCGCCACGGCTCAGCCCGCGGTGACGGACGCGACCAGCTGGTCGGCGGCGGCGTACGGGTCGGTGCGGCCGGCGACCACGTCGTCGGCCAGCGCCTCGAGGTGGGCGTCGCCGCGCAGGCCGCCGACCCGGGCGCGCAGCGCCTCCAGCGCCAGCCCCTCGATCTCCCGGCCGGCCCGACGCACCCGGCGGGCGCGCAGCCCGTCGACGCCGAGCCAGGCCCGGTGCGCCTCGACGGCGGCGAGCAGCTCGTCGATGCCGGTGCCGTCGGTGGCGACGGTGCGCACCACCGGCACCCGCCAGCCGCCCGGGTCGGCCCCCGCGCCCAGCTGCACGCCGCGTGCCGCAGGTCGCGCACGGTGCGGTCGGCGCCCTCGCGGTCGGCCTTGTTGACGACGAGCACGTCGGCCACCTCGAGGATGCCGGCCTTCGCCGCCTGGATGCCGTCGCCCATCCCCGGCGCGAGCAGCACCAGCGTGGTGTCGGCGGTGCCGGCCACCTCGACCTCGGACTGCCCGACGCCCGACGGTCTCGAGCAGCACGACGTCGCAGCCGGCGGCGTCGAGCACCCGCAGCGCCTGGGGCGCGGCCCAGGACAGCCCGCCGAGGTGGCCGCGCGAGGCCATCGAGCGGATGAAGACCTCGGGGTCGGCGGCGTGGTCCGACATCCGGATCCGGTCACCGAGCAGCGCACCGCCGGAGAACGGCGACGACGGGTCGACGGCGAGCACGCCGACCCGGTGCCCGGCGGCCCGGTGGGCCGTGACGAGGGCGTTGGTCGTCGTCGACTTGCCGACGCCCGGGGCCCCGGTGACGCCGACGACGTGCGCGCGACCGGCATCCGGCGCGATCAGCGCCATCACCTCGCGCAGGGCGGGGTGGCCGTCCTCGACGAGCGAGATCAGCCGGGCCACCGCACGCGGACGCCCCTCCCTCGCCTGGGCGACGAGGGAGGGGACGTCGACGTGACGCGGCCCGATCGGGGTGAGCCCGGTCAGCCCTGCGCGGGGACCTTGACGACGAGCGCGTCGCCCTGGCCGCCACCGCCGCAGAGGGCCGCCGCGCCGACGCCGCCGCCGCGGCGCTGCAGCTCGAGCGCGAGGTGCAGCACGATGCGGGCGCCGGACATGCCGACCGGGTGGCCGAGGGCGATGGCGCCGCCGTTGACGTTGACCTTGTCGTCGTCGAGGCCGAGCTCCTTGGTGGAGGCCAGGCCGACGGCGGCGAACGCCTCGTTGATCTCGACGAGGTCGAGGTCGGTGGGGGCGATGCCCTCGCGCTCGCAGGCCTTCGCGATGGCGCGGGCCGGCTGGCTCTGCAGCGTGGAGTCGGGGCCGGCGACGACGCCGTGGGCGCCGATCTCGGCGAGCCAGGTCAGGCCGAGCTCCTCGGCGCGCGACTTCTTCATGACGACCACCGCGGCGGCGCCGTCGGAGATCTGCGAGGCCGAGCCGGCGGTGATGGTGCCGTCCTTGGCGAACGCGGGGCGCAGCCGGCCGAGCGACTCGGTGGTGGTGTCGGCGCGGATGCCCTCGTCGGTGCGGAACTCCAGGGCGTCGCCCTTGCGCTGCGGGATGGTGACCGTGACGACCTCGTCGTCGAACAGGCCGTCCTTCCAGGCGCGGGCGGCGAGCTGGTGGCTGCGGGCCGAGAAGGCGTCCTGCTCCTCGCGGGTGAACGCGAGGTCGCCGGTGTTGGCCGTCTCGGTGAGCAGGCCCATCGCCTGGTCGGTGAAGGCGTCCCAGAGGCCGTCCTGCGCCATGTGGTCGTGCATCACGACGTCGCCGTACTTGAAGCCGTCGCGGCTCTTCTCGAGCAGGTGCGGGGCGTTGGTCATCGACTCCTGGCCGCCGGCGACGACGACGTCGAACTCACCGGCGCGGATCAGCTGGTCGGCGAGCGCGATGGCGTCGATGCCGGACAGGCAGACCTTGTTGATGGTCAGCGCCGGCACGGTCATCGGGATGCCGCCCTTGGTCGCGGCCTGGCGGGCGGGGATCTGGCCCTCGCCGGCGGTGAGCACCTGGCCCATGATCACGTAGTCGACGTCCTGCGGGGCCACGCCGGCCTTCTCGAGGGCGCCCTTGATGGCGAAGCCGCCGAGGTCGGAGCCGCTGAAGCCCTTCAGCGAGCCGCTCATCCGGCCCATCGGGGTGCGGGCGCCGGCAACGATGACGGTGGGGTCGGTGGACATGGGAAAGCCCTCCAGGTCGGGGTCGAGGATCGCCCCCGACTCTAGTCACGGGCGCCGCGTGATGCCACCCCCGAGCCTCGGTGACCCTCACCACCCGCGGCTGCACCGGGTCGAGACGGATCCTCGACCAGACGGCGGATGCCGGGGCACGGCATCCGGTGAGGCTCGCCACGCGCTCGGGTCACGCGAGGGGCGACGCTCCTAGGCTGGCCGCATGACTGCCCTGCCCACGGACCTGTTCACCGCCATCGACCACGTCGGCGTCGCCGTGCCCGACCTCGACGACGCGATCGCCTTCTACTCCTCGACCTACGGCATGACGCTGCTGCACGAGGAGACCAACGCCGAGCAGGGCGTGCGCGAGGCGATGATGGCCGTCGGCGACTCCGGCTCGTGCATCCAGCTGCTGGCGCCGCTCTCCCCCGAGTCGACGATCGCGAAGTTCCTCGACCGCAGCGGCCCCGGCATCCAGCAGCTCGCCTACCGGGTCGCCGACCTGGATGCCGTGAGCGCCACCCTGCGCGAGCGCGGGATGCGGCTGCTCTACCCCGAGCCCAAGCGCGGGCACGAGCAACTCGCGGGTGAACTTCATCCACCCCAAGGACGCCCGCGGCATCCTCGTCGAGCTCGTCGAGCCGGCCGCCGACGCCGCCCACTGAGCGCAGGCCACAACTTTCTCGCCCGATCCCGGCGAGCCTTCACGTCCTTGACGACCCGTTAGGTTCCGACGCGGCGAACTCCGCGTAGCCAGGAGCCGTGCCGTCACTGGTGCGGGAAGCCCGGCCGGCCGCCACGAGCAGCGGCGCCAGCACCAGCGCCACGAACGCCGGGATGACCAGCCCGGAGTCGTTGGCCAGGAACGCGACCACGGCCATCACCACCGCACCCCGCAGCACCACCGCGCCGTCGTGCACCGGGCGCCACCCCAGCCGCCAGCCGGCCACGACCAGCACCACCGTCGCCAGCGCGATGGCCAGCAGCGGGCGGCGACCCGAGGTTGGTGACGTTCTGGGCGAGCTTGCGCCCGACGACGGCCCCGGCCTCCCCGGTGAACACCGACTCGACGAACTCGCCGAGGTGGGTGCGCGAGGCCGCCGGGCGCAGCCAGTCGAGCAGCGCGACGACGGCCGCCAGTGCCCCGGCACCGACGACGGCGACCACCACCCGCGCCCAGGTCAGGCGCACCCCGGCGGCCGTGGCGATGACGAGCAGCCCACCGAGCAGCAGCCCGGGCGGCCCACCGAAGTCGGCCCCGAGCGAGGGCAGCGCCTCGATGCCGAGCGCGACGACGAGCACCAGCAGCGCCAGCCCGGCCGACGCGCGACGGGACGCCCCGGACGCCGCCACCCACCCGACGACGACCAGCACCGCCAGCCCGTAGAGCGCGAAGCTGGTGTTCCCCAGACCGTAGAACCGCCCCCCGACAACGGGGTTCTGCCCGAACACCGACCCGAGCTGCAGGCCCGACCCCGCGATCACGTCCCCGGCGAGCACGACCAGCGTCACGACCGCGACCAGCCGCAGCGCCCCGAGCGGTCGGCGGCCCCCCGACCCACAGCGCCGCGGCGGTGAGCAGGGCGACCACGACGGCCAGCCCACCGAGGAACGCCACGGCCGGCACCCCCGTCCGCCACCACGGCACCAGGTTGACGACGAAGGTGGCCACCGGCGTCGCCGCCACGGCGACACCCGCCCCACGAACCCACGCCGGCACGGCATCCGGAAGCGTGCCCGCGACGCCGCCACAGCACGGCGACGACGACCGCCCACAGGGCGAACGCCACCGCGAGCCAGAGCGTCACCTGCGGGCTCAGCGCCCGCAGGGTGGCGGCGCGGGTCTCGAACCCGACCCGCCCGGCCACCACGCGACGCCGTCGGACCCCGTCCCCGTCACCGTCAGCGGCCGCCCGGTCACCGCGGCGTCGGACGCCCCGACCCGGGTCAGCGCGCGTGGCCGTGAGGTCCTGCAGCTGCGCGACCCCCGGCTGACGGGTCGACGCCGAGGTGAGCAGGCCCGCGCCGTACGAGGGCCCGGCCGCCAGGATCGCGCGCGGCCGCACGGCCGAGTCACCGTCACCGACGCCGGCCACGACGAGGTCCGCGCCCGGGTCGGCCGCCCGCACCTGCGCCACGAGGGCGTCGAGGCTGCTCGAGAGCCGCGGTGCGCGCCGCCCCCGACTCGGGCAGCGTGCCGCCGTCGACCAGCACCACCGGGCAGCTGAACGCGGCCGGCAGGTCGGCGGAGTAGTGCGTCACGAGCCCGCTCGCCTCGGCTCCCCCGATGGCGGCGCCCGGCCCGACCGTCTCGACACAGCCGCCGGATGCCGTGACCCCGTCACCGAGCGTGCCGGGACGGGCGTCGTACGACTCGGAGCCCGCCGCGGCGACGTACTCGGCCCAGCGCGGCACCGAGCCGTCGACGACCGGCAGCGGCTCGCGACACGGGCCCGGCGCGTCGGCGGCCCGGCGGCCGGCCGACAGGGTGAGCCAGCCGTCGACCGCGCAGGCCCGGCTGCGCACGGCCCGCACGGTCAGCGACCCGAGCGCACCCTGCGCTCGCCAGGGCGTCGAGCGCCGGGAGGTCGCCACCGTCGAGGTCGGACCACGACAGCCCCGGCGCCCCGACGACGACCAGACGCGGGGATGCCGGGTCGTCGCCGCCGCGGCAGCCGTCGCGACCGCTCGCCGCGCCCACGTCCATCCGTCGCCGCGCTCGCCGAAGGCGCCCCCGCCAGCACGCTGACCACGCCGGTGACGGCGAGCGCCGCCAGCACCGCCCATCGCCTCACGCGTGCACCAGCTCGTGCCGGCGATGACCACCAGCGCCGCGGTCCACGCCAGCGGCGCCACCGCGGCCGGGCGCCCGTCGAAGAGCACCTTCTCGGGGAACGACCCGGCGTCGGTGCGGTGGGCACCGAGCCAGCCGAGCAGGGCCTCGGCCCGGTCGCGGTGCCCGCTCGCGGCCCAGGCGGCGGCGAACAGCGCCGTCTCGGGCGTCCAGCTGATGCCGTCGTCCTTCCAGCCGCACGCCCGGGGCCACGCCCCCGGCCGGCCGGGACATCTCGGCCTGGGCCCGGGCCATCGCCGTGAGCACGGCGTCGTCGGCGCCCGCCGGGCCGATCGGTGCGGCGAGGAAGGTCACCGCGGCGTCGGCAGCGGAGTCGTCGAGCAGGCGCGGGTACCCCGCGGCGCCGAACTGGTCGTGCACGGCGGCCGACAGCGACTCGGCCGCCGCCCGGGTCTGCTCGGCCAGCACCGGCTCGCCGACGAGCGGCAGCACCTCGGTGGCGCTGCGCAGCCCGGCGAGCACCGACGCCGCCGTGCCCAGGGTCACCGAGCTGCTCGACGAGCTCCCAGTAGTCGGACGAGGCCTTCGGCAGGTGCGTGCGGGAGTCGATGACGGACATCAGCCGGGTCGCGCTGCGCACGAGCATCGACGTGCAGCGGGGTCAGCAGCTCCACGGCGCGGTCGGGCGCGGCCACCGCGAGCTGGTGCGCACCCCACACGACCCACGCCGACCCGTCGAGCTGCGCCACCCGCTCGTCGGGCGTGCGACGGGTGTTCGGGTCGTAGCGGGCCTCGAACACCCCGTCCTGCGCGCTGCACCTCCTGCAGGAAGGCGAGCTGCCTCGCCGCGTGCTCGGGGTGCCCGATGCGGGCCAGGGCGGTGGCCACGAACGACACGTCGCGCGGCCACGCGTAGCGCCACCGGTCGCTCCAGCCCGGCCACGCTGACCGGCAGCCCCACCGAGAGCGCGCGCAGGTCGAGCAGGGCCGACCGCAGCACGTCGTCCCCGCCGTCGAGCGTCGTGGACACCCAGGGCGCGGACTGCTCGAGCCACGCCAGCTCGTCCTCGACGAGCTTGCTGCTCAGCGGGCGACCGGCGAGCACGCGGGTGCCGGGCACCAGGGTGTCCGTGTGGCCGGCCGGCACGAGCTCGCGCCAGCCGGGTGACAGGAACGCGACCGTCTCGCTGTACAGCGGCACCTCGGCGCGCCGGATGCGGTACTCCAGGCTCCACCACGCCAGCGCCCCGTAGGTCGCCGCACCGGCCGCCCCGAGCACCAGCCGGCGGCGCGGGACGGAGGCGAGGGACACGACGGCACTGTATGCCGCGCGCCTGCGCGCCGTCCCCGGCGCCCGTGAGCCGGATCACGTCGTGAGGGCCGTCATAGGGCGCCGATCGAGGGATGGTGGGGCGACTAGGTTCGCCGGGCAGGTGTCGCCACCGCCGATCGAGCACGCCCTCACCGCCGAAGGAGCACGACCGCATGGACCAGATCCGCGAGGCCATCCTCTCCGGAGACCGCAGCATCGAGACCTACGCCGAGATCGAGGTCCCGGACGTCGTACCGGGCCGCGACGGTGCACAAGGACGAGGTCGAGATGTTCGCCGGGATGGCGACCCGCGACAAGGACCCGCGCCGCTCGCTGCACGTCGAGCAGGTGCCCACGCCCGAGCTCGCCCCGGGCGAGGCGCTCGTCGCCGTCATGGCCAGCGCGATCAACTACAACACCGTGTGGACCTCGATCTTCGAGCCGGTGTCGACGTTCTCGTTCCTCGAGCGCTACGGCCGGATGTCGGAGTTCTCCAAGCGGCACGACCTGCCCTACCACGTGGTCGGCTCCGACCTGGCCGGCGTCGTGCTGCGCACCGGCCCCGGCGTGACCAAGTGGAAGCCCGGCACCGAGGTCGTCGCCCACTGCCTGAGCGTCGAGCTCGAGGACGCCGAGGGCCACGACGACACGATGATGGACCCGCAGCAGCGGATCTGGGGCTTCGAGACCAACTTCGGCGGCCTCGCCGAGCTGGCCATCGTCAAGGCCAACCAGCTGATGCCCAAGCCGAGCCACCTGACCTGGGAGGAGGCGGCCGCCCCCGGGCTGGTCAACTCCACCGCCTACCGCCAGCTGATCTCGCACAACGGCGCGCACATGAAGCTGGGCGACCGGGTGCTGATCTGGGGCGCCTCGGGCGGCCTGGGCTCGTACGCCACCCAGATGGCCCTCGCCGGCGGCGCCACCCCGATCTGCGTCGTCTCCTCCCCCGAGAAGGCCGCGATCTGCCGGGCGATGGGCGCCGAGCTGATCATCGACCGCTCCGCCGAGGGCTACCGGTTCTGGAACGCCGAGGGCACCGCGCAGGACCCCAAGGAGTGGCAGCGGCTCGGCAAGAAGATCCGCGAGCTCACCGGCGGTCACGACGTCGACATCGTCTTCGAGCACCCCGGCCGCGAGACCTTCGGCGCGAGCGTCTACGTCGCGCGCAAGGGCGGCACCATCGTCACCTGCGCGTCGACCTCGGGCTACATGCACGAGTACGACAACCGCTACCTGTGGATGAACCTCAAGCGCATCATCAGCTCGCACTTCGCCAACTACCGCGAGGCCTGGGAGGCCAACGCGCTCGTCGACCGGGGCCTGATCCACCCGACGCTGAGCCGCACCTACCGGCTCGAGGACGTCGGCGCGGCCGCGCTCGACGTGCACCACAACCTCCACCAGGGCAAGGTCGGCGTGCTGACCCTGTCGCCCGAGGAGGGCCTCGGCGTGACCGACCCCGAGAAGCGGGCCCGCTTCGAGACGGCGATCAACCGGTTCCGCGACGCCTGACCCGAGGTCCGCGGACGCGTTGCCGCCCGCCACTAGGGTGTGGCGCGGAGGTGCGACGTGAAGGTGTCCAGGCTGTGGAGCCCGGTGACGCGGTGGGGTGACTTCCGGCGTCGCCAGCTCGCTGCGCTCGAGGAGAGCAACCGCATCGCGGCCCAGGGCCAGGACGACGCGGCCGCCGGCGTCACCTCCCCGCTCGACGCCCTGACCAGCGCGGATGCCGGTGCCGACCGCCAGGTGCCCTCGCCCGTCGCGGTCGCCGCGCCCGCCACCGCCTCACCCTCGCCCGAGAACGTGGAAGCCGCCGCGTTCGGCCCGGGCACCACCTACGGCGTCGTCGGGCGACCGCTGAACCGGCACTCGCCGTTCTACATCGGCTTCTTCGGCGCGACCGGGGCCCTGCTCGCGATCGGGCTGTGGAGCCTGGTCGGGCGGCTCACGACCACCCTGACCCTGCTCATCGTCTCGCTCTTCCTCGCCCTGGCGCTCAACCCCATCGTCGACGCCCTGGTCGCCCGCGGGATGCGCCGCTCCGCGGCCGTCGGGGTGGTGTTCGCCGGCCTGCTCGTGGCCTTCGCGCTGATCGGCGCCCTCGTCATCCCGCCCGTGGTCGTGCAGGGC
Source organism: uncultured Actinomycetota bacterium (assembly GCA_963782695.1). Taxonomy (GTDB): domain Bacteria; phylum Actinomycetota; class Actinomycetes; order Actinomycetales; family Dermatophilaceae; genus Fodinibacter. Next base: position 48,253 of record CAWAKY010000024.1, on the reverse strand, counting down.
ACCGAGCTGGCGCAGCAGGCACCCGGCTACGTCACGAACGTGCTCGACAGCCGCTGGGTGCGCCAGATCGACAAGAGCTACGACGTCATCGACAAGGTGCAGGCCGAGCTCAAGGCCCGGATGACCGACCAGCAGTTCCTCGAGGGCGTGCTCGGCGGCATCCTCGGCGCGGGCAAGGCCGTGCTCAACGGCGTCTTCCAGGTGTTCACCGTGCTGGTGCTGACCCTGTACTTCCTCACCTCGCTCCCCCGCGCCAAGAACGCCGCCTACGCGATGGTGCCGGCCACCCGGCGCTTCCGGGTCGAGTCGCTGTCCGAGGAGATCATGCGGCGCACCGGCTCCTACGCCATCGGCCAGGTCGTCATCGCGACGCTGAACGCCGTGCTGTCGTGGGTGATGATGCGCATCGTCGGCATCCCCTACGCCGCGGTGCTCGCCGTGACCGTCGGCCTGCTCGGGCTGATCCCGATGATCGGCGCCACGCTCGGCGCCGCCGTCGTCTGCATCGTCGCGTTCTTCGACGAGCCGAAGAAGGCCCTGATCGCCCTCATCTACTACCTCGTCTACCAGCAGCTCGAGAACTACGTCGTCGCCCCGCGGGTCATGCAGCGCACGGTGTCGGTGCCCGGCCCGGTGACGATCGTCGCCGCGCTCGCCGGCGCAGCCCTGCTCGGCGTGCTCGGCGCGCTGCTCGCCATCCCGGTGGCGGCCGGCCTGCTGCTGCTCTACGAAGAGGTGCTCGTCCCGAGGCAGCGCCGCGTCTGACGTACGGGCCGTCAGGGGCGGGCGGCGTGCCGCGACTGCCAGCACCGGCTGTGCCAGTGCCGCCGCTCGTCGATGCCGCCGACGCCCTGCGCGGGCCACGCGACGACGTGCGCGGTGCCGACCGCGATGCCCTGGTGGCAGCCGGGGCACCGGTACTCGCGCGACGACGACGCACCGGTGAGCCGGCGCACGTGCCACGACTTCCCGGCGTACGACTCGGTCGCCACCTCGCCCGAGCCCGACATCGGCCGTGACTCGAGGTCACGACGACGGCGGTTGGCACGGGGCATGCGGCCCATCGTCCCAGACCCGGCGGCCCGGTCCGGCCCGCGGCCGGATGCCGTCAGCCGGTCACCCGGGCGCTGGTCGGGTCGTACATCGGCCGCAGCGACACCCGGGCCGCGTGCCGCGTGCCGGCGACGTCGACCTCCCAGGACCCCGTCGGCGAGCCACTGCGGGCGTGACCGGCTCGTCGCCGCCGACGAAGGCCAGCCCGACGGCGCCGCCGAGGGTCCAGCCGTACGACGCCGCCCGCACGTAGCCGACGACCACGCCGTCGCGCAGCACCGGCTCGGCGTGGAACAGCAGCGGCTCGGGGTCGCTCGAGCAGCACCTGCACCAGCCGCGGTGGTGCGGCGTGCCGCGCTCCTTGGCGCGCCAGCGTCGCCTCGCGCCCGGTGAAGCCACCCGGCTTGTCGAGCGCGACCGCGAAGCCGAGGCCCGACCGTCGAGCACGCAGTCGGTGTTGTCGATGTCGTGGCCGAAGTCGCGGTAGCCCTTCTCCATCCGCAGGCTCGACAGCGCCTTGCAGCCCGACCGGCCGGATGCCGTGCGCCGCGCCCGCCGCGAGCACGGCGTCCCACACCTCGACCGCGCGGTCGGCCGGGACGTACAGCTCGTAGCCGAGCTCGCCGAGGTAGGTGATCCGGATGCGCGAGCACGTCGACCCCGGCCAGCTCGATCCGTCGGGCCGCCGCGGAACGGGAACGCCTCGGTCGACAGTCGGCGTCGGTGCAGCTCCGCGAGCAGGTGTCGCGCGACGCGCGGGCCCTGCACGGTTGAGCTGCGCGAAGTCGGTGGTGACGTCGTCGACGGTCACCGTCGGCGTCGCCGACCGCCTGCGCGCGAGCAGGCCGAGCGCGTGCCCGTGCGCGGTGTCGGACGCGACGACGAGGAAGTCGTCGGGCGCCAGCCGGGTCACGGTGAGGTCGGCCTCGATCCGGCCGTCGTCGTCGAGCCACTGGGTGTAGGTGATGACCGCCGTCGTCGGCGTTGACCGCGCCGGCGCTGAGCCGGTCGAGCACCGCGCCGGCGTCGGCGCCCGCGCACCGCGAACTTCGCCATGAACGACATGTCCATCAGCCCGACGCCCTCGCGGACGGCGCGGTGCTCGGCCGCCCACTGCTCGAACCACGGCGCGTGGCCCCAGGTCGGCTCGGCCTCGGGCGCGACTGCCCGCGGCCGGCGAACCAGTCGGCGCCCTCCCAGCCCGACGACCTCGCGCAGCCGTAGCCGCCCTCGGCGACCAGCCGGTCGTGCACCGGCGAGAGCAACTCGCCCGCGCGCAGATGCGCAGCTGCTTGCCCGGCGTGTGGGCGGCGTACACGGTGCCGAGGATCTCGGTGGTGCGCGTCGCCGCGGTACGTCGGCTCGAGCTGCCAGGCGCGGAACCGGGCGACGTCGAAGCCGGTGACGTCGACGTCGGGCCGGCCGGTCGGTGATCCAGTGCGCCACGACCCGGCCCGAGCCCGCCGGCCGAGAGGACGCCGACGGAGTTCATGCCCGGCGGCGACGAAGTAGCCGCGGATGCCGGGCGCCTCGCCGACGGCCGGCGCGAGGTCGGGCGTGAACGACTCCGGCCCGCAGAAGAACGTGCGGACGCCGACCGTCTCGACGGTCACCGGCACGCGCGCCATCGCCGTCTCGAGGAACGGCCCCATCCGGTCCCAGTCGGGCGGTGATCTCGCCGAACGAGAAGTCGCGCGGGATGCCGTCGACCTTCCACGGCGGCGGCCTGCGGCTCGAAGAGGCCGACCATCATGCCGCCGCCCTCCTCGCGGTAGTAGCCGTAGGACGGCGGGGTCCTCGAAGACCGGGGCGTCCGGGTCGATCCCCTCGATCGTGTCGGTGATCAGGTAGTAGTGCTCGGCGGCCTGGTTGGGGATCACGACGCCGTTGCGCTCGCCGAGCTCGCGGGCCCACATGCCGGCGCAGTTGACGACGTACTCGCACTCGACGTCGCCGGCATCGCGTGCGCACGCCGATGACCTCCTCGGCCAGGCCGCGCGGTCGGGTGAGCACGTGCTCGACGCGTGACGCCCTCGACGACGCGCACGCCGAGGTTCCGGGCGCCGCGGGCCAGGCCTCGTGAGGTCGACCGGGTTGACCCGGCCGTCGCCGGGCACGTGGAAGCCGGCGAGCAGGTCGTCGGTCGGCGCCCAGCGGGAACAGGTCGGCCATCTCGCGCGGCGCCGATCTCCTCGACCTCGAGGCCGAGGTGGCGCTGGAAGGCGGCGACCCGGCGGTACTCCTGCGAGCCGGTCGGCGTCGGCGGCGGCCTCGATCAGCCCGACCGGCTTGAAGCCCGGTGGCCGACCCCGGTCTCGGCCTCGAGCCGCGCGTAGAGGTCGCGGGAGTAGAGCCGGATCGCGGTGCTGGTCTCGCGCGTGGAGCCGAAGCAGGTCATCAGCCCGGCCGCGTGCCAGGTGGTGCCGGAGGTCAGCCGGTCGCGCTCGAGCACGAGCACGTCGGTCCAGCCCGCGTGGGCGAGGTGGTAGGCGATCGAGCAGCCGATGACGCCGCCGCCGATGACGACGACCCGGGCCCGCTGCGGGAGGGTGCGGGTGCCGGCGGGGGTGCTGGGGGCTGCTGGCGTGCTCACCCGCCCAACCTATCGACCGGTCGAGAGGAGGCAACACGCACACCCGCGCGGCGTCGTGGCACCTGCGTGTTGCCTGCTCTCGATCGTCGCCGGGCGGCCGCCCTGTGGATGACGCGCCGGTGCGGATCCGTCGAAACCGGGCACGCTCGTGGGATGCCGACGTCCCAGCTCCCGCCCTCCCGCCGGGTCCGCTGACCCTGGCAGCGGCGCGCGAGCTCGGCCTTCGTGACCACGACTGGCGTTGCTGCCGGGCCGCGACGCACCCAGACCGTGCGCAGCGCCACCGAGCCCGCGACCACTCGCGAGCGCGCGGCCCTGTTCATGCTGGCGCTCCCCCAGGACTGCGCGTTCTCGCACGTCACGGCCGCCCAGCTCTGGGGCCTTCCGCTCGCCCGGGCCGTCGAGGAGCAGGAGGAGCTCGACGTCATCCGCGCTTCGGGCCGCGGTCGGATCGAGCGGCACGGCTGCATCGGCCACCGCGGGGCCGAGCGCCGAGCGATCGTCACCCTGCACGGCCTGCGCGGTGACCGGCCTCGCGGACACCTGGGTCGACCTCGGCGAGGTCATGGGCCGAGGGCTGGACGTCACCGACCTGGTCGTCGCCGGCGACGAGGTGGCCAACCGGTGCCCGGCCGCGGCTCCACTGGCCGGCGCCCTGGCGGGCCGGGTCCGGCCCCGCAACGCCCGCGCGCTCACCGAGGCGCTCGCCCTCGTCCGACCGGGCGTGCGGTCACCGATGGAGACCCGGGCGCGGGTGATGTTCACACCGGGCCGGGTTCCCCGAGCCCGAGGTCAACGCGGCGATCTACGCCCGCGACGGCGGCTGGCTCGCCGAGGGCGACCTGGTGTGGCGGCGCCAGCAGGTCGTGGGCGAGTACCAGGGGCCGGTGCACGCCGGCATCCGGAACCGGAGCATGGACTCCTACCGCAACGGGCTGGTGGAGGACGAGGGCTGGCGGGTCCTGGAGATCTTCGCGGAGGACGTCTTCGACGCGCCGCGGCGAGTCGGCCTGCTCAGCCGCTTCGCCGGCGCCCTTGCCCTGGACCCTCGAGGGCTCCGGATCGAGCTGAGCGCCACCATCGAGTGCAGGCAACACGCAGGGGTCACCCTCCCGCACGCTCGGCGTGTTGCCTCCACTCGACCGGCGTCCGGCGCCGGCGGATGCCGGGTCAGGCGTAGGTGCGGAACCCGCGGCCCGACTTGCGGCCGAGGTAGCCGGCGGTGACCAGGTGCTCGAGCAGCGGCGCCGGCGCGTAGCCGGGCTCGCGGAACTCGGTGTAGAGCTCGCGCTCGATGGCCAGCGACACGTCGAGCCCGACGACGTCGAGCAGCTCGAACGGGCCCATCGGCAGGCCGCAGCCGGTCTTCATCGCGGTGTCGATGTCGTCGGCGCTGGCGTAGTTGGCCTCGAGCATCCGCACGGCGTCGTTGAGGTACGGGAAGAGCAGCGCGTTGACGATGAACCCGGAGCGGTCGCCGCAGGTCACGGCCACCTTGCCGACCTTGGCGCAGAGGTCCTGCACCGTGGCGGTGACGTCCGGCGAGGTCGACACGGTGTGCACGACCTCGACGAGCTTCATGATCTGCGCCGGGTTGAAGAAGTGCATCCCGATGACGTCCTGCGGCCGGTCGGTGACCTTGGCGCAGTCGATGATCGGCAGCGACGAGGTGGTCGTGGCGAGGATGGCGCCCGGCTTGCAGATCCGGTCGAGGTCGCGGAAGAGGTCCTGCTTGACGGCCAGGTCCTCGGCGATCGCCTCGACGACGAGGTCGACGTCGGCCAGGGCCTCGCGCCCGGTCGCGCCGGCGACCCGGCCGAGCAGCGCGTCGGCGGCATCCTGCTCCATCCGGCCCTTCTCGACCGCGCGGGCGCAGCTGCGACCGAGCGCGGTCAGCACGCCGGCGACCTTCTCCTCGGAGCGCGCCACGAAGGTCACGGCGTAGCCGGCCTTGGCGAAGACCTCGATGATGCCGGTCGCCATGGTCCCCGACCCGACGACCCCCACCGAGGCCACCGGCCGCAGCGACACCCCGGCGGGCGGGCCACCGGCGGGCGTCTGGGCGTCGGCGACGACCTGGGGCGACCCGGCCTCGGCGTACGTGTAGAAGCCCCGACCGCTCTTGCGGCCGAGCAGCCCGGCGCTGACCATCTGCTTGATGATCGGGCTCGGCGCGTGCAGCCGGTCGCGGCCCTGCTTGTACATCGTGTCGAGGATCTCGTAGGCGGTGTCGAGGCCGATCAGGTCGAGCAGCGCGAGCGGGCCCATCGGGTAGCCGCAGCCGAAGCGCATCGCGGCGTCGAGGTCCTCGCGGGTGGCGTACCGGCTCTCGTACATCGAGACCGCGTGGTTGAGGTAGCCGAACAGCAGCGCGTTGGCGATGAAGCCGGCCTTGTCGCCGACGATGACCGGCTTCTTGCCGAGCCGCTCGGCGAGCGCCTTGACGTCCTCGAAGACGTCGTCGGCGGTGATCACCGTGCGGATCACCTCGACGAACTGCTGCACCGGGGCCGGGTTGAAGAAGTGCATGCCGACGACCCGCTTGGGGTTCGACGTGGCGACGGCGATCTCGGTGACCGGCAGCGACGAGGTGTTGGTGGCCAGCATGGCGTCCGGCGGAGACGACCGCGTCGACCTTGCCGAGCAGCTCCTTCTTGAGGTCGAGGTGCTCCGGCACGGCCTCGACCACGAGCTGGCAGTCGGCGAGGTCGGCCAGGTCGCTGGTGAAGGTGACCCGGGCGTGCAGCGCGTCGTGCTCCTCCTGGGTCAGCTTCCCGCGGCTCAGCGCCCGGCCGGTGCTGCCGCCGAGCACCGCCTTGCCGTGCTCGATCCCGGCCTCGTCGACCTCGACGGCGATCACGTCGATCCCGTTGCGGGCGAAGACCTCGACGATCCCCGCGCCCATCGTCCCGAGTCCGATCACACCCACACTGGTGAAGTCACGCGTCATGGCCGCGATCCTTCCAGAGGCTCACCCGCCCCACGACACCCGCAGCGGCGTGACACTTCTTACCCCGCACGCTGGGTGCGGCGGACGCTCACCACCTCCGGATGCCGTGGCCGCGCCTCGTGCGGGTGCCTCACCAGTCGTGGCCGGCGGCCACCAGCTCGGCCTCGAGGGTCAGCCGCTCGCGCGAGGGCAGCGGCGGCAGCCCCACGTCGTCGATGGGCACGTCGACCCGCTCGCAGAGCTGGAGCAGCAGCTGGTCGTAGGCCGCGAGCACGGCCCGCAGCCGCGCGGCCTGGTGGGGCGCGTCGCCCTCCTCCACCCGGCGGATCTCGAGCTCGAGGCGGCGCAGCTCCATGCCGATGAGCACGGGGGGCAGCGGCTGCGGCGTGGGCGGCCGAACACCCGGCGCCGCCAGCGCCCGGGCCCGCTCGGCGCGCGGGCCCAGCCGACGCACGAGCGGGCGCAGCAGGCGCGGCGGCTCACCGCCGGTGAACCAGTTCAGGGCCGCTCCCTGGGCGACGAACCAGATTCCGGGCAGCACGACGAGACCCAGCGTCAACAGCGCTGCCCTCATTGGCCTCACCTCTCACCACGAGTGTGCGCCCGACCCCCACCGGGAGGCAACGGGTTGGACCGGTCCGCGACGGTAGGGTGGTCGATCGTGCGACTCGTGATCGCGACGTGCAGCGTCGACTACGACGGGCGGCTCACCGCCCACCTCCCGCTGGCGACCCGGTTGCTCCTGGTCAAGGCCGACGGCTCGGTGCTCGTGCACTCCGACGGCGGCTCGTACAAGCCGCTGAACTGGATGTCGCCGCCGTGCGCGATGGCCGAGGTCGAGCCCGACGAGGCGGAGGCCGTCGAGGGCGTCACCGCCGTGTGGGTCGTGCAGCACGCGAAGTCCGAGGACCGCCTGCGGGTGAAGATCCACGAGGTGCACCACGACAGCGCCCACGAGCTCGGGCGTCGACCCGGGCCTGGTCAAGGACGGCGTCGAGGCGCACCTGCAGAGGCTGCTCGCCGAGCACATCACCACGCTCGGCGACGGCTGGACGCTCACCCGGCGCGAGTACATGACGCCGATCGGGCCGGTCGACATCCTGTGCAAGGACGGCTCCGGCGCCACCGTCGCGATCGAGATCAAGCGGCGCGGTGACATCGACGGCGTCGAGCAGCTGACCCGCTACCTCGAGCTGATGAACCGCGACCCGCACCTCGCGCCGGTCAGCGGCGTCTTCGCCGCGCAGCAGATCAAGCCGCAGGCGCGCACCCTGGCCGAGGACCGCGGCATCCGCTGCGTCGTGCTCGACTACGACGCGCTCAAGGGCGTCGACAACAGCGAGCACCGCCTCTTCTGACGGGTACCCACCAGGAGTTGGGTGCTCAGATGGCTGCCGGGGCAACCACCTGAGCACCCAACTCGGGAGCGCAGGTGCCTGCACCTGACGGGTCAGCCGGGAGTGGGCACGAGCGCCCAGCCGTCGTCGCCGATCTCGAGGACCACCACGTCGGCGGCCGGTCCGGGCACTCGGCCCAGGTGCTCGTGCACGGCAGTCAGCTGCTCGGGGGCCACCGGCACACCACCCGTTCACCGCGGTGCAGGTCGGCCAGGGCCTGGAGCTCCTCGACGACGTCGGCTCCCGGCGCCAGCGGGCCCGCCACGACGGCACCGACCCCGGCCGCGTCGTCCGGAGCCGTGCCGACCGGCACGAGCACCAGGGTCGCGGCACAGTGCAGAGCCATGCCCGGCACGCTACGCCCCCACCTTCAGGTACGTCTCAGGTGAGCGCATCGACCAGCGTCTAGCGGGGCATACCGCGGACTGCGTGGGTAGGGCTCCGGTTGTCGCACACCGGCGCCGCACCCGGCGCCGTCATCCCGTCGGACCGAGAGGACACCACCATGACCAGCACGACCGACACCAGCACCACCACCGACACCAGCCGAGCAGCAGAAGGTCGCCTTCCTCGTCGCCCCCGAGGGCATCGAGCAGGTCGAGCTGACCGGCCCGTGGGAGGCCGTCGAGCAGTCCGGCGCCACCCCCGTGCTCCTGTCCACGCAGGACGGCACGGTGCAGGCCTACAACCACCTCGACAAGGGCGACACCTTCGACGTCGACGCTCACCGTGGCCTCGGCCGACGTGGCCGACTACGCCGCGCTCGTGCTGCCCGGCGGCGTCGCCAACCCCGACGCGCTGCGCACCGATGCCGATGCCGTGGCGTTCGTGCGCCAGTTCGTGCAGTCCGGCAAGCCGGTGGCCGCGATCTGCCACGCGCCCTGGACCCTCATCGAGGCCGACGTCGTGCGCGACCGCCACGTCACCTCGTGGCCGAGCCTGCAGACCGACCTGCGCAACGCCGGCGCGACCTGGGAGGACCGGGAGGTCGTCGTCGACGACAACCTGATCACCAGCCGCAACCCCGACGACATCCCGGCGTTCACCCGCGAGCTCACCGCCGCGCTGGCGGCATCCGTGACCGCCTGACACGCAGCCCGCCCCGACCGACGCCCGCCGCGCCTCAGGCGTGGGCGGGCGTCGCCGCGTCGGCGTCGAGCCCGCGGGACGCGCGGATGACCTCGACGATCCGCACCATGATCTCGGTGAGCCCGAAGTCCTTCGGCGTGAACACCGCGGCGACGCCCAGCGCCTTGAGCCGCACGGCGTCCGCCTCGGGGATGATGCCGCCGACGACCACCGGCACGTCGCCCGCGCCGGCCTCGCGCAGCCCGTCGAGCACCTCGGGCACGAGCTCCATGTGCGAGCCGGACAGGATCGAGAGGCCGACGCAGGTGCACGTCCTCGGCGACGGCGGCCGCCGACGATCTGCTCGGGCGTCAGCCGGATGCCCTGGTAGATCACCTCGAACCCGGCGTCGCGGGCGCGCACGGCGACCTGCTCGGCGCCGTTGGAGTGGCCGTCGAGCCCGGGCTTGCCGACGAGCAGCCGCAGCCGCCCGCCGAGCTCCTCGCCGGTGCGCGGCCACCATCGCCCGCACGTCGGCCAGCGCCTCGGAGCCGGCGCCGACGCCGACCGCGCCGCTGACCCCGGTCGGCGCGCGGAACTCGCCGAACACCTCGCGCAGCGCGCCGGCCCACTCCCCCGTGGTCAGCGCCGGCCCGGGCGCACGTCCAGGGTCGCCGCCATCAGGTTGGTGTCGGTCGCCGCGTCGGCGACGCAGCCGAGCCAGCGCGCTGCCGCGCGACCTGCGCCCGCGTCGCGTCGCGCTCCTCCACGCCAGCGACGGACCGCGGCGACGGCGGCCGCCTCGACCGCCGGGTCGACGCGCCTGGATCGCGGCGTCGAGGTCGGCGGTGCAGCGGGTTGGGCTCGGTGGTCTCGAAGCGGTTGACCCCGACGACGACGTCCTCGCCGGACTCGATCCGCCGGCGCCGCGCGCGCGTGCGAGGCGACCAGCTCGCTCTTCATGTAGCCGGACTCGACGGCCGCGACCGCGCCGCCCATCTCCTGCGACCCGGTCGATCTCGGCCCGGGCGCCCTCGACCAGCTCGGCGACCTTCGCCTCGACGACCGTGGAGCCGTCGAAGAGGTCGTCGTACTCGAGCAGGTCGGACTCGAAGGCCAGCACCTGCTGCATGCGCAGCGACCACTGCTGGTCCCAGGGGCGCGGCAGGCCGAGCGCCTCGTTCCACGCGGGCAGCTGGACGGCGCGGGCGCGGGCGTCCTTGGACAGCGTCACGGCGAGCATCTCGAGCACGATGCGCTGCACGTTGTTCTCGGGCTGGGCCTCGGTGAGCCCGAGCGAGTTGACCTGCACGCCGTAGCGGAAGCGGCGCTGCTTGGCGTCGGTGACGCCGTAGCGCTCGCGGGTGATCTCGTCCCACAGCTGCGACGAAGGCGCGCATCTTGCACATCTCCTCGACGAACCGCACGCCGGCGTTGACGAAGAACGAGATCCGGCGCGACGACCTCGCCGAAGCGCTCCGGCGGGCACCTGGCCGGAGTCGCGCACCGCGTCGAGCACGGCGATCGCGGTGCACAGCGCGTAGGCGAGCTCCTGCACCGGCGTCGCCCCGGCCTCCTGCAGGTGGTAGCTGCAGATGTTGATCGGGTTCCACTTCGGGATCTCGGCGACCGTGTAGGCGATCATGTCGGTGATCAGCCGCAGCGAGGGCGCGGGCGGGAACACGTAGGTGCCGCGCGAGAGGTACTCCTTGATGATGTCGTTCTGGGTGGTGCCCGCGAGCGTGACGGCGGCTGCCGGGCTCCCGACTCGCGCCTGCTCCTCGGCGACCACCTGGTAGAGCGCGAGCAGCCACATCGCGGTGGCGTTGATCGTCATCGAGGTGTTCATCTCGGTCAGCGGGATGTCGTCGAACAGGCGCGCGCATGTCGCCGAGGTGCGGGACCGGCACGCCGACCTTGCCGACCTCGCCGCGGGCCAGCGCGTCGTCGGGGTCGTAGCCGGTCTGGGTCGGCAGGTCGAACGCGACCGACAGGCCGGTCTGGCCCTTGGCCAGGTTGCGGCGGTACAGCGCGTTGGACGCCGCGGCGGCGTGGAGTGGCCGGCGTACGTGCGCATCACCCAGGGGCGGTCGCGCTCGGGACGTGCGACATCGCTGCTCTCGGACATGCGGTGAACGCTAGCCGCGGGGCGTTGGTCGGGGTAGCGACCGGCACGGTGAGAGTGCCCACACCACCGGGCCGGTCACGACGAGCCCCGCCGGGTCGGCGTCGCCCGGGTCGATCGGGTCGACGGCAGGCGTCAGCCCGCGGCGCCGGCCAGGGCCGGCTCGTCCGCGGCGACCGGGCACCACGATGAGCAGCGAGTGCAGCCGGGCGCGGCGCAGCAGCCGCCGGGTGCGCTCGTCGGCCGCGACGATGCGCATCGGGCGCCCGGCGCGCCGGGCCCGCCGCTGGCACTCGACGATCAGGCCGAACCCGGTGGCGTCACCCACGTGGGCCTCGCCGAGGTCGAGCAGCACCGGTGTGCTGCCGTTCGCGATGAGCCGGTGCAACGTCAACCGCAGGTCGGCGACCGTGCGCACGTCGAGCCGCCCCCGCAGTGCCACGTGACACCCCCCGGCGTCCTGGTACTCGGTGATGGTCACGATGGCATCCCCCTGAGCGGCCACGGTGCCCCCTCTCACGTCGTCGTGGGTCCATTACACAGACTCCGGCGCCGTCGCGTCACCCCCCAGCGGGTAAAGACCGGGCAAAGAATGGACAATGTCCGCTTCATGCCAACGGCGAGCCCGGATGCCGCGTCTGCGAGGCTGTGCGCATGGTCAACCTCACCCGCATCTACACCCGCACCGGCGACGACGGCAGCACCGCGCTGGGCGACCTCAGCCGCACCCGCAAGACCGACCCGCGGCTCGCGGCCTACGCCGACGCCAACGAGGCGAACGCGGCGATCGGGGTCGCCATCGCCTGCGGCGACCTGCCGCAGGACGTGCGGGTGGTGCTGACCCGGGTGCAGAACGACCTGTTCGACATCGGTGCCGACCTGTCCACCCCGCTGCAGCGCAGCTACGAGTACCCGCCGCTGCGGGTCAAGGCGGAGTGGGTCACCGAGCTCGAGGCCGACTGCGACCGCTACCTCGAGCCGCTCGAGAAGCTGCGGTCCTTCATCCTGCCCGGCGGCACCCCGGGTGCCGCGTACCTGCACGTGGCCCTGACCGTGGTCCGGCGCGCGGAGCGCTCGGTCTGGGCGGCGGTCGAGGCCTACGGCACCGAGCCCGGCGACTCCCGCGGGCACGGCGGGGTCAACCCGGTGACGGCGACCTACCTCAACCGGCTCTCGGACCTGCTGTTCGTGCTGGCCCGCTGCGCCAACCTGCCCGGCGGCGACGTCCTGTGGCAGCCCGGCGGCGGCCGCGAGCAGCTCCCCGCCGAAGGGCCTGACGCACGGTCAGGCGACGTTGACGTTGAAGCCGGGCGGGCTGGACTCCAGCCAGGCCCGCACGGCGGTGTAGGCCGCCGGCACGAACGCGAACTCGCACGACTGCGTCCCCGGCCCGGCCCTGCACGGCCACCGGGTCGGCCAGCCCGGGGATCGGGTCGCTGAGCGGCACCGCCGTCCCGAAGTCGAGCTCACCGCGCTGCCACGAGACCTCCGCACGCAGCGAGGGCCCGACGATGCTGAACCACTCGAAGCGGTCCGAGCTGAGCCGGGCCAGACCCAGCCGCCACCGGCCGGCATCGCCCTGGCGTCGCGCGCAGAGCATGACCGGGCGCCCGTCGCCGGAGATGAAGCGTCGGCGCGCCCACACGAAGGTGAGCGCGCCGACGACGAGCAGGACGACGAGGGCGAGGACCAGCTCGGCAGCGACGAAAGGCGTCATGCGAGCGGTCCCCGGCCCTCGATGTCAGGAACCCATGCCGCTGGCGTCGACCGACTCGGCGATGATCGTCACCCGGTCGTGGTCGACCGAGAGGAACCCGCCGTCGATCTGCGCCGAGCGCCACGACCCGTCGGCGTTGACCCGCACCTCACCCTCCGCGAGCACGCAGAGGATGGGGGTGTGACCCGGCAGGATGCCGAGGTCGCCGTCGATGGAGCGCGCGCTGACCTGGCTCGCCTCACCCTCCCAGACCTTGCGGTCCGCGGAGACGATCTCGACCTGGAGCGGCATCAGAGGTTCTTCTGGATCTCGGCCCACTGGCGCTCGACGTCGTCGAGGCCACCGCACATGAAGAACGCCTGCTCACCGACGTGGTCGTAGTCGCCGTCGCAGATCTTCGTGAAGGCCTCGATGGTGTCGACCAGCGGCACCGTGGAGCCCTCGATGCCGGTGAACTGCTTGGCCACGTAGGTGTTCTGCGACAGGAAGCGCTGGAGGCGGCGGGCCCGGTTGACGAGGATCTTGTCCTCTTCGGAGAGCTCGTCGATGCCGAGGATCGCGATGATGTCCTGCAGCTCCTTGTTGCGCTGGAGGATCCCCTTGACGCGCACGCGCCGTCTGTAGTGCTCCTCGCTGATGTACCGGCGGTCCAGGATCCGGCTGGTCGAGGTGAGCGGGTCGACGGCGGGGTAGATGCCGATCGAGGCGATCTCGCGGGAGAGCTCGGTCGTCGCGTCGAGGTGGGCGAACGTCGTGGCCGGCGCGGGGTCGGTGTAGTCGTCGGCCGGCACGTAGATCGCCTGCATCGAGGTGATCGAGTGGCCACGCGTCGAGGTGATCCGCTCCTGGAGCGTGCCCATCTCGTCGGCGAGGGTCGGCTGGTAGCCGACCGCGGACGGCATCCGGCCGAGCAGCGTCGAGACCTCGGACCCGGCCTGGGTGAACCGGAAGATGTTGTCGATGAAGAGCAGCACGTCCTGGCCCTGCACGTCGCGGAAGTACTCCGCCATCGTCAGTGCCGACAGGGCGACGCGCAGACGCGTGCCCGGCGGCTCGTCCATCTGGCCGAAGACGAGGGCGGTCTGCCCGAGGACGCCCGCCTCCTCCATCTCGACCATCAGGTCGTTGCCCTCACGGGTGCGCTCGCCGACACCGGCGAACACCGAGACGCCACCGTGGTCGCGGGCGACGCGGGCGATCATCTCCTGGATGAGGACGGTCTTGCCGACGCCCGCACCGCCGAACAGGCCGATCTTGCCGCCCTGCACGTACGGGGTGAGCAGGTCGATGACCTTGATGCCGGTCTCGAACATCTGGGTCTTGGACTCCAGCTGGTCGAAGGCCGGGGCGGTGCGGTGGATGCCCCAGCGCTCCTTGGCCTCGAAGGTCTCGCCCGGCGCGAGGTTCATGACCTCACCGGTGGTGTTGAAGACCTTGCCCAGGGTGTTGTCGCCGACGGGCACGGTGATCGGGCCGCCGGTGTCCTGCACCGGGGTACCGCGCACCAGGCCGTCGGTGGGCTGCAGGGAGATGGCGCGAACCATGTTGTCACCGATGTGCTGGGCGACCTCGAGGTTCAGGTGCCGCTTGACGCCACCGACCTCGACCTCGGTCGTGAGCAGGTTGAACTGCTCGGGCATGCCGTCGACGGGGAACTCCACGTCGACGACCGGGCCGATGATGCGCGAGATGCGGCCCACGCCGCCGATGGCGTGGGTCTCGCTCCGCTCGCTGACAGATGCAGTCATGGTCTCTCTCTCGCTCACTTGCTCTCGGCCAGCGCGCTGGAGCCGCCGACGATTTCGCTGATCTCTTGGGTGATCTCGGCCTGGCGGGCCTGGTTGGCCAGCCGGGTGTACTTCTTGATGAGCTCCTCGGCGTTGTCCGTGGCCGACTTCATCGCCCGCTGGCGGGCGGCGAGCTCGGACGCGGCGGCCTGGAGCATGCAGTTGAAGAGCCGGGCGTTGACGTACTTCGGCAGCAGCGCGTCGAGCACCTGCTCGGCGCTGGGCTCGAACGAGTACAGCGGCAGGAGGTCGTCGGCATCCGGGCCCTCCTGGCCCTCGACGACCTCGAGCGGCAGCAGCCGGATGACCTCGGGCTCCTGGGTCACCATCGAGATGAACCGGCTGAAGACGATGTGCACCTCGTCGATGCCGCCCTCCTCGTCCGGCGACGTGAAGTCGTTGACCAGGCGCGTCACCCACCTCGCGGGCGGTCTCGAAGCTGGGCTTCTCGGAGTTGCCGCTCCACTCCGCCGCGCTCTCGCGGTGGCGGAACTTGTAGTAGCCGATCACCTTGCGGCCCAGCAGGTAGGTGACGACCTCCTTGCCGTCCTCGCGCAGGGACGCGACGAGGCGCTCGCTCTCCTTGATGACCGAGGAGCTGTACGCACCGGCCAGACCCCGGTCGGAGGTGATGATGACGACCGCGGCCCGCTTCACGTCCTCCTTCTCGGAGGTCAGCGGGTGCTCCTCGTTGGAGAAGGTCGCGACGGCGGAGACCGCGCGGGTCAGCGCACGGGCGTAGGGGCTCGACTCACGCACCGCTTCCTGCGCCTTGACGACGCGGGCAGCGGCCATGAGCTCCATCGCCCGGGTGATCTTCTTCGTCGAGCTGACGGCACGGATGCGGTTCCGGTACTCCCGGATCTGCGCTCCCATACGTTTCCGCCTTCCTGAGTTCGTGGTGCTCGTCGGTCTCGGGTCAGCGCTTCTGCTTGACGATCTGCTCCTGCTCGGACGCCAGGGCGCGCGCGGCGGCGTCGTCCTCGGCCTCCTGGCCGGCCTGGATGCCGTCGGCACCGGTGCCCTGGAACAGCTTGTGCTTGAAGGTGGTGACCTCGGCGTCGAGCGCCTGCTCGGTCTCCTCCTCGAACTTGCCGGTCTCGCGGATGGCCGCGAGGAGCTCGTTCTTGCTGCGGCGCAGGTGGTCGAGGAAGTCGGCCTCGAAGCGGCGGACGTCCTCGACGGCGACGTCGTCGAGCTTGCCGGTGGTGCCGAGCCAGATCGAGACGACCTGCTCCTCGACCGGCGACGGCGAGGCCTGGCGCTGCTTGAGCAGCTCGACGAGGCGAGCACCCTTCGCGAGCTGGGCCCGCGACGCCGGGTCGAGGTCGGACGCGAACATCGCGAACGCCTCGAGGGCCCGGTACTGGGCGAGGTCGAGCTTGAGTCGACCGGCGACCGACTTCATCGCCTTGATCTGCGCGGCACCGCCGACGCGGGACACCGAGACGCCCACGTCGATCGCCGGGCGGACGTTGGCGTTGAACAGGTCGGCCTGCAGGTAGATCTGGCCGTCGGTGATCGAGATGACGTTGGTCGGGATGTACGCCGAGACGTCACCCGCCTTGGTCTCGATGATCGGCAGGCCGGTCATCGAGCCGTGGCCGAGCTCGTCGGAGAGCTTGGCGCAGCGCTCGAGCAGCCGGCTGTGCAGGTAGAACACGTCGCCCGGGTAGGCCTCGCGGCCCGGCGGGCGGCGCAGCAGCAGCGACACGGAGCGGTAGGCCTCGGCCTGCTTGGACAGGTCGTCGAAGACGATGAGGACGTGCTTGCCCTGGTACATCCAGTGCTGGCCGATGGCCGAGCCGGTGTAGGGGGCGAGGTACTTGAAGCCGGCGGAGTCGGATGCCGGGGCGGCGACGATGGTGGTGTACTCCATCGCGCCGGCCTCCTCGAGGGTGCCGCGGACGGCCGCGATCGTCGAGCCCTTCTGGCCGATGGCGACGTAGATGCAGCGCACCTGCTTGTCGGGGTCGCCGCTGTCCCAGAACTCCTTCTGGTTGATGATCGTGTCGACCGCGACCGTGGTCTTGCCGGTCTGGCGGTCACCGATGATCAGCTGGCGCTGGCCGCGACCGATGGGGGTCATGGCGTCGACGGCCTTCAGGCCGGTCTGCAGCGGCTCGTGCACCGACTTGCGCTGCACGACGGTGGGCGCCTGCAGCTCGAGCGCACGGCGCTCCTCGCTGACGATGTCGCCGAGGCCGTCGATCGGGGTGCCGAGCGGGTTGACGACGCGACCGAGGAAGTTGTCGCCGACGGGCACGGAGAGGACCTCTCCGGTGCGCTTGACCTCCTGGCCCTCCTCGATCGCGGAGAACTCGCCGAGGATGACGACGCCGATCTCGTGGACGTCGAGGTTCAGCGCGAGGCCGAGCGTGCCGTCCTCGAACTGGAGCAGCTCGTTGGTCATCGCCGAGGGCAGGCCCTCGACGTGCGCGATGCCGTCACCGGCGTCGGTGACGCGTCCGACCTCCTCGCGCGCGGCAACGCCGGGCTCGTAGGACCGGACGTAGCTGTCCAGGGCGTCCCGGATCTCGTCCGGACGGATCGAGAGCTCCGTCATGTTCTGATCTTCTCCTCGGTCACCGGCCCCCGCTGGGGCCGAAGTCTGTGGTCGGTGGTGCGTGTGAAGTTCGGTGGGTGGCCGCCGGGGCGGCCGGATGCCGGTCAGCCGCCGGTGACGTGCCGACGGGCCTCGTCGAGGCGCCGCAGGACGGTGCCGTCGACGACCTCGTCGCCGACCTGGATGCGGATTCCGCCCATGACCGCGGGGTCCTGGACGAGCTGGAGGGTGACCGGCTTGCCGTAGTGCGCCTCGAGGGCGCTGCTGAGCCGGGCGTGCTGCTGCGCGGTGAGCGGTGCGGCGACGGTCACGTGGGCGACGAGCTCGTCACGACGCTGCGACGCCAGGTGGAGGTAGGACTCGAGCACCCGGTCGAGCCGCCGGCCGCGCGGCTCGCGCACCGCCTGCTCGACCAGCCGGACGGTCTCCGGGGCGGCCTTGCCCTCGAGCAGCCCGTGCACCAGCGTGGCCTTGCCGGCCCCGTCGGTGTTGCGGCTGGAGAGGGTGTCGCGCAGGCCCGGGTCGCCGGCGACGATCCGCTCGAAGCGGAACAGCTCGTCCTCGACCCGGTCGATGCGCCGCTCGCGCTCGGCCGCCGCGAGCAGTGACTGCACGGCCAGGCTCTCGAGGGTGTCGGCCAGGTCGGGCTCGGCCGACCAGCGCTGGCCCGCGACCTCGGCGACGAGGCCGGTGGTGGTCTCACCGATCTTGCCGCCGAAGAGCGAACGGGCCAGGCCCTGCTTGTCCTTCCCTTCACGGGAGGGGTCGGCGAGCGCGCGACGCAGCGAGGCGCTGCCGTCGACGACGCCGGTCACCGCGAACAGCTCCTCCGCGAGGGTCTCCCACGCGGGGTCGCCGGCGAGGGCGGTGTCGAACGCCGCCTGCACCGCCTTGGCCGATCCCCGTGACGAGCCGCGCATCAGGCGTCCTGACCCGCGGGGGCGACCTTCTCGGGCTTGACGTCGCCGGCCTCGAGCTCGGCCAGGAACCGGTCGACGATGCCGTTCTGGCGCACCTCGTCCTCGAGCGACTCGCCGACGATCTTGCTGGCGAGGGTGGTCGACAGGGCGCCGACCTCCTGGCGCAGCGAGACGACCGCCTGCTGGCGCTCGGCGTCGACCTGGCGCTTGGCCGACTCGGTGATGCGAGCAGCCTCGGCCTGGGCCTGGCCGCGCATCTCCGCGACGATCGACGCGCCCTGCTCACGCGCGGTCTCCCGGATCTCGTTGGCCTCGGTGCGAGCGCCGGCGAGCTGGGCGTTGTACTTCTCCAGGGCAGCCTTGGCCTCGGCCTGGGCCTCCTCGGCCTGCTGCATGCCACCCTCGATGGCGGCGGCACGCTCCTCGTACATCGCCTCCATCTTCGGGACGACCTTGGTCGCGTAGATCCAGTAGAGGATCGCGAACGCGATGAGGCCGATGATGAGCTCGGCGGGGTGCGGGAGCAGGGGCAGTGCCTCGGGCCAGCCCGCGGCCTGAACGGATGCGAGAACCACGTCGCTTCCTTATCTGTCGGTCAAACGGAGGGTGCTGGACGGTGTCGTCAGGGCGTGGAGTCGAAGACGAAGACGAACACCAGACCGAGGATGGCGAGCGCCTCGGTGAGCGCCATGCCGGTGAAGGCGATGGTCTGGAGCATGCCGCGGGCCTCGGGCTGACGCGCGACGCCGTTGAGGTAGGCGGCGAAGATCAGACCCACACCGATACCGGGGCCGATGGCGGCGAGGCCGTAGCCGAGGTAGGTGATGTTCCCAGTCATTGCGTTTCCTTTCGAGGCCGCCGGGTCCGTCCCGGCGTGGGGTGTGCTGTCGGTCGTGCAGGTGCTGCGGGTCGTGCTGGTGGTGCGGACGGGCCGGGGCCCGTGGTCAGTGGTGCTCGCTCACCGCGTCGGAGATGTAGAGCGCGGTGAGCAGGGTGAAGATGAACGCCTGGAGGAACTGCACCAGGAGCTCGAAGAAGGTCATCACGACACCGAAGGCGAGGCCGAGGATGCCGGAGAGCTGGATGAAGATGCTGCTGCCGTGGATGAGCAGGTACTCGCCGCCGAGGATGAAGACCAGCAGCATCAGGTGGCCGGCGAGCATGTTGCCGAACAGTCGCAGCGCGAGCGTCAGCGGCCGGATGATGAAGTAGGTCAGCACCTCGAGGAAGAACATGATCGGGCGCAGCCAGACCGGCAGGCCCGGGGGCACCAGCGACTTGAGGTAGCCCGATGACGCCGTGCTTCCGGCGGATCGCGACCGTGTGGTAGACGACGTAGACGATCAGGGTGAGCACGATCGGGAACGCGATGCGGCTGATCGTCGGGAACTGCACGAACGGCAGCACGCCCATGACGTTGTTGAACAGGATCAGCGTGAAGAGCGTGATCAGCAGCGGGATGAACTGGCGTGAAGTCCTTGGCGCCGATGACGTCGCGGGCGATCGAGTTGCGCACGAACCCGTAGGCCTGCTCGGCCACCCACTGGCGCTTGCTCGGCACGACGGTGAGCTTGCCGCGCGACCGTGACGAAGAACCAGGCGAGCACGACGACCGAGATGGCCATGACGAGCATCGGGCCGGGTGATCGCCCAGTTGCTGTCGCCACCGATGACCGGCCAGAAGAAGTCTTCGGTGCCGGGGGCCTGGAAGCCTCCGTCGCCTTCGGCGGCGGCGATGCCGACCTGCAGCCAGTGTGCGGGAACCACGCTCAGGCTCACAGCCTCTCCTCGGGGAATGCACAGGCAACCTCGACGGGCGCCCGGGGGATCGGGACGTACGCTACCCGACCCCGAAGGGTCGTCGCGACGGCGGGCTCAGGGGTGAACGGCGTGCTCATCGGCCGTCTCCGGAGGTCTCGGAGGGCTCGTCGTAGACCAGGGTGCGGGCCCGGCGCAGCGCGATCATCGCGAACACCTGCCAGGCGATCGTCACGACGAGCGCCACCAGGCCCAGGGCCACGCCGTCGACCCAGTCGGCGTTCTTGAACGCGATGATGACGAGCAGCAGGACGAAGATCTGGCCGAGGTAGACCGCCATGGCGACCGCGACGAAGGCGTGCGGGCTGGCGCTGCGCACCAGCTTGCTCAGCAGGAACATGCCCGAGGCGAAGAAGGCCACCGCGACGACGAGCCCGATCAGGGCCCCGGCGAGGGCGTCGACACCACGCACGGCCACGAGCACCACGACCGTGAGCAGACCCGCGAGCACCGACGGCAGCAAGGCCCCTCGGAGCATCGCTCCGAACGGGGCGCCGGCGTGCGGCGCGCTGCTCTGGGTGGGGTCGGTCATCGGCGATCGGCCTCTTCGGTGGTCGTGTCGGATGGGGTCCGGGACGGCTTGTGAAAGTTATCACAAGCGTTCGGTGAGGCCCAAACCCCGTCCACGCGACGGCATCCCGGGCCGTGGACGGGCGCTCAGACGCGTCGGGCGAGGATGACCCAGATGGTGCGGGCGATGATCTCGAGGTCGAGCACCGGTGACCAGTTGACGAGGTACTGCAGGTCGTAGCCCAGCTTGTACTCGGCGTCGGTGTGGTACCGCCCGTGGATCTGGGCCAGGCCGGTCAGGCCCGGCGGGACCTCGTGCCGCCGGGTGTACCCGGCGATCTCCTTCTCGAACCCCTTGGTCAGCTCGGGGCGCTCCGGGCGGGGGCCGACGATCGACATCCGGCCGGTGACGATGTGCAGGATCTGCGGCAGCTCGTCGGCCCGGGTGGCGCGCACCCAGCGGCAGGCCGGGATGACGCGCGGGTCGCCCTCCTGGGAGAGCTGGGCCACCCCGTCGCTCTCGGCGTCGGGGCGCATCGTGCGGAACTTGACCATCTCGAAGGTCTCGCCCCCCACGCCCGACCCGCACCTGCCGGAAGAGCAGCGGGTGGCCGGCCACCGCGAGCTGGTAGAGCGCGACGCCGCCGAGCAGGGTCAGCCAGACCGGGGCGGTGACCAGCAGCAGGAAGAGGTCGAGGAGCCGCTTGAAGTGCCGCTGCGAGGACGACATCGTCTGCGGCAGCAGCAGCACGAACGGCAGGCCGCCGACCTCGCGCAGCCGGTCGAGCCCGAAGAGCGTCTCGCGCCCGGTGACCCGCAGCAGGGTGGTGACGTTGAGCCGGTCGAGCCGCCCGATGGTGCGGGGGTACCACTCGTCGAGCCAGGCCGCGGTCACCAGCAGCACGTCGCTGGCGCCCGACTCCCTGGCCACCTCCACCACCGCCCGGGGGTCGTCGACCTCGGCGACGACGACGAGCTCGGAGACGTTGGCCGCGAGGTGGCGCCGGGCGAGGTCGAGGTCGACCTCCTCCCCCGCCAGCACCACCCGGGGCAGCCCCTCGCGCCGGGTGCGCAGGGCGTGCGCGAAGGCCCGGTTGATCGCCACCGCCACCCCGGCGAGCACGATCACCGCGATGAGGTTGGGGATGGGGAAGGGCAGCGCCCGCCCGATCGACGAGCCCCGCTGGCGGAGCAGGCCGCCCAGGGCGAGGTTGAGCAGGGCGACGAAGCTGCCCGCGGCCAGCGACAGCCGGGCCGCCCTGGGCAGGACGGCCGCCCCACCCAGGCGGGGCTCACGCTCGTAGAGCCCACCGAAGTAGAAGGCGAAGATGAAGATGAGGGTGGAGACGCTGAACGAGAGCAGGTAGGCGCTCAGCGAGTACGTCGGCCAGGGTGGCGCGCCGTTGCGCACCACCATGCTCAGCACCGACAGCCCGAAGACCGCCAGCCCGTCGAGGAGCATGACGAGCCGGAAGCCGCGCCGGTTGAGCCGTCGGATCAGCGGGGTGACGGGACCCCCGTCCGGACTCGTGTCGCTCACCGGCGCCTGCGTCTCAGCCGCGCGCCGCACCCGGACGCGGGTAGGCCGGGAAGCGGCCGACCAGGTCGGCGACCTCGCCGCGCACCGCGCGCGACACCGCGTGCTCGGGGTCGGCGTCGCCGTCGACGACCGCGCGGGCGATGAGGTCGGCGATGGTGCGCATCTCGGCCTCGCCCATCCCCTGCGTCGTGACGCACGGCGTGCCGACCCGGATGCCGGACGCGATGTTGGGCTTCTGCGGGTCGAACGGGATGGCGTTCTTGTTCAGGGTGATGCCGGCCGCGTCGCAGCGCGCCTCGGCGTCGACCCCGGTGACCATGACCGGCTGGAGGTCGTGCAGCGACAGGTGCGTGTCGGTGCCGCCGGTCGTCGGGCGGATGCCCTTCTCGCCGAGCGACTCGGCCAGCACCTTGGCGTTGGCGACGACCTGCTGGGTGTACGCGGCGTACTCGGGGGTCGCGCACTCCTTGAAGTTGACCGCCTTCGCGGCGATCGAGTGCATCTGCGGGCCGCCCTGCATCATCGGGAAGACGGCCTTGTCGATGGCGGTCGCGTGCTCGGCCTTGCAGACGATGGCGCCCGAGCGCGGGCCGCGCAGCACCTTGTGGGTCGTGAACGACACGACGTCGGCGTAGGGCACCGGGCTCGGGATCGCCCGGCCCGGCGACGAGGCCGATGAAGTGCGCGGCGTCGACCCAGAAGATCGCGCCGACCTCGTCGGCGATGGCCCGGAAGCGGGCGAAGTCGATGAGCCGCGGGATGGCCGAGCCGCCGGCGAGGATCACCTTGGGGCGGTGCTCGCGGGCCAGCGGCCTCGACCTGGTCGTAGTCGATGTCCTCGGTGTCCTTGTCGACGCCGTAGTGCACGGCGTCGAACCACTTGCCGCTGAACGACACCTTGGTGCCGTGGGTCAGGTGCCCGCCGTGCGGCAGGCTCATCGCGAGGATCTTCTCGCCGGGCTTGAGGAACGCGCCGTAGACCGCCTGGTTGGCGCTGGCCCCGAGTGCGCCTGCACGTTGGCGTGGTCGGCCTCGAAGAGCGCCTTGCACCGCTCGATGGCCAGCAGCTCGGCCTTGTCGACCTCGCTGCACCCGCCGTAGTAGCGGCGGCCGGGGTAGCCCTCGGCGTACTTGTTCGACAGCGTCGAGCCCAGCGCGGTGAGCACCTCGGGGCTGGAGAAGTTCTCGCTCGCGATGAGCTGCAGGCCGCCGCGCAGGCGGTCGAGCTCGGAGAGCAGCACCCCGGCGATGTCGGGGTCGAAGGCCTCGAGGGCGCCGAAGTCGGATCCGTAGAACGTGTCAGTCATCGTCGGTCGTCTCTCGCTGCTCGGGGTCTCGGGGTTCGGGGGTGTTCGGGGCTCGTCGGGGTTCTCGACGTGCCTCGGGGGTCGGTCGAGGTGCTCGGCGTCGACGGGGCTCTCGGGCTCGTCGGAGCCCTCGGTCGGCTCGGGCCCGACGGCGTTCAACTCTAGGGCGTCGGCCCGGGCCCGCTCCACGACGTCCATGACGTCGGCCTCGGCGATGGCGCCGACCCGCAGGAAGACCGGCTCGTCGCGGGTGCAGTCGACGATCGTCGACGCCAGGCCCCCGGTGACCGGGCCGCCGTCGAGGTAGAACTCCACGGCCGCGCCGAGCTGGCTGGCGGCCTCGACGACGGTGCGCGAGGCGGGGTACCCGGTGCGGTTGGCGCTGCTGACGGCCATCGGGCCGACCTCGCGCAGCAGCTCCAGGGCCACCGGGTCGTCGGGCATCCGCAGCGCGACGGTGCCGCCGGTCTCGCCGAGGTCCCACATCAGCGAGGGCTGGGCGCGCAGCACGATGGTCAGCGGCCCGGGCCAGAACGCCGCGACGAGCGCGCGGGCGTAGTCGGGCACCTCGGTGGCCAGCCCGTCGACGGTGCGGGCGTCGGGCACCAGCACCGGAGGGGGCATGTCGGAGCCGCGCCCCTTGGCGGCGAGCAGTGCGCGCACGGCCTCCGGGGAGAACGCGTCGGCGCCGATGCCGTAGAGCGTGTCGGTGGGCAGCACGACGAGCCCGCCCTCCCGCACGCCGGCGGCGGCCTTGGGGATCGCGTCGGCCCGCCCGTGGTCGGTGGTGCAGTCGAAGACGGGGCTCATGGGGGCCAGCCTAGGGTTCCGGATTGGCCTGCACGGACACGGCTCACCGGGCGCGCCCGCCCCTAGTGTCGTCTCGCGCGGGCGACCGCCCGCACGGACCCCACTGAAAGAGGTGTGCCCGAATGCGTGGTTCCAACCTGATCTGGACGATCGTCGGCGTGCTGCTCATCGTCGCCCTGCTGATCTTCATCCTCGGCCGCATCTGAGCAGTCCCGACCGCGTGTGAGCGAGAGGCGCGCGGGGCCCAGGTCGAAGAGCGTGCCGGGTCCCCGCCGCCACCCACCGCGGTCAGGTCGGGGAGGCCGACCGCCGCACCGCCACCGTCGTCCGGGGGCGGTTCGCGAGATCGGTGTGGTCGACCACGTCGACCCACTCCCCCGTCGCGCGCAGCGCGCGCGGCAGCGTGACGCCCTGGCTGTCGGCGTGCTCCATGACGAGCACCCCGCCCGCCCGCAGCAGCACCGCGGCGCGGGCGGCGACGGCCAGCGGCACGGCCAGCCCGTCGGCCGACCCGCCGTAGAGCGCGACCTCGGGGTCGTGGTCGCGCACCTCGGGGTCGACCGGCACCGCACCCACCGGGATGTACGGCGGGTTGCTCACGACGACGTCGACCTCGCCCTCGAGGTCGTCGAAGGCCGTGGTCGCGTCGCCGCAGCCGCACCTCGACGTCGAGCCCGAGCCGGTCGCGGTTCGCCACCGCCCAGCCGTGGGCCAGGTCGGACAGCTCGACGCGCCAGCACCCGGGCGCCCGGGCAGCTCGTCCTTGACGGCGAGCGCGATGGCCCCCGACCCCGTGCACAGGTCGAGCACCAGCGGGTCCGGCCCGGCGGCGGATGCCGCGTCGATCGCCAGCCCGGCCGTCACCTCGGTCTCGGGCCGGGGCACGAACACCCCGGGGCCGACCGCGAGGGTCAGCCGGCGGAAGTGCGCCCGGCCGGTGAGGTGCTGCAGCGGCACGCGGGCCTCGCGCTCGTCGACCAGCGCGGCGTAGCCGTCGGACGGCGTCCGCGGGCGCCGCAGCACCATCGCGCCGGCGCACCTCGGCGGCGTCGGTGCCCAGGGCGTGGGCGGCGAGCGCCACGGCATCCACCTCGGGCGAGGGGATGCCGGCCGCGGCGCAGCCGGGCGGTCGCCGTCGCGGACCGCGGTGCGCAGGTCGCTCATCGGTCGGCGATCGCGGCGAGGCGGGCGGCCTCGTCGGCGTCGACGCAGGACTGGATGACCGGGTCGAGGTCGCCGTCGAGCACCGCGTCGAGGTTGTAGGCCTTGAAGCCGGTGCGGTGGTCGCTGATCCGGTTCTCGGGGTAGTTGTAGGTGCGGATCCGCTCGGAGCGGTCGACGGTGCGCACCTGGCTGTTGCGCGCGGTGGCGTCGGCGGCGTGCCGCTCGTCCATCGCCATCTGGTGCAGGCGGGCGCGCAGCACGCGCATCGCGGCCTCGCGGTTCTGCAGCTGCGACTTCTCGTTCTGGCAGGAGACGACCACCCCGGTGGGCACGTGCGTGATGCGCACGGCGGAGTCGGTGGTGTTGACGCTCTGGCCGCCGGGGCCGCTGGAGCGGAAGACGTCGATGCGCAGGTCGTGCGGGTCGATCGAGACCTCGACGTCCTCGGCCTCCGGCATCACCCAGACGCCGGCCGCGCTGGTGTGGATGCGGCCCTGGCTCTCGGTGACCGGCACCCGCTGCACGCGGTGCACGCCGCCCTCGAACTTCAGCCGGGCCCACGGCGCCTCGCCGGGCGCGGCGGTGCCGCGCGCCTTCACCGAGACGCGCACGTCCTTGTAGCCGCCGAGGTCGCGACTCGGTGGAGTCGAGCACCTCGGTGCGCCAGCCCCGGCGCTCGGCGTGCCGCAGGTACATCCGCAGCAGGTCGCCGGCGAACAGCGCCGACTCCTCGCCGCCCTCCCCCGCCTTGACCTCGAGGATGACGTCGCGGTCGTCGTCGGGGTCGCGCGGGATGAGCAGCCGGCGCAGCCGGTCCTCGGCGGCGGCCAGGGTCGCCTCGAGCGCGGGGATCTCCTCGGCGAAGGCGGGGTCCTCGGCGGCGAGCTCGCGGGCGGCGCCGAGGTCGTCGCGGGCGCTGACCCAGGCGTGGTGGGCGGCCACGGTGGGGCCGAGCGCGGCGTACCGCTTGCCCAGCTCACGGCTGCGCTCGGGGTCCGACGCGATCGCCGGGTCGCCCATCTGGCGCTCGAGCGCGGCGTGCTCGTCGACGAGGGCCTGCGCGGAGTCGAGCACGGTGGTCTCCGATGGTCGGGTGGGTCGGCGTGGTCGGGGCTGGAAACGCGACGCGCCGGCCCACCCGTGAGGGGTGGACCGGCGCGGACGGGGAAGCTACTTGGCGACCTTCTTGCCGTAGCGGGCCTCGAAGCGGGCGACGCGGCCGCCGGTGTCGAGGATCTTCTGCTTGCCCGTGTAGAACGGGTGGCACTGCGAGCAGACGTCGGCGTGGATGACGCCGTTCTTCGCGGTGCTGCGCGTGGTGAACGTGTTGCCACAGGTACAGGTGACCGTGGTCTCGACGTAGTCGGGGTGGATGTCCTTCTTCACGATTTCTCCTTGGATGCGTCCGGGTCGGCGGGCTCAGCACGGTGCTGCAAACCCTCTGGCGCCCCGACTGCACCCCTCGTGAGGGAGGCGCTCAGGAAACGCGTCTACTGCCGTGAACCGGTCCAGCGGTCAAGTGTGCCAGAACGGGCACACGGTGACCTAAACGGCAGGAGCGGGGTCGGCATTCCCCACGTCGGCACCGGTGCCGGCCGCGGGCAGGAGCAGCCGCACGGTGGTCCCCGCCCCGTCGACCGAGGTCAGCGACACCTCTCCCCCGTGGGCCTCGACGACCTCGCGGACCAGGGCCAGGCCCAGCCCGTCACCGCCGATGCCGGATGCCGTCGCGTTGCGGGCGCGGAACCACGGCTCGGTCAGGTGGGCGAGCTCGTCGAACGGGACGCCGATGCCGGTGTCCGCCACCTCGACGACCACGTGACCGGCATCCTCGAAGGTCCGCACGGTCACCGAGCCGCCGCGCGGCGTGTACTTCACGGCGTTGCCGACCACGTTGACGACCGCTCCCTCGAGGCGCAGCGGGTCACCGAGCACGTGCAGCCGCCGGGCCGCGGGTCGCTCGTCGAGGACGATGCCGCCGAGCCGGGCCGTCGGGCGCACGAGCTCGACGGCGGCCGAGACGACGGCTCCCAGCTCGACCGGTCCGCGGCCGCCCGACGGGGCCGCCGACGGCTCGGCCGACCTGAGGTCGGCGACGAGGCTGCGCAGCCGCTGGGCGTTGCGGCCGATCACCTCGACGGCGCGGGCCTGCTCGGGGGTCAGCTCGCCGAGGGCGCCGTCGAGCAGGATCTCGACCCAGCCCTCGATCGACGTCAGCGGCGCCCGCAGCTCGTGGCCGACCACCGCCGCGCGGGCCTGCCAGTCCTCGTCCGCGCTCACGCGGCCTCCTCCTCGAACCCGGTCCGGGTCATCACGCCCCACACCTGCTTCTTGCCGCGCAGGCTGGCCCACCACCCCTCGAGCCGCCAGAGCACCGTCATCTGGCGGTAGCCGAGGTTCTCGAAGACGGCGGCGGCCACCGCGACGCCGAGGTCGCGCCACCGGTCGTAGCGGTGGAAGGCCCACTCCTCGGCGCACATCGCCGCCAGGGTCACGAAGATGGCGTAGCCGTAGGAGACGAGCAGCAGGATCAGGGCGTACTGCACGTTCACGACCCCGAAGGCCATGCCGAGCGGAACCAGGACCAGCCCGCCGGCCTCGATGAGCGGCGCGGCGAGCTCGAAGAGCCAGTAGTACGGCAGGCCGACCCAGCCGATCCGCCCGTACCGGCGCCGGAACAGCATCCCGCGGTAGGCCCACAGCGTCTCCCAGAGGCCACGGTGCCACCGGCTGCGCTGGCGGCGGAGCACGGCCCGGGTGCTCGGCACCTCGGTCCAGCAGACCGGCTCGGGCACGAAGACGACGCGGTAGTCGCGCCCGCGGTCCCGCATCATCTTGTGCACCCGCAGGCACAGCTCGAAGTCCTCGCCGATGCTGTCCGGGTCGAGCCCGCCGGCATCGATGACGACGTCGCGCCGGTACACGCCGAACGCGCCGCTGATCAGCAGCAGGGTGCCCATCGAGGCCCAGCCGGTGCGCCCGATGAGGAAGCTGCGCAGGTACTCCACGACCTGGGCGCGGGCGAGCCACGACCGCGGCATCCGCAGCCGCACGATCCGCCCGTTCGACACGGTGCTGCCGTTGATGGCCCGCACGGTGCCGCCCGCGGCGACGACCCGGCTCGGGTCGTCGATGAAGCTCTGCGTCACGCGCACGAGGGCGTCCGGCTCGAGGATGGAGTCGGCGTCGATGAGCGCCACGAGGGGCTCGCGGGCGGTGTTCACCCCGACGTTGATCGCCTCGGAGCGGCCGGAGTTGGCCTTGGTGACGACGATCAGCCGGGTGCGGCCGTTGCGCGGCACGAGCACGTCGCGGACGGTCGCCCGGACCGGGATCTCCCCCGGGTGGTGGCTCGGCACCACGACCAGGTCGAAGGCGTCGGACGAGCGCGGCGAGCGTGCCGTCGGTGCTCCCGTCGTCGACGACCACCACCTCGTGCTGGGGGTAGCGCAGCGTGAGCAGGGCCTGCACCGAGGAGACGATCAGCGCCTCCTCGTTGTAGGCCGGGACGATGACCGAGACACCGGGCGCGAGCTCACCGGCGATCTGGTCGCGCCGGGTGTCCTTGCGGTCCATGTGGCCGCGGAACTCGACGGCGGAGATGAGCACCAGGGCCAGGTAGGAGGTGTTGATGAGCAGGAAGTAGGCCAGGATCAGCGGCGCCGTGAGGGTGAACACCAGCTCGAGGACGTCGTGGACCACGTCGTAGACCCCGGACCCGGTCAGACCGACACCCCCTTCAGGCGCGCGAGCGCGAGGGCGGTGCCGGCAGCGGGCACGAGCTCGTGCTCGACGACCGCGCGCCGCCCGGCGGGCCCGAGGGCGATCAGCGAGGTGGCGGCGGCCTCGGCCACCTGCGAGCTCGGGTCGCCGAGGTGCCGGGTCAGCACGGGCACCGCGGCCTCCGACCCCGAGCTCGCCGAGCGCCTCGATGGCCGCGTGGCGCACCTCGAAGGGGAAGAAGTGCAGGGTGGCCGCCGACAGCGCGCCGGCGTCCTGGGGCCGGCCGACCTTGCCGAGGGCGGCGGCCGCAGCCGCGGCCACGGTCGGGTCGTCGTGCGACTCGAGCAGGGTCACGAGCAGCGGTGCCGCGGCGCGCACGCCGCCGATGCCGCACAGGTGCGCCGCCACGGTGCGGGCCCGTGGGTGGCCCTCTTCGAGCGCCCACAGCAGGGCCGGCGAGATGCCGTAGCCCATGCCGACCAGTGCCTCGGCCGCGTCGCCGAGGTGCACCCCGTCGCGGCGCAGCGCGTGCAGCAGCGGGCGCGCCGCGCGTGGGTCGCCCACCTGGCCCGACGGTGCGCACCGCCTGGCTGCGCACCCGGCGGGAGCGGTCGCCCAGTGCGGTGATCGCGGCATCCAGCCCGTCCAGGTCGCGGCAGCACCCGATGAGGTGCAGCCCCCGCACCCGCCGCGAGGGAAGCAGGCTGCCGGTGCGGCGCGTGGCCTCGCGCAGGGCGCCGTGCTCGCGCAGCAGGTCGACGCAGCTGCTCGGCCGGCTCGCCGCGCACCTTGCCGAGCAGCTGCACGACGAGGCCGTGCAGGTCGCGTCGCGCCCGCCCGGTCACCGCGGTCAGCCGGGCCAGCGCCTCGCCGTCCTCGGTGTCCTCGCCGGTCGCGACGAGCAGCACGTCGGTGCGCAGCGGCGCCAACCGGCGCTCCTTGCTCCGCTGGCCGAGGTGGCGCTCGCTCTTGACCGCGACGACGAGCACGCCCATGACCACGCAGGCCACGGTGGTGAGCACCCAGGCCAGCGTGATCAGGCCGCCCAGGGTCAGGTCGAGGGTCATGCGGCAGGTCGCGCCAGGATGCCGTTCACCCGGTGCACCAGCTCGCGCGGGCTGAACGGCTTGACCAGGTAGTCGTCGGCACCGGCCGCGAACCCCGCGTCGATGTCCGCGTCACGGGCGCGGCCGCTCAGCAGCAGCACCGGGATGCGGTACTGCGCGGCCTCGCGGACCTTGACGAGCAGGTCGAGGCCGGACAGGCAGGGCATCATCACGTCGAGCACGAAGACGTCCGGCGGGGAGT
The DNA here is from genome assembly GCA_963782695.1 of uncultured Actinomycetota bacterium. Lineage (GTDB taxonomy): Bacteria > Actinomycetota > Actinomycetes > Actinomycetales > Dermatophilaceae > Fodinibacter. The sequence goes on along the minus strand of CAWAKY010000024.1, from coordinate 17,897 downwards.
CGACGAAGACGTCCCAGGCCTCGAGCCCGTCACCGACGCAGGTGACGTCGAACCCGGCCTGGGTGAGCTTGAACGCGACGAGGTCGCGGATGTCGGGGTCGTCGTCCGCGACGACGGCACGGGGGCGATACGTCGGCAACTGCACCACGACCTCCTCTCTCAGCCACTACTCAGGTGGGCGCCACACTAGGGAAGGCGACACGCCGGGCGACAGCCTTTGGTCCTGAAACGGACCGAACGGCAGGCACCGCGGTGTCCGAACGGACGATGAGCCGGATTCGCCCTGCGGGCCGTGGTTCGCGGCCCGGCGGTGTCGCACCGGGTCGGTAGCGTGGCCGGGCATGAGGTACGGAGCGGTCATCCCCTTTGCCGACGAGCGTGAGTTCACCGAGCTCGCCGCGGTCGCCGAGGCCGCCGGGCTGGGACATGGTCTTCTCCTGGGAGGCCGTGTGGGGCCAGGACGCCTGGGCCACCCTGGCCGCCGCGTCGATGGTCACCGAGCGGGTGCGGCTGGGCACCCTGCTCACCCCGGCCGCGCGCTACCGGCCCTGGGACCTCGCCTCGCGGGTGGCCTCGGTCGACCGGCTGTCCGGGGGGCGGGTCACGCTCGGCGTCGGCCTCGGCGCCCTGCACGGCAACTGGCTGGCGTTCGAGCCCGACGAGGGCCGGGCCGTGCGCGCCAGGAAGCTCGACGAGGTGCTCGACGTCTACGCCGGGCTGATGGGCGGGCAGCCGTTCGAGTACTCCGGCGAGCACTTCAGCGCGCGACCGGTGCCCGAGCTCGATCCCGCCGATGCCGGTCCAGCGCCCTCATCCGCCGGTCTGGTGCGTCGGGCTGCTCGGTGCCCGGGCCGCACCCGCCAGCGCTCGCTCGAGCGGGCCGCGCGCTGGCAGGGCGTCTTCCCCGCGGCCGCCGGGGGCACCCTCGAGAACCCCGGGTCGCACCTCACCCCCGAGTCGCTGCGCGAGATCGTCGACCGCATCGGGTCGCTGCGCGCCGACGCCGGCCAGGGCATGGACGGGCTACGACGTGGTGGTCGAGGGCGACAGCCACGGCGACTTCGGCTCGGTGCGCCCGCCGGTGCAGCAGTGGGCCGACGCCGGCGCCACCTGGTGGGTCGAGTCGTGGTGGGACCTCCCCGACTCCCCCGAGGGTCGCGCCGAGACCCGTCGTCGCCTCGCGCTCGGCCCGCGCCGATGACGCCGGATGCCGTGGTGCGCGTCGCGACCGCGGCCGACGCCGAGCGCGCTGGTCGAGCTGCGCGGCGTGATGTTCGAGGGCGATGGGCACCCCGGCCGCCGCGATCGCCGACCCGGTCTGGCGACGCGCCGCCCACGACTGGTTCACCGACGAGCGGTGGCCGACCCGCGGTCGCGCATCGTGGTCGCCGAGGCCGAGGGGCGGGTCGTCTCGTGCGCCGTCGGCGAGGTGACCGCGCTCATCCCCGGCCCCAACACGGTCACCGGCTCGGTGGGGCTGATCTCGAACGTCGCCACCGTGGCCGACGCACCGCGGGCGCGGGCCTGGCCGCGGCCTGCACCGACGACCTGCTGCGCTGGTTCGTCGAGCAGACCGAGGTGCGGCGGGTCGACCTGTTCGCCACCGAGGCCGGGGCGCGGATCTACACCGACGCGGGGTTTCACCGTGCGCGGCTTCGAGGCGATGGTGCCTGCCGGTCCCCCGCTGACCGGCACCCCTCGACCGGTCGACGAGTAGAGAACACGCCGCCCCCCGGTGCGGGGAGCGGCGTGTTCTCTACTGTCGTCGGCGCGACGTCACATGTCGTTCTCGTCGTCGAGCTTGATCGTGGCGGTCTGCTGCACCTGGGTGAGGAACTCGTAGTTCGTCTTGGTCTTGCGCAGCCGGTCGAGCAGCAGCTCGATGCCCTGCTGGGAGTCCAGCGCCGCGAGCACGCGACGCAGCTTCCACATGATCCGCAGCTCCTCGGGGGCGAGGAGGATCTCCTCCTTGCGGGTGCCCGAGTTGTTGACGTCGACCGCGGGGAAGATGCGGCGGTTCGCGAGCTGGCGGTCGAGCTTGAGCTCCATGTTGCCGGTGCCCTTGAACTCCTCGAAGATCACCTCGTCCATCCGCGAGCCGGTCTCGACGAGCGCGGTGGCCAGGATGGTCAGCGAGCCGCCGTTCTCGATGTTGCGCGCGGCGCCGAAGAACTTCTTCGGCGGGTAGAGCGCGGCCGAGTCGACACCACCGGACAGGATGCGCCCGCTCGCGGGGGCCGCGAGGTTGTAGGCGCGCCCGAGCTTGGTGATCGAGTCGAGCAGCACGACGACGTCGTGGCCCATCTCGACGAGGCGCTTGGCCCGCTCGATCGCGAGCTCGGCCACCGTGGTGTGGTCCTCGGCGGGCCGGTCGAAGGTCGAGGAGATGACCTCGCCCTTGACGGCGCGCTGCATGTCGGTGACCTCCTCGGGGCGCTCGTCGACCAGCACGACCATGAGGTGGCACTCGGGGTTGTTGGTCGTGATGGCGTTCGCGAGCGCCTGCATGACCATCGTCTTGCCGGCCTTGGCCGGGGCGACGATGAGGCCGCGCTGGCCCTTGCCGATCGGGGCGACGAGGTCGATGATCCGCGTCGTGATGATGCTCTGCTCGGTCTCCAGCCGCAGGCGGTCCTGCGGGTAGAGCGGGGTCAGCTTGCCGAACTCCGGGCGCTTGCGGGCGTCGTCGGGGGTCTGGCCGTTGATCGTGTCGAGGCGCGCCAGCGGGGTGAACTTGGCGCGGCTGTTGCGCCCGCCCACGGCCTGCTGCTGCGGCTCCTCGCCCTCGCGGGTCGCCTTGATCGAGCCGGTGACGGCGTCGCCCTTGCGCAGCCCGTGCCGCTTGACCATCTGCAGCGGCACGTAGATGTCGCTGCTGCCGGGCAGGTAGCCGGTGGTGCGCACGAAGGCGTAGTTGTCGAGGATGTCGAGGATGCCGGCCACGGGCACCAGGACGTCGTCCTCGGCGATCTGCGGCTGCGACTCCTCGACGCGGATCTCGCCGGGCTCGCCCGGCGTGCGGCGCTTGTCGCGGTTGCGACCACGGTTGCGCCGACGGCGACCGCCGCGGCCCTCCTCGTCGTCGAAGCCGCCCTGGCCCTGCTGGCCCTGCTGGCCGCTGCTGGCCCGGCTGGGTCTGCGGGGCGGTGCGGTTCTGGGTGGCGTTCTGGTTCTGGCCGCCCTGGCGGTTGGCGTCGCCGCGGTCGGCCCGGGTGCCGTCGGTGCGCTCCTGGCGCTCCTGCTGCTCGCCGCGGTCGGCGTCCCGGTTCTCGGTGCGCTCCTGGCGCGGTGCGCTCCGGCGGCGTGCTCCGGCGGCGGTCCTGGCGGTCCTGGCGGTCCGGCTCGTGGTTCTCGACGCGGTCGGCGTCCCGGTTCTCGGTGCGCTCCTGGCGCTCGGCGCGGTCCTGACGGCTCTCGCGCTCCTCGCGCGCCGGCTGCTCGGGCTGCTCGGTGCGCGGCGCCCGGTCCTCACGGTGGCGTCCGCGGCGCGGGTGGCCACGTCGGCATCGCGGCGGGCTCGGCGCGGCTCACCGGTGCTGGCCGGGCCGCTCTCGCCGTTCTGGCGCGCCTTGATGGCGGCGACCAGGTCGCCCTTGCGCATCTTGGCGGTGCCGCTGATGCCCATGCTCGATGCGAGCCCCTGGAGCTCTGCGAGCCGCATGGCGGTCAGTGCTCCGGAGCGGCGCGGGCTGGTGCCCGACGTCGCCTCGAGAGTGGTGGTGTCTGTCACGAAGGATCCTTCCCCTCGCTCGTGGATGGCCTCGATACGGCCGATCATTGGGAGCCCACGTGGGCGCCGCAGCGCATGGCTGGCCGGCGGCCCAGATCGTGGAGGGCGACTCGCGGCAGGCAACGGGAGATACCCGGCATCGACTGCGGTCGCAAGGCCCAGAGTAGCACCGAGAGGTCGCCGCCAAGCCCGATCGCCGCACCGTGGGCGGCCGTGGCGCGGGTGGCTCGGTCAGCCGCGCGAGAGCACCGCGACGCGCGCGCCGTGCGGCGGGATGCCGGGGGTCAGCACCCGCCAGCCGGCACCGCCGAACGCGCACACCTCGCCGACCCGGTCGCGCCGGGCCAGCACGAGCACCGAGGGCCCGGCGCCGGAGATGACGGCGGCGTGGCCCGCGGCGCGCAGGGCGTCGACCAGCGCCATCGACTCGGCGTACGAGGTGCGCCGGGCCTCCTGGTGCAGCCACTCGCGGGTGGCGGCGAGCAGGTGCTCGGGGGCGGTGCCGAGGGCGTGGGTGAGCAGCGCGGCGCGCGCCGAGTTGGCGGCGGCGTCGGCCAGGCGCACCTGCTGGGGCAGCACCGAGCGGGCCTTGGCGGTCGACAGCTGCACGTCGGGCGCGAAGACCACCGGCTCGACGTCGGGGTGCACCGGCAGGTGCACGGTCGTGGTGCTGGCACCGTCGTCGTCGGTCCACGACAGGGTCGCGCCGCCGTGGACGCTGGCCGAGGCGTTGTCGGGGTGGCCCTCGAGGCGCGAGGCCAGGCTGTTGGCGAAGGCGAGGTCGACGTCGTCGCCGGGCAGCCCGCGCGAGAGGTCGTGCAGGCCCTGGGCCGCGACGATGCCGGTGACGATCGCGGTCGCCGACGAGCCCATCCCCCGCCCGTGCGGCACGGCGTTGGTGCAGTCGAGGGCCAGGCCCGCGGGCGGCTCGACGCCCAGCTCGGCCCAGGCCACCTGCATCGCGCGGTGCACGAGGTGGGTGGCGTCGAGCGGCACGGCACCCGCGCCCTCCCCCGCGACGGTGACGACCGAGGCCGGGCTCGCTCGGTGACGGTGGCGCGACAGGTGTCCCAGACCCCGAGGGCGCAGCCGACCGAGTCGAACCCCGGGCCCAGGTTGGCGCTGCTCGCCGGGACGCGGACCTCGACGCCCACCCCGACCCGCAGGCGCTCCCCGCTCACGTCACCCCTCGAGGCCGAGGGCCGCCGCGACGCTGAAGGCGTCGACCGGCACCCGCACCGGCTCGATCTCGGACCCGTCCGCGGTGCGCAGGGCCCACTGCGGGTCCTTCAGGCCGTGGCCGGTCACGGTGCAGACGACGGTGGCGTCGCGCGGGATCGGCCCCCTCGCGGTGCGCCTTGAGCAGGCCGGCGATGCTCGCGGCGGAGCCCGGGCTCGACGAAGATGCCCTCGGTCGACGACAGCAGGCGGTGCGCGGCGAGGATCTCGCTCGTCGGTGACCGCCTCGATCCGCCCGCCGGACTCGTCGCGCGCGGCCTCGGCCTGGCGCCACGAGGCGGGGTTGCCGATCCGGATGGCGGTGGCGATGGTCTCGGGGTCGTCGACCGGGTGGCCGAGCACGATCGGCGCCGCCCCGGCCGCCTGGAAGCCCCACATCTGCGGGGTGCGGGTGGCGACGGGCGCGAGCAGCTCGCCGCCCAGTCCCGGTGTCGCAGTTGCGTACTCGGTGTAGCCCTGCCAGTAGGCGGTGATGTTGCCGGCGTTGCCGACCGGGAGCACGTGGATGTCGGGCGCGTCGCCGAGCGCGTCGACGACCTCGAAGGCCGCCGTCTTCTGGCCCTCGATGCGGGCCGGGTTGACCGAGTTGACCAGCTCGACCGGGTAGGCCTCGGCGAGCTTGCGCGCCACGGTGAGGCAGTCGTCGAAGTTGCCCTCGACCTGGATCAGCGTCGCGCCGTGCGCGACGGCCTGGCTCAGCTTGCCCATCGCGATCTTGCCGTCGGGCACGAGCACGGCACACGTCATCCCGGCCTTGGTCGCGTACGCGGCGGCACTGGCGCTGGTGTTGCCGGTGCTCGGCGCAGATGACCGCCTTGGCGCCGTTGCGCTTGCGCGACCGAGATCGCGGTCGTCATCCCCCGGTCCTTGAACGAGCCGGTCGGGTTGAGCCCCTCGAACTTGACCAGCACGTTGGCGCCGGTGAGCTCGGAGAGGTTCTCGCACGGGATGAGCGGGGTGCCGCCCTCCTGGAGGGTCACGACGGGCGCGCCGTCGAGCATCGGCAGGCGGGCGGCGTACTCGCGGATGACTCCGCGCCACAGGTGCGCCACGGCTCAGGCTCCTTCCACGCGCATGACGGAGGCGACGTCCTCGACGGCCTCGAGGTCGCCGAGGGCGTCGACGGTGGCCGAGAGCGCGGCATCCGTGGCCCGGTGGGTGACGACGATGAGCTTGGCCCGCTCGCCCCCACCCGGGGCGGCCTGCTGGCGCACCGTCTCGATCGACACGTCGTGGGCCGCGAAGGCCGCCGCGACCTGGGCGAGCACGCCCGGCCGGTCGGCCACGTCGAGGCTGATGTGGTACCTCGTCAGCGACTGGCCCATGTCGACGACGGGCAGGTCGGCGTAGGCCGACTCCCCCGGCCCGCGGCCACCGGCCACCTTGTGCCGGGCCACCGCGACGACGTCACCGAGCACGGCGGATGCCGTGGGGTCGCCGCCCGCGCCGCGCCCGTAGAACATCAGCTCGCCGGCGGCGGCCGCCTCGACGAAGACCGCGTTGAACGCCTCGCGGACGCTGGCCAGCGGGTGGCTCCTGGGGATCATCGCCGGGTGCACGCGCACGCTGACCGCGGGAGCGCCGTCGGCGCGGACGACCTTCTCGCAGATGGCGAGCAGCTTGACGACGCAGTCCATCTCCTTGGCGGCCTGGATGTCGCCGGCGGTCACCTCGGTGATGCCCTCGCGGTGCACGTCGAGCGACGAGACCCGGGTGTGGAAGGCGAGGCTGGCGAGGATGGCGGCCTTGGCGGCGGCGTCGAAGCCCTCGACGTCGGCGGTGGGGTCGGCCTCGGCGTAGCCCAGGGCCTGCGCCTGCTCGACGGTCTCGGCGAAGCCGGCGCCGGTGGTGTCCATCTTGTCGAGGACGAAGTTCGTGGTGCCGTTGACGATGCCGAGCACGCGGCGCACGTCGTCGCCGGCCAGCGACTCGCGGATCGGGCGCAGGATCGGGATCGCGCCGGCCACGGCGGCCTCGTAGTAGAGGTCGACGTCGTGCGTGTCGGCGGCGGCGTAGAGGGTCGGGCCGTCCTCGGCGAGCAGCGCCTTGTTGGCGGAGACCACCGACGCGCCGTGCTCCATGGCGCGCAGGATCAGGCTGCGGGCCGGCTCGATGCCGCCGATCACCTCGATGACGACGTCGGCGCGGGTGACGAGCTCCTCGGCGTCCGCGGTGAAGAGCGAGGGGTCGACCGGCACGTCGGGGCGCGGCCGCTGCGGGCGGCGCACGGCGATGCCGACCAGCTCGAGCTTGGCGCCCACCCGGGCGGCGAGGTCGTCGGCGTTCTCGACGAGCTTGGTCGCGACGGCGGACCCCACGACGCCGCAGCCGAGCAGGGCGACGCGCAGGGGGGCACCGGGTTCGTGCGCCATGGTGGGGTCCATCTCCTCGCTGTGGGTCCTCACGCGTCCGCCACGTCGAGGGCGAGCAGGTCCTCGATGGTCTCACGCCGCACGAGCACGCGTGAGCGGCCTCCACGGACGGCGACGACGGGTGGGCGCGGGGTGTGGTTGTACTGGCTCGACAGGGCTGCGGCAGTAGGCGCCGGTGCCGGGCACGGCGATCAGGTCGCCGGGCACGACGTCGGCCGGGCAGGTACTCGTCGAGCACGACGATGTCGCCGCTCTCGCAGTGCCGCCCGACCACGCGCGACAGCCGCGGCTCGGCCTCGGAGCGGCGGCTGGCGAGGGTGCACGAGTAGTCGGCCTCGTAGAGCGCGGGGCGGGCGTTGTCGCTCATCCCGCCGTCGACCGAGACGTAGGTGCGGGTGTGGCCGCCGCCGACCTCGACGTCCTTGACCGTGCCGACCTCGTAGAGGGTGAAGGTGCTCGGGCCGACGATGGCGCGGCCCGGCTCGATCGAGACGCGGGGCACGCGGGTGTTGTCGCCGTCGCCGACGGCCTTGAGCTCGCGGCCGACGATGTCGGCCATCTCCTGCGCGAGCGTCGGCGACCGAGCAGCGGGGTGTGCTGCGAGGTGTAGGCGATGCCGTAGCCGCCGCCGAGGTCGATCTCGGGGCAGTGGATGGCCGTGCTCGTCGACGATCGCGGCGTGCAGGCCGACCAGCCGGCGCGGCCGCCATCTCGAAGCCGCCGGTGTCGAAGATCTGGCTGCCGATGTGGCTGTGCAGGCCGCGCAGGTCGAACACGTCGGGCCGTGGCCAGCAGCGCGGGCCGCCGCCTCGAGCGGCCTGGCCGCCGGCCGAGGCTGAAGCCGAACTTCTGGTCCTCGTGGGCGGTGGCGATGAACTCGTGGGTGTGCGCCTCGACGCCGACGGTCACGCGCACCATGACCGGGGCGACGCACGCCGAGCTCTTCGGCGACCGCGGCGATGCGGTCGATCTCGTCGAAGGAGTCGACGACGATCCGGCCCACGCCGTAGCTCGAGCGCCTCGCGGATCTCGGCGGTGGTCTTGTTGTTGCCGTGGAAGCCGATCCGCTGCGCGGGGAAGCCGCGCGCGGCGCGCGACGGCGAGCTCGCCGCCGGTGCACACGTCGAGGTGCAGGCCCTCTTCGGCGACCCAGCGCGCGACGGCGGTGCACAGGAAGGCCTTGCCCGCGTAGTAGACGTCGGCGCCGGCCAGCGGCTCGAACGCCGACGCGAAACCGTCGCGGAACTCCGCTGCGCGAGAACGGAAGTCGTCTTCATCCAGGACGTAGGCAGCGCGTGCCGTGCTCGCGGGCGCAGGGTCAGCACGTCGACGCCGCCGACGGTCAGCCGGCCGTCGCTCGTCCCGGCCGACGGAGCGCGGCCACAGCTGCGGCAGCAGCTCCATGACGTCGCGTCGGGTACGGCAGGTAGAGCGGGGGCCCGCCGTAGCCCTCGGCGTGGAGGACACCGGCCTCGTGCGAACGCATCGGTCAGCCCTCACATCCGCTCGGGGGCGCTGACCCCGAGCAGGTCGAGGCCGTTGGCGAGCACCTGGCGGGTGGCGTCGTTGAGCCACAGCCGGCGTGCGGTGCAGGTCGGTGATCTCCTCGTCGACGCTGACCGGGCGCACCCGGCAGGTGTCGTACCAGCTTGTGGAAGCGGCCGGCGAGCTCCTCGAGGTAGCGGGCCACCCGGTGCGGCTCGACGCAGGTGCGGCGGCCTGGGCCACGACCCGCGGGAAGTCGCCGAGCATGCGCGAGCAGCGCGGCCTCGGTGGGGTCGGTCGAGCAGCGCCGGCGTCGAAGCCGTCGGCGCGTCAGCACGCCGTCCTCCGCCCGCGAGCCGGGCGACGTTGGCGGTGCGCGCGTGGGCGTACTGCACGTAGAAGACCGGGTTGTCGTTGCGTCTGCTTGCGCAGCTCCTCGCCGTCGAGCGAGAGCGGGCTGTCGGACGGGTAGCGCGCGAGCGAGTAGCGCACGGCATCCGTGCCGATCCACTCGATGCAGCTCGTCCATGTCGATGGTGTTGCCGGCCGCTTGCCCATCCGGGCGCCGGCGATGTTGACCAGCTGGCCGATCATGACCTCGATGTTGTGCTCGGGGTCGTCGCCGGCGGCGGCCGCGATGGCCTTGAGCCGGTTGATGTAGCCGTGGTGGTCGGCGCCGAGCAGGTAGACCTTCTCGTCGAAGCCGCGGTCCTTCTTGCTCAGGTAGTAGGCGGCGTCGGCGGCGAAGTAGGTGGGCGCACCGTCGGCCCGCACGAGCACGCGGTCCTTGTCGTCGCCGAAGTCGGTGGTGCGCAGCCAGACCGCGCCGTCGGCGTCGAAGACGTGGCCCTGCTCGCGCAGCCGGGCGACGGCCTGCTCGACGCGCGTGGCCGTCGTGCAGGCTGCGCTCGGAGAACCAGACGTCGAAGTGCACGCCGAAGTCGTCGAGGGTGCGCCGGATGTCGGCCAGCTGGGCGACGTAGCCCAGGTCGCGGGCCACGGCCAGGGCCTCGGCGGGGTCGAGCTCGAGCAGGTCGGGGCGCTGGGCGAGCACCTCGGCGGCGAGGTCGGCGACGTAGGCGCCCGGGTAGCCGTCCTCCGGGGGCTCCTGGCCGTGCGGCGCGGGCGAGCACCGAGGCGCCGAACTTGTCCATCTGGGCGCCGGCGTCGTTGATGTAGTACTCGGCGGTGACCGTCGGCGCCGGCGGCCTGGAGCAGGCGGCGCATCGCGTCGCCGAGCGCGGCCCAGCGGGTGTGGCCGATGTGCAGCGGGCCGGTGGGGTTGGCCGAGATGAACTCGAGGTTGACGATGCGCCCGGCCTCGGCCGTGCTGAGTGCCCGTAGGCCGCGCCGGCCTCGACGATCGAGCGGGCCAGCTCGCCGGCGCTCGCGGCGTCGAGGGTGATGTTCAGGAAGCCCGGGCCGGCGACGTCGACGGCCTTGACCCCGGCCACGCCGGTCGAGGTGGGTCGCGAGGGCGGTCGGCCAGCTCGCGCGGCGGGATGCCGGCGCCCTTGGCGAGCTGGAGGGCGATGTTGGTCGACCAGTCCCCGTGGTCGCGGTTGCGCGGACGCTCGACCCTGACCTCCGCGGGCACGGTGACGTCCAGGTCACCGGCGTCGACGGCGGACTGGAGGGCGGCACGGATCGCGGCCGAGAGCTGTTCGGGGGTCACCCGCGCAATTCTATGGGCGGCCCTTGGGCGACCTTCCCGCCGCCGCGAGTCGTGAGACGGCGTCGACGAGCTCGTCGGGGTCGAACGGCTTGGAGATGAAGCCGTCGAACCCCGCCCCGCTCGCCTCCGGCGCGTTGTGCACGACGACCGAGCCGGTGACCAGCAGCACCGGCACCGAGTCGAGCCGGTGGTGCGAGCGGATCGCGGCGATGGCCCACCATCCGTCGTAGGGGGCCATCTCGGAGTCGAGCACGATGACGTCGGGTCGTTGGCGCTCCGGGTCGATCAGCCGGGCCATCGCCTCGTGCCCGTCGGCGGCCTCCTCGACGGCGAACCCGGCGAGCTCGAGGTTGATCTTCAGCAGGCGCCGGATGGGCTCGGTGTCGTCGCAGACGAGTACCAGCGGTGCGGGACCGCGGGCGCCGGTCCCGGATTGCATGGACGCCAGCCTAGGCTGCTACCCTCGCGGGGCGCTGGAAACCACTCCGTGGAATCTCGGCGCAGGCCGACCCAGGCCCCCGTAGCTCAGGGGATAGAGCACCGCCCTCCGGAGGCGGGAGCGTAGGTTCGAATCCTACCGGGGGCACCAACGATAAACACCCTCTGACCTGCACAAACAGGTCGGAGGGTGTTTTGCGTGCTACATACGTGCGATTGAGATTTCAGCGCCTTCGTGGCGTGGCTGACCCGGCCCGGGCGCGCTCCGGCACCCCCGCTCGCCCCACCCTGAGCGTCTCGTCTCAGTCGGTCGCGGGGGTGCCTGAGGTCTTGGCGGACCGTGGACGCCGAGCGCGACCCGGATGGCGAGTTGCCTGCCCTGTTTGGCCGTCAAGCCAAGCGCCTCGTGCGCGACGAGCACCTCGAGGTCACGGCCGGCGGGCGCAACGGTCTTGCCATCCTTCAAGGGCACGCCCTTCGCCACGTGGAGGAGGGTCAGTTCCCCGGACAGGGAGTCGCTGACCGAGACGACGGGTCCGCGCGCCTTCTTCGACGCGGCCAGTGGTCTCGTCATCGGGTAGAAGGTGTGGCTCTCCTTGATGATCAGCACTGCCTTGGCCCTCTTGCTCACCGTCGCCTGGTACGAGCAGGTGTGCGAAGCCTCCTGGGCCGTCAGGCGGAGCTTCCGGAGCTGCTTCACCGATCCGGGGTCGAAGTCTGCGCACGACAGGGCGGTGTCCAGCGGCTCTGCGGACACCACGCCCCCAGCAGCTTGGGAGACCTGACCTGCGAGCGCGGAACCCACCGCCGCACCGAGGTTCGTCACCACGCCGGCCTGCAGCGCCCACATGAGGGCACCGAAACCGACGAGGAGGCCACCCAGGCGCAGCCAGGCTCCGCGCCGCCGGCTCCTCGGCCGCGTCCTGGGCTGAGGCGGGCCGACCGTGACGGAGCGCGACGGCGTCCGCCGGACAGCATGTGAGCGTCGGGTCGGCATCCCGGGAGTCAGGCCCCGGCGGTCGAGGTCGTGGCCCATCGCGGCGAGCAGGCGCCAGTCCGTCGTCGTAGAGGGGAACTCGGTCCGCACCAGCACCCCGAGGCGTTGCGCATGGTCGGCGTCGATCATCGGCCGCGTCGACAGCCAATGGACGAGCTGCTTGACCGGCACCACCCAGACGTTGCGGACGAGCCGCGGCCCGCCGAAGTCGTCAGCCTGGGCGCCAGCCAGGGCGACCACGACCGTAACGGGAACCTGGACGCGACGGGCCATCTCGGTGCCCATCCGCATGACGTTGTCCACCTCTCGGTGCACGGGCACGTGGCGACGCTCGCCGCTGGGGGTGAACTGGTGCTTGAAGAGGCCTCCCTCCCACTCGGTGAGGTTGCCGGCCCAGTTCTTCGCGTCGATGAGCACAACGCCCGCCGGGCCTACCAGTACGTGATCGAGGTTCGTCTCAGACCGACCGGGAATCAGGAGACGGTCGTGCAGCACCAGCCACTCAGGCGGAAGCTCGGCGAGGGCTTCTGCCACCCTCCGTTCCCCGACCGCACCAGCGGCCCATGCGCCGGCGCTCTTCAGACCACGAGCGCGCAGCTCCTCCGCGCGGCGGTCCGCGCTACCTCCTGCTTCCCCCATGACAACCCCCGAAAACTCGAGGCGCCATCGTGACACCGAAGCCGGCATTCCCGCAGGTCAACGGTTCAACTGCGCGTCAGGCGATGCCAAGTCGCTTGGCGACCTCCGGGCCGCCGATCTCCTTGACGAGCTCGGGCGGCCCCACGACGACGAGCTTGTCCGTGGCGCGCGAGAGCCCGACGTACAGCCGCTCGCGCGAGCGGTCCTTGACGCTCGACTCGTTGGCCGCACAGCACGACGACGCGCCGCTCGAGGCCCTTGAAGCCGAGCACGTGACCGTAGAAGACCTGGTCGGCGTCCCAGAAGGTGTCCCAGTAGCCCGCCTGCCCCAGCTGCTCCTGCCGCGCCACCTGCTCCGCGTGGCGGGAGCCGGTGCGTCAGCAGCGCGATGTCCTCGGGCCGCCAGTCGTCGAGCAGGCGTCGATCTGGTCGCTCGCGACGTCGAGGGTCTCCTCGAGCGGCGCATGCGCACGAAGGTGACCTCCGGGCCCGTCGCCACCGCGCGCGTACATCCGCATCGGCGCCAGGGGGGCGAAGGCCTCGGCGATCTGGCGCGTGTTCCGGAGGTTGCTGTCGAGCACGAGCGGGACCAGCGGCACCGGCGGGCCGGCCGAACCGGGCGAACACCCGCTGGTTCTCGTCGCTGTAGACGTAGATGCCACCGCGCTCCTCGTCGCGCAGGCAGTGCATGATCGGCGTCCACCAGAGGTCGGCGAAGTCCTGCGCCTCGTCGACGACGAACGAGTCGAACTTCTTGCCGTCGGGCAGCGCCGCCGACCAGCTCCGCCATCTGCTGGGGCAGCCGGGTCTCCCAGAAGTCGGGGTCGTCGCGCCCGCCGAACTCGGTGACCCCCAGGTAGGCGGCGAGGTCCTCGAAGGTCCCGATGAAGTCAGGACGATGCCGCCGATCGACCGTGGTCATGTACCGCTTGAACCAGCTGGCGAGCCCCACGGAGTAGCAGAGCAGCGCCACCCGCTGACCCGGCATCCCGTGGCCGCCGCGATGCAGCTCCTTGGCCTGGGTCATGGCGAGCACCGTCTTCCCGCTGCCCGCTCCCCCGCGCACCTCCGATGCGGTTGATGAGCCGCGTGACGTTCAGGATCGTGGCCTGCTCGACGGTGAGGCGGTCGGCGCGGCTCTCGCGCTCGTCCGCCTCGGCAAGCAGGCTGCGCTGTGGGAGGTTACGCCCCTTGAGGATCTCCACGATGAGGTCGCAGTCGTCGTGCGAGGGCACGCGGTGTCCGCTCTCCTGGAGCGCTGGCCACATCGTGGAGCCGTCCCGCGAGATCGGCCTGGTCGCCACGCCCGCTGATCATCCACCGCGGGCAGTCAGGCGTCTCGAAGTCAGCGGCGAGGTCGGTGTACGGCGCCACGACCGCATGGCCGAAGCGGACCCGGCTGCGGCTCGAGTTCTTCCATCGTGGGTCGCCGCTCGATGTACGCACGAAGGGCGTACTTCCCGTCCCGCCCCTGGTCGACCGGATGGACGACCCTTCGGCCCTTTCCGGAGCCGACGACCCATGCGCCGCCCTCAACCCGGAGGTCTCCGCCCTTGACCTCGACGACAACGACGCCGACGTCTGGCATGAGGACGATGAGGTCGAGCTCATGGTCCTTCTTCTCGTCAGTGAGCCGGACGTTGGCGAGCACCGTCCAGTCGTTGTCGCCCTTCTTGAGCAGGGTGCCCCACACCTCGCGCTCGGACTCGGTCGCGAACTGCGGATCGTCCGGGATGCCGCGCGCCGTCATGACGCCATCGTGGCAGCGCCATCCGACATCGTTGAGCGGAACCGAGGCACTCTACGAGGACGGCGGTCCATCACCTCGAGCCGGGCCTGCGTTGAGTCGCCAGCCACGCACGAGGTGGGTCTGCGTCCATGGCGGCCGAACCGCAGGGCGGACGAGGGCGTGCCACCCGTAGCAGCCGTTGTCCACGTGGTTCGAGGGCGGGGCTTGGTACGACGAGCGCTCCAGTGCACCACAAGGTTGGGCATCGAGTTCGGCCACCATTCGCGCCGCCGCGTTGCCTAGCGTGATGAGCGAGTTGGCCTTCGACGCCCCAGTTGGCTACGCAGCAGCCGGTCGTGTTACCTCGCGCCCGGGCGACCCCTCGCCCACACATCACGAAACCGATGCGGCGGCCCACCGCCCAGGCGGGGATGCAGACGCACCGATATTCGCCGCGCACGGTGTAGTCGGGGGGCGAACGTCGACTCGCGGCCGCGGCCGCGGCCGCGGCGGGGGCATCCAGCACAACAACTACGGCAGCCAAGGCTCTAGCCAGTGCTAACTGGTTCGTCTTCCTCAGTCGCATCCTGGGAAGCGAGGATCTCCAGGAGATCGATAGCGACCTCGGGGTCGCCTTCGCCGGGATCATCGATGGGCTCGGATGGAACAACGGCCTGGGCTCGGTTGCCGTCCTTTTCGAGCAGGAATCTCTCCCGGTATGTCCAGTACGCGGCGTCGGCGACCTCGTCGACCAGTCTGTAGTTCATGCCTGCGCCCAGCGCGATGCCAACGACGGGCACGAGTTGCCCGAGCTTCCTCTGCGTAAGGCGCATCCCAAAGCGCACGGCGAACCGCTGGGCGATCATTGGGAGAGCGTGTTCGTTCAACTGCTTCCAAGTGGCGCGCCGCGCGAGAAGCTGTGTGACTCTGGACAGTTCGCTGTAGCCCGCCACCTTTCCGCCGGCAGTCAGGGCACTTCCCAAGTTGACCACCGACATCGCGAAGACGCGCTCAGCTGGATCGAAGGGGTCGTATCCGTAGTACATCGCTGTGTGCGACACGACCCGTTGAGCGGCGGCCAAGACAAAGGCCGCATCGCCGGCCATCGCGGTACCCACCGCTCCCGCCCCGGGAGCACTGGCCGCCCCGGCCGAAGCAACTGATCCCACCGTCGCCAAGAGCTCCGCGCCAGTGACCACGGCCCCGGCCGCGGCGCCTTCAACTGCTGCAATCGAGGCATACACGAGATCCATCCGCTTGGGCCTCACGCTCTTCTCGATCTCATGAAGGTCCATGGAACGGATGTCTTCAAGCGCGGTGACCGCGAACCCACGCTTCTGGTACGCCCGGATCACCCGCTCCTCCGAGAGTGTGGCGTTGGCGCCCTTGGACGTTGCCCTCGCCAGCCCTGTCAACGCATGGGTGTACGCCTGGACCGCCTGCTTGGCGCCCGGCACGCGACCCGCATGGTCGCTGCCTGACGGGCCCTGACCCCAACCGTCCCGGGAACGAGGCGACGCGGCGAACGAGCAACCTGCGCAGCCTTGCGCTCGTTCACTTCTTGCAGAGCACGTCCTCTCGTAGGTCGAGAGAGTCACTGTGTCCCCTAATCATTGATGAGTAGGTCATGGCTACCACAGCCCCGCGGCGGCAGACGGTGCTTCGTGGCAATGGCCCGTCGGGGTTAACGCGAACAACCCTCTCGGAGATGAGCCACCGGCCTTTCGACCCAAGAATCGGCAGCACGCCGGAGTCCGACAATCGCTGCGGGCCTGATTCGACATGGGGATGTACACCTAGTGGCGCGATCACCCGGAGGCCTGACTTGGAGTGGTGCCGACGACCTTGGGCATCTCGTGGTTGGTGCTGCTTGTGAAGATCGTGTCACCGCTCACCAGGCGAGGCCCTTTGGGTCACGACCCGTTCGGTCATCCCCGACCCCAGGCTTCTTCTACGATCCGAGCATGATGGCGATCCCGGAACCCGACGGCCTACCAGTCTCAGAAGGGACGCTTCGATGAGGACTGCGCTGCGAATTGTGGCGCTTGCTCTTGTCGGCACCCTTGTGGTTGGGCTCGCTGGGCTCGGCGGGGCAGGGCTCTTCGGCATCAGCAACCCGTTCCAGTCCAAGACAACAGATCGGAGCCAGCCCGCGCTGTTGATGTCGATCCAGGACATCAGCCAGTTTCATGCCGCGGTGGGCAACTTCGAGGTAGTGCTCGATGTCGAGCAGGACCCCGATTGGGTTCCGGACTTCATCGCCGGCGAAAGGTCGCTGTTCGTGGCCGCTGGCACCGTCGACGCGTACATCGACTTCAGCGGCCTTGCCGAAGGAGACCTTGCACTATCCGACGACGGCAAGTCGGTGGAAATCCGGCTGCCGGCGGCTCAGCTGGGCAAGCCCAACCTCGACCAGGACCGGACGTACCTTTTTCTTAGGAACGAGGTGTGATCAACCGAGTCGGCGACGCCCTCTCTACGCCGGACCAACAAGAGCTGTACAAGCTCGCGGAGCAGAAGCTCGTCACGGCAGCGAGCGAGTCGAAACTGAAGCAGCAAGCCGAGGAGAACACCAAGGCGATGCTGATCGGCATGTTCAATGCGCTCGGTATCAAGGCGACTTTCGACGACGACATCACGGACTAGGCGAAGCGTCCACCTCACGATAGGGCGCTTCGGCCGACCCGCGGAGTGGCCCCGCTTGGCGGCCAATGGCCGGCTTACGGCGATGAGACGCATCGCACGTGAACTCGCGCCTCTCCACACCAAGTCCCGGCGCCTGCGACCATCAGCAGCATGAGGATCGGGACATGGAACATGGCGGGCAAATGGTCGGATGACCACCGCGCATTCCTGGAACACGAACAGTGCGATGTCTGGCTACTCACCGAGGTCCCTCCTCGAAGCGGAGATCTCGGGCATGACGCCGTACCGCACCGTCGCGACGATGCAGCCGCACAAGGCATGGGCAGCAGTCTTCAGCCGCGTCCCGCCCTCAGAGGGAAATGATCCACATCGCGCCACGGCAAGCGCCCTTGTCGGTGAGGTCCGGTTCGTCAGTTCCGTTCTCCCGTGGCGCAGCTGCGGTGCGTCATGGCCGGGAGCATCACTGGCTGAGAAGCAGGCGCTGACCTTGGCTGAGCTTGAGCCGCTGATCAACCAGGCGACAGTCTGGGGGGGTGACTGGAACCAGGCGCTGGAGGGACGGGACTACGTCGGGACCGGGGCCAGGCCGTGCGGCCATCACGACCTGCTCGATGCAAGGCAACTGTCAGTACCGACCAAGTCGTTGGCCAGCGCCACGCCGGGACATCGTTCGATCGACCACATCGCGGTTCCGAAGGCCTGGCATGTACTCGACGCGGGGCGGATCTCCGCGGACGTGCAAGGACGCCGATTGTCCGATCACGACGCCTAAGTCGTCTCGATCAAAGACTGACGCTGATCTGTTCGGTGAAGGGTTCCAACGGACCTGTCTCGGCGGATCTACGCAGTCAGCTTCATGGCTGGAGGAGCCGCGCAGCGTTGCCATGCGAGGAGGTGGCTCAAGCGAACTATTGAGGCGACGCAGACGCTCGCAGAGCGAACAGGCT
>CAWAKY010000023.1:0-13303 GCA_963782695.1 uncultured Actinomycetota bacterium | reverse complement strand
CGGACGCGGCATCCGACGGGTCGCTCGGGCGGCCCGGTCAGGGGGTGGCCGAACCCCGTTCTCCGGCAACCCGGGCGGGGTCGAGCAGGTAGGGGCGGGTGTCGGCGACGGCCTGCATCCCCAGCCCGATGAGGATGGGGCGCGAGTCCGGTGAGGTGTCGCACGCGGGCGTACCGGTAGCCGCGCTCGAGGGCGAGCCGGGCGCGGTACGAGGTCAGCGCGCGGTACAGCCCGCGCCCCCGCCACTGCGCCAGGGTCGAGCCACCCCACATCCCGCAGAACTCGGTCTCCGGCTGCAGGCGCAGCACCCCGTAGGACAGCACCTCGAGCGGTGGCGGGGTCCTCGACGACGACGGCGGTCAGCAGGTCGGGGTCGCGGCGCTGCTCGGCGCGCAGCGCGTCGTTGACCCACGAGGTGTCCTCGCCCCAGACCGTGTCGACGCTGACCCGCACCCGCTCCCAGTCCTCGTCGGTCGAGATCTCGCGCAGCCGCGTGCCGGCGGGCAGGTCGACGTCGTGCACGAGGTCGACGCAGCGGCCGACGAGGACGACCTCCGGGTCGTCGGCGACGAACCCGGCCCGCACGAGCCGCTCGGGCAGGTCGGCCGGCTCGTCGTAGCCGTAGGTCTTCCACTCCACCGACTGCCCGCGCGCCGTGAAGAACTCCACCTGCCGCGCGACCCAGTGGTCGGGGTCGTCGCCCAGGCCCTCGGGGCACTCGACCATCGCGCCGTGCTCCGCGGCATCCGGCGGGTAGGTGCGGTGCACCGGCCCGTCGCGGTCGACGACGAAGCCGGGGGCGGCGTCGCGGTCGCGCAGGCGCACCTGGGTGTGGAACTGCTCGAGCAGCGCGTCGGGGGTCATCGCCCCATTCCACGGCACGGGGCCGTTCGGGCACCACCAGCGTTCCGGTCGGGCGTGGGCCCGCGTACTCACGACACGAGCCGGATGCCGCGCCACGCTGGTCGCATGGACCTCACCACGGTGCGCACCCTCGCAGCCGCCACCCCGGCGACCCGCAACCGCGTCGTCGACCTGCTGCGGGCCGGGGCGATCTGCGTCGTCGTGCTGGGCCACTGGCTGATCGCCGCGGTGGTGGTGCGCGACGGCGAGCTGGTGCCCGGTCACCTGCTCGAGCTCGCGTCGTGGACGCACCCGCTCACCTGGGTCTTCCAGGTGATGCCGGTCTTCTTCCTCGTCGGCGGCTACGCGAACGCGCTGTCCTGGCGGTCGGCCCGCACCCGCGACGTGCCGTATGCCGGGTGGCTGCGGTCGCGCCTGCGTCGCCTCCTCGTGCCCGTCGTGCCGCTGCTGCTCACCTGGCTGGTCGGCCACCTCCATCGCCTACGCGGCGGGGGTTCCGAGCGGGACGCTGCGCACGGCATCCCAGGTGGCGCTGGTGCCGACCTGGTTCCTCGCGGCGTACGTCGTCGTGTGCGCGGTGGCGCCGGCGACGCTCTGGCTGTGGGAGCGGCTGGGGTTGGTGGTCGGTGGTCGGCGGGGTGCTGCTCGGCGGGCTGGTCGACCTGGTGAGCCTGGCGACCGACACGCTCTGGGTCGGCTTCGCCAACTACCTGGTCGTGTGGGCGACCGTGCACCAGCTCGGGTACGCGTGGCTCGACGGGCGGCTGGCCGGCACCGGGCGGCGGCTGCTGCTGGCGGGTGTCGGGGCCGTGGGACTGGTCGCGCTGGTGTGGGCCGGGCCGTACCCCGTGTCGATGATCGGGCTCGACGGGGCGGTCGTGAACAACTCCTACCCGACCCGCGTGACGCTGGCGTTCCTCGGCTTCCTGCAGGCCGGCATCGTCCTGGCCGCCGAGCCGCTGCTGGCCCGGTGGATGCGGCGGCCGCGGGCCTGGGCCGGTGTGGTGCTGCTCAACACCCGGATCATGACCCTCTACCTCTGGCACCTCACGGCGATGGTGTCGGTGATGGCCGTCTCGCTGCTGCTCGGTGGGTTCGGCCTGGGCATCGAGCCGCTGACCCGGGCGTGGTGGCTGACCCGGCCGCTGTGGTGGCTGGTGCTCGCCACGGTCACGCTCGGCCTCGTGGCGCTGCTCGGCCGGTTCGAGACGCCGCGGCGCGACGACTCCCCGCCGCCGCCGCTCGTGGCTGCCGGTGCTCGTCACCGTGCTGGCCTGCGGCGGGCTGGGGTTCATGGCCGGGAAGGGCATCGTCGGCGCCGACGGGGTGCACTGGTGGTGGCCGCTGCTGGTGGTCGGCGCGGTCGCGCTGCTGCGACTGCCGGTCACGGCCGTCGAGGTAGAGACACGCCGTGCCGACGAGCCGGCGGCGTGTTGTCTACTCTCGACCGCTGCGAGCTCGTCGCGGCGGCGCTCGAGGTGGTCGCGCTCGACGTCGTTGCCGCACCGGGCGATCGCGAGGTCGAGGGCCTCGACGGCGGCGGTGCGCTCGCCCGGCCCGGGCGAGCAGCTCGCCACGCACGGCGGGCAGCCGGTGGCTCTGCGGCAGCGCGCCATCCAGCTCGTCGAGGGCACGCAGCCCCGCCCGAGGCCCGTCCCGCTCGGCCAGCGCGACGGCCGCGGCCAGCCGCACGGCCGGCGACGGGTTCAGCGCCACCAGTGCCGCGTAGTGCTCGCAGACGCGGTCCCACCGGGTGTCGGATGCCGTGACCGCCGTCGCGTGCTCGGCCGCCACGTAGGCCTGCAGCCGGTAGCTCTCGGCGAGCGGCGAGGTGACCGTGGCCGGCATCCCCTCGAGCAGGTCGAGCGCCTCGGCGACCTCGTCGAGGTGCCACCGGGAGCGGTCCTGGTCGGGCA
This sequence comes from uncultured Actinomycetota bacterium, assembly GCA_963782695.1. Classification (GTDB taxonomy): domain Bacteria; phylum Actinomycetota; class Actinomycetes; order Actinomycetales; family Dermatophilaceae; genus Fodinibacter. The sequence continues at coordinate 10,523 of CAWAKY010000023.1, read as the reverse complement.
GCAGCACGAGCCGCCCGGCGGCGTCGACGCGCGCGTCGCGGCGGGAGTGCTGGAGGAGCAGCAGGGCGAGCAGGGCCCGCAGCACCGGCTCGTCCGGGCGCAGCGCGAGGGTGACCCGCACGAGGCGCACGGCCTCCCCCGACAGGTCGGCGCGCAGCAGGTCGGGGCCGCTGCCCGGGGCGTAGCCGGCGGTGAACGCGAGGTAGGCGACCTGCGCGACCACGCCCAGCCGCTCGGGCAGCGCCGACGCGTCGGGCACCCCGAACGGGATGCCGGCCGTCACGATCTTGCGCTTGCCGCGGGTGAGCCGGGCCGCCATCGTCGGCTCGGGCACGAGGAAGAGCCGGGCGATGTCGGCGGTCGGCACCCCGACGACGAGCCGCAGGGCCAGCGCACTGGCCACGTCGGGCGACAGGGCCGGGTGGCAGCACATCAGCACCAGGCGCAGCACGTCGTCGTCGACCGGGTCGACCAGCTCGACGAGGTCGCTCGGGTCGGCGCCGGTCGCACCCGCTCGCGGCGACGGCCTCGGCGTCGACCACGAGCAACGGCTCCTTGCGCGCCGCCATCGCCTCGGCCCGCAGCCGGTCGAGCACCCGCCGGCGGGCGGCGGTCATCAGCCAGGCCGGCGGGCCGGACCGGGATGCCGTCGCGCGGCCAGGTGCGCGCGCCGGCCTCCACGGCATCCGCGAGGGCGTCCTCGACGAGGTCGAGGCGACGGAACTGCGCGAGGAGGAGGGCGACGAGCCGCCCCCACTCCTCGCGCACGGTCGCCACGAGGGCCTCGTCCGGCGTCACGTCGGGTCGTAGCCGTCGATCGTGATGACCGGCCGGATCTCGACGGTGTACGCGGCCGGCAGCAGCCGGGCGGCCGCGATCGCCGAGTCGAGGTCGGGCAGCTCGACGTCGTAGTAGCCCCCGACCTGCTCGGCGAGCTCGGCGAACGGCCCGTCGGTGACGGTGCGCGAACCGTCGGCGGCGGTGGTCAGCGTCGTCGCGGTGTCGGCGTCGCCCAGCGCCGCGCTCCCCAGGTGCGACCCGTGCTCGTCGACGTAGTGCTGGAAGGCGTCGTGGGCGTCGAAGTACGACTGGCGCACCTCCGGGGTCGCCGACGACCAGTCCCACGGCCGGTAGGCGATGAGCACGACGTAGCGCTTCACGACGCTGCCCCCGCCGTGGTCGTGGTCGTCGTCGCCGACCATGTCGCGGAACTCGATCAGCTCGCCGCGCGCCGCGAACTCGCCGGCGATGCGCACGAGGTCCGCGCGGTCGGCGGTCTCGACGAGGTAGAAGCCCACCATCTGCTCGACCGACTCGGTGAACGGCCCGTCGGTGACGAGCGCCCCGCCCGAGCCGTCGGGCCGCATCGACAGCGCCTGGGCCGACGGCGTCAGCGGGCCGGCGGCCAGCAGCCGGTGGCCCCCGGCGGCGAGGTCGCGGTGGAACTGCTCGTGCGAGCGCATCCCCTTCTCGTGCTCCTCCGGCGGGAGCTGCGCCCACTCGGCCTCCGGGGCGGGCAGCAGCAGGAGGTGCCGGCTCACTGCGAGGCCTCCGACGCAGCGAACGGCCGGACCTCGACCGTGTCACCGGTGGCCGCGAGGATGCCGCAGACGTCGACCAGGTCGTCGAGGTCGTCGGACTCGACGAGGTAGAAGCCGGTGAGCTGCTCGACGGTCTCGGCGTAGGGCCCGTCGGTGACGACCAGGCCGCCGTCCGGCGCCTGGCGCACCGTGCGGGCGCCCCGCGAGTGGGCGAGCTCGGCGCCCCCGACGACCGTGTGGCCGCGCGCGGCCAGGGTCTGCGAGAAGCGGTCGTGCTCGGCGTAGACGCGGGCTCGCTCCTGCGGGCTCACCGACGCCCAGTGGTCCTCGTCGCCGGGAAGCAGGATGGCGTAGGTCGTCATGCTCGGTCCTTTCCGTCACGGGCCACTCGGGTGCGGCCTCACCACGGTGACGCACGAGAGCCCCCGGATTCGACAGCGGCCCCGACGATTCTTCGTCGCCGGGCCCGCAGGTCATCCTGCCGGGAGCTCGAGCGCCTCGGCGAGCGCCTGGCCGACGGTGAGCCGGCGCCCCTCCTCCTCCAGCGCCGCCACGTCGCCGACCGCCGCCCTGCTGAGGACCAGGCGGCGCTCGAGGAAGTCGACGTCCGGGGGTGCCATGGCGAGCTGGGCGTCCGAGCGCTGCTGTGCCGCGCACGCGGCGAGGCGCAGGGCCCGCTCGTGCTGGCCGGTCTGCGCCGCGGCCGCGGCGACGAGGTCGAGCACGGCCAGGGCGAGGTCGGGGTCGCCGTGCTGCTCGACCGACGGCGCGAGGTCACGCAGCACGGCGGTCGCCTCGGCCACCCGCCCGCAGGTGAGGAGTGCGATGACCCGGTTGGTGCGGTCGGCCGCCACCCCCCAGGCGTTGCCCCGCTCGACGTCGATGGCCTCGGCCTCGGCGAGCAGGTCGATCGCCGTCGTGGGGTTCCCCGCGTCGATCTCCAGGAGCGCGAGGTTGGTCAGGGCGGTCGCCTCGCGCGCCCGGTCGCTGAGCTGGCGCCCGACGGCGATGCTCTCGCGGAGCAGCTCGCGCGACCGCTCGTGCTCGCCGAGGGCGCGGTATACGGCGCCCAGCCCGTTGAGCGCCAGGGCCTCCCCGTCGCGGTCACCTGCCTCCCGCCACAGCGCCAGCGCCCTGGCGAGCACGTCCCGCGAGGCCTCCACGCTGTCCCTGCTGCAGCTGGAGGAGCCCCAGCGCGTTGAGCAGCTGCGGCAGCTCGGGGCCGCGGGCCACGGATGCCGCGCGGCTCGCCTGCTCGAGCCACCGCCGGCTCTCGGCGCCGTAGCCGGTGAGGTACCAGAACCAGGTCAGGGAGTAGCACAGCCGCACACCGAGCTCGGTGCGGTCGTCGGACCCCGCTCGGGTCACCGGTGGAGGCGGCGCCCCCGTCCCCCAGGGACCAGTCGAGGGCGGAGCGCAGGTTGTCGAGCTCGAGCTCGAGGCGGCTGCGGGCGGCGACGGCGCCCGGCCCCTGGAGCCGGTCGTCGGCGTGCTGCGCGACGCCGAGGTAGTGCCGGGCGTGCCGTTCCTGGGCCCGCTCGAGGTCGTCCTCGGCCACGGCCAGCGTGCGGGCGACGCCGCGCACGGTGTGCAGCAGCCGCACCCGGGGCTGACCGAGGTCGTCGTCCACCCGCACCAGTGCCGCGTCGAGCAGGCCCGAGACCGGCCCGAGGGCCGACTCCGTACCGGCCACTGCCGCAACGGCTCGAGCCCTCCACCGGAGTCGCCGAAGGCCGCGAGGCACCGGAAGACGTGCTGCTGGTCGGTGTCGACCAGCCCGTAGCTCCAGGCGACGGTCGCCCGCAGGGACTGCTGACGATGCGGGTGCCCCGGCAGCGGCAGGCCGAGGACCTCGTCGAGGTGCCCGAGCAGGGCCCGCGGTGGCAGCAGCCGGATCCGCGCAGCGGCGAGCTCGAGCGCCAGGGGCAACCCGTCGAGCCGTCGGCACAGCGCCACCACCTCGTCGACGTTCCCGTCGTCGAGGGTGAACCCGGGGTCGGACAGGCGCGCCTGCTGGACGAACAGCCGCACGGCATCCGCCCGGCCGGCGGCCTCCGGCGGTGAGCGGCCCGTCGCCGGCGCCGGGGAGGCCCAGGGTGGGCACCGGGTAGACCTGCTCCCCCGCGACGAAGAGGGGACGGCGGCTGGTCGCGAGCACGCGCAGCGCGCCGGTGCCGCCGATCAGCGTGGCGACGAGCTCCCCGCCCGACTCACGGAGCTGTTCGAGGTTGTCCAGGACGAGGAGCACCCGGCGGTCGCCGAGGTGGTCGAGCAGGGCGACCGCGTCGTCACCCGACCGGCCGAGCACCTCCGCCACCGTCGACCAGGCGACCGACGTCTCGGTGGCACCGCTGAGGTCGACGAAGTGCACCCCGGCGGGGTAGGCCGTCGCGACAGCATGCTGCGCCACCGCGAGCGCGAGCCGGGTCTTGCCGCGTTCCCCCGGGCCCGGTGAGGCTGCACCAGCCGGGGGCCGTCACCGGGGAGCAGTCGACGCCAGCGCCGCCGTCTCGCCCTCCCGGCCGACCAGCGGCGTCGGCGGGGTGGGCAGGCTCCCGGGCGCCCCGAGGCTGCGCAGCGAGGGAAAGGCGGCTGGGCAGCCCCGGCACGGTGAGCTGCCAGAGGTGCTGGGGGTCGGGGATGTCCTTGAGCCGGTGCACCCCGAGGCTCACGAGCGAGGTGCCCTCGGGCAGCCGGCCCCAGGCCCGGTCGGCGGTGGTCGTGCTGACGACCACCTGGCCACCGTGCGCCGTCGCCGAGATCCGCGCCGCGAGGTGCACGTCGAAGCCGACCAGGTTGTCCTCGAACGGCTCCGCGTGCCCGGTGTGCAGCCCCATCCGCACCCGGACGGCGACGCCCTCCGGCCACCGGTGCGACTCGAGCGCCCGCTGCCCCTCGGCCGCGGCAGCCACGCCGTCCTCCGCCTCGTCGAACACGACGAAGAAGCTGTCGCCCTCCGTGCCGAGCTCACGACCGCCGCTGCGGCGGAAGGCGGTCCGCAGGACGTCGCGGTGGGCCGCGAGGACCTCCGCGTACCCGCGACCGAGCCGGTTCAGCAGCGTCGTCGAGCCCTCGATGTCCGTGAAGAGCATCGTGAGCTCGGTGGATGCCGTGCCGGTCACCTTCGACATTCTGGGTGCGCGCAGGCACCGCGGACAACGGGCAACGACGCGGACGACCGACGCAGCCGGGGGTCGCGACGCCGGGGCGCAACGCTGGCCGCAGGCCCCCGGACGGTCCTAGTCTCGACACTGCCCACCTCGCGAGCAGACCTCGGCGGAGGCCCCATGACCACGCTGCCCCAGGCGGAGTCCCCCGTGCCGGCCATCGTCGCCTGCTCCGCCGACCCCGACCGGCTCGCCGCCGTCGTGGCGCAGCTCGGTGAGCGCTACTCGACCCGCTACGCCGTGCGGCCGGCCACCTCCTCCCCCGAGGCGGCAGCGCATGCTGCGCTCGATCGCCGACGACGGCGGGCAGGTCGCCGTGCTGCTGGCCGACGACCCCGGCGCGGTGGCCGGCGGGCTCAGCGTCTTCCAGCTGGCCACCGAGCTGTTCCCCGACGTCCGGCGCGGGCTGCTCGTCGAGTGGGGGGCGTGGGGCGACCGCGAGACCGCCGACCTCGTGCTGACGCTGATGGCGCAGGGCCAGGTCGACTACTACGTCATCCGCCCGTGGCACGTGCCCGACGAGGTCTTCCACCGCACGGTCACCGAGTTCCTCGTCGAGTGGGACCGGGCCATCGGCCTGCGCCCGAGGGAGGTCTCGGTCGTCGGTGACCCCTCGACGCCCCGCGCGCACGAGGTGCGGCGCCAGCTCGCCTACAGCGGCATCCCGCACCGCTTCGTCGACGTCCACTCCGCCGAGGCGGCCGGGCTGCTGGCCGCCGCCGGCCGTCGAACCGGGGCCGCAGACCGTGGTCCTGCTGCACGACGGGCGGGTGCTCGTCGACCCCACCGACCCCGAGCTGGTCGCCGCCTACGGGCTCGCCGTCGACGTCGAGGACGACGCCGAGTTCGACGTCGTCGTCGTGGGCGCCGGGCCGGCCGGGCTGGCCGCCGGGGTCTACGCGGCGTCGGAGGGGCTGCGGACCCTGGTCGTCGAGCGCTCGTCGATCGGGGGGCAGGCGGCGTCGAGCTCGCTGATCCGCAACTACCTCGGGTTCGCCCGCGGCATCTCCGGGGCCGACCTCACCCAGCGCGCGTACCAGCAGGCGTGGGTCTTCGGCTGCCAGTTCGCGCACGTGCGCGCCGCGGCGTCGCTGGAGGAGACGCCCGAGGGGCTGGTGGTGGGCCTGGACGGTGGCCGCCGGGTCAGGTGCGCGTCGGTCGTCCTGGCGACCGGGGTCTCGTACCGGCGTCTCGACGCGCCCGCCCTGGAGCCGTTCGAGTCGACGGGCGTCTACTACGGCGCCTCCGCGTTCGACGCCCGCGGGCTGCTCGGGTGCCGGGTGCACGTCATCGGTGGCGGCAACTCCGCGGGCCAGGCCGCCCTCCACCTCGCGCGGTACGCGAGCCAGGTCAGCCTCCTGGTGCGCGGCCCGTCGCTCGCGGCGAGCATGTCGCAGTACCTCGTCGACACCCTCGCGGCGTCGGAGGTGTCCGTGCGGTTCCGCTGCGAGGTGGTCGGCGGCGGGGGCGCGGCGCGGCTCGACCACGTGGTGGTGCGCGACGTCGAGACCGGGGAGACCTCGCAGGAGCCGACCGACGCGGTCTTCGTGCTCATCGGGGCCCGCCCGAGGACCGGGTGGCTGCCCGACTCGGTGCTGCGTGACGAGTGGGGCTACGTGCTCACCGGTGCCGACGTCCTCGCCGAGGGCGGCCGGCGCGCGTGGCGCCACCCGGGCGCGCCCCACCCCCTGGAGACGTCCGTGCCCGGCGTCTTCGCGGTCGGCGACGTGCGCCGCGGCTCGGTCAAGCGGGTCGCGTCGGCCGTCGGCGAGGGGTCGGTCGTCGTCGCGTCGGTGCACGACCGGATCGGTGAGCGCAGGGCCACCTCGGCCCGGCCACGGTGACGGGCCGCGCTCGTCGCGCGCGTCGGTGACGCGCTGCCCGAAGACGTGCCGCCGCACCCAGGCGTGCATCGCGACGGCGCCCGCCGCCCCGGCGTTGATCGAGCGGGTCGAGCCGAACTGCTCGATGTGCAGCACCACGTCACACGCCGCCAGCATCTCCGGGGTCAGCCCCGGGCCCTCCTGGCCGAGCACGAGCACGCACTCGCGCGGCAGCTCGTAGGTCTCCAGCGGCACCGAGCCGGGCACGTTGTCGATGCCGACGAGCGGGATGCCGGTGCCCCCGCCCCCCGCGGACGCCGCCCACGCGACGAGGTCGGCGACGGTCGGGTGGTGCAGCTCGTGCTGGTAGCGGTCGGTGACCATCGCGCCCCGACGGTTCCAGCGGCGCTTCCCGACGATGTGGAAGGCGTTGGCGTTGAACGCGTTCGCCGTGCGCACGACCGAGCCGATGTTGAAGTCGTGGCCCCAGTTCTCGATGGCGACGTGGAACGGGTGGCGACGGGTGTCGAGGTCGGCGACGACGGCATCCATGGTCCAGTACCGGTACCGGTCGGCGACGTTGCGGCGGTCGCCGTCGCGGAGCAGGTCGGGGTCCCACTGCTCGCCCTCGGGCCACGGCCCGACCCACGGGCCGACGCCGACCTCGGGCAGGTCGTCGTCGCTCACGTGTGGATGCGCGAGAGGAACTGGCGGGTGCGGTCCTCGCGCGGCTCGCCGAGCACCTGTGCGGGCGGCCCCTGCTCGTGGATGACGCCGTCGTGCAGGAAGCACACCGTGTCGGCGACCTGCCGGGCGAAGCCCATCTCGTGGGTGTTGAGCACCATCGTCATGCCGTCGTCCTTGAGCGACCGCAGCAGGTCGAGCACCTCGCCGACGAGCTCGGGGTCGAGGGCCGAGGTGACCTCGTCGAGCAGCATCAGGGTCGGGTCGTTGACGAGCGCCCGGGCGATGGCGACCCGCTGCTGCTGGCCACCGGACAGCTCGTCGGGGCGGGCGTCGGCGCGGTCGCCCAGCCCGACCCGGTCGAGCATCGTCCGGCGCCCGCTCGACCGCCTCGGCCTTGGCCACCTTGTGCACCCGCACCGGCGCCAGGGTGATGTTGTCGAGCACCGACAGGTGCGGGAAGAGGTTGTAGGCCTGGAAGACGACGCCCATCCGGGCGCGCACGGCATCCGCGTCGATGCGGGGGTCGGTGATGTCGTCGCCCTCGAGGAGGATGCGGCCGTCGTCGACCACCTCGAGCAGGTTGACGCAGCGCAGCAGGGTCGACTTGCCCGAGCCGCTCGCGCCGATCAGCACGACGCACTGGCCGCGCTCGACGGTGAGGTCGATGTCGCGGAGAACCACGTTGTCGCCGAACGACTTCCGGATGCCGTCGAGCTCGAGCAGGCTCATCGCGGCGACCTCACAGCGAGCCCGTCGCGCCGTGCATGCCCTGCTTGCGCGCGAGGTGGTCGGTGAACCGGGCCATCGGGATGGTGAGGGCGACGAACAGCGGCGCCCGCCACGACGTAGGGGGTGAAGTTGAAGTCGGTCGCCGTCTCGATCTGGGCCGCGCGGATGGCGTCGATGACACCGAGCACCGCGATCAGGCCGGAGTCCTTCTGCAGCGAGACCAGGTCGTTCATCAGCGGGGGCACGACCCGGCGCACGGCCTGGGGCAGCACGACGTGGCGCAGCGTCTGGCCGTACGAGAGCCCGAGCGAGCGGGCCGCGGCGCGCTGCGAGGGGTGCACCGACTCGATGCCGGCCCGGAAGACCTCGGCGACGTAGGCCGAGTAGGACAGCACCAGGGCGCTGGCACCCCAGAACAGCGCCGAGGTCGGCAGGCCCGGACAGCCGCAGGGCCGGGGCGCCGAAGCCGAGGAGGAAGAGCACGAGCAGCAGCGGCAAGCCCGCGGAACAGGTCGACGTAGGCCGTGGCGAACAGCCGCAGCGGGAAGGCCACCGGCCCGCGGATGGTGCGCATCACCGCCAGGGTCAGGCCGAAGATCGCGATGAGCACCGCGCAGATCAGCATGATCCGGATGTTCAGCCAGAGGCCCTCGAGCACGGCCGGGAAGGAGTCGACCGCCTTGTCCCAGCTGAAGAAGGTCTCCTTGACCCGCTCCCAGCCCGGCGAGGTGACGATGAGGCCGATGGCCAGGCCGACCAGGGCCGCGGTCGACAGGACGGCGACGACCGAGGAGCGGCGGGCCCGGCGCTGCGGTACGCCCGCCGCTCCTGCTCCAGCGCGGACGGGACCCACGGGTCGGCCTCGTCGGCCGCCGCGGGTCCCGTCTGCTGCGAGGTGTCCCCCGACATGACGAGCTACTTCAGCTCGGGCGCGCCCTGGGTCGACAGCCACTGCGACACCAAGCGTGTCGAGCGTGCCGTCGGCCCGCAGTGCGTCGACCGCCTGGCTGATGCACGCGGTGAGCGGGCTGCCCTTGTCGAGCACGGCGCCGAACTGCTCGGGCGTGCTGCCCTCGGCCGGCAGCTGGCCGACGATGACACCGTCGTCGAGCTGGGCCGCGGTCATGTAGAACGCGGTCGGCAGGTCGGCGACGATGCCGTCGATCTGCTTGTTCTTCAGCGCCTGCACCGCGAGGTCGTTGGTGTCGAAGACCGCGATCGTCTGGTCGGGCTTGATCTGCTCCTTGACGGCGATGTACGACGTCGTCCCGACCTGGGCGCCGAGCTTGGCGTCCTTGAGGTCGGCGACCGAGGTCGTGCCGTCGATCGGGCTGCCCTTGTAGGTGATGACGGCCTGGCGCACGTCGTAGTAGCCGGAGGAGAAGTCGACGGCGTTCTTGCGCTCGTCGCTGATCGAGACCTGGTTGAGGTCCATGTCGAAGTCCTTCTCACCGGGGGTGATGACCGTGTTGAACGGCGCGACGACCCACGTCACCTTGTCCTTGGCGTAGCCGAGCTTGTCCGCGATCGCGTAGGCGACGGCCGACTCGTAGCCCTTGCCGTTGCTCGGGTCGTCGTCGCTGAACCACGGCTCGTAGGCGGGCTTGTCGGTGCCGACCGTCAGCGTGCCGGCGGTCTTGGTCTTCATCGACGCGGGGTCGCAGGTGGCGGAGGCCGATGCGGAGGCGCTGGACGAGCCCGACGAGCCGGCCTCGTCGACGGGGGCACCGCAGGCGGCGAGGGCGACGACGGCGGTACCGGCGATGGCCACGCCGAGCAGGCGGACGGGGAGGGAGACGGACATGCTGGATCCTTCGTTTTCGGGGCCGTGGACGGGCTGGGGCGGCCCGTTCCGTCGCTCAATGTAACGCCGGAGCACGGATCGCCCCGATGCCTGCCCGAGGGGCGGGCGGGCCGGGCACCTCCCGTGCACAGCCACCGCACAGGCCGCGGAGGCGGGGATGACGGCCCGCTCCCCGTACCCTTGACCCCGTGATGCACGCACTCGGGCCCAACTGGATGGACCCCCAGTACCTCCTCGACACCTACGGAACCGCGTTCTTCTGGATCTCGCTGGTCATCGTCTTCGTCGAGTGCGGCCTGTTCTTCCCGATCCTGCCCGGCGACTCCCTGCTCTTCGCGATCGGCATCTTCATCGCGGGCGGCGAGCTCGACATCCCGCTCGCCGTCGCCATCCCGGCGCTGTTCGTCGCGGCCTTCGCGGGCAACGTCGTCGGGTACGAGATCGGCCGGGCGATCGGTGCGCCGCTGCGGAACCACGACGGCCGGATCATCCGCAAGAAGTACCTCGACCAGACCCACGACTTCTTCGAGAAGCACGGTGCGAAGGCCCTGGTCATCGGGCGGTTCGTGCCGATCGTGCGCACCTACATCACCCTCGTGGCCGGCATCGGCCGGATGGACCGCCGGCACTTCTTCACCTGGTCGGCGGTCGGCGCGGCCCTGTGGGTCTCGTCCATCACGCTGGCCGGCTACTTCCTCGGCGGGGTCCCGATCATCCGCGACAACCTCGAGGCCGCGATCCTGCTCATCGTCTTCCTCTCGGTGCTGCCGAT
>CAWAKY010000022.1:0-117560 GCA_963782695.1 uncultured Actinomycetota bacterium | reverse complement strand
GTTCCACCTCGACCTGGCCGTCGACGACCTCGACGCGGCCGCCGCCGAGTGCGTCGAGCTCGGTGCGACGCTGCCGGACGAGCAGCCCGGCGAGACCTGGCGGGTGCTGCTCGACCCCAGCGGCCACCCGTTCTGCCTCACCCAGGCGGCCAACTGGGGCTCGCACCCGGCTGCACCGGCGGCCGTCCAGGACCGGCCCCGCGGAACCGGTGCGCGCCCGCTGACCGCCCGCCCGCGAGGATGGCGGCGTGGAGGGTGTCGTCCTGGGCTTCGCGACGATCGTCGCCGTCATCGGCGTCGGTGCCCTCATCGCGCACCTCGGCGTCGTCGACCTGTCGGCGCCAGAAGGTGCTCAGCCACATCGCCTTCTTCGTGGCGTCGCCGGCGCTGCTCCTCACGACCGTGGCCCAGGCCGACACCCACGACGTGCTGTCGCGCAGCCTGGTCGCGACCGTGGTCGGGGTGGTCGTACCGGCGACCGTCTACGTCACGGTCGCGTGGTGGCGGTGGCGGCGCTCGGTCGGGCGAGCGGGTCATCGGGGCCCTGGCGAGCTCGTACGTCAACGCCGGCAACCTCGGCCTGCCGGTCGCGGCCTACGTGCTCGGGGATGCCGCGCTCGTGGCACCGACGCTGCTGCTGCAGCTGCTCGTGCTCCAGCCGCTGGCCCTGGCCGTGCTCGACGCCGACGTGCGCGGGCCACCGCCCGACGGTGCGCCACATGATGATCCGCCCGTTCACCAACCCGCTGACGATCGGCACGCTCATCGGGCTGCTGCTGTCGATCACCGGCTGGCAGCTGCCCCCGATCGTGCTCGACCCGATCGAGCTGATCGGCGCGATGGCGGTGCCCGGGATGCTGCTCGCGTACGGCATCGCGCTGCGCCTCGGCCCGGGCTTCGGCGGCGACGTGCCCGACGGGCGAGCTGGCGCTGACCAGCACGCTCAAGCTGGCGGTGCAGCCGCTCGTCGCGTACGCCGTGGCGCACCTCGCGCTCGGGCTGTCGGGGCACGCGCTGCTCGCCGTGGTCGTCTGCTCGAGCCTGCCGACCGCGCAGAACATCTTCGTGCACGCGACCCGCTACGACCGCGCCCCCACCCTGGCGCGCGACACCATCCTGGTGACGACGGTCGGGGCGGTGCCGCTCATCACGCTGGTGGTGTGGATGCTCGGCTGAGCCGCCGACCCTGTTCAGGGTTCTCCGCCGTCTCGGGTGCTGCGCCAGAATGGCCCGATGATCACGGTCGACCTCGCCCGCGCCCTGCTCCGCGACGCCGGGGTGCTCTGGGAGCCCGCCGCCGGCGACCGCTTCGTCATCGACGCCGAGCTGCTCACCGGCCAGGTGTTCTGGATCAGCGACCTCACCGTCGAGGTGCAGACCTACCGCGACCAGTCGCTGCTCGGCTTCAACGGCACCACCGAGTGGGCGCTCGACTCGGTCACCCTCGACCAGGCGCTCTGGCTGCCCCGCGAGGACCAGCTGCGCGAGCTGCTCGGCGACCGGCTCGAGGCCGTGCGCCGCACCGAGGGCGGCTGGGAGGTGACGTACGCCGTGAAGCCGGGCTACGTGCGCGCCGTCACCGACCCCGACCTCGAGTGCGCCTACGCCCAGGCCCTGCTCACCCTCTGAGCGCCTGCGGGCTGCCGGCACGTCGCAGCCTGCTCACCGCGTCGCAGATCGGTTCCCGGTCGCGACCCTGCTCACGAGGCCGTGATGCTGCAGCGGAGACCCGACGAGAGCTGCGCCCTCGGAGGCGTCGCGTCCAGCCCGCCGCGGGGTCAGCGCTTGCGGGAGGTGCCGAAGATCGAGCGGGTGATCTCGCGGCCGAGCACCGTGCCCGCCGAGCGCAGCGCCGACTTGAAGGCGCTCGACTTCACGACCGCCTCGACCATGCTCGGCTCGGCCGCCTGCTTGCGGGCCGGCGGCCTCCTGCGCCTTCTGGGCCGCCGCGGCATCCTTGGCCGCCTGCTTCTCGGCAGCCACCCGCGCCTTCTCGGCCGCCGTCTCCGCGGCCACCCGCTCCTTCTCCGCGGCCGCCTCCGCGGCCGCGCGCACCTTGGCGTTCTCGGCCTCGACCGCCGCGGCCTGCTCGGCCTCGGTGCGCGCCACCTCGGCCTTGCCGAGCATCTCCGACGCCGACTCGCGCTCCACGTAGGTGCCGTACTTCGCCGCGATCGGCGACGCGGCGACGGTCGAGGTGAGCAGCGCGGCATCCGAGGGCGCCATCAGCGACTGCGGCGCGCGCATCCGGGTCCAGGCGACCGGGGTCGGCGCGCCCTTCTCGGACAGCACGGTGACGACGGCCTCGCCGATGCCGAGCTGGGTCGAGCAGCTCCTCGAGGTCGTAGCGCGGTGTTCGGGTAGGTGCGCACGGTCGCCTTGAGCGCCTTGGCGTCGTTCGGGGTGTAGGCGCGCAGCGCGTGCTGCACCCGGTTGCCGAGCTGGGCCAGCACGTCGGCGGGCACGTCCTTGGGCGTCTGGGTCACGAAGAAGACGCCGACGCCCTTGGAGCGGATCAGCCGCACGGTCTGCGCGATCGGCGTCGAGGAAGGCCTTGCTCGCGTCGTTGAAGAGCAGGTGCGCCTCGTCGAAGAAGAAGACCAGCTTGGGCTTGTCGAGGTCGCCGACCTCGGGCAGGTCGTGGAACAGGTCGGCGAGCAGCCACATCAGGAAGGTCGAGAACAGCGCGGGCCGGTCCTGCACGCCGGGCAGCTCGAGCATCGAGACGATGCCGCGGCCGTCGGGCGGCGACCCGCAGCAGGTCGGCGGTGTCGAACTCGGGCTCGCCGAAGAACGCGTCGGCACCCTGGTCCGAGAAGTTCGACCAGCTCGCGCAGGATGACGCCCGGCGGTCGCCGACGACAGGCCCGCCGAGGTCCTTGAGGTCGGCCTTGCCCTCGTCGCTGGTGAGGAACTGCACGACGGCGCGCAGGTCGGCGAGGTTCGAGCAGCGGCAGGCCCTTGGTGTCGGCGTAGTGGAAGACCAGCCCGAGGCTGGACTCCTGGGTCTCGTTGAGCCCGAGCACCTTCGAGCAGCAGGGTCGGGCCGAACGTCGAGACGCTGGCCGCGCACCGGGATGCCGGTGCCCTGCCCGCCGAGCGCGTAGAACTCGACCGGGTAGGCCGTCGGCCGCCCAGGCCAGCCCGACGTCGGCCGTGCGCTGCGGTGATCTTGTCGTTCGGCCGCCCCGGCGGTCGCCATGCCGGACAGGTCGCCCTTGATGTCGGCGAGGAAGACCGGCACGCCCTGGGCGACCAGCTGCTCGGCCATCAGCTGCAGCGTCTTGGTCTTGCCGGTGCCGGTCGCCCCGGCGACCAGGCCGTGCCGGTTCATCGCCGACAGCGGGATGCGCACCGTGGCGTCGGCGTGGGCGGTGCCGTCGACCACCGCGGCCCCGAGCTCGAGGGACGGCGCCCTCGAAGGCGTACCCCGCGCGGATCTCGTCGACCTGTGACGTGCTCGTGTTCTCGCTCACGGGGGTCAATCTAGCCCGAGCGCTCGCGTCGCTCCCGCGCTCGGAGACGTCGCGGCATACAGTGACCCCGTGATCTTCAAGGCCGTCGGCGACTCGCGCCCGTACCCCGACCACGGGTACACGACGCGTCAGTGGTCGACGGTGCCGCCGCGCCTGGTCCGGCTCGACGAGCTCGTCACCACCAAGCGCGAGCTCGACCTGCAGACGCTGCTCTCCGAGGACTCGACCTTCTACGGCGACCTGTTCGCCCACGTCGTCGAGTGGGAGGGCACCCTCTACCTCGAGGACGGCCTGCACCGGGCCCTGCGCGCCGCCCTGCACCAACGCCCCACGCTGCACGCGCGGGTGCTCGCGCTCTAGGGGGACGCGTGAGCGACTACACGACCGAGGCCGAGGTGTCCGTCAACGCGCGCCGGAAGCGCCGCCAGCTCATCGTGCTCGGGGTCGTCGTGCTCGGCCTGTTCTTCGCGTTCTGGTACGCGTGGTCCTACTACCAGGCCGACAGCTCGGCCCGGGCCTCCCGCCCGCCGGCCGCCGACCTGCGCGCCGTACGACCCCAAGGTGGTCACCCCCGAGAACACCAGGGTCAACGTCTACAACGCCTCCAACCGCGTCGGCCTGGCCGGCTCGGTCGCCCGCAGCCTGCGCGAGCGCGGCTTCGTCATCGGCAAGGTGGCCAACGACCCCTCCAGCCGCAAGGCGCCCAAGGTCGCCGAGATCCGCTACGGCGCCAAGGGCGAGGCGCAGGCCAAGCTGCTGCGCACGACGCTGCCGAAGGGCACCACCCTGGTCAAGGACAAGCGCAAGGTGGCCACGGTCGACCTCGCGCTCGGCGCGAAGTACACCACCCTCGCCCCGGTGCCCACCACGACGGCGATGCCGATGTGCCCCGCGCCGTCCGGCTCCTGACCGGCCGCCGATGACCGCTCCGGTCCCGCTCGGCGCCGATGCCGAGGCGCGCAAGGCCCGCGCGGTCGTGCTCGACCCGGCGTGGCCGGCATCCGAGGCGTTCGCCGTCGTCGCCACCGAGTGCACCGACCACTGGCGCACCAACGCGGCCCTCCTCCTCGAGTCGCGGGCGATGCCGCACCTGCACCAGACCCGGGTCGGCATCCGGCGGCTGCGGTCCTCGTTCTCGCTGTTCGGGCCCCTGCTGCGCGACGTGCCGGGGGCCTTCCTCGTCGCCCACCGGCTGCGCGCCCTCGCGCTCCCGTTCGGCCCCGCCCGCGACCTCGACGTGCTGCTCTCCGGGCACCTCGTCGACGACCTCGACGTCGAGCAGGTGCACCGCCTCGCGGCGGACCGCGAGGCGGCGTACGACGTGGTGCACGCCATCCTGCGCTCCCCGGACTGGGCGGATGCCGTGCGCTCGATCGACGGCCTCGTCCTCCTCGCGCCGTGGCCGGGTGTCGACGACCCACCCGTGCGCGAGCTGGCCGGGCAGTCGCTGGAGAAGCGCTGGCACCGGGTCGTGGGCCACGTCGACCGGCTCGCGGCGATGGCGCCGCAGGACCGGCACCGGGTGCGCATCGAGGCCAAGAAGCTGCGCTACGGCTGCGAGTTCTTCGCCTCGCTGTACGCCGTCGACACCCCCCGCGTCGTCACCGAGTCGGGTGCGGTGCTCACCGGGCCGCTCGCCTTCGCCTGGCACGTCGAGCAGGTGCAGACCGCGCTCGGGCTGGTCAACGACCACCACACCGCAGACGACCTGCTGCGCTCGGTCGGCTCGGCCGCGCCGTCGGTCGACGAGCACCGGCTGGTCGACGACGCGGTCGACGCGGTGCGTGAGCCTCGCGGCGCTCGACCCGTTCTGGCGCTGAGGTCGCCGCGGCCGGGTCGCCACCGCCGGCTACACCCATCAGGGCCGGCCGTCGCGCACCCCGTGACCGAGCCCACATCCGGCGGGCCGGCAGGTACCCCCGGGCGTATAACCGAAGGATCCGACCGAGCGGCGGCCGGCACGCCTCCAAGGAGGACGCATGCCATTCGTATTCGCTTCGGGCAGCCTGAACGGCCCCGCCACCTACCTGACCTGGGGGTGGGTCGGCATCTCGACGACCAACCTGGTCGTCATGCTCCTCACCGTCGTGGTCTTCGTGCTCGCCGTGCTCCTGCCGTTCCCCCGCCACGAGGATGACGAGTGATGGCCACCACCGAGAAGGTGGGGACACCCGCCGGTCCCTCGCAGCCACTGACGACGCCGACGGCCGGATGTGGACCAACCGGCTGCGCACCAGCTTCTTCGGCACCTTCCCGCCCGAGAAGCTGCTCCCGGACCGCCAGCCCGCCTACGTGGCGTCCTGGATCTACGTCTTCGGGGTCGCCACGATCGCGGGCTTCATCATGCTGGTCGTGAGTGGTCTCGTGCTCAGCTTCGAGGGCCCGGCCTGGTACCACACGTCGTCGACGGGGCACTTCGTCAACAGCGTGCACTTCTGGTCGGTGCAGCTGTTCATGCTGTCGATGGTCGTGCACCTGTGGGGCAAGTTCTGGATGGCCGCGTGGCGCGGTCGTCGGGCCATGACCTGGATCACCGGGGCCCTCGCCTTCTTCTCCTCGATCGGCACCGCCTTCACCGGGTTACCTCGTGCAGTCCAACTTCGAGTCGCAGTGGATCGCCTTCGAGGCCAAGGACGGGCTCAACGCCGTCGGCGTCGGGGCCTGGTTCAACGTGGCCGACGTCGGGCCAGATGTTGCTCATCCACGTCTGCCTGCTGCCCCTGGTCGTCGGCGTGATCGTCGTGTGGCACGTCCTGCTCGTGCGCAAGCACGGCGTCGTCCCACCGATCCCGCTCAAGCACGACCCGGCCGACGAGCCCGCGGCGACCCCGGAGGCGCGGTCATGAGCGCCCGGACGAGGTCGACCGACGTCGCCGCCGCGCCCTGGGCCGGCCCCGAGCGCCGCTACGACATCGTCAAGGAGTTCGTCATCGCGCTCGTCGTGATGGCCGTGCTGTCGGTCGGTCCTCGCCGCGGCCTTCAGCTCGCCCGACGAGAAGGCACTGACCTTCAAGGGCTGGGGCACCACCGCGGCCGACAACTTCTACGCCATCACCGTGGGCGAGCTCGCCGGCACGACCGAGTCGGCCGCCTACGGCCCGCCCTACACAGGCCGGCGACGGACTCGCCGTCGGGCCCCTGCGGCCCCAGAAGTGGATGGGCGTGCGGATCCCGGTCGACGCGGCCGAACGACTTCGTCATCACCCCGCTGAAGAGCCAGGCAGCAGCCGAGCGAGGTCACCGCGGCCCTCGCGGCCTGGCAGGCCGCCACGCCCGACCAGCGCACCACCTGGGCCACCGCCCTCGACGACGCCGTCCAGGCGACCGCGGATGCCGACGGCGCCCTCCACCCCGACCAGGTCGCCTCCGGCGACTACGGCCCGGTGCCGGTGCTCGCCAAGGGGCTGACCGACGATGGCCGCCTCGGGTTCCCTCGACGGCGCGATGCTCTCGCAGGGCGCGTTCTACGGGTCGGCCGACTACACCAAGGCAGATCCTGTTCATGGGTGACGGGTCCTACCTCGACGACGCCGCGACCGCCCAGAACCTCCAGGGCAACACCTGGGGGATGATGAACGGCATGAACAGCTACCCCGGCCAGCCGTGGCTGTGGTGGGCATCGCTCTGGTACCAGATCCCGACCTTCAACCCCGCCGAGGACGCCACGACGACGACGTCCCTGCAGGACAACGCCGACGCCTGGATCTTCTACATCATCGGCGTGATCGGCCTGGTCATCATCTTCTTCCCGTTCATCCCCGGGCTGCGTTCGATCCCACGGTGGATCCCGGTGCACCGGCTGATCTGGCGCACCTACTACCGCGAGCACGGCAACGACCACCTGGTCTGAGCCCAGGTGCGGTGGTCGTCAGTCTCCTGAGCTGAAGGCGGCGTCGAAGGCGGCGTCGGGGCGGTCGAAGGCGAGCCGGCGGACGAACCCGACGGCCTCGGCGGCGCCGACCAGGCGGTCCATGCCGGCGTCCTCCCACTCGACCGAGAACGGGCCCGTCGTAGCCGATCGCGCTCAGCGTGCGGAAGCAGTCCTCCCACGGCACGTCGCCGTGCCCGGTGGAGACGAAGTCCCAGCCGCGGCGCGGGTCGGCCCACGGCAGGTGCGACGAGAGCCGGCCGTTGCGGCCGTTGCCCACGCGCTTGCGGACGTCCTTGCAGTCGACGTGGTAGATCCGGTCCTGGAAGTCCCAGATGAAGGCCGCCGGGTCGAGGTCCTGCCAGACCATGTGGCTGGGGTCCCAGTTCAGCCCGAACGCCGGGCGGTGGCCGATCGCCTCGAGGGTGCGCACGGTGGTCCAGTGGTCGTAGGCGATCTCGCTCGGGTGCACCTCGTGGGCGAACCGCACCCCCACCTCGTCGTAGACGTCGAGGATCGGGTTCCAGCGGTCGGCGAAGTCCTGGTAGCCGGCCTCGATGGTCTCGGCGCTGACCGGCGGGAACATCGCGACGTACTTCCAGATCGCCGAGCCGGTGAAGCCGATGACGACGTCGACGCCGAGCTTCGCGGCGGCCCGGGCGGTGTCGGCCATCCGGCTCGCCGCCCGCTGGCGCACTCCCTCGGGGTCGCCGTCACCCCAGACGGAGGCCGGGAGGATGTCCTTGTGGCGCTGGTCGATCGGGTCGTCGCAGACGGCCTGGCCCACCAGGTGGTTGGAGATGGCCCAGACCCCGAGCCCGTGCCGCTCGAGGATCTCGCGGCGCCCGGCGACGTAGTCGTCCTCGGCCAGCGCCCGGTCGACCTCGAAGTGGTCACCCCAACAGGCGATCTCGAGCCCGTCGTACCCCCAGGAGGCAGCGAGGCGGCACACCTCCTCGAACGGCAGGTCGGCCCACTGGCCGGTGAAGAGGGTGATCGGTCGGGTCATGGTGTCGCGCTCCTGGGTCGTCGGGTCGTGGGGTGTCGGGGGGTCGGGGTCGTCGCGGCATCCGGGCGGTGCGGCCACCGTCTCACGCCGGACACGTGGTCGGAGGTCTCTCGTCGGGCCACCGACTAGACTTCGCGACCACGTCCTTCGTGAATGTCGGGCGAGCCAGCCCCGAAGGTGGCGTCGGCCGCTGCAACGGCACCACGACGCCACCTCCGGGGCTGGCGCTCACCGGCAGCCGGACCGGCGCAGCGCGGGCGGGTCAGCCACGCAGGGCCGCCATCGCGTCGTAGCTGATCTTCGCGAACTCCAGCGACTGCCCGGGCGCAGCGGTGCCGCCGGGCGCGGTGTCCTGCTCGCACATGGGGTTGTGCGAGCCCTTGGCACCGACCCGACGCAGGAACGTCGAGTAGTCGATGTCGCCCTGGCCGAACGGCGCCATGACGTAGCCGTTGGCCTGGGTGGTGTCCTTCTTCGCCGTCCTTGGCGTGGAACAGCGGGTACCGCGTGGTCTGCGCGGCGACCAGGCCGGCCGGGTCGAAGATCGACTGCACCGTCGAGCCGTCGGGGGCCGTGTACGTGCGGTGCTTGTACTGCGCGACGTGCGCCCAGTAGATGTCCATCTCGAGGTAGACGTGCTTCGGGTCGGTGTTGGCCAGGAAGTGCTCGAGGCGACGGATGCCGCTGCTGCGGGTCGGGCGGCCGAGCGCGTCCAGCGGGCCGCTGTCGAGCAGGAAGCTGTAGGCGATGTCGTGGTTGTGCGTGTAGAGCTTGAGCCCGTGGCTCGACGGCCCGCTCGCCGAAGAAGTTCCAGCGCTCGGCGGCGGACTCCCAGTCGGCGACGTAGGCGCTGCCGGTCGGGTCGTTGCCGGTGCCGATGTGGCCCATGCCCAGGATGTTGGCGATCTCGCAGGCGGTGTCGAACTGGGCGATCGTCGCGTCCGTGACGGTGCTCGGGATGCTGCCGTGGTTGCCCTCGGCCTCGAGGCCGTTGGCGTCCAGCCACGACCGCAGCAGGGTGGCGCCCTCGACCGTGTTGAGGTTGGCGCCGCCCTCGGAGTTGGCGTTCTGGGTGAAGCCGGCGAACTCGATCTGCCGGTAGCCGATGGTGGACAGCTCCGCGAGCACCTCCTTGAAGCCGGAGGCGAGGTCCGAGGTCAGCGGGTTGCGCGAGATGGCGTCGCGGACCGTGTAGAGGATGATCCCGCGCCGCGGGGCGGGGATGAGGATGCCGTTCGCGTTGCCGACCGGGCCGGCGAGCGCGCTGGGGGCGGTGACCGCGGCTGCGGCCGCCATGCCCGTGGTCGCCGCGAGGAACTGGCGGCGGTTGAGACCGAGCTTGGTGACCAGTCTCGAGACGTTGACGTCGTTGTCCGTGTTCATGGTGCTCCTTCGTCACTGCAATGACAGGGGGGCGAGCGCGACCGTCTCTCCTTCTCTGCGTCCCGTGGTGGTCGGCCACGTGTCGTGAATGTCGGTTCGGTGGGTGGCGGCTCAGCCGCCGGTGGCGCCGTCCGTGGGGACGGCGTGGATGGGGGTCCAGCACGACCGGTCGGCCGCGCTGAGCTCGACGGCGGCGAGCACCTCCTGGACGGCGAGGCCGTCGGCGAACGACGGGGTCGGGGTCGACGCCCCGGGCGATCGCGTCGATGAGGTCGGCCGCCTGGTGGGTGAAGCCGTGCTCGTAGCCGAGCCCGTGGCCGGCCGGCCACCAGTGCTCGACGTAGGGGTGCGTCGCCTCGGTGACGATCACCCGGGTGAAGCCGGACTCGCGGGCCGGCGCCGTGGCGTCGTACAACTGCAGCACGTTCATGTCCTCGAAGTCGAAGGCGATGCTGCCGCGAGAACCGTTGATCTCCATCCGGATCGAGTTCTTGCGGCCGGTGGCGAAGCGGGTGGCCTCGAAGGTGGCGAGCGCCCCGCCGCTCAACCGGGCGATGAAGATCGCGGCGTCGTCGACGGTGACCGGGCCGCGCCCGGTGCCGACCTCGGCCGACAGGCCACGCGCGGCGCCGGGCAGCGGCCGCTCCTCGACGAAGGTCTCGGTCGTCGCGCTGACGCCGGTGATCCGCTCGCCGGTGATGAAGTGGGCGAGGTCGATGATGTGCGCCCCGATGTCGCCGAGCGCGCCCGAGCCGGCCCGGTCCTTCTGCAGCCGCCAGGTCAGCGGCGTCTCGGGGTCGACGAGCCAGTCCTGCAGGTACTGCGCGCGGACGTGCCGGATCTCTCCGACCCGTCCCTCCTGCACGAGCTGGCGGGCCAGGGCGATCGCCGGCACGCGGCGGTAGGTGAAGCCCACCATCGAGCGGATGCCGTGCGGCCCGCGCCCGCTCGGCGGCCGCGGCCATGGCTCGGCCTCCGCGACGGTGTTGGCCAGCGGCTTCTCGCACAGCACGTGCTTGCCGGCCTCCAGCGCCGCGATCGCGATCTCGGCGTGGGTGTCGCCCGGGGTGCAGATGTCGACGAGGTCGACGTCGTCGCGGGCGATCAGCGCACGCCAGTCGGTCTCGACGTGCTGCCCAGTCGAAGCGGCGAGCCATGTCGGCGGCCGCCGCCGCGTCGCGCCCGCGCGACGGCGGCGAGGTCCGGCACGCAGCGGCGGGTCGAAGAAGCTGCGGGCGTTGCGCCAGGCCTGGGAGTGGGCGACGCCCATGAAGGCGTAGCCGACCATGCCGATGCCGAGCCGTCCCGGGGTGCGCACGGGCACGGCGTCGTCAGCCGTGCGGGTCGAGGTGGTGTCGATGGCCATGAGGAACCTTCCGATGGGCCGACCGGCCCGGTGGTGGTGGGTCGTGCTCGCCGGCCGGGCGCGACCGGCGAGCACCACGGTCGCGGATGGGTCAGGACTCGAAGCCCAGCGGCATGTACTGCGTCGACGTTGTCCTTGGTCACGACCGGCGCGTCGAGCACGACCCGGCGCGGCACGCTCGGCTGGACCAGGTCGGACATGCCCTTGCCCTGGACCGAGCAGGCGGGCGAGGCGGATGCCGTCGGCGGCCTGGGTCGGCGGGTAGAGCACCGTGGCCTCCATCTTCGCCGTCCTTGATCGCGCGCATGGCGTTCGCGGAGCCGGCGCCGCCGATGAAGCATCTCGTCGCGGTTGGCGTTGTCCAGCGCCGCCAGGACGCCGACGCCCTGGTCGTCGTCGTGGTTCCAGAGGACGTCGATCTTCGGCGCGGCCTGGAGCAGGTTCGACGCCGCCTTCTCACCGGACTCGACCGTGAACTCGGCGGCGACCCGGTTGTCGACGGTCTGGCCGCACGCCTTGAGCGCGTCGGCGAAGCCCTTGCTGCGGTCCTGGGTCAGCGGCAGCGAGTCGATGCCGGCGATCTCGGCGATGACCGCGTTGCTGAGCTTTTGTCGGCGATGATGCTCGCAGATGTACGTGCCGGCGCAGACGCCCATGCCGTAGTTGTCGCCGAGCACGGTGGTGCGGGCGGCGAACGGGCGACGAGAACTCGCGGTCGACGTTGATGACGGTGATGCCGGCCTGCATCGCCTTGGTCGCGACCTCGGTGAGCGCGGCGCCGTCGAACGGCAGCAGCACGATGGCGTCGACCTTGTCGTTGATGAAGGTCTCGATCTGGCTGATCTGCAGGTTGGCGTCGTTGGTGCCCTCGGCGACCTTGAAGCTCGATGTCCGAGTACTTCTCGGCCTCGGCCTTGGCGGACGTTGTTGATCGGCGGCCATCCAGCCGTGGTCGGCCGCGGGGGCGGAGAAGCCGATGGTGACCTTCTCGCCCGGGGCGTCGTTGTCGCTGACGGCGCCGGCCGGCGGCGCTCGAGGCCGAGCGCGGTCGGTCTCGGGGGTGTTGCTCGTGCAGCCCGCGGCCAGCAGGCCGAGGACCCCGGCGGCGGCGACAGCCGGACCGGTCGAGACGTCGTGAGGGTGCGGAACATGGTGGTCTCCTTGCGAGGGGCGGTGCGGTGGTGGTGAGGGCCGTGCAGGTGGATGCGGGTGCGTGCGGTGGTGCGGGATGGAGCTGCGGTGCCGGGGCCGGGTGGCCCGAGCGGTCAGGGCGCGTCGACGGCGCGCGGCGACGCGCTGCTGGAGCAGCACGGCGGCGACGATGATCACGCCCTTGGCGACGGCCTGGGTCGAGGTGTCGAGGTTGTTGAGGGTGAAGACGTTGGTGAGCGTGGTGAAGATCAGCACGCCGAGCACGGTGCCGACGATGGTGCCGCGGCCGCCGGTGAGCAGGGTGCCGCCGATGACGACCGCCGCGATGGCGTCGAGCTCGTAGAGCTGGCCGTGGGTCGAGGTGCCGGTGGTCGTGCGCGCCATGATCATGACGGCGGCGATGCCGCAGGCCAGGCCGACCAGGACGTAGAGGCACATCGGTCTGCCGCTTGCACCTTGATGCCGGCCAGCCGTGCGGCCTCGGGGTTGCCACCCACGGCGAAGGTGCGGCGGCCGAACGTGGTGCGGTTGAGCAGGACCCAGCCGACGACCGCGACGAGCGCGAAGATGATGACGAGCACCGGGACGCCGAGCGACGCTGCCGCCGAAGAAGTCGATGAAGCCGCGGCTCGTGATGATCTGGGTGCGTCGCTCGGCGATGATCTCGGCGAGGCCGCGGGCGGCGGCCAGCATCGCGAGCGTCGCGATGAACGGGGCGATCCGGCCGTAGGCGATCAGCACCCCGTTGACCAGGCCGCAGCCGGCGCCGACCGCGAGCGCGGTGAACACCATGACGATCCAGTGCGATGTCGGCGGCCATCGTCTGGGTCGCGACGGTGGTCGCCCACACCGAGCGCCAGGGCCACCTGGCGCCGACCGACAGGTCGATGCCGCCGCCGCTGATGACGAACGTCATGCCGACGCTCACGACGCCGATGACGGAGGCGAGCCGCAGGATGGTCAGCGCGTTGTCGACGCTGGCGAACCGGTCGCCGGCGGTGATCACGCCCGACGATGCAGAGCAGCAGCAGGGCGATGACCAGGCCGAGGTTGCGCCCGACCGAGCCCGCCATGAGGACGCGCAGCGCGAGCCGTCGGCGCGGCCGCGTCCGGAGCCAGCGGCGCGGCCTCGCCGCCGCCCGACCGGCAGCTCGGCGGAGGCCGACGAGGCGCCGTCCGGGTCCGGGGACTTCTGGGTCGACTCGCACTCATGCCGCGCCTCCTCTCCATGACGAGGTCGAGCACCTGGTGCTCGTCGATGCTGGTCGGCGCGGGCCCTCGTGCACGCACGCGGCCCTCGCCGACCACCAGGACGCGGTCGGACAGGCCGAGCACCTCCTCGACCTCGCTGGACACGACGACGACGGCGACCCCGGCGTCGGCGAGCCGACGGATGAGGGCGTAGATCTCGGTGCGGGCGCCGACGTCGACGCCGCGGGTGGGCTCGTCGAGCAGGAGCACCCGGCAGCCGTGGAGCAGCCAGCGGGCCAGCACGACCTTCTGCTGGTTGCCGCCGGACAGGGTGCGCACCTCGCGGTCGACCCCGGCGGGGCGCACGTCGAGGCTCGTCGACCTGCGCCGTGGCGGCCCGCTTCTCGGCGTCGCGGTCGAGCAGCCCGCCGCGCGAGAAGCGGCGCGAGGCTGGCCATGCGTGATGTTGGTCGCGACGCTGTCGTCGAGCAGCAGCGCCTGGCTCTTGCGCTCCTCGGGAGCCAGCCCGACCCCGGCGCGAGACGGCCGGCTGCACCGAGCCGGGCCGCAGCCGGCTCGCCGTCGACGCGCCACGCGTGCCCGCGTCGCTCTTGCGGGCGCCGAACACGGTCTCGAGGATCTCCGAGCGGCCGGCCCCGACGAGGCCGGCGAGCCCGACGACCTCGCCCGGCGCGCACGCTGAAGCTGACGTCCTGCGAACTCGCCAGCGCCGGGCGAGGCCGTCGACGCTCGAGCAGCGGCTCGGCCGTCGGGGACCGTCGCGCGCGCGGCGGGAAGACGTACTCGATCGAGCGGCCGGTCATCAGCCGGATGATCTCGGCGGTGGGCGTCTCCTTGGCGGGCAGCCCGGTGGCGACGGTGCGGCCGTCCTTGAGCACGGTGACCCGGTCGCCGATCGGGCGGATCTCCTCGAGCCGGTGGGAGATGTAGACGACGGCGACGCCCTCGGCGGTCAGGTCGCGGATGACGTGGAACAGCCGTTGTCGACCTCGCCCTGGTCGAGCACGGCCGACGGCTCGTCCATGATGATGAGCCGCACGTCGCTGCGACAGCGCCCGGGCCATGCTGACGATCTGCTGGCCGGCGGCGATCAGCGTGCCGACCTCCTGCGAGGGCGAGATCTCGGGGTGGCCGAGCCGCTTGAGCAGCGCGGCGGCCGACTTCGCGGCGGCGCGGCGCTGCGAGAAGCCGAAGCGCGACATCTCGTGGCCCAGGAAGATGTTCTCGGCGACGGTGAGGCCGCCGACCAGGTCGAGCTCCTGGTAGATCGTCGCGATGCCGAGCTCGCATGGCGGCCTGCGGGTGGCCGAGGTGCACGTCCTCGCCCTCCCAGGTGATCGTGCCCTCGTCGGGCTGGTGCACCCCGGCGAGCACCTTGATCAGGGTCGACTTGCCGGCGCCGTTCTGGCCGAGCAGGCAGTGCACCTCGCCCGGGAGGACGTCGAGGTCGACCCCGTCGAGCGCGACGACGCCCGGGAAACGCTTGACGATGTCGGCCATGCCCAAGAGGGCGGAGGCGCCGTTGCCTGCCATGCGACGGGACGTTAGCCGTACTTTTGTCTGGGCGTCAAGCAAAAGTTGTGACCAATCGCACGAACTTCTGCAGACACCGCCTGCATTGATGTGCTTCACTACCGACGTGACCAGCACGATTGGCACCTTCGCGAGCGTCGGAGGCACGGCAGGAGCCGGTGAGCTGCTCCAGCTCATGCTGGACGGCAAGCCCCGCACCCGGGCCGAGCTGATCCGGATGACGGGTCTGGCCAGGTCGACCGTCGGGGCCCGCGTCGACGCCCTGCTCGCCGCCGGGCTGCTGACGCCCTCGGGTGAGGCCGCGTCCACCGGGGGGCGGCCCCCGGCCCGGCTCGCCTTCAACCCGGATGCCGGCGTCGTCATCGGCGCGGACCTCGGCGCCACCCACGCCCTGGTCGCGCTCACCGACCTGCGCGGCCGGGTCGTGGCCGAGAAGGCCCTGCGCATCGACATCTCGACCGGGCCGGAGTCGGTGCTCGACCTGGTCGCCGAGGCCGGGCGGGAGCTGCTGTCGGCCGCCGGCCGCACCCGCGAGGACCTCGCCGGCGTCGGCATCGGCCTGCCCGGACCGGTCGAGCACTCGACCGGGCGACCCGTGCTGCCGCCGATCATGCCGGGGTGGGACGACTACGACGTGCCCGGCCACTCACCCGCACGCTCGGCGGCCCGGTGCTCGTCGACAACGACGTGAACCTGATGGCGCTCGGCGAGCACGCGACGGTCTACCCCGACGTGCAGCACCTGATCTTCGTCAAGGTCGCCACCGGCATCGGTGCCGGCATCATCAGCGGCGGGCGGCTGCACCGCGGCGCCCAGGGCGCCGCCGGCGACCTCGGCCACGTCGCGGCCCTGCACGGCGGCGACACCCCGTGCACCTGCGGCAACGTCGGCTGCCTCGAGGCGGTCGCCAGTGGGCCGGCCGTCGTGAGAGCGTTGCGCGAGAGGGGAATCGACGCCGGTGACAGCCGCGGGCTGATCCAGCTGGCGAAGGCGGGCGACCTCGCCGCTGCCTCGGCCGTGCGCGAGGCCGGCCGCGAGATCGGGCACGTCCTGGCGACCTGCGTGAGCCTGCTCAACCCGTCGGTCATCGCGGTGGGCGGCCTGCTGGCCCAGTCGGCCGAGAGCCTGCTGGCCGGCATCCGCGAGGTCGTCTACGGGCGTTCCCTGCCGCTGGCCACCGGCGAGCTGCAGATCGTCGCGTCCCGCACCGGGGGCCAGGCGGGCGTCATCGGCGCGGCCACCATGGTCATCCAGCACGTGCTCTCGGTCGACCAGGTCGAGCACCAGCTCGCGGGGGCCGCGGCGGTCTGACGCCGGGTCGCCCGCTCACAGCAGGGTGACAGCGCCATGACGGTGGGCACTCCTCGCTGGAGCGGTGGTCGGCGCTGCTCGCCGCGGAGGCCGGGTCGCTGCTCGACGCGTCGACGCTCGCCACCGAGAAGGCAGCCATCGCGGCGTACCTCGGCTGAGGCCCACGGCCGGTTCGAGGTGATCCGCTGGCTCCTGGGGCCAGAGGATCACCTCGACCCCGGGTCGGCACCGCCGGTTCGAGGTGATCCGCTGGCCCTCGGGCCAGGGAATCACCTCGAACCGGCGCGGGGTGGGCGGTCACGACCGGCTGGCGGGCACCTTGTTCAGCGTGCAGACGAAGTACTTGACGATGCCGTCGTCGACCAGTGCGCCCGAGGCCAGCGCCGCGTCGATCTCGCCGGCCGAGTCGAGCACGCCGTTGCCGTCGAGGTCGCCGGCCGCGAGCGCCGCCGCGTACCCGCCGGGGGTCGAGACCTTGTGCACCTGCCAGCGGCCGCCGTTGTAGCCCCGGTCACCGGGCGCCGCCGTGGCGACGCTCATCTGCGCGCCGAAGAAGTTGTAGATCGTGTCCCAGCTCTGCGCCGGGGCACCGGTTCCCGAGAGGTCGGTCGGCGTCGCGACCGTGCGGTACAGCACGTGGTTCACGTAGATCGCGGGCCCGGAGACCCCCGCCGCCTGCGCCGTCGAGGCGAACCCGAGGGCTGCACCACCCACGGAGACGACTGCGGCGATCGTGCGGAATGCCTTGCGGTTCATCGGTTTCCTCGCATTTCCGGCCGCCCGGGTGGTGGCCTGAACCGAGTCAACCCAGACCGCGGCTCGAGGGCCATGACGCCCGGGTTACTGCCTCCTTACGGGGTTCTCACGGGCCCGGCCCGCGAGATCGCGACGGCGACGGGTCGGCCCTATCCTCGGACCATGAGCAGCGCCCTCGTCGTCGACGACGACCCCACGGTCGGGGACGTGGTGGGCGCCTACCTGGAACGGGCCGGCTTCGACGTGCACCGGGCCGCCGACGGCCCGACCGCCCTGGCCCTCGCGGCCAGCGTCGCCCCCGACGTCGTGGTGCTCGACCTCATGCTCCCCGGCATCGGCGGGCTGGAGGTGTGCCGGAGGCTGCGGCGCGACATGCCGCGCGTCCCCGTGGTGATGCTGACCGCCCTGGGGGAGGAGTCGGACCGGATCCTCGGGCTCGAGGTCGGCGCCGACGACTACGTGACCAAGCCGTTCAGCCCGCGAGAGCTCGTGCTGCGGGTGCAGGCCATCGTCCGGCGCGCGGCCGAGGGCGGTGCCGCCGTGGGCGACTCGTCGGGTCAGGGCGCGGAGGTGGCCGCCGACCCCCACCGGGTGAGCGTCGACGGCGACCTGGTGCTCGACCGGCGGGCCCACGTCGTGACCCGCAACGGCGACCCGCTGGCGCTCACCGCACGCGAGTTCGCCCTCCTCGACTGGTTCCTCGGCCACCCGGGCGTGGTCCACCGGCGCGACGAGCTGATGCGCGCGGTCTGGGGCTGGGAGTACGGCGACGAGTCGACCGTGACCGTGCACGTGCGTCGCCTGCGCGAGAAGGTCGAGGTCGAGCCGTCCGCACCGTGCCGGCTGGTGACCGTGTTCGGCGTCGGCTACCGGTGGGACGCCCAACCGTCGGACGCCGCCTGATGCCCACCCAGCTGTCGGCGGTGGGGCTGGCCGCCGCCGTCACCCTCCTCGTCGGGCTGGTGGGGGTCGCCCTCGTGGTGTGGCTGGCTCGACGGTCGGTCGGCACCGCGGCGGTCGCGGCGCCGGTCGTGGTGGTCGTCGCGGTGGCCGCCGGCGTCTACGCCAGCTCTCGGGCGATGTTCCTGCGGCCCGAGGACTCCACCACGGTGCTCCTCGTCCTGGTGGCGGCCGTCCCCGTCGCCGCGGTGCTCGGGGTCCTCGTCGCGCGACGGGTCATCGCCGCCGACCGGGCCGCGACGGCCGACCGGATGGCCCGCGAGCAGGAGGCGCGGGCCGAGGCCGACCGGCGCGAGCTGGTGGCGTGGGTGTCGCACGACCTGCGCACCCCGCTGGCCGGCATCTGGGCGATCAGCGAGGCCGTCGAGGACGGCGTGGCGTCGGACGTCCCCGCAGCCATGGCCCGGGTGCGCGACTCGGTGACCCAGATGGGTGAGCTCGTCGACGGGCTCCTGGCCCTGTCCCGCCTGCAGTCCGCGGACCCCGGCCTGCAGATGACCGAGGTCGACGTCGGGGACCTCGTCTCGGATGCCGTCGCCGCCCTCCTCCCGCTCGCCGAGGCCGGACGCGTACGACTGGCCGGGTCGGCCGGCACCGGCGTGCGGGCCGAGGTGGCCGCGGGCGAGGTGCGGCGGGCGGTCGCGAACCTGGTCGTGAACGGCATCCGGCACACGCCCGCGGGCGGAGAGGTCACCACCACCGTCACCCGCGAGGCCGGGGACGTGGTCGTCACCGTGCAGGACGAGTGCGGGGGCATCCCGGCCGAGGTGATCGGGCGGGTCTTCGAGACCGGCTACCGGGGAACCGCGGCGCGCAGCCCGGGGGACGGCCGCGGGTCGGGGCTGGGGCTGGCCATCGTGGCGGGCGTCGCCGCGGCGCACGGCGGGTCCGCGCGGGTGACGAACGCCGGCAAGGGGTGCCGGTTCACGCTGCGCATTCCTGCCTGAGGCCTTCGGGGCCGTGGGCGCTCCGGAGGGTGCTGGCGCGGTGGCGGTGGGAGCCGCCGGCGCGGTGCGGGCTCCTCCGTCGCCCGCATCGCTTCGGCTCCCGGCATCCCACTGCCGTCCGCCAAACGAAAACGCCCCGCTTCGCGGGGCGATTCGTCTGGCGGTGGCGGTGGGATTTGAACCCACGGAGGGCGTTAACCCTCACACGCTTTCGAGGCGTGCTCCTTAGGCCGCTCGGACACGCCACCGCCGGAGAGGTTACCCGAGCCGGTGGCCCGCCCCGAAATCGGTGGGAGACGCGAACACGCCGCCTCCCACCAGGGAGACGGCGTGCTCTCGTCGGCCGACCGCGAGACGGTCGGGCCGGGCGTCAGGCGCGCTGCGTGACGGCCTTGACGACGAAGAGGAGGAGGCAGGCACCGAGCAGCGCCGTGAGGAAGCTGACGATGAGGCCGCTGTTGCCGTTGATGCCGGCGAGGCTGAGGAGCCAGCCGCCGAGGAGCGCACCGATGATGCCGACGACGATGTTCAGGATGATGCCCTGCTGCGCGTCGGTGTTCATGATCTTGCTCGCGACCCAGCCGGCGAGGCCGCCGATGATGATCCAGCCGATGATGCCCATGTCGGGGTAGAGCCTTTCGTCGAGTTCGCGGTCTCCCGATCGGGAAACCGTCGGCCGGCGACGCTACCTGAACCTTTGTCGAAGGTTCGGGTTCCGTGACAGCCGACTTTTCGGCCACCCGGACCGCGTCGCGACCCGATCACCCCTACCCACCCCCGCAGCCCCCCAAACGCGACGTCAGGCGCACTTCGCCGGAGCGTCAGGCGCGGTGGGTGGCGAAGAAGCGCCGCACGACCTCGCCGCACTCCTCCTCGAGCACCCCGCCGACCACCTCGGCCCGGTGGGTGGACCGGCGGTCGCGCACGACGTCCCAGACCGAGCCGCACGCCCCGAGCTTGGGGTCCCAGGCGCCGAGCACGATCCGCTCGACCCGGGCCAGCATCGACGCACCGGCGCACATCGGGCAGGGCTCCATCGTCACGACCAGGGTGCAGCCCTCGAGCCGCCACGAGCCCAGCCGCTCCGCCGCCGCCCGCAGCGCCACGACCTCGGCGTGCGCCGTGGGGTCCTGGTCGACCTCGCGCAGGTTCCACCCCTCGCCGACCACCTCCCCGGCGGCGTCCACGACGAGGGCACCGACCGGCACGTCACCGGCATCCGCGGCCCGCTGCGCGAGGGTCAGGGCGTGGCGCATCCACGCGGTGAACGACGGATCGGGCGGAAGGTGCACGCGCTAAGTTTCACCCATGCGCGTCATCAACCCGGACCACCGGCTCATCGCCCACAAGCTGACCTACCTCCGGGACAAGCGGACCGACTCCCCCACGTTCCGCCGGCTCGCCGAGGAGCTGATGACGCTGCTCGCCTACGAGGCCACCCGCGACGTGCGCGTCGAGCCGTTCGAGATCGAGACCCCGGTGGCGCCGACGACCGGCATCAAGCTGAGCAACCCCAAGCCGCTCATCGTGCCGATCCTGCGCGCCGGGCTCGGCATGCTCGAGGGCATGGTGCGCCTGCTGCCCAGCGCCGAGGTCGGCTTCCTCGGGATGCAGCGCGACGAGGAGACCCTGCAGGCGATCACCTACGCCAACCGGCTGCCCGACGACCTGTCCGGCCGGCAGGTCTACGTGCTCGACCCGATGCTCGCCACCGGCGGCTCGATGGCCGACGCGATCAAGTTCCTCATCGAGCGCGGGGCCGACGACATCACCGCGGTGACCCTGCTCAGCGCCCCGGAGGGCATCGCGCACCTGCAGGAGGCGCTGGCGGACGTCTCGCCGACGATCACCCTGGTCACCGGCGCCATCGACGAGAAGCTCAACGAGGTCGGCTACATCGTGCCGGGCCTGGGCGACGCGGGCGACCGGCTCTACGGCCTGGCCCAGTGACCTGCGGCTGAGCGCGACCGCCGGCTCCGGTCGCGAGGCGACCACCCGGCATCCGGATGCCGTTTCCGACACGCCCGATTGCGCGCATCACCCGTCACACGCGTCACACCTGAGACCATGCTGGCTGAGGCGTGCACACGGCAGGCCCCGATGCAGGAGGACGTGAGCATGCCCCCGATCAAGAAGATCGTGCTGTGGCTCGTCGTCATCTTCCTGCTGTACGCGATCTTCACCGCACCGACCGAGGCCGCGAACATGTTCCAGGCGGCCTGGGACTTCACCGTGAACGCGGTGAGCAACATCGCGGAGTTCTTCAACTCCCTGATCAAGGGGTGACGTGGCGCGCCGACCGCGGCTCGACCGCGAGCTCGAGCGCTACCTCGTCGACGGCGAGACGGTCATCGTCGCCGTGCGGCTGCACTGGTTCCACCTCGCGCGCGAGATCCTGATCGCCCTTGCGGCAACGGTTTTCGCGTTCTGGGTCGACATCAAGATCTCGATGAGCCCCGGCGGCCAGCTCCTGCACAACGCCAGCCTGCTGCTCTGGTGGGGCGCCGCCGGCTGGCTCCTCTGGCGCGTCCTGAACTGGCGCCGCGACTGGTTCGTCGCCACCGACAAGCGCTTCCTGCTCTTCTACGGCTTCATCAGCCGCAGGGTCGCGATGATGCCGCTGCTCAAGGTCACCGACATGACCTACGACCGCTCGATCCTCGGCAGGATCGTCGGCTACGGCAAGTTCGTGCTCGAGTCGGCCGGCCAGGACCAGGCCCTGTCGACCATCGAC
The DNA here is from genome assembly GCA_963782695.1 of uncultured Actinomycetota bacterium. Lineage (GTDB taxonomy): Bacteria > Actinomycetota > Actinomycetes > Actinomycetales > Dermatophilaceae > Fodinibacter. The sequence goes on along the minus strand of CAWAKY010000022.1, from coordinate 95,853 downwards.
CACGTGCCGGATGCCGACACCCACTACCACGCGATCTGCACCCAGCTCTTCGGGCCCGGCTCGATGCTGCGCTTCGCCCCCGGCGCGGATGCCGCCACCGGCCCAGGAGCCGCCGACGCGACGACGACGGGCCCGGCGGTGGCGGCGGCGGCCCGACCGGCGGGCCGGATGCCGGTGGCCCGGCCCCCGCAGGCGCGCGCGTCGTGCCCCGCCCGGCCGACGGGAGCGACCTGCCGAGCCCGATCCGCACCCCCGAGTCGTGGTACCGCAGCTCGAACCTCGGCGGCCCGCTGCACCTGGGCGACACCGGCGAGATCCCGGTCGTGCGGGTGCCGCACGACGACGAGGACGCGCCGCTCTACCCGCCGCCGCACTGGTCCGAACGCCGCTGACCGCACGCGCATCCCGCTCGTTCCTCCGCCATGCGCGCGGCGGCGCTCTCCACTAGCGTCGTGTGCGGTCGAACTGGGGTAGGCGACCGAGGAGGCGGGCACCCATGAGCGTCATGCGGACCAAGTCGATCGAGCAGTCCATCCGCGAGGGGTGACGAACCGGAGTACCAGCTCAAGAAACGGCTGTCTGCGCTCGACCTGACCGTCTTCGGCGTCGGCGTCATCATCGGGGCGGGCATCTTCACGCTCACCGGGCGGGCCGCCCAGGAGGTCGCCGGGCCGTCGATCGTGCTGTCGTTCCTGCTCGCCGCGCTGTGCTGCGGCATGGCGGCCCCTCTGCTACGCCGAGTTCGCGTCGAGCGTGCCGGTGAGCGGGTCGGCCTACACGTTCTCGTACGCGAGCCTGGGCGAGATCGTCGCGTGGATCATCGGCTGGGACCTCTTGCTCGAGATGCTCCTCGGCTCGGCCGTCGTGGCCCAGGGCTGGTCGTCCTACCTCGGCGTGTTCCTCGGGCACCTCGGCATCGAGATACCCGAGTCGATCGGCTACGGCTCGAGCTTCGACCTGATGGCGTTCCTCCTCGTGGCCGCGCTGACCGTGCTGGTCAGCATCGGCATCAAGGAGTCGATGCGGGTGAACATCGCCCTCGTCGCGCTGAAGCTGTTCATCGTGCTCGTTCGTCATCATCGCCGGCATCGGCTTCATCAAGACCGCCAACTACAGCCCGTTCATCCCGCCGTCACAGCCGGCCGAGGCCAAGGGCGCCCTGCAGCAGCCGCTCATCGAGTGGGCGCTCGGCTTCACCCCGACCGCCTTCGGCGTGCTCGGCATCGTGTCCGGGGCCTCCCTGGTGTTCTTCTTGCCTACATCGGCTTCGACGTCGTGGCCACCACCGCGGAGGAGGCCGAAGAACCCGCAGCGCGACCTGCCGATCGGCATCATCGGCTCGCTCGTCATCTGCACGGTGCTCTACTGCGCCGTCGCCCTGGTCATCACCGGGATGATCCCGTTCGACCAGATCTCGACCGAGGCCGCGCTGGCCACGGCGTTCGAGACGGTCGGCAAACCCGGCTTCGCCGACGCTGATCTCCGCCGGGGCGGTGGCCGGGTTGACGACCGTCGTCATGACGCTGCTGATCGGCGCCTCCCGGCGTGCTGTTCGCGATGTCGCGCGACTGGCTGCTGCCGCCGGCCTTCGGGAAGGTGAACCACCGCACCGGGACGCCGCTGCGGATCACCATCACGATCGGCACGCTCGTCGCCCTGGTGGCGGCCCTGACGCCGATCGGCACCCTCGAGTTCATGGTCAACATCGGCACGCTGGCCGCGTTCACGCTGGTCTCGATCGCGGTGCCGGTGCTGCGCCACAAGCGGCCCGACCTGCCCCGGCGGCCTTCCGCGTGCCCGGCAGCCCGTGGTTGCCCCTGCTCGCGGCGGCGATCGCGTTCTACCTGATGCTGACCCTGCCGGTGGAGACCTGGATCCGGTTCCTCGGCTGGATGGCGCTCGGCATCGTCCTCTACTTCGCCTACGGCTACCGGCGCTCGCGGCTGTCGGGCAACCCCAACCCCGACGAGGATGCCGTGGCCTCGATGACCAGCACCTGAGGTCGGCACGCAGACGTTCGGGGGCCACGCGGCGATTGCTGCGTGGCCCCCGAAGTTCTGCGTGGTGCCGGTGTCAGGGGCGCAGGAGGGCTTCCGAGGCGCCGCCGCCGGCCGAGGTCGAGACACCCTCGACGTCGAGCGGCAGGTCCATGAGGGGCACGTCGACCACGGGGGCGTGCCGCTGCGGGTGGCGCTCACCCGTGGCGCGCTCGACCGGACCGGCCGCGATCGGCAGCTCGCAGCTCGAGCACGCCCTTGCCGACGCGGCCGTCCTCGGGCAGCGCGATCGGGTAGGTGCCGGTGAAGCACGCCGTGCACAGCCGGTCGCTCGGACTGGTTCGGTGGCGCGCGATCATCCCCGCCTCGGAGATGTAGCCGAGGGTGTCGGCGCCGATCGAGTTGCAGACCTCCTCGACCCCGAGCCCGGTCGCGATCAGCTCGGCGCGGGTGGCGAAGTCGATGCCGTAGAAGCACGGCCAGCGCACCGGCGGCGACGAGATGCGCACGTGCACCTCGGCCGCACCGGCCTCGCGCAGCATCCGCACGAGCGCCCGCTGGGTGTTGCCGCGCACGATCGAGTCGTCGACGACGATCAGCCGCTTGCCGCGGATGACGTCCTTGAGCGGGTTGAGCTTGAGCCGGATGCCGAGCTGGCGGATGGTCTGCGACGGCGCGATGAAGGTGCGGCCGACGTAGGAGTTCTTGACCAGCCCCTGGCCGTAGGGGATGCCGGACTCCTGCGCGTAGCCGATCGCGGCCGGCGTGCCCGACTCGGGCGTCGGCATCGACGAGGTCGGCGTCGACCGGGTGCTCGCGCGCCAGCGTGCGGCCCATCTCGACCCGGGCCTCGTGCACGACCGCGGCCGCTGATCGTGGTGTCCGGGCGGGCCAGGTAGACGTACTCGAAGACGCAGCCCTTGGGCGTCGGCTCGGCGAAGCGCTGCGAGCGCAGGCCGTCCTCGTCGATCGACGACGAGCTCGCCCGGCTCGACCTCGCGCACGAACGACGCGCCGACGATGTCGAGGGCCGCGGTCTCGGACGCCACGACCCAGCCGCGCTCGAGGCGGCCGATGACGAGCGGGCGGATGCCGTGCGGGTCGCGGGCGGCGTAGAGCGTGTGCTCGTCGATGAAGACGAAGCAGAAGGCGCCGCGCAGCCGGGGCAGCACGTCGAGCGCCGCGGCCTCGAGGGTGCGGTCGGGGTCGTCGGCGAGCAGCGCGGTGACCAGCGCCGTGTCGGTGGTGTTGCCGCGGGCGAGCTCACCGCGGTGGGCGTCGTCGCCGCGCCGGCCGTCGACGAGGTCGCGCAGCTCGGCGGAGTTGGTGAGGTTGCCGTTGTGGGCCAGCGCGACGGTGCCGCCGGCGTGGCCGCCGAGGGTGGGCTGGGCGTTCTCCCAGGTCGAGCCGCCGGTCGTGGAGTAGCGGCAGTGGCCGACCGCGAGGTGGCCGCGCAGCGACGCGAGCGAGCGCTCGTCGAACACCTGGGAGACCAGGCCCATGTCCTTGTAGACGAGCAGCCGCTGGCCGTCGGAGGTCGCGATGCCGGCCGACTCCTGCCCGCGGTGCTGCAGGGCGTAGAGCCCGTAGTAGGTCAGCTTGGCGACGTCCTCACCGGGGGCCCAGACGCCGAAGACACCGCAGGCGTCCTGCGGCCCCTTCTCGCCGGGGATCAGGTCGTGGGTCAGGCGTCCGTCTCCGCGTGGCACGACGCCGATTCTCCCACACCCACCGTCAGGAGCGGTCCGCGCGCCGATCCACGAGCACCGCGATCACCGCGGCGAGCAGCCCGAAGAGCAGGGCGCCGATGACGCCGAGGTAGCCGACGCCCGCGCCGGGCGCGTAGTTCGAGGCCACCGTGGGGCTCGGGTCGGCGAACCAGCCGAACAGGGCCAGGGCCGACCCGACGGCGAACCCGAGCACGGCCCCGGTGAGGATGAAGGGCAGGAAGCGAGGGCGGCGTGCAGGTTTCACACTTCTTACGGTACGTGAGCAGGTGGTGACCTCCGGCGCCCGGCCCACGCACACTGGGGGCGTGACGACATCCGCCGTGGCCCTCCGCTCCGAACCTGCTGCATGACGACCACCCCGCCGACCGCTGCCCCGCGACGCCCGCGCGGACGGTGGTACGCCCTGGGCACCGTGCTCAGCGCGGCCGCCGGCGCCGGCGCTCGGGCACCTCGTCGCGGGCTTCCTCTCCCCCGAGGCCTCGCCCGTGCTGGCGGTGGGCTCCACGGTCATCGACCTCACCCCGACCCCGGTCAAGGAGTGGGCGGTCGCGCAGTTCGGCACGGCCGACAAGCCGATCCTGATCGGGTCGGTCGCGATCGGCACCCTGCTCATCGCCGGCGGCATCGGCTTCGTGGCCCGCACCCACCGCACCGCTCGGGCCTGGCCCTGCTCGGCGCCCTGGCCATGACCTCGGTGTTCGCCGCGGTGCTGCGGCCCACGAGCGGCTCGGTCGACATCATCCCCGGCTTCGTGACCGCGGTGGCCGGGGTGCTTCCTGGCCAGCTGGTACCTCGGGATGCTCGACCGGCTCGGCGCGGCCGACGCGCGACCCGCTCGCCGGGGCGGGCGCCGACACGCACGGCCCACGAGGACGGCCGCAGCGACCGCCGGCACGTGCTCGCGGCGGCTGCCGGGCTGGGTGTCGTGGCGGCGGCCGGCGGCGCCATCGGCCAGTCGCTCGGCCGTGGGCGCCACCCCCGAGGCGGTCACCCTGCCCGCCGCCGGCCGAGCCGCTGGCCGCCCTGCCCCGGGGCCTCGAGGACACCGTGCGCGGCATCTCGGCCTTCCGCACCGCCGAACGCCGACTTCTACCGGGTCGACACCTCCCTGGTGATCCCGCGCGTCTCGACCGACGGCTGGAAGCTCACCATCGACGGCGACGTCGACCGCCCCTACTCGCTGACCTTCGCCGAGCTGCTCAAGATGCCCCTCGTCGAGCGCCGACATCACCCTCACCTGCGTCTCGAACGAGGTCGGCGGCCAGTACGTCGGCGCGGCCCGCTGGCTCGGGGTGCGCACCAAGGACCTCCTCGAGCGGGCCGGCATCAAGCCCGGCGTCGACCAGATCTTCAGCCACTCCACCGAGGGCATGACCATCTCCACCCCGGTGCAGGCCCTGACCGACGACCGCAACGCCCTCGTCGCCATCGCGATGAACGGCGCAGCCGCTGCCCGCCATGCACGGCTTCCCCGCGCGCCTGGTCACCCCCGGCCTGTACGGCTTCGTCGGCGCCACCAAGTGGCTGACCCGCATGCAGGCCACCACCTACGCCGCCGACAGCGCCTACTGGACCGACCGCGGCTGGGCCACCGACTCCCCCATCCTCACCCAGTCGCGGATCGACACCCCGCGCGGGCTGAACACGCTGGATGCCGGCCGCGTCGTCATCGGCGGCGTCGCCTGGGCGCAGCACCGCGGCATCGAGAAGGTCGAGGTCCGCGTCGACGACAACGCCTGGCAGGAGGCCAAGCTCGGCCCCGACGGCGGCATCGACTACTGGCGCCAGTGGTACCTGCCCTGGGACGCCCTGCCCGGCCGCCACCAGCTGACGGTGCGCGCGACCGACCTCAACGGTGACGTGCAGCCCGAGCAGAAGGCGACCCCCTTCCCCAAGGGCGCGACCGGGTGGCACAGCATCGTCGTCATCATCAAGTAGCCCCCACCCGCAGCTCCCCGACTTCGTGCGACTTGCGCACGGTTCTCGCACCCGTCAGGGAGTGAGAACCGTGCATAAGTCGCACGAAGTCGTCGGTGGGCCGGAGCGGGAGGTGCGCGGCCGGCATCCGTGAAAAAAGTTCTGGCACAGACCAATCCGCATCGGATGCCGTGGCGAACCACGTGTGTACGAAAGCAGTCCCACACACGTCAAGGAGTACCTCCCATGCGCACCACCCGCCGCCTGACGATCGCCGCCCTGGCCCTCGCCCTCCCCCTCTCCCTCGCCGCCTGCGGCTCGTCCGACGCCGAGACCGGCGCCGCCTCGAGCGCACCGATGTCCTCGTCGGCCGCCCCGAGCCCCTCCGAGTCGATGACCGCCGACACCGCCTCGATGCCGTTCGGCCCGGGCTGCGCCGCGGTTCCCACCGACGGCGCCGGCTCGTTCAACGGCATGGCCACCGACCCGGTCGCCACCGCCGCGAGCAACAACCCGCTGCTCTCGACCCTGGTCACCGCGGTGGGCAAGGCCGGCCTCGGCGAGACCCTCAACTCGGCCAAGGACATCACCGTCTTCGCGCCGACCAACGACGCCTTCGCGGCCCTGGACAAGGCCACCATGGACAAGGCGATGGGCGACCCCAAGGGCCTGCTCACCACCGTGCTCACGAACCACGTCGTCGAGGGTCGCCTGACGCCGGACATGCTCGCCGGTGACGCACAAGACCCTCGCCGGCACGACCATCACGGTCGAGGGCTCGGGCGAGGACTTCACCGTCGGCAAGGCCAAGGTCATCTGCGGCAACGTGCAGACCGCCAACGCCACCGTCTACATCGTCGACGGCGTCCTGCTCCCCACGAGCTGACCGACAGTCCATGATGGGTGACATGCCAGCCGCCTCCTCGGGTGCCTCCGCGCCCGGGGAGGCGACTGCCTCCACCGCACCGCCACCGGCGCCGACCTCGCGGACCTCCTGCGCAGGTCGGCCCGGGGCGACGAGGCCGCCTTCGCAGCGTTGTACGACGCCACCTCGCGCCGGCTCTACGGCCTGGTGCTGCGCATCGTGCGCGACCCCGCGATGTCGGAGGAGGTCACCCAGGAGGTGTACCTCGACGTCTGGCGGCACAGCGCCCGGTTCGACGCCGCAGCGCGGCAGCGCCATCTCGTGGCTGATGACCATCGCGCACCGCACGGCGGTCGACCGGGTTCGGGCCAGCGAGGCCTCCCGCCGCCGCGACGACGCCCACGCGGCCACCCACCAGGACATCGAGTTCGACACCACCGCCGAGAGCGCGCAGGCCTCGCTCGAGGCCCAGCGCGTCCGACGCGCCCTCACCACCCTGACCGACGCCCAGCGCAGCGCGGTCGAGCTCGCCTACCTCGGTGGGTACACCCACACCGAGGTCGCCCGACTGCTCGACCTGCCGCTCGGCACCGCGAAGACCCGCATCCGCGACGGCCTGATCCGTCTGCGCGACACGTTGGGAGTCCCGGCATGAGCCCCGATCTGCACCACCTCTCCGGTGCGTACGCGGTCGACGCGCTCGACGACGCCGAGCGCACGTCCTTCGAGCAGCACCTCGCCGTCTGCGCCGACTGCCGCGCCGAGGTCGCCGAGCTCTCGGCCACCGCGCACTCGCTCGCCTCCCTCGCCGAGGCCACCCCGCCGCCGTCGCTGCGCGCCTCGGTGCTCGGCGGCATCGGCCAGGTCCGCCCGCTCCCGCCGCTCACCGAGGATGCCGGTGCGCCGGCACCCGCCGTCCCCGCCCCGAACGCTGCCCCCGCCGAGGTGGCGGGCACCGGGTCCGACGACGTCGAGCCGGATGCCGGGGGTTCGGTCGTGCCGATCCGTCGCCGGCCGCGCACCGCCTGGTTCGCCGCTGCCGCGGCCGCCGCCGTCATCGCCGTCGGCGGGCTCGCGTGGAGCCCGTGGTCGGACGACGCGAGCAGCCAGTCGCCGATGGCCCGGTGGCGGCCGCCGCCGACGCCCAGCGGGTGAGCAGCAGCAAGGGCTCGCTCACCGCCCAGGTCGCCTACAGCAAGCAGCTCGGCAAGGCGGCGATCGACGTCACCGGCCTGCCGCCGGCACCGGACGGGCAAGACCTACCAGCTCTGGTACGTCGGCCCCGACCAGGTGGCGCGCTCGGCCGGGCTGCTCACCGCCGACGCCGAGGGGCACGGGTCGATGCTGCTCCAGGGCGACGCGAACGCCGCCGCGGCCGTCGGGATGACGGTGGAACCCGCGGGCGGGTCGACCCAGCCGACGACCGACCCGCTGGTGGTCCTCGCCCTGGCCTGACCCGAGCACCCCGACTTATTGCGAAATACCCACCCCCGCGCCCCCGAAAGGGGTAGCCGGAGGTGGGTATTTCGCAATAAGTCGGGTCGTCAGGGGCGCAGGACCGTCGCGGCGACGGCCTCGAGCACGGCCTCGTCGCCGGCGTACGGGCTGTCCGGCCGGGGCCAGTGGGTGACGACGTCGGTGAAGCCGAGCTCGGCCGCCCGCCCGGCCATCTCGGCGTAGAGGTCGACCGACTCCAGGGCGTAGCGCGGCGAGGCGTCGAGCAGGAGGTAGCGGTCGAGCGGCCCGCGGCCGAGCTGGGCGCACTCGTCGTCGAACCGGCCCACGAGGCCGGCCACGTGGTCGAACCACTCGTCGACGGTGTCGCCCTTGCCGCCGTAGGTCACCCACGCGTCGCCGAGCCGGGCGGCCAGCGCCACCGAGCGCGGGCCGTTGCCGGCGACGACGAGCGGCACCCGGTCGCGCACCGGCTCGGGGAGGGTGCGCGCGTCGCGGGTGGCGTAGAACTCGCCCTCGTGGTCGACGTGGTCGTCGCGCAGCAGCCGGTCGAGCAGGCCGGTGAACTCGTGGAACCGGTCGACCCGCTGCTTGAGCGGCCGGTCGTCGCCGAGGATGCGGCTGTCGAGGTCGCCCCCGGCGCCGATGCCGAGCAGGAAGCGGCCGCCGCTGGCGTCGTCGAGGGTGATGGCGTCACGGGCCAGGACGTAGGGGTGGCGGAAGTTGGGCGACGCCACGAACACCCCGAGCCCGATGGTCGAGGTGACCGTCGAGGCCAGCGCGAGCGTCGGCGCGAAGGCGAACCACGGGCGAGTCGGGCAGGCCGCCCCACACGAGGTGGTCGTAGGTCCAGGCGTGGTCGAACCCCAGCTGCCTCGGCGGCCGACCACCGCGGCCGCGCCTCGCGCCAGCGCAGCTCGGGCACGACGACGATGCCGTGCCGGATGCCGTGCGCCCGCCCCGCGGCGGCGGGGCCGTCGTCCGGGCTCACCGGGTCACCCCGGCGGTGTCGGGGCTCGGTCAGGGGGAGCAGGGCGTCGAGGTCGGCCCGCGTGCCGCTCACCCGCAGGCGCCCGTCGGCCAGGGCCTCGGCCCAGCGCTGCTCGCCGGTCGCGAGCCGCAGCCAGGTCTCGGCGTCGGACTCGACCACGTTGGGCGGGGTGCCGCGGGTGTGCCGCGGCCCCTCGAGGCACTGCACCGCACCGAACGGCGGCACCCGCACCTCGACGCTGCGACCCGGGGCGCGCGCGCCGAGCTCCTCGAGCGTGTAGCGCACGGCGGTGCCCCGGGTGGCGCGGTCGACGCCCTCGGGGTCGGCGCGCCAGGCGGCGAGCGCCGCGCGCCCGGCATCGGGGTCGGTGCGTCGGCGGGGCGGCATACCGGCATCGTAGGCGGGCGCGGTGACGATGACGTCCCGCACGACCGGCCGCCCACCGGCATCCGGCGACGTGCGCCCGGCCGCACCGCGCCGCGTAGCCTGCCGGGATGGGTGCGGCCGAGTTCGAGCGTGAGGGGTCGCTCGTGACCGTCGTGCTCGACGGCCAGCCGCAGTCGGCGGTCGACCTCGACGACCCGGAGCGGCTCGACTTCGAGTACGTGCAGCACCTCGCCCTGTGCGTCGAGACCCTCGCCCCCGAGGGCCGCTGCGGGTCACCCACGTGGGCGGGGCCGGGCTCACCCTGGCGCGCTGGGTGCACCACCGCCGGCCGCGGTCACCGCAGGTGGTGCTGGAGCCGGATGCCGCGCTGACCGAGGCGGTGCGTCGCGAGCTGCCGCTGCCGCGCGGGCACCGGATCCGGGTGCGGCCGGTCGACGGGCTCACCGGGGTGGCCGCGCTGCGCGACGCGAGCGCCGACGTGGTGGTCGTCGACGCGTACGCCGCGGGGCGGGTGCCGCCGGAGCTCTCGACCGTCGAGTGGTTCGCCGAGGTCGGGCGGGTGCTGGTGCCCGGCGGTCTGGTGGTCGCCAACGTCGCGGACGAGCCGGGGATGCGGTACGCCGCGCGGGTCGCCGCCGGCGCCCGGGTGGCGCTGGGGCACGTCGCGTTCGTGGGGTTGCACGAGGTGCTCAAGGGGAAGCGGTTCGGCAACCTGGTGCTCGTCGGCTCGACTGCGCCCCTGGACCTGTGGACGCTGCGCCGGGCCACGGCGTCCGCCGCGCTGCCGACCGGGGTGCTCTCGTGGGACGAGGTCGAGCGGCGCCGGCCCGGTGCCCGACCGTTCAGCGCGGCCGAGGGCGACACGGCGTACTCGCCGGAGCCGCCCGAGCGAGGTGCCTGGCGGCGCCGCTGAGCGACGGTGACCGGCGTCCGAGCCGGCCTCGAACCCGGCACGTGCGGGGTTATTGCTGTCAGATCGGCTTCCTGACAGCCATAACCCCGCACGTGCGCGGTCCCAGTCCGCCGCTGCCGCGATCCCCGCCTGCGGTCAGTCGACCCAGACCCGGGCGTTGCGGAACATCCGCAGCCAGGGGCTCTCGGCCTCGACCGGGCCGGACGTCCACGACATCTGGACGTTGCGCGCGACCCGCTCGGGGTGCGGCATCATCGCCGTGAACCGGCCGTCGGGGGTGGTGACCGCGGTCAGCCCGTCGGGAGAACCGTTGGGGTTGAACGGGTACGACGTCGCCGGCGCCCCGTGGTGGTCGACGAACCGGGCCACCCGGGCGACCGCACCCGAGTCGCCCCGGGCCGAGAAGTCGGCGAAGCCCTCGCCGTGCGCCACCGCGATCGGCACCCGGCTGCCCGCCATCCCGGCGGTGAGGATCGACGGCGACTCGAGCACCTCGACCAGCGTCAGCCGGGCCTCGTACTGCTCCGACCGGTTGCGGGTGAACCGCGGCCAGGCCTCGGCACCGGGGATGAGGTCGGCGAGCGCGGCGAACATCTGGCACCCGTTGCAGATGCCGAGCCCGAAGGTGTCGTCGCGGTGGAAGAAGTCGTGGAAGCCCTCGGTGAGCCGCTCGTTGAAGAGCACCGAACGCGCCCAGCCCTCGCCGGCCCCGAGGGTGTCGCCGTACGAGAAGCCGCCGCACGCGACGAGCCCGACCACGTCGGCCAGGTCGAAGCGCCCGGTCTGCAGGTCGGTCATGTGCACGTCGTACGTGTCGAAACCCGCTGCGTCGAAGGCGAATGCGGTCTCGACGTGGCTGTTGACACCCTGCTCGCGCAGGATCGCGACCTTCGGCCGGACCCCGAGCGACAGGTAGGGCGCCGCCACGTCGTCGGTCGGGTCGAACGAGGGCGCCACGACCAGCCCGGGGTCGTCGTCGGCCCCGAACGCGTCGTGCTCCTCCTGCGCGCAGGCCGGGTTGTCGCGCAGCCCGGCGATGCGCCACGACACCTCGTCCCACGCCTGGGCCAGGTCGCGCACCGGCTCGTCGAGCACGCGCTCGCCCGCCACCGACACGTGCACGACGCCGGTCGGATGCCGTGCGCCCCACCACCGTCGACCAGCTCGGCCAGGCCGTGGGCGGCGAAGACCTCCTCGACCGCCGCGAGGTGCGTCGGCCGGCACCCCGAGCACCGCGCCGAGCTCCTCGGCGAACAGCGCGGCGACCGACGGCACGTCGAGCTCGACCCCCACCGCACCGGCGAACGCCATCTCGCAGACGGCGGCCCAGAGCCCACCGTCGGAACGGTCGTGGTACGCCACCTCGACTCCGCGAGAACGCAGTTCGGCCAGGGCCGCCACCAGCGACAGCAGGCGCTGCGCGTCGTCGAGGTCGGGCACCGGCCCGCCGAACACGCCCGGCCACCTGGGCCAGGATCGAGCCGCCGAGGCGGTCGCGACCGGCTCCGAGGTCGACGAGCACCAGCGCCGAGCCGTCGTGCAGCTGCGGGGTCCACGTGCCACGGACGTCGGGCAGCGACGCGAACGCCGTCACCACCAGCGACACCGGCGACGTCACCTGCCGCGCCTCACCCGACACCGGGTCGGCCCAGCGGGTGCGCATCGAGAGCGAGTCCTTGCCGACCGGCACCGACACCCCGAGCTCGGGCAGCAGCTGCATCGCCACGGCCTCGACGGTGTCGTAGAGCGCGGCGTCCTCGCCGTCCTCACCACAGGCGGCCATCCAGTTGCACGACAGCTTGACGCCCGACAGCCCCGCGACCGGCGCGGCCAGCAGGTTGGTCAGCGCCTCGCCGACCGCCATCCGACCGGATGCCGGTGCGTCGACCGAGGCGAGCGGCATCCGTTCGCCGGTGGCCATCGCCTCGCCGGCGAACCCCACGTGGTCGGCCAGGGTCACCGCGACGTCGGCGACCGGCACCTGCCACGGCCCGACCATCTGGTCGCGGTGGGTCAGCCCACCGACGGTGCGGTCGGCGATCGTCACGAGGAACCGCTTGGAGGCGACGGTCGGGTGGCGGAGCACGGCAGTACGCGGTCGTGCGCAGGTCGAGCCCGGCGAGGTCGATCGAGCCGCCGTCCCGCTCGACGCGGGTGACGTCACGCGTCATCCGCGGGGGCTTGCCGAGCAGCACCTCCATCGGCATGTCGATGGCGCGGTCCTCGTCGTCGCGGTCGTCGGGCCCGTCGCCGAGCACCAGCCGGCCGTCGTCACGCGCGACGCCGACCACGGCGTAGGGGCACCGCTCGCGGTCACACAGCGAGGCGAACAGCGCCAGCGACTCGGGCGCGAGCGCGACGACGTACCGCTCCTGCGACTCGTTGCACCACGCCTCCTTCGGCGCCAGGCCCGACTCCTCGAGCGGCACCTTCGACAGGTCGAAGCGCGCCCCCAGCCCGGCCCCGTCGACGAGCTCGGGGAAGGCGTTCGACAGCCCACCCGCACCGACGTCGTGGATCGCCAGCACCGGGTTGCTGCGACCCGAGGCTCCAGCAGTGGTTGATGACCTCCTGGGCGCGCCGCTCGATCTCCGGGTTGCCGCGCTGCACCGAGTCGAAGTCGAGCTCGGCGGCGTTGGCCCCGGCCGCCATCGAGGACGCCGCGCCACCGCCCATGCCGATGCGCATGCCCGGGCCGCCGATCTGCACGAGCAGCGTGCCCGCGGGGAAGACGACCTTCTCGGTCATGTCGGCGCCGATGGTGCCCAGCCCGCCGGCGCTCATGATCGGCTTGTGGAAGCCGCGGCGCACGCCGTCGACGGTCTGCTCGTAGACCCGGAAGAAGCCACCCAGCCCGGGCCGGCCGAACTCGTTGTTGAAGGCCGCCGCCCCGATCGGCCCGTCGACCATGATCTCGAGCGGGCTCGCGATGTGCGCGGGCGCGCCGTACGGCTCGCGCTCCCAGGGCTCGTCGAGGCCGGGCAGGTGCAGGTTCGACACGGCGAACCCGGTGAGCCCGGCCTTGGGCTGCGACCCGCGCCCGGTGGCCCCCTCGTCGCGGATCTCGCCGCCCGCCCCGGTCGCCGCACCCGGGAACGGCGAGATCGCCGTCGGGTGGTTGTGCGTCTCGACCTTCATCAGCACGTGCACCTCGGACTCGCGCCCGGCGTACCGGCTCGGCCCGTCGGCCGACTCGGGCAGCCAGCGCACCCGCCGACCGCCGACCATCACCGAGGCGTTGTCGACGTAGGCGACGACCGTGCCCTCGCCCGCGACCTCCTCGGTGTACCGGATCATCCCGAACAGCGAGCGCGGCTGCACGACCCCGTCGACGACGAAGTCGGCGTTGAAGATCTTGTGCCGGCAGTGCTCGGAGTTGGCCTGCGCGAACATCATCAGCTCGACGTCGGTGGGGTTGCGGCGCAGCCCGGTGAACGCCTCGACGAGGTACTCGACCTCGTCGTCGGACAGCGCCAGCCCGTAGGCGGTGTTCGCCTCCTCGACCGCCGCGCGCCCGCGGCCGAGCACGTCGACGTGCTCCATCGGCTCGGCCTCGCGCTCGTCGAACAGCGCGGCGGCATCGGCCCGGGTCGGCAGGGCGGCCTCGGTCATCCGGTCGTGGAGCAGGTCGGCCGCGGCCCCCCACTGCTGCTCGGTCAGCGGCGCCTCGGTCGCCAGGAGGTACTCGGTGACCCGCTCGACCCGGCGCACGTCGACCCCGCAGTTGTGCGCGATGTCGGTCGCCTTGCTCGCCCACGGCGACAGGGTGCCCAGGCGCGGGGCCACGACCACGGTGGCGAGGTGCGCACCGTCGGCGTCACCGGCATCCGGCGGGCCGTAGGTGAGCAGGCGCTCGACGGTGGCCGTGGTGGCCTCGTCGAGGGGCTGCTCGCTCGCCACCCAGTGCACGTGGCGGGCCGAGACGGCGGTGAGCCCCGGCACCACCCGGCGCAACCGGGTGAGCAGCGCCGCGGCGCGGAACGGTGAGAGGGCGTTGCCGCCCGGGACGGTGGTCAGCACGAGGTCGTGCGACGAGGCCATGGGTGCGGTCTCCCGGTCGTGGAGCGGGGCGGATGCCGTGGCCAAGGTTACCGGGGCCGGCGCCGGTCGCCGCGCCCGCCCGGTCGGCCCGGTCGGCGGGCGCGACCGGCGGGCGCGGCCGGGCCACTGCGGCACTTGTCAGCCACGGGCGACGATATGTACCATTTGGAACATGATCGACGTGACCCGCGAGAGCACCGCCCCCGTCGACCGGCTCTGGTCGACCATCTCCGACGTGCGCGACTGGCCGCAGTGGCTGCCCACGGTGGATGCCGTCACCCCCCTCGACCCGGACCGGCCCGACGAGGTGGGCGCCTCCTACACGGTCGAGCAGCCCGGGCTGCCGAAGGCCGTCTGGACGATCACCGCCTGGGAGGAGGGCCGCTCCTTCACCTGGGAGTCGCGCTCGCCCGGCATCCGCTCGGTCGGCACCCACACCCTGCGGCCGGGCGCCGACGGCCGCACCACCATCGAGCTCGGCATCGCCTGGTCGGGGCCGCTGGCACCGCTGATCCGGCTGGCGCTCGGCCGCAAGAGCCTCGACTACGTCACCCGCGAGGCCGCGGCCCTCGACGCCACGGCCGGGGCAACGAGTGACGCGGGCGAGGACACCACGGACGACGCCGCGAGTGCCTGACACCGTCGAGGCGCCCGGCCCGCCGGCGCGCGCCCCTCGCGCGTCACCCGCCCGCGACGAGCTGCTCGGCCGGGTGATCGCCTGGTTCGCGCAGCACGGCGTCGGCGACACCAGCCTGCGCACCCTCGCGACCGGCATCGGCACCAGCCACCGGATGCTCAACTACCACTTCGGTTCTCGCGAGGGGCTGCTCGGCGCCGTCGTCGAGGCGGTGGAGCAGGCCGAGCACGCGGCACTGGTCGAGCTGGCCGCCACCCACGACGACCCGTTCGAGGCCGGTGCGGCGTTCTGGACCCGGGTGGCCGACCGGGCCGAGGTGTTCGCGCCGCTGTTCTTCGAGCTGTCCACCCACGCGATGCGCGACCAGCCGCACGCGGCCGGGCTGCGGGCCTGGCTGCGCACCGGCTGGACCGACGCCATCCGCGCAGTCCTACCTCGACCTCGGGGTGGCGCCGGACCGGGCGGGCACGCTGGCCCTGCAGTCGCTCGCGATGGCCCGCGGGCTGCTCTTCGAGGTGGCCGTGACCGGTGACCGGGAGGCCGCCGACCTCGCGATGGCGAGCTGGACGGCGATGGTGAGGGCGGAGGTCGAGGGTCAGAAGGTCTCGCCGGTGAGCCGCTCGTAGGCCTCGACGTACTTCGCCCGGGTCTGCACGACCACGTCGTCGGGCAGCGGCGGCGGGGCCTCCCCCGACGACTTCGACCAGCCCGAGGCGGGCGACGTCAGCCAGTCGCGCACGTACTGCTTGTCGAAGCTGGGCTGGGCGTGCCCGGGCTCCCACTGGTCGGCCGGCCAGAACCGCGACGAGTCGGGCGTCAGCACCTCGTCGGCCAGCACGACCTCGTCACCGCGCAGGCCGAACTCGACCTTGGTGTCGGCGAGCAGGATGCCGCGCGCGGCCGCGATCTCGTTGCCGCGCTTCAGGATCGCCACGGTCAGGTCGCGCACCTGCCCCGCGAGCGGCGCCCCGAGCTGGGCCTCGACGACCGAGTAGGGGATCGGCTCGTCGTGCTCGCCCATCGGCGCCTTGGTCGAGGGCGTGAAGATCGGCTCGGGCAGCCGGTCGCCGTCGACCAGCCCGGCGGGCAGCGGGATGCCGCTCACGGCGCCGGTCGCGGTGTACTCCCCCAGGCCCCCGCCGGTCAGGTAGGCCCGGGCCACGCACTCGACGGGGAGCATGTCGAGACGCTCGACGAGCACGGCCCGGCCGCGCACGGCATCCGGCACGTCGGCGGTGACCACGTGGTTGGGCACGAGGTCCTCGAGCTGCGCGAACCACCACAGCGACAGCCGGGTCAGCACCTCGCCCTTGTCGGGGATCGGGGTGTCGAGCACGAAGTCGTAGGCCGAGATGCGGTCCGAGGCGACGAGCAGCAGCCGGTCGGCGCGCGGCTGCCCGCTGGCCGGGTCGAGCGGGGCGTAGAGGTCGCGCACCTTGCCCGAGTAGACGTGGGCGTAGCCGGGCAGGACCAGGGTGGCGTCGGGCATGGCGCCGATTCTTCCAGCAGCGGGGCGGGGGCCGTCGACCGCGGTCACGCCGCCGGCGGGCCCGGGCCGGCGGGTCCGGGCTCGGCTCCGGCTCGCCACGCCGCTCCGCCAGGGCGGCCGTCAGCGACGCCACCAGGTACAGGGCGGAGGACTGCAGGTACAGCACGAACATGATGCCGATCGGGCGCCGCCAGGGCACCGTACTGGGGCTTGTCGATGACGAAGCCCACGAGCAGCGCCATCACCTGCTTGAGCACCTCGATGACCACGGCCCCCACCGCGGCCCCGACCAGCAGCGGCGTGCGCGCGGGCCGGATGCCGCCCGAGCCGGCCGAGCATCAGGTGCACGACGAGGAAGTTCAGCACCATGGTCAGCACGACGGCCAGCGCGCCGAGCAGCAGCCGTCGGGCCGTCCCACTGCAGGCCGAGCGCCGTCAGCAGCCGGTCGGAGAGGTTGGCCGTGAAGCTCGCGCTGACGAACGACAGCAGCACCAGCGGCGCGAGCGCGAGGAACCAGCCGAGGGCCCACACCCGCACCCAGACGAAGTTCCGCGTGTTCTCGCGGGGCGCCGTAGACCGCGTGGAGGGAGCGGCTGGCGGCGAGCACCGCCCCCGTGGCGCCGTACAGCAGGCCGACCGCGCTGATGATCGTGGTCGTCTGGCCGATGCTCCGCAGGTCCTCGGGGTTGATGCCGGCGCCGCCCACGAGGCCGGGGAACGCCGCCGACAGGGCCTCGGTGATGTAGTCGGAGAGCTGCTCGGCCCCCAACGCCGCCGTCAGGCCGTACGCCAGGGTGAGCACCGAGAACAGCGCGAGGAAGAGGTAGTACGTGGTGCCGGCGGCGAGCAGCGTGGCGCGCGAGCCGGTGAAGCGGGTGGTGGTGCGCACCCCGATGGTCAGGCCCGAGCCGACGGCGTCCGCCGCGCGACTGCAGGAGGCGGACGCGCTGCGGCAGGTCCTTGGCCGGTGGGTCGATGAGCTCGCCCGGGATCGGGAGGAGGATCGGCTGGCCTTCCACGCTGTGACCGTACTGTGCGCGTCTAGTGCGTCGCGCGTAGCGCACGCGCCGCACGAGGTCCGTCGGCGGCCGCCGGCCACTGCGGGTGCTCGAACTCGAAGCCGGCGTCGAGCAGCCGCCCGGGCACCACCCGGCGGCTCTTGAGCAGCAGCTCGGTGTCGGTGCGCAGCGCCAACGCGCCGATCTCCGCCATCCAGGCCGTGGCCGGGAGCCCGAACCGGCGCCCCCACGCCCGGCGCAGCGCCACGCATCAGGTCGCGTTGCGGCAGCGGCCCGGGCGCGGCCAGGTTGACCGGCCCGTCGAGGTCGTCGCGGTCCAGGAGCAGCTCGACGGCCCGCACGAAGTCGCGGTCGTGGATCCAGGACACGTACTGCCCGCCACCGGCCACCGGCCCGCCGAGCCCGAGCCGCGCCATCCGCAGCAGCACGTCGAAGACACCGCCGCGGTCGGGGCTCATCACCATCGCCGCGCGCAGCGCGACCCGGCGGGTGCCCGGCACGGCGGCCTCCTGCTGGGCCGCCTCCCAGTTGCGGGCGATGCGCACGCTGTACTCCCAGTAGTCGCGGCACGCCCGGCTCGTGGCCGCCGATGACCCCCGTCGCCTCGTCGTTGGGCGCGTCGCGGCGGTCGGCGTAGATCGTGGCCGTGCTCATCTGCAGCCACACCGTCGGCGGGGTGGCCGCCCGGGCGATCGCCTCGCCGACGACCCGGGTGGAGTCGACGCGCGAGTCCATCATCTGCCGGAGGTTCTCGGGCGTGTACCGACAGCTGACGGTGCGACCGGCGAGGTTGACCACCGCGTCGGCGCCGTCGACCTCGGCGGCCCACGGCCCCAGCGTGCGGCCGTCCCACCCGACGTGCCCGATGCCCGGCTCGAGCGGGCCGGGATGCCGGCTCAGCACCACCACCTCGTGCCCGTGCGCCGACAGCGCGCGTCGCAGGATGCCGCCGACCTGACCGGTTCCCCCCGGGATGACCACCTTCACCCGGCGAGCATAGGGGCGGATCGGGTCAGAGCCAGCCGTTGCCGTCGGCGATGCGGACGGCCTCGGCCCGGTTGCGGGCGCCGGTCTTGCCGATCGCGCCGGAGAGGTGGTTGCGCACGGTGCCCTCGGAGAGGAACAGCCGACGGGCGATCGCGGCCACCGGCGAGCCGTCGCGCGCGGCCCGCAGCACGTCGGTCTCGCGGGCGGTCAGCGGCGACTCCCCCGCCACCAGGCTGTCGGTGGCCAGCGACGGGTCGACCACCCGCAGGCCCGGCGTGCACCCGGCGCACGGCGTCGGCGAGCTGCGCCGCCGGGGTGTCCTTGACGACGAACCCGCTGGCGCCGGCCTGCATCGCCCGGCGCAGGTAGCCGGGCCGGCCGAACGTGGTCACGATCAGCACCCGCGTCTGCGGGAAGGCGTCCCGCACCGCGGCGCACGCGGTGATGCCGTCCATCCCGGGCATCTCGACGTCGAGCAGGGCGACGTCGGGCCGGTGCTCGGCCACGGCCGGCAGCACCTCGTCGCCCGAGCCGACCTCGGCGACCACCTCGAGGTCGGGCTCGAGGCCGAGCAGCGCCGCCAGCGCGCCCCGGACCAGCGCCTGGTCGTCGGCCAGCAGCAGCCGGATGGCGGGTGCCGGTCATCCGACGGCCACCCGCAGGACGTGCCCGTGGGGCGGCTCGACCCGGGTGGCGACGGTGCCGCCGACGGCGGCGGCCCGCTCGCGCAGGCCGGTCAGCCCGCTGCCGGTGTGCGCTCCGCCCTCCACGCACCGGCCGGTGCCGTGCCCGCCGCGCCGTCGTCGACGCACCTCGACGGCATGCCGGGCTCAGGCGCACCGTGCAGCGCGTCGCGCCGCTGTGCCGGATCACGTTGGTGACCCCCTCGCGCACCGTCCAGGCGAACAGCTCGCGCAGGTCGCGACGGGCACCTCGTCGGTGGAGTTGGGCAGGTCGGCCTCGATCTCGGCGGCGGCCAGCGCCGCCCGGGCGCGGGCCAGCTCGCCGGGCAGGGTCAGCTCGCGGTAGCCCTCGACGGCGCGGCGCACGTCGGCCAGCGCGTCGCGCGAGAGCCGCTCGAGGTCGGCGACCTCGGCCCGGGCCCGCTCGGGGTCGACGTCGAGCAGCCGGCCGGCGAGCTCGGCCTTGACCGTGATGACGGTGAGCGAGTGGCCGAGGATGTCGTGCAGGTCGCGGGCGAACCGGTTGCGCTCGTTCTCGACGGCCAGCTCGGCGTTCTTCTCGTGCGCCCGCACCAGGTCGACGTTGCGCGCCATCATCTGCCGGATGCCGAAGACGGCCACCGACGCCGCGACGATCGAGAACGCCAGGCCGACCGGGCTGCGACCACGTCGGGTTCGCCGCGTACAGCAGGACAGGTCAGCCCGACGAGCAGCACCATCGCCAGGGCCGCCCCGCGCAGCGGAAGACCATGACGGCCGCGACGGCGATGTAGACCGAGCGAGTCCATGCCGGGCTCGCCGAGGGTCGCGACCATCACGCAGGCGAGCGCGAGCAGCACCGCCAGGTCGAGGAGCGCGCGCGGCCGCGCGGGCGGGCCGGCGAAGCCGTCGCGGTCGCGGCGCAGCCGCACCCAGATCATCATGTAGAAGGTGCCGAACGACGATCGTCACGAGGCCACCGACGACGCCGGCGACGGTGTCGCGGTGCGCCAGGCCGTCGGCGAGCGGGTCGAGCAGGAAGAACAGCCAGATGGCCGCGAACCACGATCCCCCAGCGCCGCGGCCGACCGGCGGTCCGGCGGGGATCGGCGGTGCTCCGCTCATGGTCGTCACGCTAGCCGTCACACCCGCGCCGTGTCCTTGCTCATCCGCCACGCGGCGCCGAGCACGAAGATCGCCAGCCAGGCGACCGCGTTGACCACGGCGTACCAGGGCAGCTCCTGGGTCAGCGGCGCGCGGCCACCTCGGCGACGCCGTACATCGGGGTCCAGTAGGCGATGTCGCGCACGATCGGGCTGTACGAGGTGAGCGGGATGAACAGGCCGCCGAGGAAGGCGAGCAGGGCCAGGCCGGGGCCGAGCACCTGCATCACGTTCTCGCCCGGGCACGAGGTAGCCGACGAACACCCCGAGCGCCGCGAAGGTCATGACGCAGGCCAGGGTGAGCAGCCGCGCACTTGACCCAGACGTCGAACGGCATCTGCGGCTTGCCCTGAATCGCGCCGATCACGTAGACGGCGATGATCGCGAAGGCGCCGATGACAGACGGCGACGAACGCCTTGACCAGGATGTAGGCCGCCGGGTGCAGCGGGGTCAGCCGCAGCTGGCGCGACCAGCCCAGCGCCCGCTCGACGGCCACTCCGGCTCCGACCGAGGCGGCGATCAGGGCGCTGCCGTACATGGCCATCGAGACCATGACGTAGGCCGACGACGTTGCCGACGCCCGACCTTCTCCTCTCCGCCGCTGCCCGATCCGAAGACGAAGAACAGCGCGGCGGGGAAGACCAGGGCGAAGATGATCGTGCGGCGGTTGCGCAGCATCCGGCGTGAGCTCGATGCGCAGCAGGGTCGGGTTGAGGCCGCCGAACGGCGGCACGCGCCGCTCGGCCGGGAGCGACGGGCTGGGCCGTGGTCATCGCACTGCTCCTTCGAGCTCGGGGTCGGAGTCGCGTTCGGGCTCGCGGCGGGCCGCGGACCCGGCTTCGGACGTGGTGCGGCCGGTCAGGCTGAGGAAGGCGTCCTCGAGGCCGTGGGCGGTGATCTCGAGGTCGCGGGCGTCGGTCTCGGTGAGCAGGTAGCGCGCGACGGCGTCGCTGTCCTGGGCGCGGACGAAGACCTGCTCGCCGCGCACCTCGACGTGCTCGACCCCGCCGAGCGCCGCCGAGCGCCGCGGTGTCGGGCCGGGCCAGCGTGGCGCGCACGGTGCGGCCGGAGGCGAGCGCCTTGATCTCGCTGCCGGTGCCGTCGGCGACGATGCCGCCGTTGCTGATCAGCACGATCCGGTCGGCGTAGTGGTCGGCCTCCTCGAGGTAGTGCGTCGCGAACAGCACCGTGCGGCCCTGCTGCGGCGTCCTCGCGGATCGCGGACCAGAACGAGCGCCGCCCCTCGACGTCCATGCCGGTGGTCGGCTCGTCGAGCAGCAGCAGCGCCGGGTCGGACAGCAGCGCCATCGCGAACCGCAGCCGCTGCTGCTCGCCGCCGGAGCACTTGGCCACCTTGCGGTCGGCGATCTCGGTGATGCCGGCGCTCTCGAGCACGTCGTCCACCGGCTTGGTGTCGGCGAACAGGCTGGCGGTGTACTGCACCGTCTCGCGGACGGTGAGGTCCTTGAGCAGGCCGCCGGTCTGCATCACGGCGGCGACCAGGCCGCGCGCGATGGCCTGCCGCGGGGCCATGCCGAGCACCTCGACCGTCGCCGGTGGTCGGGCTGCGACAGGCCCAGGACCATGTCGATCGTGGTGGTCTTGCCGGCGCCGTTGGGGCCGAGGAAGGCCACCATCTCGCCGGGCTGGATCTCGAGGTCGATCCCGCGGACCGCGTGCACGTCACCGAAGTCCTTGGTGACCCCGCGCAGGCGCACCGCGGGAGTGCGTGGTGTGTTCATGGGCTCGAGCCTCCTCCACGGGCGGCCCGCCGTCACGGGTGGGCTGTCACGTCCTGCCCATGACACATGTCATCCCGGCCGAGCGGGGCGCGGGCACGCGGCATCCGGACCTCGGCTTGATTACATAGGAATCCTATGTAAATATCGTGGGATGACTCCGACCGACGCCCTCGCCGACGAGCTGCTGCGCAGCGCCGCCCGCCTCTCGCGCTGGGCGTCGCAGCACGCCGACCTCGGGCTGCCGTACGCCCAGGCGCCGCGTGCTCGCCCTCGTCGACGACCTCGGCGCCGCGCGGATCACCACCCTCGCCGAGGCCGACCACTGCAGCCAGCCGTCGATGACCGCCCAGGTGCACCGGCTCGAGGCCGACGGCCTGGTCGCCCGCACCCCCGACCCCGCGGACGCGCGGGCCAGCCTCGTCGGGCTCACCCCCGACGGTGCTGCCGCGCTCGCCCGCCTGCGCCGCGCCCGCGGCGCCGCCCTGACCCGGTGCTGGATGCCGTGCACCCCGACGCGGGGCGGCTGCGCGACGCCGTCGCCCTGCTCGGCGAGCTGCTCGACGCGACCCAGCACCACCCCACCACCCCCGACCGGAAGGACCACTGACCATGTGGCGCCAGCCCAAGACCGTCTGGAGCGTCGCCTTCGCGTGCGTCGTCGCCTTCATGGGGATCGGCCTCGTCGACCCCATCCTCAAGCCGATCGCCGAGGAGCTCGGCGCGACGCCGTCGCAGGTGTCGCTGCTCTTCACCAGCTACATGGCCGTGATGGGCGTCGCGATGCTCGGCACCGGCTGGGTTCGAGCCGGATCGGCCCGAAGCGCACCCTGCTGCTCGGCCTGACCGTGATCATCATCGGCGCGGGGCTGGCCGGCACCCAGGACACCATCGCCGGCGTCGTCGGCTGGCGCGCCGTGTGGGGCCTGGGCAACGCGCTGTTCATCGCGACCGCGCTGGCGACGATCGTGCGGGCGGCCCGCGGGTCGGTGGCGCAGGCGATCATCCTCTACGAGGCGGCGCTCGGCCTGGGCATCGCGGCCGGCCCGCTGCTCGGCGGCGTGCTCGGCGGCATCTCGTGGCGCTGGCCGTTCTTCGGCGTCAGCGCGCTGATGCTGGTCGCGCTCGTCACGACCTGGGTCACCCTGCCCGACACCCGCCCCGACACGCCGCCGACCTCGCTCAGCGCGCCGCTCAAGGCGCTGCGGCACCGGGGCCTGGCCACCGTCGCCGTCACCGCCCTGCTCTACAACGTCGGCTTCTTCACCCTGCTGGCCTTCACGCCGTTCCCGCTCGACCTGTCGGCGCACGGCACCGGCCTGGTGTTCTTCGGCTGGGGGCTGTTCCTGGCCATCGCGTCGGTGCTCATCGCGCCGTGGGTGCAGCGCCGGATCGGCACCGTGCCCGGCATCGTCGTCGCGCTCGTGGGTTTCGCCGCGGTGCTCGCGGCGATGGCCCTGTGGACCGACAACAAGACGGTGCTCATCGTGGGGGTCGTCGTCGCCGGCGGCGTTCCTCGGCGTCAACAACACGTTGATCACCGAGACCGTGATGACCGTGTCGCCGGTCGAGCGCGGGGTCGCCTCGTCGGCCTACAGCTTCGTGCGCTTCGCGGGTGGTGCGGTGGCGCCGTACATGGCCGGCAAGCTCGGCGAGACGTCGGTGCACCTGCCGTTCTGGGTCGGCGCGGTCGCCGTGCTGGCCGGCGTCGCGGTGCTGCTGTCCGGCCGGGCGTACCTGCACGGCGTCGACCACGAGCTCGACCCGGTCGGCTCGGTCGAGGAGGCCGAGGCGGTCACCGTCGGCAGCTGACGCCAGCTCCGCCATCCCGAGTCGGGTGCTCAGGTGGTCGCCCTGGCAGCCAGCTCAGCACCCAACTCGAGGGTGTTGGAGTTGGGTGCTCAGGTGGTCGCCCCGGCAGCCATCTCAGCACCCAACTCGGTGGGCTCAGCCGGCCGCGGGCGGCTGCGGGCCAACGCTGCGGGCCCGGGCCCTGCGCGGCCAGCTCGTCGTCGTGGTTGTAGACCGGGCAGGAACGCAGCGACAGGCAGCCGCAGCCGATGCACGACTCGAGGTCGTCGCGGACCTTGGTCATCGCCTCGATCCGGGCGGTGAGCAGGTCGTGCCAGCGCCCCGACAGCCGCGACCAGTCGCGCTTGGTCGGGGGGTGGTCGACGGGCAGCGTGGCGAGCGCCTCCCCCACCTCGGCGAGGGTGAGCCCGAACCGCTGGCCGGCCCGCACCACCGCGATGCGGCGCAGCACGTGCCGCTCGAACCGGCGCTGGTTGCCGCCGGTGCGCACCGACGACACCAGGCCGCGCTCCTCGTAGAACCGCACCGTCGCGACCGACACCCCTGACCGGGAGGCCACCTCACCTATCGTGAGCAGGTCGTGTCGGTCCACGCGCCCGACGGTAGTCGACTTGACCTCAAGTGCACTAGAGGTTTCAGGATGGGATCATGACGACCTCGGGGACCGCCACGCCCACCCCTGCCGCCGACACCCCCGAGCGCCCGGTGCGGCTGCTCGCCCGCGCGAACCTCCCCGTCGTCGTCGGCGTCGTCGCGCTGGTGACCCTCGCGGCCTTCGAGAACCGGGCGGTCAGCACGATCCTGCCGACCGTGGTGCGCGAGCTCGACGGCTGGGCCCTGTTCGGGGCGTCCACCGGCGCCACCCTGGTGACCTTCACCATCGCGATGGCCTGGTCCGGCGGCTGGACCGACCGCGCCGGCCCGCGGCCGGTGCTGCTGTGGGGCATGGCGTCGTTCGTCGTGGCCCAGGTCGTGTCGGGGCTGGCCCCCACCATGGGGGTCTTCGTCGTCGGGCGGGCGGCCTCCGGGGCGGCCGAGGCGCTCATCGACACCGCCCTGATGGTGCTCGTCGCCCAGGCGCTCCCCGAGGCGCTGCGCGCGAAGATCTTCGCCTCGTTCGCGGCGGCCTGGATCCTGCCGTCCCTCCTCGGCCCGAGCCTGGCCGGCGCCATCGACGGCCTGTGGGGCTGGCGGATGGTGTTCGTGGCGCCCCTGCTCGTCGCCCCGGTGGCGCTGGTGCTGCTGCGCCCGGCCCTGCGCCGCACCCACGCGGGTGGTGCGTCGGCCAGCGGTGCCGAGGCCACGGCATCCGAGCGTCGTCGGGTCGCCGCCGCGCTGCTGCTCGCCGCGGGCCTGGCCGTGACGACCTTCTCGGCGCCGCTGCTCTCCGACCCCGACACCCGCGTCGCGGGGGTCGCGGTCATCGGGGCCGGTGCGGTGCTCGTCGTCGTCGGTGCGGTGCGCGCACTCCCCCACGGGGTGGCGCGGCTGGCCCGCGGGGTGCCCAGCGTCATCGCGGTGCGGATGCTCGTGTCGGCCGCGTTCACCGCCGTGGCCGGGCTGATCCCGCTGATGCTGGTGCAGACCCACGGCGCGTCCACGGCCGTCGCCGGCGTCTCGCTGTCGGTCACCGGCTGCCTCTGGGCGGCCGGGTCGTTCCTCAACAGCACCAACCGGGTGCAGGCCGACGTCGAGCGCGCCGGCCCGGGCCGCGATCGGTGCGGGCCTGATCGCCGTCGGGTCGTTGGGGCCGGTGCTGCTCTCGCTCGACGTCATCGGGCTGGTGCCCGGGATGCTGGCGTGGGCCGTGGCCGCGCTCGGCATGGGCATCGTGTCGCCGACCCTGTCGACCCAGCTGCTCTCGCTGGCACCGGTCTCCGAGCAGGGGCGGGTCAGCGCCGCCCAGGGCCTGGCGATCTCGACCGGGGTGGCCCTGTCGACCGGGGTCGTCGGCGCGGTCGTGGCGCTGCGCGGCGCCGAGACCGACGGCCTCGCGTTCGGCCTGCTCATGGCCGGTGGTGCGGCCTGCGCACTCGTCGCGGCCCTCGCGGCCGGTCGCACCGCCTCCGCCGCCTAGCGTGGGGGCATGGACCTCCGGATCTTCACCGAGCCCCAGCAGGGCGCCACCTACGACGACCTCCTCGCCGTGGCGCGGGCCACGGAGCAGCTCGGCTTCGACGGCTTCTTCCGCTCGGACCACTACCTGGCCATGTCCGGCGACGGCACCCCCGGGCCGACCGACGCCTGGACCACCCTCGCCGGGCTGGCCCGCGACACCAGCCGCATCCGGCTCGGCACCCTGGTCAGCTCGGCCACGTTCCGGCTGCCCGGGCCGCTCGCGGTGACGGTCGCGCGGCGTCGACCAGATGAGCGGTGGCCGGGTCGAGCTCGGCCTGGGCGCAGGCTGGTTCGAGCAGGAGCACGCCGCCTTCGGCATCCCCTTCCCCCGCTCGGCGAGCGCTTCGACCGGCTCGAGGAGCAGCTCGCCGTCATCACCGGCCTGTGGTCGACCCCCGCCGGGTCGGCCTTCGAGCACGACGGGCCGCACTACCCGGTGCAGCGCCAACCCCGGGCTCGTCCAGCCGGTGCAGCCCGGCGGCGTGCCGATCATCGTCGGCGGTGGCGGCAAGCGCCGCACCCCCACCCTCGCCGCCCGCTACGCCGCCGACTTCAACGCCGGCTTCCGGTCGGTGGAGGAGACCGGCCGCCTCTTCGAGCAGGTGGATGCCGTGTGCACCGAGATCGGCCGCGACCCCGCCACGCTGGTGCACTCCGCCGCGCAGGTCCTGTGCCTCGGGCGCGACGACGCCGACGGTGCGACGCCGCGCGGAGGCGATCGGCCGCGACGTCGACGAGCTCGTCGAGAACGGCATCGCCGGCACGTTCGAGCAGGCGCGCGACCGGCTCGGCCGGCTGGCGGAGGTCGGCACCACCCGCCTCTACCTGCAGGTGCTCGACCTCGCCGACCTCGACCACCTCGCCGACGCGCACGACGCCCTCGCCGACGCACCGGGTCTGACGTAGGTTCGGCGGATGAACACCCTCGACAAGGCCCGTGAGCTCCAGCGACTGCACGCCGACCCCGAGCTGCTCCTGCTCGTCAACGTCTGGGACGCGATCTCCGCCAAGGTCGTCGCCGACACCCCCGGCACCACCGCCCTGGCCACGGCCAGCCACTCGGTCGCCGCGTCGTACGGCTACCCCGACGGCGAGCAGATCCCCCGCGACCTGATGATCGAGGCCGTCGGCCGGATCGCCGGCGCCGTCGACCTCCCCGTCACCGCCGACCTCGAGGCCGGCTACGGCGACCCCGGCGGCACCATCGCCCGCGCCATCGACGTGGGCATCGTCGGTGCCAACCTCGAGGACCAGCTCAAGCCACTGCCGGATGCCGTGCGCGCGGTTGCGGATGCCGTCGCGGCCGGTGAGCGGGCCGGCATCCCGTTCGTGCTCAACGCGCGCACCGACGCCTTCCTGCGCGCCGGCGACCGCGACCCGGCCGAGGTGCTGGCCGACGCGATCGAGCGCGGCCGGGCCTACCTCGACGCCGGCGCCTCGACCTTCTTCGCGCCGGGGCTGCTCGACGAGGCGACCGTCACGGCGCTCGTCGAGGCCCTCGGGCCGCAGAAGGTGAACCTGATCGGCATCCCGGGGGCGCTGCCGCTCGAGACGATGCAGCGGCTCGGGGTGGCCCGGGTGTCGTACGGCCCGTGGAGCCAGAACGTCGCGCTCACCGCGCTGGCCGACCTGGCCGCGGACGTGCGCGCCGGCGGCGGCATCCCGGAGAACACCCGCAAGCTGAACTGAGGCCCGACTTGCCGCGAGTGCGGAAGTGGTTGCCGGGGCAGACCACTTCCGCACTCACCGCAGACTCGGGTGTCAGACGGTGACCTCGCCGCGCTCGGCCTTGAGCGCGATGTCGGTGCGGTGGTGCGAGCCCGGCAGCTCGATGGCGTCGACCGCGGCGTAGACCCGCTCGCGCGCCTGCGCTCAGCGTCGCCCCGGTGGCGACCACCGACAGCACCCGGCCACCGGCCGAGACCAGCAGCCCGTCGGCGTCGCGGCGCGGTGCCGGCGTGCAGCACGTACGTCTCGGGAGCGCCGGGCAGGTCGTCGAGCCCGGTGATCGGGTCGCCGGTGCGCGGGGTGCCGGGGTAGTTGTCGGCGGCGACGACCACCGTGACGGCCGCCTCGTCGGACCAGCGCAGCACCGGCGCCTCGTGCAACCGCCCCTTGGCCGCCGCGAGCAGCACGCCGCCGAGCGGGGTGCGCAGCCGGGCCAGCACGACCTGGGTCTCCGGGTCGCCGAACCGCGCGTTGAACTCGATGACCCGCGGCCCGCGCGGGGTCAGGGCCAGCCCGACGTAGAGCACCCCGGAGAAGGGGGTGCCCCGCCGGCGCATCTCGTCGACCACCGGCTGCGCGACCCGGGCCACGACGTCGTCGACCAGCCCCTCGGGCGCCCAGTCGAGCGGGCTGTAGGCCCCCATGCCGCCGGTGTTCGGCCCGGCGTCGTCGTCGCCGACCCGCTTGAAGTCCTGCGCGGGCACCAGCGGCACGACGGTCTCGCCGTCGCAGAGGCAGAACAGCGACACCTCGGGCCCGGACAGGAACTCCTCGACGACCACCGCGCCGCCGGGCTTGGCCAGGCAGGCCGTCGCGTGCTCGAGCGCCTCGGCCCGGTCGTCGGTGACGACGACCCCCTTGCCGGCGGCCAGCCCGTCGTCCTTGACGACGTGCGGGGCGCCCAAGCGCGTCGAGCGCCTCCTCGACCTCGGCCACGGTGGTGCAGACGTGGGCCATCCCGGTCGGCACGTCCGCGGCCGACATGACGTCCTTGGCGAAGGCCTTGCTGCCCTCGAGCCGGGCCGCCTCCGCGGACGGGCCGAAGCACGGGATGCCGGCGTCGCGCACCGCGTCGGCCACGCCCGCCACCAGCGGCGCCTCCGGCCCGATGACGACGAGGTCGACCCCCATCGAGACGGCCAGCGCGACCACCCCGGCGGCGTCGCTGACCCCGCCGGGCAGCGGCTCGCAGCGGGCCACCGCCTCGATGCCGGGGTTGCCCGGTGCGGCGATCACGGCGTCGACCGACGGGTCGAGTGCGATGGAACGGACGAGGGCGTGCTCGCGGGCCCCGGACCCGACGACGAGTACCTTCACGCGACCAACCTAGTGGCGGGCGCGGGCGAGCGGCACGGGCGTCCCGGCATCCGCGCGGGCGTGTTCCCGGACCGTGCGGAACCGGCGCGTGCACGGGATTAGACTGGTGAGTTCCGTGACCTCCGCCGCCTCTTCTCGAGGAGTACCTGCTCCGTGACCGCCAACCCGGGCCTGCCCGAGGCCTCACCCGACGTCGCCGGCGAGCTGGCGCTCGAGCAGGCCCACGTCGACCGGGTCTACGCCGAGCTCGAGAAGGCCGGCCGCTCGCGCCGCCGACGTCGAGGCCGAGGGCCTGGCGCGCGGCCGCACCGCCCGCACCGGTGACGTCCGCGACGAGGAGATGACCGGGCTCTTCGAGCGCGACGCCCTCGTCTTCGCCGCCGCCCGGCGCCGCACGATGCTCGACAACGCAGTACGAGGGCCTGGTCTTCGGCCGGCTCGACCTCGAGCGACGACGCAGCCGGCGACGGCGCCGACCGAGCGCGAGGTGCGCTACATCGGCCGGCTCGGGGTGCGCGACGACGACTACGAGCCGCTCGTCATCGACTGGCGCGCGCCGGCGGCCTCGCCTTCTACCGCGCCACCCCGGTCGACCCGATGGGCGTGCTGCGCCGCCGGGTGCTGCGCTGCAAGGGCGCCACCGTCGTCGGCGTCGAGGACGACCTGATGGTGCCCGAGGCGCCCGACGACATCGTCGTGCGTCGGCGACGGCGCCCTGATGGCGGCCCTGACCCGCACCCGCGGCCGGCAGATGCGCGACATCGTCGCCACCATCCAGCGCCACCAGGACGAGGCCATCCGGGCCCCGTCGCGCGGCGTCACCGAGATCACCGGCGGCCCCGGCACCGGCAAGACCGTCGTCGCCCTGCACCGCGCGGCCTACCTGCTCTACTCCGACCGGCGCCGGTTCGAGAACGGCGGCATCCTCGTCGTCGGCCCGTCCGCGGCCTACACGGCGTACATCGAGCGCGTGCTGCCGTGCCTCGGCGAGGAGTCGGTCGCGCTGCGCGCGCTCGGCGACCTCGTCGAGGGCATGACGGCCGCAGCGGCTCGACCCCCCCGAGGTCGCGGCGATCAAGGGGTCGCTGCGCATCCGCCGGCTGCTCTCGCGGCTCGCCTCGCGACCGCCGTGCCGGGGCGCCCGACGGTCTTCCGGGCGTTCATCGCCGGCATCGCCGTGCGCCTCGACGACACGCGCGCTCGCCGGGTGCGCTCCGAGGTGCTGCGCACCGCACCAGCACAACCTCGCCGACCGATGCCGCGCGCTCGGCCCTCGCCGAGGCCGCGTGGCGCTCGGTGCGCCAGGGCGAGCGCGACGTGTTCCTCGACGCGTTCGACGCCTCGCGCGACGTCGACGAGTTCATGGCGTCGTGGTGGCGCCAGCTCGACCCGCGCGAGCTGCTGCTCGTGGCTCGCCGACACCGACCACGTCTACGCCGTCTCGCGCGGGCGTGCTCGACCACGAGGAGGGCGCCGCGCGTCGCCGTACTCGTACCGCGAGGCGCTCGAGACCGGCACCTGGTCGGTGTCCGACGCCGCGCTCGTCGACGACCTCGTCGGCCCGGCTCGGCGCCGGTGCAGGTGGCCGAGCGCGAGGACGTCGGCTTCTACGACATCGAGGAGCTCGACGAGCTCTCGCAGTGGGGCGTCATCGACGTGCGCGCCGGGGTCGACCGCCGGGTGCCCGCCGAGGAGACCCAGTCGGTCGTCACGCCCGCCGACGCGCGCGAGCGGCTGATGCATGGGCCGCATCGACCGGCCCTCCGGCTACGCCCACGTGCTCGTCGACGAGGCCCAGGACCTCTCGCCGATGCAGTGGCGGATGCTCGCGCGCCGGGGCCGGGCGGCATCCTGGACCGTCGTCGGCGACGCCGCGCAGGCGTCGTGGTCCGACCTCGCCGAGGCCGGCCGCGCGCGCGACGAGGCGTTCAGCGGCGCAGGAGCGCCGGGCGTTCCACATGGACACCAACTACCGCAACGCCCGCGAGATCTTCGACTACGCGCGCGACGTCATCCTCCCGCTCGTGCCCGACGCCGACATCCCGGATGCCGTGCGCGAGACCGGCGTCGACCCCGTCGACCGCGTGGTCGAGGGCTCGGTCGCGGAGGCCGCGGCGGACGCCGTCGACCAGCTGCTCGGCGAGGTCGAGGGCTCGATCGCCGTCATCGCCGGGCGGCGCTGGGCCGAGCGGCTCGCCGGGCTGGACGGGCGCCGGCGACGGCCGGGTGCAGGTCATCGACCCGCTGTCGACCAAGGGCCTGGAGTGGGACGCGACGGTGGTCGTCGACCCGCAGGGCATCGTCGAGGAGTCGCCCGGTGGGGTGCGGGTGCTCTACGTCGTGCTGACCCGGGCGGCGCACCGGATGCACGTCCTGCGCCCCGCCTGACCCGTCACCCTCGCCCTCGTCACGCAGAAGTTCGGATGCCGCGCGGCAATTGCTGCGCGGCATCCGAACTTCTGCGTCGCGCCGGTCCGTGCCAGGTTCCGCGCCGTGCGGTGGTCGGCGAGAGGATGCCGGGGTGAGCCGCACGCGTCCCGACCGCACCGGAGGTGGGCCGTGCCCGAGACGCGACCGCTCGACCCGTCTACACGACGCGCCACCTGACGCCCGACACCTGGCCCGACTTCGCCGCCCTGGTCGAGGCCAACAACGGGGTCGTCCGGGGCGGCTGCTGGTGCATCGGCTTCCACCCCGAGAGCGTCGGCCACGGGCCGCCGGGCCAGGAACCGCGACGCCAAGCTGGCCGCACGTGCGTGCGGGCACGGTGCACCAGGTGCTCGTCTACGACGGTGACGCCTGCGTCGGCTGGTGCCAGTACGGGCCGCCGGCCGAGGTGGCGTCGATCAAGAACTCCAAGGCCTACGCGGCCGAGCTGACCGAGCTGCCCGACTGGCGGATCGGCTGCATCTTCACCGGCAGCCGGCACCGCGGCAGGGGGGTCGCCCGGGCCGCCGTGGCCGCCGTGCTCACGGCCATCGAGGAGGCCGGCGGGGGCCTGGTCAGGCTGGTCGAGGCCTACCCCGAGCAGGTCGAGGGTCGGCCACCGCAGCGCGGCGCCTACCTCCACACCGGGCCCGAGGACCTGTTCGAGGAGTTCGGGTTCGAGCGCGACCGGCGGATCGCGCAAGTGGCGCTGGGTGATGCGCCGCCGGGTCCGCCGCGGCCTGACCGACCGCCGCCGCGCCCGGCATCCCCCGTCCCCCTGCCTCAACTTTCTCGCCCGATGCCAGAACCTTCACCTTCGCACCACAACGGTTCTGGTGCGAAGGTGAAGGTTGTCGCACCGGGCGGGAAAGTTGGGGTTCAGTCGAGGAGCGGGAAGCGCTGGATGATCTCGTGCCGGCCCGGGCCGACGCCGATCGCCGAGACCCGCGCCCCGATCAGCTCCTCGACGCGCAGCACGTAGGCCTGGGCGCTGCCGGCAGGTCGTCGAACGTCGCGGCACCCGGAGATGTCCTCCCACCAGCCGGCGAGCAGCTCGTAGACCGGCTTCGCGTGGTGGAAGTCGCGTCTGGTTCACCGGCATCTCGTCGTGCCGCACGCCGTCGACCTCGTAGGCCACGCACACCGGCACCTTCTCGAACCCGGTGAGCACGTCGAGCTTGGTGATGACGAAGTCGGTGACGCCGTTGATCCGGTTGGCGTAGCGGCCGATGACGGTGTCGATCCAGCCGCAGCGGCGCGGCCGCCCGGTGGTGGTGCCGTACTCGACGCCGGTCTTGCGCAGCGTACTCGCCGTCGTCGTCGAACAGCTCGGTGGGGAACGGGCCCTCGCCGACCCGGGTCGTGTACGCCTTGAGGATCGCGATCACCCGGGTCGACCCGCGTCGGCGGGATGCCCGACCCGGTGCACGCGCCGCCGGCGGTCGCGCGACGACGACGTCACGAACGGGTAGGTGCCGTGGTCGACGTCGAGCAGCGTGGCCTGGCCGGCCTCGAGCAGCACGTTCGCCCCGGCATCCAGCGCCTGCTCGAGCAGCGAGCGAGGTGTCGGCGACCATCGGGCGCAGCCGCTCGGCGTACCCGAGCAGCTCCTCGACGACCTCGTCGACCTCGACCGCGCGGCGGTTGTAGATCTTGACGAGCACCTGGTTCTTCAGCGACAGCGCCGCCTCGACCTTCTGGCGCAGGATGTGCTCGTCGAAGAGGTCCTGCACGCGGATGCCGACCCGGTTCATCTTGTCGGCGTAGGTCGGGCCGATGCCGCGACCCGGTGGTGCCGATCTGGCGGGCGCCCGAGGAAGCGCTCGGTCACCTTGTCGAGGGTGCGGTTGTACGGCGCGATGACGTGGGCGTTGGCGCTGACACGACCAGCCGCGAGGTGTCGACGCCGCGGGCCTCGAGCCCGTCGATCTCCTGGAAGAGCACCTCGAGGTCGACGACGACGCCGTTGCCGATGACCGGGGTCACCGACGGCGTGAGGATGCCGGACGGCAGCAGGTGCAGCGCGTACTTCTCGCGGTGCCGTCTCGCCCTCGATGACGACGGTGTGGCCGGCGTTGTTGCCCCCGTTGAACTTGACGACGTAGTCGACGTCGCCGCCCAGCAGGTCGGTCGCCTTGCCCTTGCCCTCGTCGCCCCACTGGGCTCCGACCAGCACGATCGCCGGCATCGCCGCTCCTCTCGCCCGTGCGCCGGGCGAAGGTGCCGCGACGCGCCGAAGGCCCCTCGCGGGTACGCGCCGGGGCCTCGTACACCCCACCCTATCGCGGGATGCCGTGCGCCTCCGGTTCCGCTCAGCGCCGGCGGCGGGCGAGGGCCCAGCCGAGCTGGAACCGGGTGTCGACGCCGTTGACGGCCATCAGGTGCGCCACCCGGCGGCGCACGGTGCGCAGGCTGACGCCGAGGTAGCGGGCGATGGCCTCGTCCTTGAGGCCGAGCTCGAGCAGCTCGACGAGCTTGGGGTCGCCGCTGCCCTCGCGCCCGCCGACGACCGGCGCGGGCACCGCGTGCTTCCAGGCGAGGTCGAAGTAGGCGGTGTAGAGCCGCACGGTGAGCGGGTCGCGGATCACGGCGTAGCCCTGGGCGGGGTCGTCCCAGCCGGCCAGCGCCACCACGGCGGTGTCGCCGAAGACCGCGAACTCGGTGTCGGTGGTGGGCAGGATCCGCTGGTCCTCGCCGACCTCGCTCCACACCGTCATCCAGCGCTGGCCCTGCGGTGACGACAGCGCGCTCGCCGGGTAGACCGCGCGCTGCTGCTCGCCGCGCCGGATCCGGTCCTCGTTGGCGCGCATCGTGCTCTCGTCGAGGGCCGGCCCCTCGGAGATGGTGAGCACGAAGTTGCGCAGCATGCCGGTGGTCTCGGTGAGCAGCCGGTTGACGACCGAGGGCGCGATCGCGTCGGAGATCGGCTCGCTGGGCGGCTCGGTGGCCCCGAGCGCGATGCTCGTGACCTTCGACAGCAGCTCGCGGGACGCGTCGAGGTCGCGGCGGCGCTCCTCGATGCGGTCGAGCTCGCGTCTGAGCTGCTCCTCGAGCACGAGGAGCACGCCCCCGTCGTATGTCGTGGGGTCGTCCATGCGGCCCACCTCCTACCCCTGCGTGGGTGGCCGATACCTGCCAGTGGCACCCAAGTGTCGCACCTCGTCGGCTGGCGGGAGGCACGATGGAACAGCACAGCCGAGGTTGCAGGGGACCATCGGGTGGGCGTTTCTTGGCGAGAGGGAAGCGCTCGTGCTCCCGGTGGGCTCGAGATACGGCTGTCAGAGGAAGGCCCGGGCGTTGTCGCGCCCGGGCCTTCCGTCTGTCCGGCCGCTCCGGCCGCGCGCTCGTCGTCGCTCAGAGGCCGAGCTCGCGGGCCCCGGTGGCGCTCGACGCGCGCAGGAACTCGGTGCACCGGTGCACCTCCTCGTTCTCGTCGATCTGCGCTGGCCGCGCGGGCCAGGGCCGCGAGCGCGCGCAGGAAGCCGCGGTTGGGCTCGTGCTCCCACGGGATCGGCCCCTGGCCGCGCCAGCCGGCCCTGCGCAGCGCGTCGAGCCCGCGGTGGTAGCCGGTGCGGGCGTAGGCGTACGACGTGACGTCGCGGTGGTCGGCCAGGGCGTCCTCGGCGAGCACCGCCCAGGCCAGGCAGGACGACGGGTAGGCGGCCGCCACGTGCTCGGGGCGCAGCCCGTTCGCCAGCGCGTCGGCGGCGGGGTCCTCGGGCAGGTGGGTCGGGGGGATGCCGAGCAGGTCGGAGCTCACGGTGGGCCTCCAGGTCGGAGCGGGATGGTGCAGGACTGTTGCCTCGAGAGTAGAGAACACGCCGTGCGAGGTCGGCCTCGCACGGCGTGTTCTCTGCTCTCGACCGCTGGGGTCGGAGGGGTTCGGCAGGGTCAGCCCTGGTGGGTGCCCGCCGAGCGCAGGTTCTGGCAGGCCTCGACGACGCGAGCGGCCATGCCGGCCTCGGCCTCCTTGCCCCAGGCGCGGGGGTCGTACTGCTTCTTGTTGCCGACCTCGCCGTCGATCTTCAGCACGCCGGCGTAGTTGCTTGCAGCATCCAGTCGGCGACCGGGCGGGTGAAGGCGTACTGGGTGTCGGTGTCGACGTTCATCTTGACGACGCCGTAGTCGACGGCCGCCGAGATCTCCTCGGGCAGCGAGCCCGAGCCGCCGTGGAAGACGAGGTCGAGCGGCTTGTCGCCGGCGGCCGCACCGTGCGCGGCGACGATGGCGTCCTGGCACTGCTTGAGGATCTCCGGGCGCAGCTTGACGTTGCCCGGCTTGTAGACGCCGTGCACGTTGCCGAAGGTGAGCGCGGCCATGTAGCGGCCGTTCTCGCCGAGGCCGAGCGCGGCCACGGTCTTCAGGGCGTCCTCGGGGGTCGTGTAGAGCTGCTCGTTGATCTCGTTGGCGACACCGTCCTCCTCGCCGCCGACGACACCGATCTCGACCTCGAGGATGATGTTGCGCGGCCTTGGCGAGCGCGAGCAGCTCCTCGGCGATCTGGAGGTTCTCGTCGAGCGGCACGGCCGAGCCGTCCCACATGTGGCTCTGGAAGATCGGCAGGCCGCGTGGACTTGACCTGCTCGGCCGACGCCGCGATGAGCGGGCGCACGAAGCCGTCGAGCTTGTCCTTGGGGCAGTGGTCGGTGTGCAGCGCGATGTTGACCGGGTAGTTCTTGGCCACCTCGCGCGCGTAGGCGGCGAGGGCGAGCGAGCCGGTCACCATGTCCTTGATGGTCGACCCCGAGGCGTACTCGGCACCGCCCGTGGAGACCTGGATGATGCCGTCGGACCCGGCCTCGGCGAAGCCGCGGATCGCGGCCGTCACGGTCTGGCTCGACGTGATGTTGATGGCGGGGTAGGCGAACGAGCCGGCCTTGGCTCGGTCGAGCATGTCGGCGTAGACCTCGGGCGTTGCGATGGGCACGGTGGTTCTCCTCGTGAGGTAGTGAGTGCCGGTACGCGTCGAATCCTTCCACGGATCCGGGCGCGTCACACCAGAGGTTCACCTACCCAGCGGTAGCCCGGACACGGCATCCGACGGGTCGATCGGGCGGCCCGGTCAGGGGGTGGCCGAACCCCGTTCTCCGGCAACCCGGGAGGGGTCGAGCAGGTAGGGCCGGGTGTCGGCCACGGCCTGCATCCCGAGCCCGACGAGGATGGGACGCGAGTCGGGCGAGGTGTCGACGCGGGCGTACGGGTAGCCGCGCCGAGGGCGAGCCGGGCGCGGTACGAGGTCAGCGCGCGGTACAGCCCGCGCCCCGCCACTGCGCAGGGTCGAGCCGCCCCACATGCCCGCAGAACTCGGTCTCCGGCTGCAGGCGCAGCACGCCGTAGGACAGCACCTCGAGGGTGGCGGGTCCTCGACGACGACGGCGGTGAGCAGGTCGGGGTCGCGGCGCTGTCGGCGCGCAGCGCGTCGTTGACCCACGAGGTGTCCTCGCCCCAGACCGTGTCGACGCTGACCCGCACCCGCTCCCAGTCCTCGTCGGTCGAGATCTCGCGCAGCCGCGTGCCGGCCGGCAGGTCGACGTCGTGCACCGAGGTCGGCGCAGCGGCCGACCAGCACGACCTCGGGGTCGTCGGCCACGAACCCGGCGCCGCACGAGCCGCTCGGGCAGGTCGGCCGGCTCGTCGTAGCCGTAGGTCTTCCACTCCACCGCTGCCCCCGCGCGGTGAAGAACTCCACCTGCCGCGCGACCCAGTGGTCGGGGTCGTCGCCGAGGCCCTCGGGGCACTCGACCATCGCGCCGTGCTCCGCGGCATCGGCGTGCGTGCACCGGCGCCGCGGTCGACGACGACCGGGGGCGGCGTCGCGGCCGCAGCGCACCAGGGAGCCGCGCCACGCTGGTCGCTATGGACCTCACCGACCGTGCGCACCCTCGCCGGCCACCACCCCGGCGACCCGCAACCGGGTCGTCGACCTGTTGCGGGCCGGGGCGATCTGCGTCGTCGTGCTGGGCCACTGGCTGATCGCCGCCGTGGTGGTGCGCGACGGCGAGCTGGTGCCCGGCCACCTGCTCGAGCTCGCGTCGTGGACCCACCCGCTCACCTGGGTCTTCCAGGTGATGCCGGTCTTCTTCCTCGTCGGCGGCTACGCGAACGCGCTCTCCTGGCGGTCGGCCCGCGCCCGCGAGGTGCCGTATGCCGGGTGGCTGCGCGTCGCGCCTGCGTCGCCTCCTCGTGCCCGTCGTGCCGCTGCTGCTCACCTGGCTGGTCGCCACCTCCATCGCCTACGCGGCGGGAGTTCCGAGCGGGACGCTGCGCACGGCATCCCAGGTGGCCCTGGTGCCGACCTGGTTCCTCGCGGCCTACGTGGTCGTGTGCTCCGTGGCGCCGGCGACGCTCTGGCTGTGGGAGCGGCTGGGCTGGTGGTCGGTGGTCGGCGGGGTGCTGCTCGGCGGGGTGGTCGACCTGGTCAGCCTGGGGACCGACAGCGCTGTGGGTCGGCTTCGCCAACTACCTGGTCGTGTGGGCGACGGTGCACCAGCTCGGGTACGCGTGGCTCGACGGGCGGCTGGCCGGCACCGGGCGGCGGCTGCTGCTGGCGGGCGTGGGGCCGTGGGCCTGGTCGCGCTGGTGTGGGCCGGGCCGTACCCGGTGTCGATGATCGGCCTCGACGGCGCGGTCGTGAACAACTCGTACCCGACCCGCGAGACCCTGGCGTTCCTCGGCTTCCTGCAGGCCGGCGTCGTGCTCGCCGCCGAGCCGCTGCTCGCCCGCTGGATGCGGCGGCCGCGGGCCTGGGCCGGCGTGGTGCTGCTCAACACCCGGATCATGACCCTCTACCTGTGGCACCTCACCGCGATGGTGTCGGTCATCGGCTGTCTCGCTGCTGCTGGGTGGGTTCGGCCTCGGCGTCGAGCCGCTGACCCGCGGCCTGGTGGCTGACCCGGCCGCTGTGGTGGCTGGTGCTCGCCACGGTCACGCTCGGCTTCGTCGCGCTGCTCGGCCGGTTCGAGACGCCCCGGCGCGACGACTCACCGCCGCCGCCGCCCTGGCTGCCGGTGCTCGTCACCGTGCTGGCCTGCGGCGGGCTGGGGTTCATGGCCGGCGAAGGGCATCGTCGCGGCCGACGGGGTGCACTGGTGGTGGCCGCTGCTGGTGGTCGGCGCGGTCGGCCTGCTCCGCCTGCCGCTCACCGCTCACCGTCCCTGAGTGGCCACTCGCTCGAGGGGGCAACACGCCGATCTCGGTCGTCCCAGCGACGCGTGCTGTCGCATCGTCGAGCTACTGCCGCCTCGTCTAGCGCGTCCGGCGGCAGCTCGTCGCGGCGCCGGGTGAGGTGCTCGCGCTCGACGTCGTTGCCGCACCGGGCGATCGCCAGGTCGAGGGCCTCGACGGCCGCCGCGTTCTCACCGGCCCGGGCGAGCAGCTCGCCGCGCACCG
The DNA here is from genome assembly GCA_963782695.1 of uncultured Actinomycetota bacterium. Taxonomy (GTDB): domain Bacteria; phylum Actinomycetota; class Actinomycetes; order Actinomycetales; family Dermatophilaceae; genus Fodinibacter. The sequence continues at coordinate 57,068 of CAWAKY010000022.1, read as the reverse complement.
CCGGCAGCCGGTGGCTGTGCGGCAGCGCGTCGTCCAGGTCGTCGAGCGCGCCAGCCCGGCGTGCGGCCCGTCCCGCTCGGCCAGCGCGACGGCCGCGGCCAGCCGCACGGCCGGTGACGGGTTGAGGGCCACCAGCGCCGCGTAGTGCTCGCAGATCCGGTCCCACCGGGTGTCGGATGCCGTCACCGCCGTCGCGTGCTCGGCCGCCACGAGCGCCTGCAGCCGGTAGCTCTCGGCGAGCGGCGAGGTGACGCGGCCGCGGCATCCGGTGGAGCAGCTCGAGCGCCTCGGCGACCTCGTCGTGGTGCCACCGCGAGCGGTCCTGGTCGGGCAGCAGCACGAGCCGGCCGTCGGCGTCGACGCGGGCGTCGCGGCGGGAGTGCTGGAGGAGCAGCAGCGCGAGCAGGGCCTCGCAGCACCGGCTCGTCCGGGCGCAGGTGCGCGAGCGACCCGCACCAGCCGCACGGCCTCGCCCGGCGAGGTCGGCGCGCAGCAGGTCGGGACCGCTGCCCGGGGCGTAGCCGGCGGTGAACGCGAGGTAGGCGCGTCTGGGCGACGGCGCCGAGCCGCGCGGAGCGCCGACGGCGTCGGGCACCGCGAACGGGATGCCGGCCGTCGACGATCTTGCGCTTGCCGCGGGTGAGCCGCGCGGCCATCGTCGGCTCGGGCACGAGGAAGAGGCGGGCGATGTCGGCGGTCGGTCACGCCGACGACGAGGCGCAGCGCCAGGGCGCTGGCCACCTCGGGCGCCAGGGCCGGGTGGCAGCACATCAGCACCAGGCGCAGCACGTCGTCCTCGCACGAGGCTCACCGGGGTCGGCCATCGGCGCGCCGCGCCGTCGCCGGCGGCCTCGGCGTCGACGACGAGCAGCGGCACCTTGCGCGCCGCCATCGCCTCGGCCCGCAGCCGGTCGAGCACCCGCCGCCGGGCGGCGGTCAGCAGCCACGCGGCGGGCCGCTCCGGGATGCCGTCGCGCGGCCAGGCGCGCGCGCGCCGCCTCCACGGCGTCGCGCGAGGGCGTCCTCGACGAGGTCGAGGCGGCGGAACTGCGCGAGGAGCAGGGCGACGAGCCGCCCCCACTCCTCGCGCACCGTCGCCGCGAGGGCCTCGTCCGGCGTCACTGCGGGTCGTACCCCTCGATCCTGATCGACCGGGCGGATCTCGACCGTGTACGCCGGCGGCAGCAGCCGGGCCGCCGCGATCGCCGCGTCGAGGTCGGGCAGCTCGACGTCGTAGTAGCCGCCGACCTGCTCGGCGAGCTCGGCGAAGGGCCCGTCGGTGACGGTGCGCGAACCGTCGGCGCGCCGCACGCGTCGTCGCCGTGTCGGCCGTCGCCCAGCGCCGCGCTGCCCAGGTGCGCCCCGTGCTCGTCGACGTACTGCTGGAAGGCGTCGTGGGCGTCGAAGTACGACTGGCGCACCTCCGGCGTCGCCGACGACCAGTCCCACGGCCGGTAGGCGATCAGGACGACGTAGCGCTTCACGGTGCCTCCGCCGCCGTGGTCGTGCTCGTCGTCGGCCGACCATGTCGCGGAACTCGATCAGCTCGCCACGGCGCGCGAACTCGCCGCAGATCCGCACGAGGTCGGCGCGGTCGTCGGTCTCGACGAGGTAGAACCCGACGACCTGCTCGACCGACTCGGTGAACGGCCCGTCGGTGACGAGCACGCCGCCCGGTCCGTCGGGCCGCATCGAGAGCGCCTGCGCCGACGGCGTCAGCGGCGCGGCCGCCGACGAGCCGGTGGCCCCGGCGGCGAGGTCGCGGTGGAACTGCTCGTGCGAGCGCATCCCCTTCTCGTGCTCCTCGGCGGCGGAGCAGCGCCCACTCGGCCTCCGGACGCCGGCAGCCGACCCGAGGGCGTCACCGTCCCCGAGGATGCGGCACCGAGCAGGTCGTCGAGTCGTGCCTCGACGGTAGAAGCCGCCAGTGCTCGGCGAACTCGGCGAAGGGCCGCGGGACCGGGGCCCGGGCGGACGGTGCCTCGAGGCCCAGCTCGGCGCCCGACGTGGCCCGTGCGCCGGCGGAGGACGCCGTGCGCGGCATGGTCGGTCGCTTCGTCCTTCACGTCGACGGCGCCCGGTCGGTGGGTGCGACCTCACCACGGCGACGCACGCGGCCGACCGGGATTCGAGCAGGTCTACCGCGACTCTCGCTGGCCGAAGACGTGCCGGCGGACCCACGCGTGCATCGCGATGGCCGCGGCCGCCCCGGCGTTGATCGAGCGGGTCGAGCCGTACTGCGCGATGTGCAGCACGACGTCGCACGCCGCGCGCATCTGCGGCGTACAGCCCCGGGCCCTCCTGGCCGAGCAGCAGCACGCACTCGCGCGGCAGGTCGTAGGTCTCGAGCGGCACCGAGCCCGGGCAGGTTGTCGATGCCGACGAGCGGCAGGTCCTGCGCTCGCGCGCCCACGCGACGAGGTCGTCGACGCGTCGGGTGGTGGTGCTCGTGCTGGTAGCGGTCGGTGACCATCGCGCCCGCGGCGGTTCCAGCGGCGCCGGCCGACGATGTGGACCGCCGCGGCGTTGAACGCGTTCGCGGTGCGCACGACCGAGCCGATGTTGAAGTCGTGGCCCCAGTTCTCGATCGCGACGTGGAACGGGTGCCGGCGGGTGTCGAGGTCGGCGACGATCGCCTCCATGCGCCAGTAGCGGTAGTGGTCGGCGACGTTGCGCCGGTCGCCGTCGCGCAGCAGCTCGGGGTCCCAGTGGTCGCCCTCCGGCCACGGCCCGACCCAGGGGCCGACCCCGACCTCGGGGGTGTCGTCGCCTCACGCGTGGATGCGCGAGAGGAAGCTGGCGGGCGGGGGTGAGAACGGACATGGTGGGTGAGCCCTACGCTCTCGGGGCTGACGGTCGGCTGGGGCGTCTCGTGCGGTCAGTCAATCTACCGCCGGAGGTCACGGGCTCCCGAAGTGCCGCCCGCCCTGGTGGCTCGCCGCAGTACGTTCTTCGGGGAGTCAGGAGCACCTTCGCGAAGTCAGGTCCGGGTATACGGCCCTGACCCGGCGCAAACCCTCCTGAGCCGGCGAAGCGCTCCTGACACCCCGCTGCTGCTGAGCGGCCGAAATCGCGTGGCGGGATGCCGGGCCGGCACCTAGCGTGACAACCCCACGGGGGTGCGGCGGGGACCGCCGCCGGCGCGGCAGTGCCACCACCAACGGGAGGACCTGGACCGTGACGTCCGAGCTCGTCGCCCTGTGCATCGACGCGAACGACCCGGCCGCGCTCGCGCGGTTCTGGGGAGGCGCTCTTCCGGTGGGAGGTCGCCGACGACGGCACGTCCCTGCTCCCCAACGACGACACCGGGTTCCGGATCCGGTTCCTGCCGACCGACGAGCCGAAGACCGAGCCGAACTGGATCCACTTCGACCTGACCAGCAATCCTCGAGGCCCAGCAGTCGATGGTGGATCGTGCCCTGGCCCTCGGCGCGCGGCACATCGACGTCGGGCAGCTGCCGGAGGAGGGCCACGTCGTGCTCGCCGACCCCGAGGGCAACGAGTTCTGCGTGATCCCGGCGGGCAACGACTTCCTCGCGGAGTGCGGCTTCATCGGCGCGCTGTCGAGCGACGGGTTGCAGGCGGTCGGGTACTTCTGGAGCGAGGTGCTGGGCTGGCCGCTGGTTTGGGACCAGGACGAGGAGACCGCCATCCGCTCGACGCGACGGCGGGCCCGTCATCAGTCTGGGGCGGCCCACCCGTGCGGCCGAAGACGAGCCGGAACCGGTGGCACTACGACGTGGCCCCCGCGGACGGTGACGACCTCGACACCGAGGTCGGAGCGGCTGCTGTCCCTCGGCGCGACCCGCGTCGGTGCAGGTCACGACGGCTCGGGCGGTGCTCGCCGACCCCGGCGATAACGAGCGCTGCGTCCTGGCGACCGGACGCCTCCTGACCCCGCCGACCACGACCGGTGCCACCCGGCATCGGCGCCGTCGCACAGCCGCCGCACAGGTCGACGGAGGCGGGGATGACGGCCCGCTCCCCGTACCCTTGACCCCGTGATGCACGCACTCGGGCCCGACTGGATGGACCCCCAGTACCTCCTCGACACCTACGGAACCGCGTTCTTCTGGATCTCGCTGGTCATCGTCTTCGTCGAGTGCGGCCTGTTCTTCCCGATCCTGCCGGGCGACTCCCTGCTCTTCGCGATCGGCATCTTCATCGCCGGCGGCGAGCTCGACATCCCCCTCGTCGTCGCGATCCCGCGCGCTGTTCGTCGCGGCCTTCGCGGGCAACGTCGTCGGCTACGAGATCGGCCGGGCGATCGGTGCGCCGCTGCGCCACCACGACGGCCGGATCATCCGCAAGAAGTACCTCGACCAGACCCACGACTTCTTCGAGAAGCACGGCGCGAAGGCCCTGGTCATCGGCCGCTTCGTGCCGATCGTGCGCACCTACATCACCCTCGTGGCCGGCATCGGCCGGATGAACCGCCGGCACTTCTTCGCCTGGTCGGCCGTCGGCGCCGCGCTGTGGGTCACGTCCATCACGCTCGCCGGCTACTTCCTCGGCGGGGTCCCGATCATCCGCGACAACCTCGAGGCCGCGATCCTGCTCATCGTCTTCCTCTCGGTGCTGCCGATGGTCTACGAGTACCTCAAGCACCGCCGCGAGGCGAAGGCCGCGGCGGCCGTGGCCACCGAGGCCGTCGGCGAGGTCGTCGAGGACGTCCGCGACGGCTCCGTCTGACCCACTCACCCGCCGTGAGTGCGGAAACGGTCGCCCTGGCGACCACTTCCGCACTCGAGGCGAAGGAGTCAGTGCCGGGGTAGCTCGATCAGCCCCGAGGCGTAGGCCGCGGTCACCGCTGCCGTGCGGTCGGTGACCCCGAGCTTGGCGAAGGCCCGGATGAGGTGCGTCTTGACCGTCGCCTCCCCGATGAACAGCTCGCGCCCGATGTCGGCGTTCGACAGCCCCCGGGCGACCAGGCCCAGCACCTCGACCTCGCGCCCGGTCAGCTCGGGCCGGGCCGGCGCGCGCAGCCGGTCGGCCAGCCGGGCCGCCACCGGTGGCGCCAGCACCGTCTCCCCGCGGGCCGCCCGCCGGATCGCGTCGGCCAGCACCGAGGTCGGGGCGTCCTTGAGCAGGTAGCCCGCGGGCGCCCGCCTCCACGGCCCGCACGATGTCGGCATCCGTGTCGTAGGTCGTCAGCACGAGCACGTGCGGCGCGCCGGCCTCGCGCCGTGATCCGGGCGGTCGCCTCGGCGCCGTCCATGACCGGCATCCGCAGGTCCATCAGCACGACGTCCGGGCGCAGCCGCGGCACCAGGCCGAGCGCCTCGGCGCCGTTGGCGGCCTCCCCCACCACCTCGAAGTCGCCCTCCTCGCCCAGCACCGCCACCATGCCGGCGCGCACCACGGGGTGGTCGTCGACGACCAGCAGCCGGATCACCGCGGCACCACCAGGCGCAGCGTCGTGCCGGTGCCCGGCTCGCTGAGCACCTCGACCGCCCCGCCGACCTCGGCCGCGCGGGCCTGCACGCCGTCGAGCCCGAAGCCCGACCGCGAGCCCGTCCGGTCGAAGCCCAGCCCGTCGTCGCGCACGGTGAGCACCACCTGCGTCGGGGTCGTCGTAGGCCAGGGTGAGGTCGACCCGCGCGGCCGAGGCGTGCCGCCGCACGTTCGAGAGCGCCTCCTGGGCGGTGCGCAGGATGACGACCTCGGCCGACCCGCCGAGCGGCACCGGGTCGCCGGCCACCCGCACGTCGGCCCGCATCCCGGTCTCGCTGCTCACCGCCGCGCCCAGCCGCTCGAGCGCCTCACCGAGGGTGCGCGACTGGAGGTGGCCGGGGGTCAGCTCGGCGACGATCAGCCGGGCCTCGTCGAGGTTGTCGGATGCCGTGTGCTCGATGAGCGCGAGCCGCTCGCCTGCCGCGGCGGTGTCGCCGCGGGCCAGCGCGGCCTGCGGCCGCGCGGGAGAGGGCGACGACCGAGGTGAACCCCTGGGCCAGGGTGTCGTGGATCTCGCGCGAGATGCGCTCGCGCTCCTCGTGCACCCCGCGGTCGCGCTCGGCCGCGGCGAGCCGGGCCTGGGTGGCGCGCAGCTCGTCGATCGTCTCGGCGCGGCTCTCGGCCTCGCCGACGATCCGGTTGATGAAGAGCCCGAGCGAGAGCGACAGGCCCATCGAGATGGTGCCGGAGATGAGGATCTCGGTGAGGGCGCCGGCGGAGAAGTCGGTCTGCGCCCACCGCACGAGGGAGAACGCGACGACGACGACGACCGTGCCGATCGGCGGCCCACCGGGTCGGCACCATCGCCCACAGCTGCGGGAACAGCGTGAAGTAGAGCAGCCAGGCCTGGGTGCCCGGGTCGACCCACTGGATGCCGAGCAGCGCCGACCACGCGACGACGCTGGTAGGCCACCGCCCAGCGCAGGTCGCGGCTGGTCATCGCCCGCGGCGCCCGAGCACGGCGTACGCGAGCGGCGATGACGCCGAGCAGCGCGAGCGAGGGCCCGCGGCCGTGGGGGCCGGGGTCGTCGATGCAGCGTCACGACGACGGCGGCGGCCCAGACGATGGCGAAGACGGCGTGCCAGTACGGCTGCTGCCGCCGCCACATCGCCGCCGAACTCCTCGCGCGAGCGTCGCCGGTGTCGCCGTCACGTCGCTCATCATCGCGCGCCGGCCGCTCACGTGGTGCCGCGCTTGAACCACTTGAAGGTGAGCACGCACAGGACGAGCCCGCCCACCGCCCAGGCGAGCAGCACCAGCGCGGTGCGGCCGGTCTCCCAGCGACCCGACCATCTCGGCCGACGCCAGCTCGGTCGGGGTAGAACACCGAGCGCATGCCCTGGGCGATCCACTTGAGCGGGAAGACCGAGGCCACCTGCTGGAGCCACTGCGGCACGTCGTCGAACGCGATGTAGACCCCGGAGATGAACTGCAGCACCAGCATCGGGCCGATGACGACGGCACCGACCGTGCGCGCGGTCGCCATCGACGAGTACGCGATGCCGAGCACCGTGCCCCCGAACACGCCGAGGGCGAAGACGAGCGCGAACACCGCCCAGCGGTCGGCCGTCGACGGCAGCTGCGACGCCGAAGAACACCCGGGCGACGAGCAGGAGCAGGGCGACCTGCACCGTCGACGAGACCGCGACGAGGCCGACCTTGCCCAGGAAGTAGGCGACCGGCGGCATGGGCGTGGCCCGCAGCCGCTTGAGGGTGCCGTCGTCGCGCTCGGCGGTCACCGACATCGCCATCGTCTGGAAGCTGGTGAGCAGCACGCCGGCCGACGAGCATGCCGGGCAGGAAGTAGCCGCCGGCGGTCATCCCGTTGGAGTCGGCCCCGGCGAACTGGCTGCCGAAGATCACCGAGAACAGGGCGAGCAGCAGGATCGGGAAGAGGAACGAGAAGAAGACCGCCTCCTTCTCGCGGGAGTACATCTTCAGCTCGAGCACCGTGCGGTCGACTCCGAGGGCGATGGCACTCATGCGGGCACCTCCGTCGGGTCGTGGGCGTCGTGGGTCTCGGGCGTGACGTGCGGGGCGATCATCGTGAGGTAGGTGTCCTCGAGCGAGGGCCGGGTGACGGTGAGGGCGGGAACCTCGCCACCCGGCATCCGGGCCGCGAGGCGGGCGACCTCGGCGGTGGGCGTGGACGTCGTGAGACTGCGGCGGATGCCGTCCTCCTCCCAGGCGACCGTCGCCTCCTCCGCGCTGCGCCCGCCGAGCGCCTCGGGGGTGTCGACGGCCAGCAGGCGACCGGCGGCGATCACCCCGACCCGGTCGGCGAGGTTCTCGGCCTCGTCGAGGTAGTGGGTGGTGAGCAGGATCGTCGTGCCCTCGGCGGCGAGCGCGCGGATGAGCTCCCAGAAGTCGCGGCGGGCCTGCGGGTCGAAGCCGGTGGTCGGCTCGTCGAGGAAGAGCAGCTCGGGGCGGCCGACGATGCCGAGCGCCACGTCGAGCCGGCGCCGCTGGCCGCCGCTCAGGCCGACGATGCGGGTGTCGGCCTTGTCGTCGAGGCCGACCGAGGCGAGCACGTCGGCGACGTCGCGCGGGTGCGAGTACGCCTTCGCGGTGCTGGCGAGCGCCTCGCGCGGGGTGAGCAGGTCCAGGCCGCCGGTCGACTGCAGCACGATGCCGACCCGGTTGCGCCACTCGAGGCCGGCCCCCTGCGGGTCGGTGCCGAGGATGCGCACCTCACCGGAGTCGCGCGGCGCGGAACCCCTCGGCGATCTCGACGGTGGTGGTCTTGCCGGCACCGTTCGGGCCGAGCAGGGCGAAGCACTCGCCGGTGCGGATGTCGAGGTCGAGGCCGTCGACGGCGTTCTTGCCCCCGTAGGCCTTGGTCAGTCCCCTGATGGTGATCGCGTCTGGCATGCCCCCAGCCTGCTCCCGGTCGGCCGGGGCCGCGACGCCCGCGCGGTTGACCACCGCGTCCACCGACCGGTGGACCCCGGCATCCGGCGACCCCGGTTCGAGGTGATGTCTAGCTTCGCCGAGTCAGCGGACGCGTCGACGCGACGCCTGACCCCAGTCGAGGGATCTCCTGAGCCACGCTGGACCAGCGGGATCACCTCGATCGGCGCGTTCGGCCGGTGGCGCGGGCTCCGGACGCGGGGGTCGGGTCAGGCGGTGGGGGGCGGGGTGGCGCCGGGGCCCTCGGGGGATGCCGGGGTCGCGCCGGGGCCGGCGGGCGGGACCGGCGGGGCCGAGCCGCGGCGGGTGTCCTGGGGTGGCGGAGCGGGCGCGCTGCCACCGGTGCTCGCGGCAGCCGGGAGCCTCGGCGTACGAGCTCGGCGGCGGGATGACGGCGTCGCGCTGGCCGAAGTCGACCCGCGGGGCCTCGCGCTGCTCGCCGACGGCCTCGAAGTACTCGGCGCGGTCGATGTTGAACATGCCGGCGATGATGTTGCTCGGCACCGTCTCGACCTTGGTGTTGAGGTCGCGCACGTTGGCGTTGTAGTAGCGGCGCGCCGGAGGCGATGCGGTCCTCGGTCGCGGTCAGCTCGTTCTGCAGGGCCAGGAAGTTCTGGTTGGCCTTGAGGTCGGGGTAGGCCTCGACGATCGCGAGCAGCCGGCCGAGCGCCTGGCTGAGCATGTTCTCGCTCTCGGCCTGCGTCGGCCGGGCGACTGGCCCCGGAGCCATCGCGGCCGAGCGCGCCTTCACGACGTCCTCGAGGGTGCCCCGCTCGTGGGCGGCGTAGCCCTTGACCGTCTCGACCAGGTTGGCGATCAGGTCGTGCCGGCGGGTCAGCTCGACGTCGATCTGGCGCCAGGCCTCCTGCACCAGGTTGCGCAGCTTGATCAGGCCGTTGTAGGTGGCGACGGCCCAGCCGATGACGGCGACCAGCAGGACGACGACGACGATGAGTGACGATCATGGCGTGCTCCCGTGCTCGGACCGGTGGTCTGGCCCGATCCTAGGGCGGACGGCTCAGGCCAGGCCGAGGTCCGCGAGCCCGAACGACGTGGCGGTACTCGAACCCGGCATCCGCGAACTTCTCCGGCGGCACCGGTCGCGCGGTCGGCGATCGTGGCGACGGCGACCACGGTGGCGCCGGCCTCCTGGGCGGCGCGCGCGGCATCCAGCGGCGACGCCCCCGTGGTGGAGGTGTCCTCGACGACGAGCACCCGGCGGCCCTCGATCGACGGGCCCTCGATGCGCTGCTGCAGCCCGTGCGCCTTGCCGGCCTTGCGGACGACGAACGCGTCGAGCCGGCCACCGGCGGCGGCCGCCGCGTGCAGCATCGCGGTCGCGACGGGGTCGGCACCGAGGGTCAGGCCGCCGACGGCGTCGAAGTCGAGGTCGGCGACCAGGTCGAGCATGACCCGGCCGACGAGCGGGCCGGCCTCGCCGTCGAGGGTGATGCGGCGCAGGTCGACGTAGTAGTCGGCCTCCTTGCCGGAGGACAGCGTCACCCTGCCGTGCACGATCGCCTTGGCACGGACGATCTCGAGGAGGCGGGCACGGTCGGCGGCGATGTCGGTCACGCGCCTACCGTATGCCGTCGCGAGCGGGCGGCGGTCAGCGGTTCGGACGGCGGTACGGGTGGAGGAACACCGACAGCTCGCCCGCGGCGCCGGGGGTCGCGCGCTGCTCGAACCAGCGCTGGTGGTGGTCGGGGTCGGGCGGCGGTTCCGGGCGCGGGTCGGGGTCGTGGCCGTCCCAGACGTCGATGCCGGCCCGCAGCATCCGGCCGATCGGGCTGCCCACCACGGCCGCGGCGAGGTCGTCGCGCAGGTCGCGCGGGAGGCCGTCGAGCAGGATGCGGGGGCTGCGGCGCTCGGCGAGCACGACGAGGCGGGCGAGGGCGTGCACGTCGTCGCGACCCAGCCGGGTACCGGCGAGCAGCAGGTGCTGCAGCTCGGTGAGCAGCCAGCCCCGGCCCTGCGGCCCCAGCGCCCAGAGGGCGTGCCGGTGTGCCGTCTCCTGCCAGTCGGCGGAGGCGGTGCGCAGGAGGTGCCGGTACTCGCGCAGCACCTCAGGCTCGGCGCCCGGGACCATCGTCCGATGGTAGGCCGGGTCGCCGAGCCTGACGAGGGGGTTTCGCCCCCGGTGCGGCGGGCGGGTCAGCGCCGGACGCCGGGCGTCACCACCGTGCCGGGCGGCGTCAGCGCCCGACCGGCGGCCTCGGCCAGCTGCTCGGCGGCGGCGCCGAGCGCCTCCTGCATCTCCGGGGAGTGGTCGTACTGCGTCGGCGAGGGCCGGCGGCGGCGAGCGCGGCGCCGGCGAAGACCTGGCTCTCGTCCCAGCCCTTCGGGGGCTTGGGCCGGGGCCACTTGCCGCGGCCACCCGGTGCCGCACCAGTCGTCGATCTCGGCCCGCAGCACACCGGCGCCCTCGCCGGCCCCCTTGCCGCCGACGATGATGATCGCGGAGACGAGCACGTTCTCCAGCAGCTGCGCCCCGACCACCGCCTCGAGCGGCGGCAGCGGCTGGGGGTTGAGCGACACGGCATCCCCACGGCGGTTCACGACGTGGGCGGTGACCGGGCCGTGCGGGACGATCCAGTCCCACGCCTCCGGCGGGATCTTCACGAACTTCGACATGACTTTCCAGCTGACCGCGGCCATGGCAGTGCTCCTTCGTGGGCGGGCCCGCGCACGCCGCGGGTCACCAGCAAGGAGGAGGCGCGGGCCGGGCCTGATACCCGGCCGCCGCCCGCGCGGGCCGGGACCGGTCAGGAGCCGCGGCTGAGGCCGGCCGGCGGAACCGGTCGAGCCGGCGCAGCGCGCCACCGCGCAGCAGCGGCCGCGGCAGCACGCGCACCCCGGCGGTCACGACCTTCCACTGCGCCCCCGGCACCGAGACGACCTTGCCGCGGGCGACGTCGGTGAGCGCCTGCTGCACGACGTCGTCGGCGTCGAGCCACAGCGACTCGGGCAGCGCGGACATCGCGATGCCGGCGCGCGCGTGGAACTCGGTGTGGGTGAAGCCCGGGCAGAGCGCCGTCGCGGTGACCCCGGTGCCGGCCAGCTCGCCGGCCAGGCCCTCGGTGAACACGGTGACGAAGGCCTTCTCGGCCGAGTAGGTGCCGTTGGCGATGAAGCCGGCGACCGACGAGACGTTGAGGATGGCGCCGTGCCCCCGCGCGCGCATCGCGCGCCCGGCGGCGTGGCTGGTGAGCATGACCGCGCGCACCATGACGTCGAGCCCGGCCTCCTCGGCGGCGAGGTCGTTGTCGAGGAACGAGCCCTTGAGCCCGAAGCCCGGCGTTGTTGACGAGCAGGTCGATCGGCCGCACGTCGTCCTCGATGCGGGCGCACACCCGGCCGGTCGCCGCGCGGTCGGACAGGTCGGCGACCAGCACCTCGACGGCCACGCCGTGGCGCATCCGCAGCCCGGTCGGCGAGCTCGTCGAGGCGGGCCCGGTCGCGGGCGACGAGCACGAGGTCGGTGCCCTCCCGGGCGAGGCGTTCGGCGAAGGCGCGGCCGATGCCGGCGGAGGCGCCGGTGACGAGTGCGGTGCTCATGGTGGGGGCACTGTATGCCGCCAACCTGCGACCGGGCGAGCGCCGTACCCGTGGGTAGGGTGACGAGGTGCGCATCGCCACCTGGAACGTCAACTCGATCCGCTCCCGCATCGACCGCGTGGAGGCGTGGCTGGCCCGTACCGACGTCGACGTGCTCGCTCATGCAGGAGACCAAGGCCAAGGACGAGCAGTTCCCCCACGACCGGCTGAAGGCGCTCGGCTACGAGGTCGCCCACCACGGCACCAACCAGTGGAACGGCGTCGCGATCCTGTCGCGGGTCGGGCCTCGACGACGTGCAGGTCGGCTTCGACGGCGACCCCGGCTGGGGCGAGCCGCTGGCCGCCGAGGCGCGGTCGATCGGGGCGACGTGCAACGGCATCCGGCTGTGGTCGGTCTACGTGCCCAACGGCCGCGCGCTCGACGACCCGCACATGGTCTACAAGCTCGACTGGCTGGCGCGGCTGCGCGAGCAGGCCAGCGCCTGGGCCGCCGACGGCACCCCGGTGGCGCTGGGCGGCGACTGGAACATCGCGCCGCAGGACGACGACGTCTGGTCGATGGAGTACTACCTCGACAAGAGCCACGTCTCGCCCGGCGAGCGCGCCGCCTTCAACGCCTTCCTCGAGGCCGGCTTCGTCGACGTCGTGCGCCCGCACACCCCCGGCCCGGGCGTCTACACCTACTGGGACTACCAGCGGCTGCGCCTTCCCCAAGCGCCGCGGCATGCGCATCGACTTCGTGCTCGGCTCACCGTCGTTCGCGGCGCGCGTCGCGGGTGCGGCGATCGACCGCGAGGAGCGCAAGGGCGCCGGCGCCAGCGACCACGCCCCGGTCGTCGTGCAGCTCGACGGACTGACCGGATGCCGTCACGCACCGCCGCGCGCCGGCCCGCCTCGCGCGCCGCCCGGCTCCCGGACGGCGCCGTCCGGCACCGGGTGCGGCTGGGCGCGGGCACCGACGTGCACGTGGTGGAGTGGCCGGCGACCGCAGCGGCCGCCGGCACCCCGGCCGAGGGCGTCACGGTGGTGCTGGCCCACGGCTGGACGCTCAGCCACGCGAGCTGGCTGCCGGTCGTCGAGCTGCTCCGGTCGCGGTACGGGGTGCGCGTCGTGGCGTTCGACCAGCCCGGCCACGGGCTGTCGGCGGCCGAGTCGCGCGCGCCGACGGTGCACGAGCTCGGCGAGGTGCTGCACCGGGTGCTGACCGCCGTCGCGCCGACCGGGCCGCTGGTGCTCGCCGGCCACTCGATGGGCGGCATGACGATCATGGCCTGGGCCGCCGACCACGCCGAGGAGCTCGCCGACCGGGTGCGCGGGGTCGTGTTCGTGGCGACGTCGGCGAAGGTGGGCGAGGACCGGGTGCGGCTGCCGCTCGAGCGCGCCCTGATGCGGGCCTCGGCCCGGGCTCCCCGGGTCGCGCCCGGGTCGGTTGCTGTCGACCCGGACCCAGACCCGGCTGCTCTACGGGCGCGAGACGGCGCGGGAGACGGTCGTGCCCGGGGTGACGCTCATCCGGCACACCTCGCTGCCGACGCTGGGGCGCTACTTCCTCGCCCTGCAGGAGCACGACGAGACCGAGGCGCTGGCCCACCTCGGGGCCGTGCCGACCCGGGTGCTCGTCGGCACGGCCGACCGGCTCACCCCGGTGACGGACGCGTGGGCGCTGACCAACGGCATCCGCGGCGCGCGGCTGACCGTGCTCCCCGGGCTGGGCCACATGCTGACCTACGAGGCGCCCGACGCCGTCGCCGACGCGATCGGCGAGCTGCTCAGCGGCGGCTGAGGATGCCGCTCGCGTAGGACGCCTGGCCGACGTGCTGGGTGCAGTCGTTGACGACGCTGACGAGGCGCACGGCGAGGGTGACCGGCGGGTCCCAGTGCTCGTCGACGACCCGGTCGAGGTCGGCGTCGGTCACCGTGCGCAGGGCCTCGGTGGCGGCCGCGCAGGCGGCGTCGAGGTAGCCGCCCAGGTGCTCGGCCGAGGCCTGCACCTGCAGCACCTCGTCGAAGGTCATGCCGTAGCCGTGGGCGTCGGCCGGCAGCGGCAGCGCCAGTCGCTCGCGCCAGCCACCCGCCTCCCACACCGGGTCGTAGCCGAAGGCGTCGGCGACCTGCTCGTCGAGCCCCGGGTGAGGTGCCAGACCAGCCAGGCGACGGTGTTCGTGCCGGGCGCCGGCGGGGTGGCCAGCATCCTGCGGGGTGGCGTCGAGCACCCAGTGCGCGGTCTCGCGCACCCGGCCGAGGGAGTCCAGCAGGAGGTCAGCGGTGGTCGCCATGGCCCCGACGCCGACTACGTCGCCGACGTCATGAGGGCAGCGGGCTACGACGTGACCTTGCAGGAGTACAAGTTCCACTACTTCAGCTTCGTCGGGACCCCACTGATGCGCGAGGAGTCGCCGACCCCGCACTCGTTCGGGCTCGGCACGGAGTTCAACCCCGGACCGGTTGCCGGTTCGACGAGCGCGAAGGTCCAGCCCGCGGGCGGCATCGTCGTGCCCGCGACGCCAACCCCCAGCTCGGCCAGCGGCTGCCAGCCCTCCGACTTCGCTGGCTTCGTCCCGGGCAACATCGCCCTGATCCAGCGTGGCACGTGCACCTTCGCCCAGAAGGTGGCCAATGCCGAAGCCGCGGGCGCCTCGGCATCCGTCATCTTCAACGAGGGCAACCCAGGCCGTACCGGCGTGTTCGCCGGGAGCCTCGCGGGTACCGAGCAGAAGCCCGTCCTCTTCACCTCCTACGCGGTGGGCACCCAGCTCCTGTCGCAGTACAGCCCGGGCACCGGGCCCGTCCTGTCCATCGACGTGCAGGCCATCGACGACCCGAACCGCTCCGACTGGAACGTCATCGCCGACTCCAAGGGCGGCGACCCGAACAACGTCCTCGTCATCGATGCGCACCTCGACGCCATCTATGGCGCTGGGATGCTCGACAACGCCTCTGGCTCGGCCACGATCCTCGACATCGCACAGCAGCTGCAGAACACCAACACCCGGAACAAGCTGCGCTTCATCTGGTTCGGCGGTGAAGAGCTCGGCCTGCTCGGCTCGGACTTCTATGTCAACACCCTGCCGCCAGCCGAGCTCGCGAAGATCAAGTTCGACCTCGACGCCGACGTGCTGGCCACACCCAACTATGTGGCGGGCGTTCTCGACCCCAAGGACGGCGTCGACCTCTTCCAGAGGCAACCCGGAACCCCCATGCCCCCGAGCATCTGGGCTCCCTCGGCGATTGCCCGCGACTTCGGGATCGACTACCTCGACTCGATCGGGAAGAACAACATCCTCTTCTCGGCCGACAGGTCCCGCGACACGCTGACCGGTCGCGCCGAACATCAGCGCGTCGCGAGATGTCGGCTCGGCGACGTCGTCAGAGGCCGAAGGTGGTCGCGTGCTCGCCGGTGCGACGCCGCAGGCCCAGGGCGAGCGAGGCGAGGGCCCCCAGCCCGGCCGCGACCGCCGCGCCCCGGAACACCCAGGCCACCTGCAGCACCGCGGCGCCCTTGAGCGCGTCGGTGTCGGTGGGGTCGGGCAGCGTGGCGACCACGCCGTAGTACTGGTGCAGCCCGATCGCGGTGAGCAGGGCGACCCCGACGACCATCCCGACCATCCGCGCCACGACGACCAGCGCGGATGCCGTGCCGTGGGCGTCGTGCGCGGCCTCCGCCAGCGCCGCGTCGTTCACCGGCGCCAGGGCCAGCCCGATGCCGAGACCGGTCAGCGCGAGCACGACGGTCGAGGAGGCGTGGTCGAGCGACCCCCGCCCCAGGTCGCCATCAGCGCCAGCCCGACGGCGGCCAGGGCCAGGCCGGCCCCGGCGACCACGCCGTTGCCCAGCCGGCGCAGGGCCCACCCACCGGCGAGCGCCCCGACCGGCACGGCCACGAGGAAGCGGACGAGCACCAGGGCCGCCTCGGTCTGGCTCGACGTGTGCACGATGCGGGCGAGCAGCGGCACGTCGACGACCACCGCCACGAGCGCGACCCCGACGAGCAGCGAGACCACGAGCGCCCAGACCAGCCGGCCGCGCACCAGGCCGCGGGGCACCAGCGGCTCGGCGGCGCGGCGGTGGTGCACGCGCGTACAACAGCGCCAGCAGGGCGGCCACGGGGAGCAGCGCGTAGCCGAGCGGCCCCACGACCTCGGTCGCCGGTTCGGATGCCGCGAAGGTGAGCACGACGCAGCCCAGCGCCCCGCCGAGCAGCACGGCGCCGAGCAGGTCGGCGCGGCGGAGCAGCGGCCAGGCGCCGCGGCCCCCCACGGCCAGGGCCGCGAGCAGGAACACCGCCGCCACCAGCCCGATGGGCGTGGCCAGCCGCGAGGTGGCACCGCCGAACGGCACGAACGGCACCCCGAGCGAGACGCTCGAGGTGAGCGACTCCGGGGCGGCCAGGGCGAGCACCCCCGCGACCGCGGCGACCAGGGACAGCGCGACGACGAGCGGCCGCGGCCGCGGCACGCGGCCGCCACCGGTCACCACCACGGCGACGGCGAGCAGGGCGCCGAGCAGGGCGTTGAGCCAGAAGATCGCCCGCCAGTCGGCGACGACGAGCACGAGGGCGCCGAGCACCGGCCCGAGCACCGAGCCGAGCTCCTGCACCGCGCCGACCACGCCGAGCGGCACCCCGCGCCGGTCGGCCGGCCACAGCTGCGCGACGATCGCGAGCGTCGCCGGCACCAGGCCGCCGCCCCCGACGCCCTGGACGACCCGGCCGGCCACGAGCACCGGGCAGGTCGGTGGCCAGGGCGGTGATCGTCGAGCCGACGACGAAGACGCCGAGGCAGGCCAGCAGCACCCGCTGCCGCTCGACGAGGTCGGCGACCCGGCCGATCAGCGGCAGCACGGCGACGTAGCCGAGCAGGAAGCCCGAGATGATCGGGGTGGCCCGCTGCAGCGCGTCGATGCCGACGCCGACCCCGGCCATCATGTCGGTCAGGGCGAGCACGACGACGTAGGTGTCGGCGGCGGCGAGGGAGACGGCGACGGCGGCCGTCGTGAGCAGTGCCCTAGGGGCTGGTGATCTCAACGGGTTTGCCGTAGTCGGTCAGGGTCACGACGTAGGTGGCCTGCACCCCCGGGAAGAACGGCCCGGTGAGCGTGGCGGTGCGCAGCTGGTCGGTGTCGGTGAGGCCGTAGCTCACGGCGTACGTGCCGGTGCCGTCGCCGAGGTGGAACAGGTCCTCGATGCTCGAGCCGGGCAGGGTGCCGCTGATCTTGTCGAGCACCTCGGTGCGCGAGCCGGGTCTGGCCGTCGTCCTTCGGGTTCGCCGTCTGCGGGAGCAGGGCCGAGATGCCGGTCGCGGGGTCGAAGAACATCGCCGGGTTCGGGGCGTTCAGGGTGTCGAAGTCGGTCTTCTTGTAGTCGGGGGTGAAGAACTTCAGGTAGGTGTCCGCCCCGATCGCGACGACGTCGATGGTGCCCGCCAGCCCCTTGATCGTGCCGGTGATGGTGCCCTGGAACTTCGGCTCGGTGGCGCTGATGACCCCGGCGCCCTTGGCCTGCGTCACGCCGTTCTCGCGCGGCGGCACGTCGCGGCTGGTGAGGTCGAGCTGCACGGTCTTCGCGGTGTCGAAGGCGGTCTTCGCGGCGGCCAGCTGCTCGGTCGGGCTCTGCTGCGGCGCCTCGGCGGTGTCGCCGCCGAGCACCCGGCGAGCGCGACGACCAGGCCGACGACCAGCGGGCGCGCCGACGGCGAGCAGGGCGGGGGGTCGGCGCATGGCGGCAACAGTAACCGCAACCCCACCCGCGACTTATTGCGAATCACCCACCGCGGGGACCCGTTCCAAGGGCCGCCGCAGGTGGGTGATTCGCAATCGGTCGGATGCCGGGGGTCAGCGCAGGTGGAGGCCGGCCTCGCCGAGGTCGACGGTGACCGTGTCGCCGTCGCGGACGTCGCCGGCGAGCAGCGCCCGGGCCAGCCGGTCGCCGATCTCGCGCTGCACGAGCCGGCGCAGCGGCCGGGCGCCGTAGGCCGGGTCGAAGCCCTGCTCGGCGAGCCAGGCCTTGGCCGGGTCGGTCACCTCGAGGGTGATCCGGCGGTCGTGCAGCCGGGTCGCCAGCGCGCGCACCTGCAGGTCGACGATGCGGGCGAGCTCGCCGGTCGATGAGCGGGTCGAAGACGACGACCTCGTCGAGCCGGTTGAGGAACTCGGGCTTGAACGCCTGGCGCACCGCGGCCATCACGGCCTCGTGCTTGGCCCGCGGGTCGAGCGTCGGGTCGACGAGGTACTGCGAGCCGAGGTTCGAGGTCATCACCAGGATGACGTTGCGGAAGTCGACCGTGCGGCCCTGGCCGTCGGTGAGCCGGCCGTCGTCGAGCACCTGCAGCAGGATGTCGAAGGTCTCGGGGTGGGCCTTCTCGACCTCGTCGAGCAGCACCACCGAGTAGGGCCGGCGGCGCACCGCCTCGGTGAGCTGGCCGCCCTCCTCGTAGCCGACGTAGCCGGGGGGCGCCCCGATCAGCCGCGCGACCGCGTGCCGCTCGGAGTACTCCGACATGTCGATGCGCACCATCGCGCGCTCGTCGTCGAAGAGGAAGTCGGCGAGCGACTTCGCGAGCTCGGTCTTGCCCACGCCGGTCGGGCCGAGGAAGAGGAACGACCCGGTGGGCCGGTCGGGGTCGGCGACGCCGGCGCGCGAGCGGCGCACGGCATCCGACACCGCGCGCACCGCCTCGGCCTGGCCGATGAGGCGCGCCCCGATGATCGACTCCATCGAGAGCAGCTTCTCGGTCTCGCCCTGCAGCAGCCGCCCGGCCGGGATGCCGGTCCACGCCGAGATCACCTCGGCGATGTCGTCGGCGCCGACCCGCTCCTTGACCATCAGGTCGGCGGATGCCGTGGCCGACTCGGCCTGCTGGGCCGCGTCGAGCTCGGCCTCGAGAGAAGGGATCTCGCCGTAGAGCAGGCGCGACGCACCCTCGTAGTCGCCCTCGCGCTGCAGGCGGTCGGCCTGGGTGCGCAGGTCGTCGAGGCGGGCCTTGAGGTCGCCGACCCGGTTCAGGCCGGACTTCTCCGACTCCCACCGCGCGGTGAGCACCGCGAGCTCCTCGGTCTTCTCGGCGAGGTCGGCGCGCAGCCGGTCGAGCCGCTCGGCCGACGCCTCGTCGGTCTCCTTCGCGAGGTGCAGCTCCTCCATCTTCAGCCGGTCGACGGCGCGCCGGAGCACGTCGATCTCGACCGGGCTGGAGTCGATCTCCATCCGCAGCCGGGACGCGGCCTCGTCGACGAGGTCGATCGCCTTGTCGGGCAGCTGGCGCCCGGAGATGTAGCGGTCGGAGAGGGAGGCCGCGGCGACGAGCGCGCTGTCCTCGATCTCGACCTTGTGGTGCGCCTCGTAGCGCTCCTTGAGCCCACGCAGGATGGCGATGGTGTCCTCGACCGACGGCTCGCCGACGAAGACCTGCTGGAACCGGCGCTCGAGCGCGGGGTCCTTCTCGACGTGCTCGCGGAACTCGTCGAGCGTCGTCGCGCCGACCAGGCGCAGCTCGCCGCGGGCCAGCATCGGCTTGAGCATGTTGCTGGCGTCCATCGCGGACTCACCGGTGGCGCCGGCGCCGACGACGGTGTGCAGCTCGTCGATGAAGGTGACGACCTGGCCGTCGGAGGCCTTGATCTCCTCGAGCACGGCCTTGAGCCGCTCCTCGAACTCGCCGCGGTACTTCGCCCCGGCGACCATCGCGCCGAGGTCGAGCGCGATCAGCCGCTTGCCGCGCAGCGACTCGGGCACGTCGCCGTCGACGATGCGCTGGGCCAGCCCCTCGACGACGGCGGTCTTGCCGACGCCGGGCTCGCCGATCAGCACGGGGTTGTTCTTGGTGCGCCGGCGACAGCACCTGCACGACGCGGCGGATCTCGTCGTCGCGGCCGATGACCGGGTCGAGCCGGCCCTCGCGGGCGGCCTCGGTGAGGTCGGTGCCGTACTTCGCGAGCGCCTCACCGGTGGCCTCCGGGTCCTCGCTCGCCACCTTGGCGCCCCCGCGCAGGTGGTCGATCTGGGCCTCGAGCGCCGTGGCGTCGCCCTGCACCGCCCCCTTCTCGAGCAGCGCGAGGAGCAGGACGTCGGTCGAGAGGTAGGTGTCGCCGCGGGCCGCCATCAGCGTCGAGGCGTGCTGGAGCACCGAGAGCGCGGCCTGGCCCAGCGCCGGGGTGCCGACCGTCGCACCGGTGGTGCGCGGCATCCCGCTCAGCACCGAGCGGGCGGTGGCCGCCATCCCCTCCGCCGAGCTGCCGGCGGCGGTGAGCAGCGCGGGCGTGGTGGTGCCCTCCTGCTCGGCGAGCGCCAGGGCCAGGTGGGCGGGCGTGATCTCGGGGTGGCCGGCGGCCTGCGCCGCGCGCTGGGCGACGGCCAGGGCCTCGGCCACCTTGGTGGTGGGCTTCAGCTCCATGCGGGACTCTCCTCGAACGAGGTGGGGGTCGGGGTTCCTCAGGGGCAACCCGGCCAAACTTGAGTCTATTCCGCTCAACTCTCGTGCGCGGTCGGGGTGTGACGCAGGATGCCGGGTCACGGCATCCGGCGGACCTCCCGCGCCGGGAGCGCCGGTCAGCAGGTCGCGGCGAGCGACACGGCCTTGGAGTCGTCCGGCGTGGCGGTGGGGGTGGGCTTGCTCGCGACTTCTTGGTCTTGGTCGGGCGACGGGGTGGGCGACGGCGACGCCGAGGTGGGCGTGCTCGCGGCCGGCTGCTTCAGGCCCTTCTTCACCAGCGAGCGGATCTTGGCGAAGTCGGGGTCGCCGGGGCGCACGACGTTGGCGGTGAGCGGCAGCGAGCGGATCGAGCCGCCCTTCTGGATGCGCAGCGCGAGGTCGACCCAGGCGGACAGCTCGTCGCGCGGGATGTCGATGCTCACGTTGTTCTTGACGACCTTCGCGAGCTTCGGGTAGCTCTGCAGCAGCCCGACCGGGTCGGCCTGCGTCCATCAGCGCGCCGGCGACGCAGCGCTGGCGGCGCATCCGGCTGAAGTCGTCGCTGCCGGCGCGCGAGCGGGCGTACCAGAGGGCCAGGCGGCCGTCGAGGTGCTGTAGCCCGGGCTCGATCCACTCCTGCTTGTCACCGGTGAAGACCACTCCGCCAGAGGTGCCGGTGTGGCACTCGACGCAGACCTTCTGCTGCACGTTGACGTCGACCCCGCCCATCGCGTCGACGAGCGCCTTGAAGCCGCGCAGGTTGATGACGACGGACTGGTTGATGTCGAGGCCGGTGATCTCGCCGACGACGTCGATGGTCGACTTGCGGCCGGGGTTCTTGACCCCGGGGAAGAGGTCGGGGCGGCCCTCGGCGAGGGTCCAGATGCCGTTCATCAGGCACTCGTCGCCGCAGTCGTAGCCGTTGGGGTAGAGGGCGTGCAGCGGGTTGTCCTCGGGGAAGGGCACCCGCTCGAGGTTGCGCGGGATGCCGATGAGCAGGGTGTCGCCGGTCTTGGTGTTCGTGCTGACGACCATCATCGAGTCGGTGCGGGTGCCCCAGCGGTCCTTGCCGGCGTCGGAGCCGATGAGCAGGGTGTTGACCCGCGGCACGTCGGCCCACGGGTCCTCGGCCGCCGTGTCGGCGAGCGCCACGTCGCGGCGCTCGCTCGGGCTGTCGTGGCGACGAACACCTCGTCGATGACCGACGACTGCACGTCGAGGTAGCGCACGGCCAGCGCCGACGGTGCGGCGACGAGGGTGCACGCGAGGGCGGCGAAGACCACCCGGGCGACGCGGCCGCCGCGGCGGCGGCGCGGCCAGGACTGCTCGGCGGTGAGCACGATCGAGCCGACCCAGAGCACCGCGCCGACCATGATGCCGACCCCGACCCACTGCAGCAGCTCGGGCTGCACGGCCACGTCGAGGGCCGAGCGCAGCAGCCCGCCCTGCCAGGCCTTGACCAGCACCCAGGTACCGGCGGCCAAGCGAGGCGAGCACCAGCAGCCAGCCCAGCACCTTCCAGCGGGTGCCGAGCAGCCCCGCACCGGGCAGCACGGTGCCGAGAGCGATCCGCCGGTAGTACGCCCCCGGGGGGTAGCGCAGCTCGGCACGGCTCGTCGGCGGCTCGGTCTCACCCGGCCGCTGCGTCGAGCTCGGCAGCTCTTCGGGCATGGCCCACCAATCTGGTCGCGTGGCAGGTCAGGGCGCGTTCGGATACCACAGGGCGGGCACCTGACCGGTCAATGATAGGCGTCGATTCTGTGAACATCCTGACCGAACCGCCGCGCGGAACCCCCGGCGCCGTGTCGAAGGACACCCTCGGCCGGCGTGGTGCAATGGCCGCATGACGACGCTCACCAGGTCCGACACCGTGCCCGCCGACCGTCTGCGCCAGGTCGCGGTCACCGTCGCCGAGCTGTTCTGCGTGGTCGGCACCCTCGTCGGCGTCGGGGTGATCGGCACCCGCGTGGCGGAGTCGGCCGGGGGCGCGCTCGCGGCCGACGCGACGCTCATCGCCCCGGCCGGCCCGGCCTTCGCGATCTGGACCCCGATCTACCTCGGGCTGGCCGGCTTCACCGTGTACCAGTGGCTGCCCACCCAGACGGCCGAGCCCCGGCACCGCGCCATCGGGTGGCTCGCCGCGGCATCCATGGTGCTCAACGCGGCCTGGCTGCTCGTGACCCAGCAGGACTGGATCTGGGTCAGCGTGGTGGTCATGGCCGCCCTCGTCGTCACCCTCGGCCTGCTCGTGCGGCGCCTGCAGGAGCACCCGTCGTACGGCCACGGCGAGACCGTGCTCGTCGACGGCACCTTCGGCCTCTACCTCGGCTGGGTCGCCGTCGCCGCCTGCGCGAACGTCACCGCCGCGCTCGTCGCGAGCGGCGTCGACCCCGGCGGCTTCGTCGCCGAGCTCGCCGCCGTCGTCGTGATCGCCGTGGCGGCGGCCGTCGGGCGTGCTCCTGGCCCGCCGGCTCGGCGGCCGCTGGGCGGTCGCCGTCGCCATGGCCTGGGGCCTGCTCTGGATCGCGTGGGGCCGGCTCGCGGCCGAGCCCCGCTCGGTGGTCGTCGCCCTGGCCGCCGTGGTCGCCGCCGTGGTCGTGCTCGTGGCCGCGGCCCGGCAGCACTCGGTCCGGGTCGACTGACCGGCCAGGTCAGCCCCGGGCAGCCGGCCGCGTAGTCGGGCAGCTCCTGCAGCGACCAGCGGTTGCCGTCGGGGTCGCGGAAGAACACGAACCGGCCCCACGCGAGGTCGGTGACGCCCTCGGCCTCCACCCCGCGCTCGCGCAGCGAGGCGTACACGGCATCCGCGTCGGGCACCACCATCTGCAGGTTGTCGAGCGACCCGGGCACCATCTCGGTGAGCCCGCGGCCGATCGCGATCGAGCACCCCGACCCGGGCGGGGTCAGCTGCACGAACCTGACCTCGCTCGCTCACCGTGCGGTCGTGGTCGGCCACGAACCCCACCCTCAGGTAGAACTCCTTGGCCCGGTCGACGTCGGTCACGGGCACCATCACCAGCTCCAGCTTCATCTCCATGCCGACCACGCTAGGCGGCAAAGAGGACAGGATCGGTCCGCTACCTTTGGACGAGTCCCGCGCCCTTCACCTGCGCGGATGCCGGGCGCACGATGGACCATGGCTGCTTCAACCCACCCTGTGAACGACCACGCTCTGACCCGTCGCGGCGCCATCACGCTGGCCGCCGCCGCGACCACCGCCGCGCTCGCCGGCCCCGCGTACGCCGATGACGGCCGGCACGGCCACCGCGACCTCCCCGACACCGTGGCGCTGCCCGACGGCCTGCGCCCCGAGGGCATCACGTCCGGGCCGGGGACGACCTTCTACGTCGGCTCGGTCTCCGACGGCCGGATCGTCACCGGCGACCTGCTCGGCGTCGGCACCACCGTGCTGCTGCCCGCCGCCGCCGGGCGCTCGCTGCGCGGGCTCTTCCACGACCGGCACACCGGGCTGGTCTGGGCGGTCGGCAGCCTCGGCGCCGAGTCCCACGTCTGGGCCGTCGACGACACCACCGGAGCAGTCGTGGCCGACGTCCTGGTGCCCGGGGGCGGCTTCCTCAACGACCTCGTGCTCACCGAGCGCGCGGTGTGGGTCACCGACTCCTCGTCGACCGGCTGACCCGGATCGCCCTGAACCGTCGCGGCCTCCCGCGCGGCACCGACCCGACCTTCCTGCCGCTGGTCGGCGACTGGCCGGCCACGGCCCCGGGGGCCTTCGGCGCCAACGGCATCCGGGAGCTGCATGACGACTCGCTCGTGATCAACAACAGCACCGCCGGCGGGCTGTGGCGGGTGAACCGGCGCACCGGCGTGGCCCGCGAGATCGAGGTGCGCGGCGGCCCGCGGCCGGTCAGTGGTGACGGCCTCGTGCTGGTCGGCAAGACGCTCTTCGACGTGCGCGGCAGCGGCGCGTCGGACGTGTCGGTGTTCCGGCTCCGGCGCCGCCACGGCCGCTGGGTCGCGACCGCGCAGGGAACGCTCACCGCCGCGACGCTCGACGTGCCCTCCACGGCCACGTACGCCAAGGGCTCGCTGTGGGCGGTCAACGCCCGCTTCGGCGTCGCCTCGCCCGACACGGCGTCGTACTGGGTCACCCGGCTGGCGACCCACTAGCGCTCAGCCGGAGTGCAGCGGCCGCCAGACGACGAGCGCGGTGGAGCGGTCGTGCCGCGGCCGCTCGCCGAGCCGGGCGGCGTACACGTCGCCGCTCGGTGACACCGAGAAGACCCGGGTGCCGCGGCCGCTGCTGGCGTGCGCGGCATCCAGCTCGGCGGCCAGCTCGGCCACCCGGGAGCGCAGGGCGACGACCTGGTTCTCGAGCTCGAGGATGCGTGCGATGCCGGGCAGCGAGATGCCCTCCTCCTGGGAGAGCCGCTGCACCTCGCGGAGCAGGGCGACGTCGCGCTGCGAGTAGCGCCGGCCGCCACCGCTGGTGCGCGAGGGCGTGACCAGGCCGAGCCGGTCGTACTGGCGCAGCGTCTGCGCGTGCATGCCGGCGAGCTGGGCGGCGACCGAGATGACGAACACCGGGGTGTCGTCGTCGGGGCTGAACGCGGAGAAGGCCATCGTCGTCACCGCCTCAGCTCTTGGCCTGCTCGAAGAGGGCGGCCCGCGGGTCGACCTCGGACTCCTCCGCGCGCAGGGCCTCGACGGCCGTGCGGGCGGTGTCGGTGAGCCGCTGGGGCACGAGCACGCTCACCTTGGCGAGCAGGTCGCCGGTGCCGTGCCGGCCCTTGACCCCGTGGCCCTTGACCCGCAGCACCCGGCCGCTCGGGGTGCCCGGCGCGACCTTGACGCGCACCGGGGTGCCGTCGAGGGTCGGCACCGAGACCGTGGCGCCGAGCGCCGCCTCGGCGAAGGTGACCGGCAGGTCGACGGTGAGGTTGTCGCCGTCGCGCCCGAACACCGGGTGCTTGTCGACGGCCACGGTGAGGATGAGGTCGCCCTTGGGGGCGCCGGGGTCGCCCTCGCCGCCCTTGCCGCGCAGCCGGATCTTCTGGCCGTCCTTGACCCCCGCGGGGACCTTGGTCGTGATCCGGCGGCCCTCGGCGGTCTGCAGGGTGACCGTGGCCCCCTCGACGGCGTCGCGGAAGCTCAGCGTGGTGCGGGCCTGCACGTCGGCGCCGGCCCGCGGGCCGCGCGGCGCGCTGAAGCCGGAGAACGGGTCGGCGCCGCCACGCGCTGCGCCGGCACCGCCGGCCGCCCCGCCGAACATCTGCGCGAGCAGGTCGTCGAGGTCGGGCTGGCCCGCGCCGCCCTGGCCGCCCGTGTTGAAGCGCACCCGCTGGCCGCCACCGCCGCCGCCGCCGAAGGCGGAGAAGACGTCCTCGAAGCCGCCGTTGCCACCACCGGGCCGCCCGCGCGGAAGCGGGCGCCGCCGTGCGCCATCTGGCGGATGGCGTCGTACTCCTCGCGCTGCTTGGGGTCGGAGAGCACCGCGTTGGCCTCGCCGATGTCCTTGAAGCGCTTCTCGGACGAGGCGTCCCCGGCGTTCTGGTCGGGGTGGTGCTTGCGCGCGAGCTTGCGGTAGGCCTTCTTGATGGCGGCCTGGTCGGCGTCCTGGGGGACGCCGAGGATCGCGTAGAAGTCCTTCTCGAACCAGTCCTGGCTGGCCATCGGCGCCTCCTCTCAGACGTCGTCGGGTGGTGGGGTCACTCGGGGTCGGCGACCGCGACGCGAGCCGGCCGAAGCACCTGCTCACCGGCACGGTAGCCGGGCTGGAGCACGGTGACGACGGTCGTGCCCGACGCGTCGGCCGGGAGCTCGTCGTCGCCGGTCGGCCACGGGGCGTGCATCAGGGCCTCGTGCTGCATCGGGTCGAACGGCTCGCCCTTGCTGCCGAAGCGGGTCAGGCCGTACTTGCCCAGCGTCGCCTCGAGCTTGTCGGCGATGGCCGCGAACGGCCCGTCGACGAGGTCGCCGTGGTCGCGGGCGGCCTGGATGTCGTCGAGCACCGGCAGCACCGACTCGAGCACGTCGCGGACGGCGCGCTCCTGCACCAGCGCCCGGTCACGGTCGACCCGGCGCTTGTAGTTGACGTACTCGGCCTGCAGTCGCTGCAGGTCGCCGAGCCGCTCCGCGGCGATCGCCGTGTCCGGGTGCGGCGCACCGGCATCCGTGCGGTTGTCGGTGGCGGCGCCGGGGCCGGATGCCGAGTAGTCGCCTTCTGCGGGAGCCCCGGCGGGGGTGGCCCCGGAGTGCTCCGGGGCCACCTCCGACCCGTCGTTGACGGACTCGGTGTTGATCGCGTCGTCGGCGTCCGAGGCCGTGGTGGCGTCCTCGGGCGTGCCGTCGAGCGGCCCACCGGTGGCGGTCGGGTCGGTCACTTCTTCGCCTCGTCGTCGTCCTCGACGACCTCGGCGTCGACGACGTCGTCGTCACCCGCGTCGGTCGCCGGCTGGCCACCGTCGGTGGACTCGGCGCCCGGCACGTCGCCGGACTCGCCCTGCTCGGCCGCGGCCGCGTACATCGCCGCACCCATCTCCTGGGACTTGGTGTTGAGCGTGTCGATCTTGGCCTGGATGTCGTCCTTGGACGCGCCCGAGTCGGGCTTGATGGCGTCCTTGAGGGCGACGAGGGCCTCGTCGACCGGCGTGCGCAGCTCGGGGCTGACCTTGTCGCCGCTCTCGGAGAGGAACTTCTCGGTGGAGAACACCAGCGACTCGCCCATGTTGCGGGTCTCGGTCTCCTCGCGGCGGACCTTGTCCTCCTCGGCGTGCGCCTCGGCGTCCTTGACCATCCGCTCGATCTCGTCCTTGGACAGGGCGGAGCCGCCGGAGATGGTGATCTTCTGCTCGCGACCGGTGCCGCGGTCCTTGGCCGTCACGTGCACGATGCCGTTGGCGTCGATGTCGAAGGTGACCTCGATCTGCGGCACGCCACGGGGGGCCGGGGCGATGCCGGAGAGCTCGAAGGTGCCCAGCGGCTTGTTCTGCTGCGCGATCTCGCGCTCGCCCTGGAAGACCTGGATCAGCACCGAGGGCTGGTTGTCCTCGGCGGTCGAGAAGACCTCGCTGCGCTTGGTCGGGATGGCGGTGTTGCGCTCGATCAGCTTGGTGAACAGGCCGCCCTTGGTCTCGATGCCGAGGCGAGAGCGGGGTGACGTCGATGAGCAGGACGTCCTTGCGCTCGCCCTTGAGGACACCGGCCTGGAGCGACGCGCCGAGCGCGACGACCTCGTCGGGGTTGACGCCCTTGTTGGGCTCCTTGCCGCCGGTGAGCTCCTTGACGACCGCGCTGACGGCGGGCATGCGGGTGGAGCCGCCGACGAGCACGACGTGGTCGATGTCGCTCAGCGAGATGCCGGCGTCCTTGATGACGTTCTGGAAGGGCTGCTTGGTGCGGTCGAGGAGGTCCTTGGTCATCTGCTCGAACTGGGCGCGGGTGAGCGTCTCGTCGAGGTGGATCGGGCCGTTCTCGGACATCGAGAGGTACTGCATCGAGATGTTGGTGCTCGACGCGGACGAGAGCTCCTTCTTGGCCTGCTCCGAGGCGTCGCGCAGGCGCTGCATCGCGATCTTGTCCTTGGACAGGTCGACGCCGGAGGAGTTCTTCACGACGGTGAGCAGGTGGTTGACCACGCGCTCGTCCCAGTCGTCGCCACCGAGCTTGTTGTCGCCCGAGGTGGCCTTGACCTGGATGGTGGAGAAGCCGTCCTCGGGGTCCTTGCCGACCTCGAGGAGCGAGACGTCGAAGGTGCCGCCACCGAGGTCGAAGACGAGGATGAGCTCGTCCTCCTTGCCCTTGTCGAGGCCGTAGGCCAGCGCGGCGGCGGTGGGCTCGTTGACGATGCGCAGCACGTTCAGGCCCGCGATCTCGCCGGCCTCCTTGGTGGCCTGGCGCTCGTGGTCGTCGAAGTACGCGGGGACGGTGATCACGGCATCCGTGACGGTCTCGCCGAGGTAGGCCTCCGCGTCGCGCTTGAGCTTCTGCAGGATGCGGGCGCTGATCTCCTGGGCGTTGTACTTCTTGCCGTCGATGTCGTCGGAGCGCCAGTCGGTGCCCATGTGGCGCTTGACCGAGCGGATGGTGCGGTCGGCGTTCGTGACGGCCTGGCGCTTGGCGATCTCGCCGACGAGCACCTCACCGCCCTTGCTGAACGCGACGACCGACGGGGTGGTGCGACCGCCCTCGGCGTTCGCGATGATGGTGGGCTCACCGCCCTCGAGGACGGCGACGGCGCTGTTGGTGGTGCCGAGGTCGATGCCGACTGCACGTGCCATGGTGGCTGTTCTCCTTGCGTGTGGAACGGGATTGAGTGCTTGAGGCTCAAGGTAGACCGACCGGGATGCCGTGAGCAAACCGGCCGCTCGAAACTTGCGTTCACCTGACTCAACTCTGGGCCCACCCCCCGTGTTCCCCCGAGCCGGTCGGACCTTCCCGACTCGGACGGTGGGGCGCGGTGAGGTCCGCACCGCGTCGGGTCGGTGCGCGTGGCAGGGTGCCGGGATGGAGAAGCTCACCACCCAGGACATCGTCGACGCCGACCTCGCCGACTGGCGCAAGCTGGCCCAGCGGCTGCACGCGCGGTTCCGCACCGCTGACGCCGGGGTCGGCGCCGCGTTCGTCGCGGATGCCGTGCGCGCCGCCGGCGAGGCCTCGCTCGGCGACCACCTCGAGGCCACCCTGAGCCCCACCCACGTCGACCTGCGGGTCGCCACCCACCGCGACGGCATCTGGGTGACGGCCGACGACGTCGCCCTCGCCCGGCTGGTCAGCGACGTGGCGCGGGGCACGAGGTCACCTCGGTGCCCGGCGAGGTCAGCCAGGTGCGAGCTCGCCCTCGACACCGCCGACGACGCCCGGCTCGGCCCGTTCTGGGCGGCGGTGCTCACCGGCGACGCCGAGCGGCGTCGTGGCCGACACCGTCTTCGACCCCACCGGCCAGCTGCCGTCGATGTGGTTCCAGGGCACCGAGCCGCACGACGCGCCTCGTCAGCGGTGGCACCTCGACCTGTGGGTCGCGCCCGAGGTGGCGCAGGCGCGGATCGCCGCCGGCGTGGCGGCCGGCGGCACCGTGGTCGACGACTCCGAGGCCCCGTCGTTCACCGTGCTCGCCGACCCCGACGGCAACAAGGTGTGCGTCTGCACGTACCTCGACCGCGCCTGAGCTCCCCCGCCGTCGGCACTGACGTCGGGGAACTTCCTGTGTCGGCGAGCTTCCCCGACCGCACGGAACACGGGGCGTCACAGTGACGTCGGGGCGCTCAGCGGGTGATGACGGTGGGCAGCGGGGCGAACCCGTTGAAGCCCACCGTCGAGTAGCACGTCGAGTACGCACCAGCGGCGTGGATGCGCAGCTCGTCGCCCTCGGCGAGCGACAGCGGCAGCCAGACCGGGGTGGTCTCGTAGAGCACGTCCGCGCTGTCGCAGGTCGGGCCGGCGAGCACGCACGGGCCGGTGGTCCCGGTGGCGCCGGGCGTCTCCAGCCGGTAGCGGATCGCCTCGTCGAGGGTCTCGACCAGCCCGGTGAAGACCCCCGCGTCGACGAACACCCACCGGGCGCCCCCGCGGTCGACGACGCCGACGACGCTGGTGACGACCGTGCCGGCATCCCCGACGACGCC
Organism: uncultured Actinomycetota bacterium; assembly: GCA_963782695.1. Lineage (GTDB taxonomy): Bacteria > Actinomycetota > Actinomycetes > Actinomycetales > Dermatophilaceae > Fodinibacter. The sequence goes on along the minus strand of CAWAKY010000022.1, from coordinate 27,159 downwards.
GCGACCGGGCTCGACGAGGGTGCGGGCCGGTCCGCGCCGAACGCCGCGGTCAGCGCGGCGTCGATGGCGCGGCCGTAGTCGGCGATCGGGATCGGCTCACCGTCGAGCCGGGCCGGGAACCCGCCGCCGAGGTCGAGCAGCCAGGGGTGGTGGCCCGCGGCGCGAACGCCGGCGAAGACCCGCGCGGCCGACGCGATCGGGCGCGGCCCAGGCGTGGGGGTTGCGCTGCTGCGAGCCGACGTGGAAGGAGACCCCCGCGGGGTCCAGGCCGAGGCGACCGGCCGCCACGAGCAGCTCGACCGCGTCGTCGACGGTGCAGCCGTACTTGCGCGACAGCGGCCAGTCCGAGCCGGAGCCGGAGGTGCACGATCCGCACGAGCACCGACGACCCCGGCGCGGCCTCCGCGACCTTGGCGACCTCCCCGGCGGAGTCGACGACGAACAGCCGCACCCCGAGCGCGTACGCCTCGGCGAGGTGGTCACGCCGGGCGACCGGGTTGGAGTGCACGAGGTGGGATGCCGTGGCGCCCGCCTCGAGCGCGGCCCGCACCTCGGTCGGGCTGGCGACGTCGAACCGGCAGCCGGCCTGGGCGAGCGCCCGCAGCAGCACCGGGTGCGGGTTGGCCTTGACCGCGTAGTGGATCGCGGTGCCGGGCAGCGCGGACGCGAGCGCGAGGTAGCGGGTGACGGCGGTGCCGACGCTCAGCTCGAGTCGCGGGGTGGGTGCGACCGGGGCCGCCGGGGCCACGGGGGCAACCGGGGCGGGGCTCGGGGTGGTCACGCGCGCCGGGGCGGCGCTCTGGACGGAGATCGACATGGGTCCTCCTGCAACGGGGTGCTGAAGGTGAGGAGCGCCGGGGGCGCGCGGCAGATACCAGCGACGGCGCGGTCGACCGCCGTCGTCGACGCGGTCGACCCTGGTCGACCGCGCAGCAGACCGTCAGTCGACGCCGAGGCCACCCTCGCGGGCCCGGACGATCGCCGCCGAGCGGTCGGGGACCCCGAGCTTGGTCAGCATGTTCGAGACGTTGTTGCGCACCGTCTTCGGGCGAGCACCAGCCGGCGCGAGATGGTCAGGTTGTCGTAGCCGCGCGCGACCAGGTCGAGCACCTCGCGCTCGCGGTCGGTGAGCTCGGGAACGCGGCCGCGGCGCCGGGGTGCGCCGCGACGGCGAAGCCGTCGACCGCCCGGGCGGCGACCGCCGGGCCGAAGATGACCTCGCCGTTCGGCGACCGCCCGCACCGCCCGCTCGCACCTCCGCCGGCGACGCGCCCTTGAGCAGGTAGCCGCGCGCACCCACCCGCATGGAGGCGACCACCGACTCGTCGTCCTCGCGCATGGTCACGACGAGCACCCGCACGTCCGGGGCGGCGGCGCACGAGCTCGCGGCGTCGTCTCGATCCCGGAGTCCTCGCCGAGGTGGAGGTCCATCAGCACCACGTCGACCGAGCCCGGCGCGATCGCCAGCGCCTGCTGCGCGTCCGAGGCCTGGGCCACGACGTCGATGCCGTCGAGCGAGCCGAGCAGCCCCGCCATCCCGAGCCGGAAGACGGGGTGGTCGTCGACGATCGCGACCCGGATCGGGTCAGCCACGGGCCGACGCCCCCAGCGGAAGGACCGCCTCGACCGACGTCCCGGCCCCGGGCGAGGAGTGGATCTCGAGCCGGCCGCCCTGTTCCTCGGCCCGCTCGCGCATCGACCGGCTGCCGACGCCCGCGCGGGCGTCCTCGCCGATGCCGCGCCCGGCGTCGGACACCATCACGCTGAGCGACCGCCCGACGAGACGTGGTGCGCACCGTGCACTCGCTCGCCCCGCTGTGCCGGCTGACGTTGACCAGCGCCTCGCCGATGATGCCGTAGGCGGCGGCCGCCACCTGCGGGTCGGCGAGCTCGTCGTGCTCGAGGTCGAGCCGCACCGCCAGGCCGTCCTCGGCGTAGCGGGCCGCCAGCTCCTGGAGCGCGGCCCCGAGGCCCAGCTCGTCGAGCACCGGCGGCAGCAGGCTGTGCGACAGGGTGCGCACGTCGGCGACCCGCTGGTCGAGCTCGTCCTGCAGGGTCGCGAGCAGCTCGGCGGCCGCGGCCGGGTCGCTGTCGAGCAGGTTGCGCGGCGCCGCGCAGCCCGAGCCGCAGCCCGGCGAGCGACGGCCCGAGCCCGTCGTGGATCTCGCGCCGGATGACCCGTCGCTCGGCGAGCCGGGCGCTCGCCAGCCGCTGGCGGGACTCCTCGACCTCCCGGGCGGCCCGGGTCACGGCCACCGCCGCCGCGACGACGTTGGCGAGGTCGCCCGAGGGTGCGCTGCCCGGCTGCGCCGAGCGACTCGCCCCCGGGCAGGGTGACCGCCATCGCCCCGACCTCCTCGCCGCGGTGCCGCAGGGCGACGACCACCGGCGAACCGGACGGCACCCCCCAGACGACGTCGTCGGCATCCGGCACGGTCAGGGTCACCGACTCCAGGCGCATGGCGGTGCCGACGTCCTCGGCGAGGCCCCCGCAGCAGCGCCTCGGCGGAGCCCTCGAGGCTGAGGTGGCTGCCGATCCGGCGCACGACGTGGTCGGGGGCGGCCGCGGTGCCGTGCACGAGCCGGTGTACCCGCCGCTCGAGCCACAGCCGGGCGGGCTGCACGGCGACCGCGACCGCGGCGGCGCCCACGAGCTGGCCGAACCCCGAGCCGGGAACCACGCGGGTCACGAGCCAGGTCACCACGACGTAGGTGGCCGTGAGGGTGACGGTCATCAGGCCGGCGAGCACGGTGCGGCTCACGGCGAGCTGCAGCCCCCACATCCGGCCGCGCAGCACGGCGACGAGCACCGCCGCGGGGTAGACGGCCTGGGAGGCGAGGTGCAGCACCGGGGTCACCCAGACGGGGATGTCGACCAGGCCCGGCGGCAGCGCCAGCGGCACGAACGACAGGGCGAGCACGGCCGAGCCGAGCGCCAGCCAGCCGAGCCCGTTGCGTTCGGCGACCGGGCCGCGCCGGTGGCGCCGCTCGACGGCTGCCGCGGTGACCAGGCCGAGGACGACCACGGCCGTGACGAGCGGCGTGAAGGCCACCTCGAGCCCGACGACCTGGCAGACGACCAGGACGACGATCAGCGCGGCACCCGCGACGACGCCCCACACGGCGCGACCGAGCGGGTGGTCGCGCACCAGCCAGGGGACGACGAGGAACAGCGCGAGGGTGCCGGGCACCCAGGCCAGCCCCTGCAGCATGCCGACCGCCTCGAGCGGCCGGGATGCCGGGGTGGTCGTCGCCGAACGCCCGGTAGCCGAACCCCAGTGCGGCCAGGCCGCCGCCGACGGCCGCGAGGGCCAGGAGCCACGGCACCGGATGCCGCCGCCGCGCCAGGATGACGGCGGCGACCGTGCCGTAGACGCAGGCGACGGTGACGTCGACGGCGAAGAACCACAGCGCCTCGTCGACCGGGGCCCGGGCGGCGACCGTGAGCACGACCGCGAGCACGGCGAGACCCCAGGCCGCCACGGCGATGACCGTGGCGGCCCGGGGCATTCCCTCCGCTCCCGGAGCGACCCGTCCGTCCATGCTGACGGCACCATAGCGGTGCGGCGCGGCGGGTGTGCGGGGTTGCCGGGGGTGCGGTGCGGGCGGTGATCGGCGCAGGTCAGGCACGTCGCGCGCGGTCGCCCAGCGCGAGGCCGAGCGCCGTGACGAGCAGCCAGAGCGGCCCGGTCATCCCCGCCATGTACTGCAGCGGCGAGACCCCGAGCACGCAGGGTGACCCCGCCGAGCACCGCCCCGACCCAGCCGACCCAGCGCGCGGTGGCGCCGTGCCGCAGGGACGCGACGGCCACGGCGATGCCGGCGATGCCGGCGCCGACCCACAGCCACGGGACGGTGCCCACCCAGTGGCCGAAGAAGACCGCGGCCTCCGGGACGAGCTGGTCGTCGGGCTGGCTCACGCCGAAGACGAACTCCGTGGTGAGCCCCGAGCCCATCAGCATGGCCACGGCCACGAGGCCGAGCCCGGCGGCGGCGACGTCCGGCAGCAGGCTGCGCGAGGGCAGCTGGCCGGCCAGTCGGCGGCGCAGGCCCGCGGCGAAGACCACGAGCAGGGCGAGGCCGACCGTGGTCGCCGTGTGGAAGGTGAGGATGGCGGCGGTCTGCTCCGCGAGGCGGCCGACGATGGCGGCCGGGTCGCCCGCGACGTCCGGTGCGTAGACGGCGTCGACCTGCATCGAGGCGCCGATCGAGACGAGTCCGGCCAGTCCGGCGCCGACGCCCGCCCAGGCCCAGAGCCGGCGGGAGGGGGTGGCGGTGGTCGGAACGGTGGTCGCGGGTCGGTGCTCACGTCGAGGGCGTGGGCCGCGGAACCGGGTGTGGTGGTGGTCATGGTGGTGCGTCCTTCGTGCGTCGGTGTGTGGAGCACCAACGGTGGCCGCACCCGCGTCCCGGCCGACAGGGCCCGGTGTCCCGACCGTCCGGGAGGTTCGGCCGGGACTCAGGTCCGCGCCGGTCGAGCCGGTCGTGCCGACGTCGATCTCCTCGCCGTAGGTCGTGTCGACGACGATCGCCAGCCCGTCGGGCACCGTGCCGTCGAGGTCGCGCAGCAGCTCGTCGGTCGGCGGGAGGTCGCCCGGCGGCACCCGCACCTCGATGCGGAACGAGCTGGAGGTGAAGGTGACGTCGGTGACCTCGGCCTCGGGGATGCCGGACAGCCAGCCCTCGGCGACCGTCTGGATCTGCCCGGTCCACGAGTGCAGCAGCAGCACCAGGCCGGTGTTCAGGGCCAGCGGCACGAGCACGGCGACGAGGAGGGCGACGAGGGTGACGTACGACTTGCGCTGGGCACCGACCGCGCGGGCCTCGCGCGTCGGCGTCGGCGGAGTAGCCCAGGGCCGCGAAGAGCACGGTGCCCGCGATCACCATCGAGACCAGGTTCGACACGAAGAGCAGCAGGGCCCCCAGCGCCAGCGAGACCGACCCCTCGCCCAGGCAGATGCCGACCACCGCGAGCGGCGGCACGAGCGAGATGGCGATGGCGACGCCGGGCAGCACCGCCGCGACGTCGCGCCGGGACAGCCCGACGGCACCGGCGAGGCCGGTCGCGATCGCCGCGATGAGGTCGACACGGTCGGCGAGGTGCGGCCGGTGATCTGCGAGTTGGTCTGCAGGTCGATGTCGGGCACCACGAAGGCCGCGACGACCCCGATGAGCACCACGACGATCGCCCCGAAGAGGACGAACCGGCCCGGCCCGGATCCGCTCGCGCTTCACGATGCCGAGGGCGATGCCCATGATCGGCGTCGAGAGCGGGGCGATGATCATCGCCCCGATGACCGTGGCCGTGGAGTCGGCGAGCACGCCCGCGGTCGCGATGATCCCCGAGAGCACGAGCATCGTCCAGAACGCCGACTGCTTCGCGCGGGTGTCGCCCGACCGCAGGTCGAGGTCGTCGGACAGCTCGTCGAGGGTGCGCCGCTGGTTCTCGGGCAGGACGCGGTCCCGCAGACCGATGTTCATGCCGCCGAGTATGCCGCTCGCCGTCGCGGGGGGTCGGCGGGTCCGGGCGGACGCGCCCGGGCGAGCCGCGCCGTGCCGTCCGGGCGCACGCGGGTACCGTCGACGCAGAGAGCCATCGAACGCGAGGAGGTCGTCATGCGCAGGTCCCGCACCACCACCGTCAGCACCGTCGCCGTGCTGTCCTTCCTGGCGCTCGCCCTCGCGGGCTGCTCCGACGACGGCCCGCCGACCCCGATGCCGACCCAGTCCTCCACCGCACCGACCTCCTCCCCCAGCCCGAGCGCCTCCGCGTCGACCGGCACGCCGTCCCCGACGAGCAGCGCGACGCCCAGCGGCACGGCATCCGTGCCGGCCGGGTTCTCGCTCGACGAGGTCAGCTCGACCGCGCTTCCCGAACCTCGGTGGCGACCTCGGGGCGATCGGCGTGGTGCGGGTCGGCCGGCACACCGGCTACGACCGGGTGGTGTGGCAGTTCCCGGGCACCGGGCGGCCCGTCGTTCCAGGTGCACTACGTCGACCAGCCGCTCGGCGACGGCAGCGGCGACGTCGTCGACGTGCGCCGGCGACGCCTACCTCGAGGTGGTGATCAGTTCGTGGGCATCCCCGCCGGCGAGCGCGCCGCGCCCACGGACGCCTCCGGCGCCTCGCTCGCCGGCACCGTCATCGCGCAGGCGCGCCCGTCTACGGCGGGTTCGAGGGCGTCGGCCAGGCCTTCGTCGGGGTGCGCGACCGCCAGCGGCCGTTCAAGGTCGCCGTGCTCACCAACCCGACCCGGCTCGTGGTCGACGTCTACTCGGGCTGACGCCCCTGCCGCCGGTCTGCGCGGGTCAGCGCAGGTCGAGCTCGCGGTGCCAGGACTGGGTGCGGTAGTCGGTGACCCAGCCCATCGAGGTGTAGAGCCCGTCGGCACCGGTCGGTGAGTCGGCGTCGACCTCGAGGCCGACCCGGTTGCGCCCGCGTCGCGCGGCATCCGCGATCGCGGTGTGCAACAACGCCTTCGCGACACCGCGGCCACGGGCCCGGCGGTGCACCCCGATGTAGTCGACGTAGCTGCCCTCGAAGCCCGCGGCGTCCTCACGCAGCACGGTCGACACCAGGGCACCGGCGGGGAAGACGCCCTCGTCGGTGTCGATGGTCGCGAGCCACCAGTGGTCCCAGCGGTGGCCCGGGTCCTCGCGCAGCCGCATGACGAACTCGGGGAAGCTCTCGCGGTACGAGCTGAAGTGGTCCTGGAACGACTCCTCGAGCACCCGGTGCACGTCCTGCAGGTCCTGGGCCACGGGCAGCCCGTCGTCGTGGCGCTCGACCGGGCGCACGGTCACGCCCTCGCGCGGCGCCGGCACGGTCGTCGCCTCGTCAGGCGGTGACCGGGCGGGTCATCTGCAGCCAGGTGCGGGTCTGCTCGAAGCCGGCCGCGGCCAGCCAGCGCTGCTGGCGCGGGTCGTCGGCGTAGGCGCCGGAGTCGAGCAGCGAGGTGCCCAGCCCGCGCATCCCCGCGATGTCGAGCGCGTGCCGCTCACCGGCACCGAACAGCGCGGCGGCGAGGGCCGCGGCATCCTCGTCGGGCAGGTCCGGGGTGACCGTCACCTCGACGAGGGTGCGCCCGGAGGCCCGGTCGTGCACCGACAGCCAGGCCACCAGCCGCCCGGCCGGGTCGTGCACGAGCACCTGCCGGCGGGTCCACGAGCCGGTGCCGACCAGCTGGCCGAGCACCGCCTCCGGGTCGACGCCGGCCGACCCCTTCGCGGCCCGCTGGTGCGCGGCCAGCAGGGCCGACACGTCGGGGGCGTCGGCCGCGGTCGGGACGCCGGGCGGCCAGGCCCGCGGGGAGCCCGTCGATGGTCACGTCGGCGTCGGTCACGCGGACCACTCTCCCATCGTCGCCGCCCCTAGACTGCACGCCTGCACGAGGGAGGACACCGATGGCCGGCACCGACGACGACGACCAGCAGCCGTCGCAGGAGACGCTGACCCGCAACTGGGACGAGCTGCTCCAGGAGATCCGGGTGACCCAGACCGGGGTGCAGATCCTCACCGGTTTCCTGCTGACCGTGCCGTTCTCCAACCGCTTCGGCGACCTCACCGCCTTCCAGCGCGACGTCTACCTCGCCGTGCTCGCCGGGTCGGTGCTGACGACCGGGCTCGTCGTCGCGCCGGTGGCGATGCACCGGGTGCTGTTCCGGAAGCGGCGGCGCGAGCTGCTCGTCGAGTCGGGCAACCGGTTCGCCATGGCCGGGCTGGCGATGCTGGCCCTGACCGTCTCCGGCGTGGTGCTGCTCGTCGTCGACGTCGTCGTCGGCGGCACCGCCGGCTGGGTCGCGGGCGGCGCGATCCTGCTCGTGCTCACCCTGCTCTGGGGCGTCTTCCCCCGGGTGGCCGACCGGCTCGACGACAGCCCGCGCAACCCACCGCCCTCCGACGAGACGACTCATTGGAATACCGCCGGATGGCCGTCGCGGCCGGCGGTGGGATCCGCCGCGGATGCCGTGGGGGCGGGTCAGCGGCGCGGTGGTGCAGGTGCACGACGTCGCCGACCCGGTCGACCGAGACGAGGTCGAGGCGCGGCGTGGACGCTCGTCGGGCAGCGCCCGGGTGCCACCACCGACGAGCACCGGGTGCAGGAACAGGTGCACGTCGTCGACCAGGCCGGCGCGGAACGCCTCCGCCGCGAGGGTCGGGCCGCCGATGCTGACGTCGAGCACGCTCGAGGCCTTCAGGGCCGCGACCTCGGCCGGGTCGAACGACGCGGCGAGCCGGGTGCGGGCCGTCGTGACGTCGTCGAGGCTGGTGGAGTAGACGACCTTGTCGGCCGCCCGCCAGATCCGGGCGTACTCGCCCATCGGGCCGGGCACGTCGCCGGGGGCGGTCTCCCAGTAGCGCATCGTCTCGTACAGCCGCCGGCCGATCAGGTAGGTCCCGACCTCCCGCTCGTGGGTGTTGACCACCTCGTGCAGCTCGTCGGACGGCTCGGCCCACGAGAACCCGCCCTCCGCGTCGTTGACGTAGCCGTCGAGGGAGGTGATCACGGTGTAGCGCAACAGGGCCATCCCGGCATTGTGCCCACTGCGAGCCCGATCCGGGCAGCCCCGGGCACCCCCTTGTCGCGGCGACCGGCTCGCCTCCACACTGTGCCGATGGCGCTCCGGCCGAAGGTCTTCCGGTGAGACACGTGCGCGCCGGTGTGGCACGGGTCCTCCGATGGCCGCTTCCGGGCGGTTCGCGAGCTGCCCATCGTCCGTCGGGTCTCGTTCCACGTGAACCGGATCCAGGCCGGTCTGGACTTCCACTTCTTCCGCACGCTGGTCATCGCGCTGGTCGTCATCGTCGTCCGCCTCCGCGTTCCTCGTCACCGTGCTCGAGCCCGAGAAGCGCTCGCTGCAGGGCCTGGTGGGTTCGGGGTACTGGTCGGTCACCACCGTCATCGGCTCGGGGGACTCCTCGTACGTCAACAGCCCCGGCGGCTACGTCATCGGCTGGCTGCTGGCCTTCTTCGGCGTCGCGATCGTCGCGACCCTCACCGCCGCGATCGTCGGCTTCGTCATCGACTTCCTCCTGAAGGAGGGCCAGGGCATGGGCGCCAGCGGCTACTCGGACCACATCGTCGTGTGCGGGTGGAACTCCACCGCCCGTGAGCTCATCGACGAGCTGAAGGGCGACGAGTTCAACGCGCGGGTCGTCCTGCTCCACGAGAGCGAGCGCAGCCCGGCCGAGTCCGACGTCTACTTCGTGCGCGGCGACACCACCAGCTCCGTCGGACCTCGAGCGGGCCGGCATCCTCGACGCCGCGGCGGCGATCATCTGCCCGGCGGACGGTCGAACGAGGCCGACATGCGCTCGATCCTCACCGTGCTCGCGATCGAGACGATGGCCCCCCACGTGCGCACCGTCGTCGAGGTGAACAACCCCAAGCACGTCGAGCACGTGCGGCGGGCGCACGCCGACGAGATCCTGGTGACCTCACAGCTCGCCTCGCGGCTGCTGGCCCGCACGGCGCTCTACCCGGGGCTCGCGGTGCTGGTCACCGACATGGTGTCCGGCGGCGACGGGTCCGAGCTGTACCGCGTCGAGCTTCCCGACGACTACGCCGACCTCGACCTCGACGACCTCTCCAGCCGCCTGCGCCGCGAACACAACGCGACCCTCCTCGCGGTCACCCGCGACGGCCGCACCCTGACGAACCCGCCCTCCGACTTCCGGCTGGCCCGCGGCGACACCGCGGTCGTCGTCGCCGAGGGCCTCGTCGACCTGCACCCGCTCGCGCCCGACGACGCCCTGGACCTGGCCGACTGACTCAGTGGGCGCCGAGCCGGCGAGCCGCCACCAGGGCCAGCGCGCGCGCCACCTGCACCACCTCGGCGACCGGCACCGACTCGCGCGGTGCGTGCGCCAGCCGGACGTCACCCGGGCCGTAGTGCAGCGTCGGGATGCCGCCGACCCCGGCGTAGAGCCGCAGGTCCGAGCCGTAGGGCGCGGCGGCCTCCCGGGGTCGCCGCCCGCTGACCACCTCCACGGCGTCGGCCACCTCGTCGACCAGCGCGTGCCCCTCGGGCAGCCGTCCGGAGGCGAACTGCCCACCGGGCCAGGTCACGCGGGGCGCGTGGTCGCGCAGCCAGGGGTCGGCAGCGGCGGCCGCCGCGACGGCATCCTCGAACGCGGCGCGGGCGAGGGCCGGGTCCTCCCCCAGCACGCACGCCCATCCGGCCCTCGGCGACGAGCAGGTCGGGCACCGAGCTGGCCCAGTCGCCCGTGTGCACGGTGCCGACCGAGATGCCGTACGGCAGCGGGTTGTCGCCGAACAGGGGGTGCGGGTCGGCGTTGCGGCGCGCCTCGAGCTCGCGCAGGGCGAGGTGCACCGGCCAGAACGCCTCGAGCGCCGAGACGCCCTCCTGCCGGGTGCTGCCGTGCGCGGCGCGACCGGTGACCTCGATGCGGAAGGTGAGGGCGCCGGCGTTCGCGGTGACCAGGCGCCCGCTCGTCGGCTCGGTGATGACGGCCACCTCGCCGCGGTGCCCGCGCCGCAGCGTGGCGAACGCCCCGAGGCCGCCGTCCTCCTCGCTGACCACGCTGTGCAGGGCCAGCCGGCGCTCGGTGCGCACGCCGGAGCGGTGCAGGGCGCGGGCGACGGCGAGGTTCACGGCCATGCCGGCCTTCATGTCGCAGGCGCCGCGGCCGTGCAGCACGCCGTTCGCGATGTGCGCCGAGAAGGGTTGGGCACCAGGCCAGTTCGCGAGGTCGCCGACCGGCACGACGTCGACGTGACCCTGGAGCACGAGCGCCGGTTCGCCGTCGCCGGATGCCGTGCCCACCAGACCGTGCCCCTCGAGCCGCGGGGCCTCGGTGCCGGGGAAGTCGGGGTCGGCGCGCAGGTCGTCGAGGTCGAGCGACCAGAGGTCGACCTCGAGGCCGGCCTCCTCGAACCAGCGGGCCACGGTGTGCTGCAGCTCGCTCTCGGCGTCGGTGCCGGTGACGCTCGGCACGCGGACCAGCTCGACGAGGGTCTCGACCAGCGCGGCCTCGTCGAGGGCGTCGAGCACCCGGCGTTCGGCGGCGGTGGTCTCCGCGGAGGGCTGCGACCCGGGCATGGAGGGCACTGTATGCCGGACGCGTCCACGGCCGCCGGGTAGCGTCGTCCCGTACGGATCGCACGCGCGCCCGGCAGGAGGTGACAGCGGTGAGCGGCAGGCCACGGCCACGGGAACCCGAACGCCGGCGCCACCCACCGGTGGCGGTTGCGCGTCGCGTTCGCGCTGATCGCCGCCTTCTTCGTCGTCGAGCTGCTCTCGGCGCTGGTCAGCGGCTCGCTGGCCCTGCTCAGCGACGCCGGGCACATGGCCGCCGACGTCGTGGCCCTGGGCGCCGCGCTCGTCGCCACCCGGATCGCGGGCCGGCCCGACACCACGGGCCGGCGCACCTTCGGCTCGTACCGGGCGGAGGTCTTCGCGTCGGGGCTGGCCGTGCTGCTCATGCTCGGCGTCGCCGTCTACATCGTCGTCGCCGCCATCGGCCGGATCGGCGACGAGCCGGAGGTGGCGACGGGCGCGATGCTCGTCGTCGGCGTCCTCGGCCTGGTCGTCAACCTCGTGGCGCTGGTGCTGCTGCGCGGCGGCGCCGGCGAGAGCCTCAACGTCAAGGGCGCCTACCTCGAGGTGGTCGCCGACACGGTCGGCTCGGTCGGCGTGATCGTCGCCGGCCTGCTCGTGGCCGCGACCGGGTCGTCGGTCTGGGACACCGTCATCGCCCTGGCCATCGCGGCGTTCGTCGCGGTGCGCGCCGTCCTGCTCGGCCGCGAGGTGCTCGCGGTGCTGGGCCAGCACGCGCCGGCCGGCATCGTCCCCGCCGAGGCGGAGACCGCGCTGCGGGGTGTCGGGGCCGTGTCGACGTGCACGACCTGCACCTGTGGACCCTGACGTCCGGCATGCACGTGGCCACGGTGCACCTCGTCTGTGACGACGGGGCCGACCCGACCGTGGTGCTCACCGAGGCGGCGGCGTGCTGCGCGAGCGGTTCGCGATCGAGCACGCGACGATCCAGGTCGAGCCGCGCAGCGCCCGGGCCTGCGTCGAGACCAGCTGGTGACACCCGGCATCCGCCTGTCGAGGGTCGGAATGCCCACCGCCGGGTGGGGGTTGGTCGTGAGGTGACGACCTCCGCGGGCACCAGAGTCAGCCGCGCCAGCGTCGGCCTGCGCAGCGAGCGGGGGCCCGTCCTGCTGGCCGTGATGCTCAGCACCGGCCTCGTGGCGATCGACGCGACCATCCTCGCGGCCGCCGTGCCCGCGGTGGTGCGCGACCTCGGCGGGCTCAGCCAGTTCCCGTGGCTGTTCTCGGTCTACCTGCTCGCGCAGGCCGTGTCGGTGCCGATCTACGGCAAGGTCTCCGACCTCGTCGGGCGCAAGCCGGTGATGCTGCTCGGCGTCGGCGCTGTTCCTCGCCGGGTCGCTGCTGTGCGGGCTGTCCTGGTCGATGGGCAGCCTGATCGCGTTCCGGGCGCTGCAGGGCCTCGGCGCCGGCGCCGTGCAGCCGGTGGGCATGACGATCGTCGGCGACATCTACTCGGTGGCCGAGCGGGCCACCGTGCAGGGCTACATCGCGGCGGTCTGGGCGATCTCGTCGCTGGTCGGCCCGACCCTCGGCGGCGTGTTCGCCGACTACGCGTCGTGGCGCTGGATCTTCTTCGTCAACCTCCCGCTGGGCGCCCTCGCGGCCTGGATGCTGTGGCGCAAGTTCGAGGAGCAGCCGCGGGCGCGCGACCCCGAGCGGCCGCGGCCCAAGGTCGACGTGCTCGGCACGGTGCTCATGCTCGTGGGCACGGTGGCGCTGCTCGTGGCCCTGCTCGAGGGCGGGATCCTGTGGAACTGGGCCTCGCCGGTCAGCATCGGGCTGCTCGTCGGGTCGCTGCTGGTGCTCGTGGCGTTCGTGCTCGTCGAGCGGCGGGCGGCCGAGCCGGTGCTGCCGCTGTGGGTGTTCCGGCACCGGGTGGTCGGCGCGGCCATGGGCACCTCGCTGGTCGTCGGCGTGCTGCTGCTCGGGCTGACGTCGTACGTGCCGCTGTTCGCCCAGGGCGTGCTCGGCACCGGCGCGCATCGTCGCCGGGTTCGCCCTCGCGGCGATGACCATCGGCTGGCCGATCGCCGCGGCCACGTCGGGCCGCCTGTACCTGCGGTTCGGCTTCCGCACCACGATGCTGATCGGCTCGGTCATCGCCCTGGCCGGCGCCGCGCTGCTGCTCACCGTCGACGCGTCGAGCTCGGTGCTGCACCTCGCGGCCCCGAACTTCGTCATGGGCCTGGGCTTCGGCTTCGTCGCCAGCCCGGCGATCGTCGCGGCCCAGTCGTCGGTCGGCTGGGAGCGCCGCGGGGTCGCCACCGGCGCGACGCTGTTCGCCCGCTCGATCGGCTCGGCCGTCGGGGTGGCCGCGTTCGGCGCGATCGCCAACACCGTGGTGCGCAACCGGCTCGGGTCGGAGCCGACCAGCCTGGAGTCGCTGCCCGGCGGGGTGCTCGACCCCGCGATCCACGCGGTGTTCCTCGCCTCGTTCGTGGTGGCCGCTGACCCTGGTGGTCGCCGCGGCGTTCATGCCCAAGAAGGTCGTCGAGGTCACCGGCTGACTCCCGGCATCCGACCCATTGCGAAATGCCCACCCGGACAGGGCCGCCGGGCCGCCCGTGAGGTGGGTGAATCGCAATGAGTCGCGGATGTGAGAGTGGCGACCCCGGCGGCATCCGGGCCGGTGGGCGGGGCTAACGTCGAGGTGGTGACGGCTGCGCCGGACCGGTGAGGCCGCGCCCTCATCCAGGAGCACCCCGATGCCTGCCGACCCCGCCCCCAGCACCATCCTGCGACCCGGGCCACGGCTCACCGCGGCCTGGGTCCTCTCCGCGGTGGTGCTGCTGCTGATGGTCGTGCAGGCCGTGCTCGGGCTGGCCGACACCGGCCTCTACCCCGAGCAGCCGTGGGCGGTCGCGGCGTTCCGCGGCAACGACCTGGTCACCCTGCTGGTGGCCGCACCGGTGCTCGCCGTCGCGATGCTGGCCAGCCGACGCCGCGAGAGCAGCGCCTCGGTGCTGGTCTGGCTGGGGATGCTGCACTACGGCGTCTACAACTACGCCTACTACTCGTTCGGCGCGGCCTTCAGCTCGGCGTTCCTGCTGCACGTCGCCGCCCTGGTCGCCTCGATCGGCGGCCTGCTCATGCTGGCCACGAGCCTCGACGCCGGGCGGGCCGCTCGCGGCGTCGCGGGCGGCACCCGGGCGCGGGTCGTCGCCGCCTTCACCACCTTCGTGGGTGCCGCGCTCATCGCGGCGTGGGGCGGCCTGTCGCTGCGCTTCGCCATCACCGGCGACCTGCCCGCGAACGTGATGCCGCCCTCGGCCGTGCACCTCGTCTACGCCATCGACCTGTCGCTGCTCGCGCCGGTGTTCGTCGTCGCCGGCGTCCTGCTCTGGCGGCGCGAGCCGTGGGGTGCGGTGCTCGCCGTGGCGATCAACGCGAGCGGCGCCGTGTACCTCGCCGTGCTGTGGGCGGTCGGCGGTTTCCAGGCGGATGCCGGGATCCCCGGCACCACGTGGGTGTCACCGGTCGCGATCGGCTCGGTGCTCGCGTGCACGGCGGCCACGCTCGCCCTGCTCGTGCGCCCGCACCGGCCGAGGGCGCGCGCCGCGCCGCCCGCGCCGCCTGCCTCCGCCGCGTCGGTGACGTCGCACGCCCGGCACCTGAGGCGGCCGCAGGCCGACGCTCAGGCGACGCGACGCCCGCGGAGGCCACGCCGAGCCAGTCGTGCGGGTTGCCGTCCCAGCACCAGCCGAGCTTGGGCGCCCTGGCCGAGATCCACATCGCCGGCACCCGGCGGTCGCCGCGGCGCGACCCGGACAGCATGAAGCAGCGGTTCTTCTCGAGCAGCGCCGGGGCGTGCGTGACGACGGCGATGCCCTCCTCGATCGTGAGCGGGGTGCGGCCGCGGCCGAGCACGACCGGCAGCGCCTCCTCGGGTCGCACGCCGCGGAACTCCTCGCCGCGGTCGACGTCGAGCAGCAGGTAGGCCGCCGGGCCCGGCAGCACGACCTGCTCGATGGGGCGGTACGGCTCCAGGCCGGCCTCGCCGTGGTTGCGGTCGACGACGCCGGGCAGCGTGCCCTTGGGGGCGAGCCGCAGCAGCGGCACCGTGGTGCGCGGGGTCGACGAGGTCACGGGTGACGACCAGCACCAGCGACGCGTGGCCGGGCTCGTCCTCGCTCGGGCAGGTCGGCCAGGGTGGCGGCCACCCCGCGCAGCGGAGCGAGGCGGTCGGTGAGCTCGGTGGGGGTGAGACCGGCGAGGGCGGGGTAGCCGAGGTCGAGCAGGGTGTCGACCTGGCGGTCGAGGACGGCGAGGGCGGGCACGGTGGCGGTGGTGGCGGTGATGATGACCTCCGAGGTGGTGGGTCGGCCGCCCGGGTGCAGGCGGCCCATGGTCAACGCGGCCGGACCCCCTCCCGGTTCCCCGTGCCGGCCGGGGCGCCCGGCTAGCCTGCGACCGTGACCACCAGCACCGAGACCTCCTCCGGCACGGGACCACGCCGCACCCGGCGTCGGCGCCTGGTGCTCATCGGGGTCGGTGCGCTGGCCCTGGTCGCCGTTGTCGCCCTGGGGCCGTGGGCCTGGGTGAGCCTGGCGTCGCGCGGCCACGTGCACACCGTCGACGACGCCCCCAGCGCTCCGGTGGCCCTGGTGCTCGGTGCCGGGCTGAACCCCGACGGCAGCCCCTCGGCGTTCCTGGCCGGCCGCCTCGAGGTGGCCCGCGCCCTCTACGCGACCGGGCGGACGCGCGTCATCCTCGTCTCCGGCGACAACCGGGTCGCCAACTACGACGAGCCGACCGCCATGCGCGACTGGCTCGCGGCGCACGGGGTTCCCGCGGATGCCGTGGTGCGCGACTTCGCGGGCCGCGACACCTACGACTCGTGCACCCGCGCCAAGCGCGTCTTCGGCGTCGAGCAGGTGCTGGTGGTGTCGCAGGGCTACCACCTGCCCCGCGCGGTGACGACCTGCCGGGCGGTCGGGCTGGACGCCGAGGGCGTCGGCGACTGGACCGCCCGGTCGTACCCGGCGCAGTGGGCCGCCGGTGCGCGTCGCGAGAAGCTCGCCGACGCCAAGGCGGTGCTCGACGTGGTCTCCGGGCGCGACCCGGTGCTCGGCCCGGTCGAGACCTCGGTGCAGGACGCCCTGGCCGCCGTCCCCCGCGAGCTGACCGGCCGGCATCCGGCTGGGTCGAGGTGAAACGCCGGCACACAGGAGCAGGCGATCACCTCGAACCGCCGCTGCCTCAGGCCTCGCGGGACCGCTCGGTGATCGTCGCCTCGATGTCGGCGTCGGTGCCGGCGGGCGCCTCCGGGGTGGGTGCCCCGTGCCGCACGTCGTGGGTCTCGCGGGCGAACAGCCACGGGATGACGGCGAGCAGCGTGATCAGGCCGGTGATGCCGAACGCCAGCGGGTAGCTGCCGTGGTCGATGAGCAGCCCGGCCAGGATCGGCCCGATGATCGCGCCGCTGTCGGCCGACATCTGGAAGGTCGCCAGCGCCGGGCCACCGTTGCGCTCGCGCCCGACGATGTCGGCCAGCGCGGCCTGCTGGGCCGGGTTGAGCATGCCCGCGCCGACCCCGGCGACGACCGACAGCACGACGAGCACCGGCAGGTCGGACGCGAACCCGGTGACGATCGTCGCCAGGCCGCTGATGACCAGGCCGCCGACGATGAACGGCCGCCGCCCGACCCGGTCGGACAGCCGCCCGGACACGGTGAGCCCGACGGCGTTGCCGGCGGCGAAGACGGCCAGCGCGGTGCCGGCCACCCACGGCTCCTTGCCGATGACGACCGCGGCGAACAGCGGCAGGATCGCGTTGCGCACGCCGAAGTTGGCCCACCCGTTGGCGAAGGCCGACCCGATCGAGGCGCGGTAGGCGACGTCGCGCCACGCCTCGCGCACGGCCAGCACCGGCAGCACCGGCGCGCCCTCGGCCGGCCGCAGCGCCGACCCGCTGATGAAGATCGCGACGAGCGACGCGGCGACGAGCAGCGCCACGGCGTACACGAGGAACGGCACGCGCAGCCCGAGGTTGCCGAGCAGGCCACCCACGACCGGGCCGAGGATGCCGCCGAACAGGAACGCCGACGCGTAGACCGACGAGATGCGCGCCCGGATCGCCGGCGGGCGCGAGCCGCACGATGAGCGCGACCGCCGACACGGTGAACATCACCGACCCGATGCCGCCCAGGCCCGCGGTAGAGCAGCAGCTGCCAGTAGGTGTGCGCGAAGGCGGTGGCGCCCGGTGGAGATCGCGACGATGACCAGGCCGGCGAGGTAGATCGGCCGCTCCCCGAACCGCGCGATCAGCCGGCCGCCGGCCGGGGCGAACAGCAGCCGGAAGAACGCGAACGCGCTGACCACGATCGAGCTGGCCGTGGCCCCCACGCCGAAGCTCTGCGCGAACTGCGGCAGCACCGGCAGGATCAGCCCGAACCCCAGGGCGATGACGAACGCCGCCGCCACGAGCACCCACAGCTCGCGCGGGATGCGGACCGCCGCGGAGGGCTGGGTCACGGGGGTGGCGGACACGATCCACCAGTATGCCGTCCGCCACCGACGCCCCCGAAACCCACGCGCCCGCTGTCGAAGGCTCACCGCCCCGGCCGAGTGCCGTGATGCCGGCCGGCGGTCAGAAGGGCAGTCGCAGGACCATCGGCAGGAAGTCCTCGCCGTGCTTGCGGCTGCGGCGCAGGGCGACGACCATCCAGACCGCCGCCGAGCAGGACCAGGACGAGGCCCAGCGGCAGGGCTGCCTCCACAGCTGCCACAGCCGGTCCTGCCAGCACCGGCCGCTGCCCGGCACGGGTGCGCCGGTCAGCTCGTTCCCGGCCAGGGTGACGCAGCCGAGGCTGCGGCGACCCGAGAACGCCATCACGCTCTCCGCCGGTGCCGCGGGCGGCGCAGGCCGCCGTCCGCGCTCAGCGGCTGGCCCGGCCTGCCACACCGGGTCGCAGCTGTCCCAGCCCACCGACCGTGGACTGGTTCTCGCACCGGCGAACGGGCACCCGGCGCACCGGTCGCCGGTGTCGACGAGGACGCTGCGTGGCCGGGTCGCCCCCGCCGCCGGGGTACGACCGAGGAGCAGGCGCGAGCCGTCGGGCGAGGCGTACAGCCGCCGACGGCGGGACCGCGCGCATCGCCGGCATCCGCAGCGACCGTGGCGGTCGTCGGCACCACCGCGGGTCGGCCGAGCCCACGTGCGTCACGATGTCGAGCCCGTCGCCGCCGCCGGCCCGACGCACACCCGAGCAGCGTGTCGCTGTCGACGCCACCCGGCCGGCAGCGACCGCCTGGTCGGCCCCGGCCGGGGCTCAGTCCGTGCACGGCGACGTCGCATCGAGGACGGCCGGCCCGGCGGCGGCGCTCGACGAGGACGTGCCGGGAGTCCGGGCTCCACACGCCACGCGACCCGGTGCGCGCACCGGATCACGGGGTCGGTGCCGATCGGGCGCGTCACCGACCCGTCGGTCAGGTCGATGATGCCGATCGCCGAGCCGTCAGCGGGGTCGGCCGTTGCCGAGGCCGTAGGGCCCGCTTACCGTCGGGGGCCGAGGGTGGTGCCGGTGCCGCCGGCGGACAGCACGATGTGGCAGCTTCGCCAGCAGGCCCGCGTCCAGGTCGATGAGCGTCCCGACGGTCGATCACGCGGCTGTCCGAGGACTGCGCTCGGCGCGTCGGTGGCGACCAGCCGAAGACGGCGCCGTCGCCCGGCTGGTACGGTGCCCGGCGATCAGGTCGGAGACGACCCGCGGGTAGGTCAGCGTGCCGCCTGCCGGCCGGCACGGTCGCGGGGACGCCGGCCAGCAGCACCACCAGCGGCCCAGCACGAGCAGCAGGACGAGCGCCGCGAGCGCCGGCCGCCGCGGCCCGCGCCGGCCCAGGTGACTGCGCCGGCCCCGCCGCCAGAGCACCGGGGCATCGGGCCCGGGGACACGGTCACGCTCGACGATGTCGTCGGCCGCGCCGGTCAGCAACCGGGTGAGCTCTTCGGTGGGTGGGGTCATCGGGGGGCCTCCTCACGGCCGAACGTCGCGGCGAGCTCGGGCGCGAGCACCCGCAGTCGCTCCAGGGCATGCCGGGTCTGCGACTTCACCGTGCTCACCGAGCAGCCGAGCACCCGGGCGGTGTCGACCTCGGTGCGGTCCTCGTAGAACCGCGCGACGAGCACCGCCCGCTGGCGCGGGGTCAGCCGGGAGAGCGCGTCGACGAGCGTGAGCCGGGTGGCGACGCTCGTCCGGAGTCGTCGGCGCCCGCCCGCTCGGAGCGCGACGCGGGTCGACCGGGTCGGGCTGGTGCCGGCGCCAGCGCCACGCGTCGATCGAGCGGGTGTACATGACGCGCCGCACGTAGGCGTCGACGGCGCCGGGGTCGACCCGGTGCCAGTGCCGGGCGGCCCGCACCAGCGACTCCTGCACGAGGTCCTCGGCCGCGTGCCGCGTCGCCGGTGAGCAGGGCCGCGGTGCGCAGCAACGGGTCCCACCGCTCGCGCACGTACGCGTCGAACGCCTCGCGGTCGGCCACCCGTCCTCCTTCGTCGCGCCCTGCGTGTCGGTCACCCAGGAAGTACGTACGCCGACCCTCCCACGGGTGGATGCCGGATGCCGTGGGCTCAGCGGGCGACGACCGCCACCACGAGCGGCACGGTGCCCAGCGCGACGAGGAGGGTGTCGCGCCACCGCCACGGCGCCGGCATCCACCACGAGCGGGCGACCGCCGTCGCGAACCCGCGGGCGTCCATCGCGACGGCGAGGTCGGCGGCGGCGCGCAGGGTGCGCACCAGCAGCCCCATGGTCAGCGCCCCGAGGTGCGCGACCACGGTGCGCGGTGCGCGCCACGAGACCCCGAGCCCGCGCACCCGGCGGGCCCGGCCGAGCTCGCGCCAGATCTCGCCGAAGCCGTGCACCCGCTGGAGGGCGGCCGAGGTGGCGACGACCGGGCGGTCGGGCAGCCGCAGCCGCTGGGCGAGGGCGTCGCCGAGGCCGTCGGGGTCGATCCACGGGATGAGCACGGCCGAGGGCAGCACGATCACCAGCACCCGCAGGCCGACGGTGAGCGCCGGGTCGAGGTCGCGACCGGCGAGGAACCAGGTGGACCAGCCGACCGACAGGGCGGCCACCAGACCCGGGACCATCCGCACCGCGACCCGGCGGGCCCGGGCCGGGCCACCGCCGCGTCGCGCCGGGGGCCCAGAGGCCGACCACGGCGAGCACCAGCTGGGTGGCGAGCACCGCGAGGCTGGTGGTCCAGTGCGGCGAGAGCACCCCGGCGGGCACGGCGAGCAGGGCGGCCGTGAGCAGGGCCAGGGGGCCGCAGCGGGCGACCAGCGGCACCCCGGTGGGCACCGGCTCGGCGGGCTCGGGCGGGGCCGACAGGTGGTGCACGTGCGTGGCCCGGTCGACGACGTGGGCGTCGTGGGTGGCGGTGACGACCGCACCGCCGGCCTCCCGGTAGGCCGCGACGAGCCCGACGACGGCCGCCCAGGTGCCGCGGTCCTGGCCGACGGTCGGCTCGTCGGCGAGCAGCACCGGTGGGCCGTGGTGCAGGGCCGCGGCCACGGCGAGGCGGCGCTGTTCGCCTCCCGAGAGCTCGCGCGGGTCGGCTGCCTCGAGGTGGGCCAGGCCGAGGGCTGCGAGCAGGGCGCGGGCCCGGTCGGTCGAGGCGGCGCGGATGTCGTCGGCGTCGCGGTGCTGTCGGCGTCGCCACTGCCCGGCGCGTGCCCGAGGGTGCGCGCGGTGGTGAGCACCTCGTCGAGCACGGTGCGGGCGACGATCGTCGAGCTCGACCACTGCGGCACCCAGGCGAGGGTGCGGGCCAGGTCGGGCGCCGAGAGCGAGGCGGGTGGCACGCCATCCGGGGCATCGGGCGCGCGGCCGGGTCGCGGCGGGCGCGGGTCGGCGGTCGCGGCGATCGGCGGGCGCACCTGCACGGCACCCGGATCGGTCGGCGCGAGGAACCCGGCGAGGGCGTGCAGCACGGTCGACTTGCCCGACCCGCTCGGCCCGACCAGCGCGGTCAGCGTGCCCGGGCGCGGCGACGAGGGCGTCGGCGAGCACGGCGGCCCGGCGGGTGCGGGCGGTGCCGTCGACGAGCCGGGTGGTGCGCTCGACGACGAACGGAACAGAGAGGACCCGTCGCAGACTCGACACTGCTGAGCTCCGCGGCAGCGGTGTTCCGGGTCGACCGCGGCGCCACGAGGGCCGGGTCGACGGCCATCGGCGTCGGGCGGCCCCGCCCCCGGCACCCAGATGCCCATGGCGAGCAGCCGGTCGCGCTCGGTCGCCAGGGTCTCGCGCACCGGCCCGTCGGCGACCACCCGCCCGTCCGCCGAGAGCACCACCAACCGGTCGACGAGGTCGACCCAGGGCCCCAGCACGTGCTCGACGACGACCAGCGTCGGCGAGGGTGGCCGGTGGCCGGGCCGACGGAATCCGCACCGACCACCGGCCAGCCCCGGCCGGGCGTCAGCGCGGCGACGGCGTCGCGCACCTCCTGCGCCGATGCCGGGTCGAGCATCGCCGTCGGCTCGTCGAGCAGCACGACCGACGGGTCCAGCGCCAGGGTCCCGGCGAGCGCCAGCCGCTGGGTCTGCCCACCGGACAGCGCGGAGGTCGGGGTGTCGAGCGGCAGGTCACCGAGGCCGACCGAGCCCAGCGCGGCGGCGACGACGCCGGCCATGGCGGCACGCGGCATCCGGACGTTCTCCGGGCCGAACGCGACGTCGCGCCCGACCGAGGCCGCGACCACACCGGCCCCGGGCTCCTGCAGCACGAGCCCGACGGCCCCCGGGCGCTCCCCGGGCGGCACGCCGTCGACCGTCACCGCGCCGGTGAGCTCGCCGGCGTCGACGGTCTCGAGCAGCCCGGCGAGGGCGCGGAGCAGCGTCGACTTGCCCGACCCCGACGGCCCGACGAGCAGCACCCGCTCGCCGGGTCGCAGGGTCAGCGAGACGTCGCGCAGCACCGGCTCGCGGCGCCCGAACGGCCGCCAGGTGAGGCCGTCGACCTCGACCCGCCCGCGCGACGTGGCGGTGACGGCGTCAGACAGCGTGCTGCTCCCGGTGTTCCTGGCCGGCGGGGAAGGCCGACAGCGCACCGGCCCGGGCCAGCGCCCGCACCAGCAGCCACCCGACCAGCCCGGCGAGCACCGCACCCGAGACCGCCATCGCGCCGAGGTAGACCAGCTTGTCGCGCAGCACCCACTCGGCGTACCAGCCGCCGCCGTCGGCGAGCACCGACAGCACCGGCACGTCGGCCCACGAGGCGGGGAACTTCACGACCTCGAACGCCCACTCCAGCGGCGCCGACAGCACGCCGGCGAGCGCCGCCGCGGCCGCACCGAAGGCCGAGTAGCCGAGGATCGCGAACGCCAGCTCGGCGCCGAGACCCTGCAGGATGCCGGACACGAGCACGGTCGCGCCCCACTCGGTGCCCGGGCAGCATCGAGACCAGCGCGGCCACGACCTCGCAGAACAGGGCGGCACCGGGGCGGCGCACGACGAGGCCGCCGACGACGCCGGCGAGGAACCACGGCCCGACGAACAGGCCCATGAGCGGCGCGTAGCCGATCTTCAGGGCGGTGACCGGCCCGTTGTAGAACACGCCCCAGCCCCAGAACGCGACGCCGAGGGCCGCGCCGAGGAAGGCGATGGTGAGGATGTCGACCGTGCGCCAGCCCATCAGCGGGCGGGTCGCGGTGATGGAGCGCCGGTTCGGCGCCTCCGTGAGCTGTGTTGCCATGTGCTTCTCCCGAGGTTTGTGGTGTGGACCTCGGGGAGGTGCGACACCCGGCACCTCGCGACCTCGGCGGTCGCGGGTGTGCCGACGACGCACCTGAGATTTCCCGACTCCCTTCGCCGGTGCTAACCGGATCAGGTTCGAGGGTCTGCGGCGAACCGCACTCTCAGCGCTGTGGGGCGCTCCCCTGTCGTTGGACTCCACCACCATAACCCCGCGCACTACAGTGAGCACGACCTCGTCGCACGCTCGTGCGGTCGACAGCAGACAACCCCCTCGGGAGGACCGACATGGCCATGGGAGCCGTCGCGTGGAAGATCATGGGCACCGGGGGTGCCATCCTCGCCGGGGTCGTCGCCACCAAGGTCATCGACAAGATCTGGGCGAAGGCCGAGGGTGACGAGATCAACCCCAAGAGCCCGAACGCACCGCTGGCCAAGGCCGTCGCCTACGCCATGATCACCGGGCTGGCGGTCGGCGCCGCGAAGACCCTGGCCACCCGCAAGGCCGCGCAGTTCTACGAGAAGTCGGCCGGCCACCTGCCCGGCGAGATCGCCGACGAACCCGTCTGACCCTCCGCTCCCGCTCGTCGCGCGAGCTCACCCGCTCCGGGGGAGGCCGGGCCGACGGCATCCGGCTTGAGTGGGTGGCACGACCCTCCCTGACCCGGCGCACCCCGCCGGGTCCTGCGCGGGGTCGTATCCGACTCAGGGATCGAGGAGCCATGGGCGCGCCGTTCAAGGGCACGGTCAACGTCGACATCCGGGACTCGGTGGAGGACTGGGACGCCGTTCGCGCCGCCGAAGGCCCCGGACGGCGCGCCCAACGTCGTCTACGTCGTGCTCGACGACGTCGGCTTCTCGGCGATGTGCTGCTACGGCGGCCCGATCGACGACCCCGAACATCGACAAGATCGCCGCCGACGGCGTGCGCTACACCCAGTGGCACACCACGGCGCTGTGCTCGCCGACCCGGTCGTGCCTGCTGACCGGGCGCAACCACACCCGCAACAGCATGGCCTGCATCACCGAGGGCGCCAGCGGGTTCCCGCAACGCCAGCGGCACGATCCCGCCGGAGAACGGCATGCTGCCCGAGATCCTCGGCGAGCGCGGCTGGAACACCTACATGGTCGGCAAGTGGCACCTGTGCCCGACCGTCGAGATGAACCTCGCCTCGACGCGTCGCAACTGGCCGACCGGGCGCGGCTTCGAGCGCTGGTACGGCTTCCTCGGCGCCGAGACCAGCCAGTGGTACCCCGAGCTGACCTACGACAACCACCCGGTCGACCAGCCGAAGACGCCCGAGGAGGGCTACCACTTCGGCGAGGACATCACCGACAAGGCGATCGAGTTCATCATGGACGCGAAGGCCGTCGCGCCCGACAAGCCGTTCTTCCTCTACTACGCGCCCGGGCGCCGCCCACGCGCCGCACCACGCCCCCAAGGAGTGGATCGACAAGTACAAGGGCCAGTTCGACATGGGCTACGAGGCGATGCGCGAGGACGACCCTGGCCCGCCAGAAGCGAGATGGGCATCGTCCCGCCGGACACCGAGCTGCCGCCGATCAACCCGCATCGGCACGCCCGAGACCCGCACCGGCCCCGACGGCCAGCCGTTCCCGCCGCTGGACGTCACCCGGCCGTGGGACTCGCTGTCCGATGACGAGAAGCGGCTGTTCGCGCGGATGGCCGAGGTCTACGCCGGGTTCCTGTCCCACGCCGACCACCAGATCGGGCGGCTGCTCGACTACCTCGAGGAGACCGGCCAGCGCGAGAACACCCTGGTCATCGTCGTCTCCGACAACGGCGCCAGCGGCGAGGGCGGCCCGGACGGGTCGGTCAACGAGATGCTGTTCATGAACGGCATCCCCGACGACATCGACGCCAACCTCGCGATGCTCGACGAGCTCGGCGGCCCGAAGACCTACAACCACTACCCCAACGGCTGGGCGATGGCGTTCAACACGCCCGTTCAAGATGTGGAAGCGCTACGAGTTCAACGGCGGCACGTCCGACCCGTGCATCATCTCGTGGCCGGCCGGCATGACAGGCCAAGGGCGAGATCCGCGAGCAGTACCACCACGCGATCGACCTGGTGCCCACCGTCCTCGACGCCCTCGGCATCGAGGCGCCCGAGACGATCAAGGGCCACACCCAGAGCCACTTCGACGGCGTGAGCATGCGCTACAGCTTCGACGACGCCGACGGCGCCGGGCGCAGCGGCAGACCCAGTTCTACTCGATGCTCGGGTCGCGCGGCATCTGGCACGACGGCTGGAAGGCCATCACGACCCACCCGACGATCAGCGGCTGGGGCCACTTCAACGACGACGAGTGGGAGCTCTACCACGTCGACGTCGACCGCTCCGAGCTGCACAACCTGGCCGCCGAGCAGCCCGAGAAGCTCCGCGAGATGGTCAACCTCTGGTACGCCGAGGCCGGCGCCAACGAGGGCTTCCCGCTCGACGACCGCTCGGCGCTGGAGATCTTCATCTCGCCGCGGCCGCAGCTGTCGGCGCCCCGCGACCGCTACGTCTACTTCCCGAACCACGCCGAGGTGCCCGAGGCCCAGGCGGTCGTCGTCCGCGGCCGCTCGTTCGTCATCGGCGCGCTGGTCGACCTCCCCGCGCCCGGCGCGCAGGGCGTGCTGTTCTCGCAGGGCTCGCGGTTCGGCGGCCACAGCCTCTACGTCAAGGACAACCGGCTGCACTACGTCAACAGCTTCGTCGGCATGTTCGAGCAGAAGGTCGTCGCGACCGAGGACCTGCCGACCGGCGAGGACCTCATCCTGTCGGCGTCGTTCGAGAAGGACGGCGACGGACCCGCCGCCGGTGGCGACCGGCATCCTGTCGCTCTACCACGGCGACACGAAGGTCGGCGAGGGCCGGATCAAGACCCAGCCCGGCGGCTACATGATCGCCGGCGAGGGCCTGGCCGTCGGCCGCGACGTCGGCGACCCGGTGACCCAGGACTACCCCGGCGAGCGGCCCTACCGCTTCACCGGCGGCACGATCAAGCGGGTCGCCGTCGACGTCAGCGGCGAGCCCTACATCGACCTCGAGCGCGAGGCCCAGGGCATGCTGATGCGCGAGTAGCGTCCCCCGACCCCTGCAGTCGGGTGAAGAGGACACGCCGTGCGGCCCGAGGGGTGCACGGCGTGTTCTCTGCTCTCGACGGTCAGAAGACGCTGGCCCAGTCGTCCTTGACGCTGACCACGGTCCAGCCGTCGGCGGCGGCGCGCTCGAGCGCCTTCTCCGACCCCGACACGTAGTCGAACTCGCGCTCGGCGTCGTCGTGCAGCACCAGCAGCCGCAGCGACGGGACGGCCGGATGCCGGTGACCAGTCGAGCATCTCGATGTCGCCGTTGGAGTTGCCGCCGGCGAGCACCGGGCGCCGGCCGACCCGGTTCCAGATGCGCACCGGCTTCTCCGGGCCGTCGTCGAGGTAGTCGGCAGCGGCCTTGCGGACGATGGTGCCCCCGTCGCCGTCCGGCACGTAGGCCAGGGCCGTCGCGCTGCCGATGACCCGCTCGCTCGGCACGCCGTAGACCTCGGCGGTGATCGGACGCATGAAGTCGCGGCCGCCGCCGGAGACGATGTAGCTCGTGAAGCCGTTCTCCTCGAGGTAGCCCGAGCAGCTGCACCATCGGCGCGTAGGCGCACTCGAGGTAGCCGCGGCCGAGCGTGGGGTGGCGCGCGCCGCGCAGGAACGCCTCGGCCTGCGCGGCGAAGTCGTCGACGCTGATCTCGGCGAAGGCCGCGAGGACGCCGCCGGCCAGCGCGGGCAGGTCGGTGTCGTCGCCGGCGTAGTGCTCGCCAGCGCCGCGCCGAACCACGCGTAGTCCCGCTCGTGGGCGGCCTTCCACGGCTGCCGCTCGCGCAGCGCGGGGTCCTCCTCGCGCCATCGCGACCAGCCGCCGCAGGATGAAGTCGAGCTGGATCGGCATCGGCTTCTCGCACCACAGCGTGCCGTCGTTGTCGAAGACCGCGACCCGCTCCTCGGCTGGCAGCCCGGTCTCCGGGTCGGTGACGCGCGTCGACGAACGCCAGCACGGCATCCCTCGTCGCACCCGGGTTCCACAACGACAGTGGCTCACTCATGACGATCTCCACTCCAGGGCTCGGGCCAGCGGCATCCCGGGCCGGTAGGCGAGGTGCTCGTACGACGGCGCCTCCAGTACGGCCAGGTCGGCGCGCGACCCGACGGCCACCCGCCCGATGTCGGTGCGGCGCAACGCCCGTGCCCCACCCACGGTGGCGGCGACGAGGGCCTCGGCCGCCGTCAGCCGCATCTCGCGCACCGCGAGCGCGACCACGAACGGCATGGATGCCGTGTTGCAGGTGCCGGGGTTGCAGTCGGTCGCCAGGGCCAGGTCGACGCCGGCG
>CAWAKY010000021.1:0-44283 GCA_963782695.1 uncultured Actinomycetota bacterium | reverse complement strand
GCCGGGCAAGCCGAGCCCTGAATCTACGGCTGCCTTTCTTCGCTTGTTCAATCTCCCTGATCGTGACCTCCGATAACGCGAGCAGCGCCCATTTGTTGGATATGCCCCAGCGCGCATAGGGGCCGATTTTGAAGCGGTTGAAGTTGTCTTCCCAGCCGCTCAGTCCCTGCACACCGAGCGCGAGGGTGTTTGCTGGATAACGTTCGTAAAGAAAACCGCCGCCGTACTCGCGAGCGTCCGATTGTTCCTCAAATGTCGGCGCGTATGCAAAAACGGAAGCGAGAGATTTCTCGGTCCAAATAAACCCCTTCAGCTGGAAGGGAAAATCATAAATGCCGCTGCGGTTCAAATTGAGGATGAACGTCGTATAATCATCGATCTGAATGCCGAGCGGCAGGTAATCCCGTCCGAATGCGATCTCCTTGCCCGAGGCGGTGCCGTTTTCCTCGATGCGCCATTCCAGCAGCGCCTTTTTTAGAAAAACGACGCCGCCGCCGGTGGGAATGCAATCTGTTCCAAGCCTGGTGTCCGGTAGTCCGGAATCGAGAAAGCCAACCTCGGTGTTGATTCGCACCTGGTCCCTTTCGCCAAGGAAAATGACCTGACGATAAAGCGCAGCAGGCATCGGGTCAGTTTTCTCCTGATCGAGGCGCTGCGTGAGTCGGGTCGAGATCAGGAAATCGAGCAACACATTGCCAAAGCGGCCGTTCCAATTTTCGGTCGGATCAGGTGCATTGGCCCGACGGCCCAGTAGCATGGCTGTCAAGTCAGCCTTGGAATAACTCTGCGCGACCTCGATCCCGCGCCCATAGGAATTCAATAACCCGCGTCCTTGAACGGAGACGTGACAGGAAATGCAACTTGGATAGCCATAACTGATCATCCGTGGTGTGGCATGGACGATATTTGTTCCTAATAGGAGGAGAGCACTGCCGATCGCGCCGATGTGTGATCGGGGACACCTGCCCGATCGACAGGGGCCAGGAGATCTTCTCATCGCTCTCACTTGCCGGTTATGGTTTTACGGGCATATCGCGCACCATAACGTTCACTTCGTCGTTTACCTTTGCGCCGGAATAGGTGATCGGTTTTACCCCGAACTCCGACATTTTTACGACGCCCTCGGCGTTGATGATTACCCCGGAACCTTTTTGCTCCGCCGAGGCGTGAAAGCGTACCGGTCTCGTCACTCCGCGCAAAGTCAGTTGCGCTTGGAAATTGGCTTCCCATTTCCCGCTCCCGGGATTGCGTTTCGCTTGGAAGGCGTTGGTCGTGAGAACAACGGGCGTTATTGAACTGTTGGCGGCCGTGAAACCTGTTCGTACATGTGTTGATCGCGCAGGCTGATTCCGGTTTTCAGCGTTTTCGGGTCGAGCTCCAAATGAGCACTGCGCACTTGCGCGACATTTTCTGTAATCGTTCCTTCGCCGCTGCCATTGACGGCGGATGAAGAACCGGAAACTTTCACAAATGGAACGTTGCTGCCAACGCTGAATGAAATCTTCCCGCCGCCGACTTTGTACCCAGGATCAGCACGGAGTTGCCCAGTCGAAATCACTAGCAACGACGCCAGCATGACGCTGACCATGCTCCGCATGCGTTGGCTCAATCCGTCCGCAGAGCGATGTCGATCTAATTCCATAATCCCCTCCCAACTGCGAGTCGCACCGCGCCGCCAGCAAAGCGTTTCCTGCATCGATTTCAGCAATCGCGTAAACGACTCTGCTAAATAGTTCGACTTTACTATAAGCTCAGGCCGGAAAAAACGGAGCCTCGAAGAGTAACAGAACCGTTACCCTGGCGCGAAACCAGACACTTCTGTGAGCACCGTGACCAGGGTTTCCTGGTTGGCTCAACACGATTGCATCGGGTTGGTGGGTCCGCTGCGACCGATGGCTAGGCACGCGCCGTCTGGTTGTTGAGGCAGAAAAATGTCTGGCTTCGAGTTTAACCCGGGGTCGCACGCGTGCCGCTTCCCGCCGGCCGCAGCTTTCAGTGCGAAAGCCGGAAAAGTAACAACGGTGTTACTTTTCCGATGCGCCCATTAGTATTGGCTGCGACGAATAGATGGGGCGAAAGGATGTAAAACACAAAACACAAAGGAGTACAATATGAAAACTAGTAAGATCGGGTTTTGGACCATAGCCGCCCTGGCTGCGAGTATGCTCGCTGCACCTGTAGTTTACTCGCAGACGGAGCGCTTTTCTGCAAGTCTCATCGGAGCGAATGAAGTACCTCTAATTAATACCGAGGGCACAGCCGATTTCGACATGACCATCCAGCCGAGCGGGATCACGTTCTCGTTAAACTTCTCCGATCTGTCATCGCCGCTTGCTGTGGCTCACCTGCACTTTGGAGTGCCCAAGGTCAACGGTAGCGTGATGATATTCCTATGCGGTGGCGGCGGCCAGCCGGCTTGTCCAGCGACCACTTCAGGAACTATCACCGGAACGATTACGGCGGCAAATGTCACGGGGCCTGTCAGCCAAGGCATTGCCGTAGGTGATCTCGACACCGCGCTGGAAGTCGTGCGCAACGGTCTGTCCTACGCGAACATGCACACCGCGAACTTCGGCAGCGGTGAGATTCGTGGCCAGGTCCGCCGTGGTGCGGGACACGGTAGAGGCGGCGAATGATCTGCGGAGTCGGGTAAGGGGGCTTCCCGCATCCGTTGCCATGTCTTCGGTTTCAACGGCGTTGATGAAACCCGCTGTTAACCAACTCATCGCCTGATCGACAACTTGGCGCGAGGCATGATGGCCTCCGCTGAATTCGCGAAACTCCACTTCGTAGCCGTTTTTCCGCAGCGAGCTCCCGAAGATACGACTCGTTGAGGCAATCGTTCGTCGGGTTCCAACACGCAACCTTTTGTTGCTGAAGCTCTTCCTCAACGGCAAGTGGGGGGATGCGGCCCTGCCGTGCCTCCTCACGCGCTGCCAAGCTCCAGCACCAACCGTTCAGTCTCTTTTCGGAAACTTCGTTCGAGCGTTTCCGTATAAGGAGTCTGGAAGGACGGGTTTTCCTTCCCGCGCGGCGTTGGTGCGCCAATAAAACCAACCAAACATACTATCAAAAGGTAAAACTTAAGAATGAAAACGACACAAAACCGAGGTTTGACGTTTTTCCGCACGGCGGGGCTTCTCGCCGTGCTGGTCGCGTTGCTCCTGCCCGCGAGCGCGAGCGCCGCAGACAGCATCTACTGGTCCAATGAGGATGGATCAAATTCGATCCGGTACGGGCCCCTGAGCGGCGACAATGGCGGCTCGACCCCCGCCCAGACCCTGTTCAACGACGGGGGTCGTCCTTGCGGGGTGGCGCTCAACCCCGCGGCCGGCAAGGCCTACTGGGCGAACTGGGACTCGGGGGAGATCCGGGTCGGCAACCTGGACGGCACGGGCGCCAATACCCTCTTCGACGACGGCATCGTCAACGTCTGCGGCGTCGCGGTTGATCCCGCGAACAACAAGATCTACTGGGCCAACTTCAGCACCCAGGAGATCCGGGTCGGCAACCTGGACGGCACGGGGACCGCCTCGACCCTGTTCACAGACCCGGGCGGAAGTGACCCGAGCGGGGTAGCGATCGATCCCGCGGACAACAAGATCTACTGGACGAACCAGCACTCCCACCAGGTTCGGGTCGGGAACCTGGACGGCACAGGGAGCGCCTCGACCCTGTTCGGCGGCGACGCTACCGTCCCAACCACCGAGAACAACCCGATCGGCGTCGCGGTCGACCCCGCGGCCGGCAAGGTCTACTGGACCAACCTTGTCGGGGGCCAGGTCCGGGTCGGGCCCCTGGGGGGCAGCAGCGTGGGCCAGCCCTCGACGCTGTTTATCGGCACCCCTAGCGGGCCGGCGGTCGACCCTACGGCGAACAAGATTTACTGGGCCAGCTGGACGTCCGGCTCGGGGATCCGGGTCGGCAACCTGGACGGCACGGGGACCGCCTCGACCCTGTTTGGCGGTGAGAGCTCATCGCTCTTCACCGCACTCCTGCGCAAGCCCGCGCTCACCGAGCGCCCGGCGATCTCCGGCGGCGCCAAGGTCGGCAGGGAACTCACCTGCCGCGCGAGTTTCGCGCCCGACCTGCTCGGCGCGTTCCTGTACAGGGCGCCGGCCAGTGTCGACTATCAGTGGAAGAAGGGTGCGGCGATCGTCGCCAGCGGTCCGACGTTCACGCCCACCGAGGCCGGCGACTACACTTGCACCGTGGCGGCCACCAACCAGGTCGGCGATACTGTGCAGACCAGCGCGGTAAAGAAGGTCAAGGCCCACTAGGTTGAGGACACCTCGGCACGGGTGGAGACCCGCTTGGCGGGCGACGAGCTTGGAAGCCGATCCCGCCGGCGATGGATGACCGTGGGGTCCGTCGCGGATCCTGGGTCTACCCTATCAAAGAAGACCCTGACCATAAAGGCGCTGGGTGTAGCGGCCCGGCAGTTCAAGCTGGCAGCGGCCTGACCGCGCCAGGGTTGGCAGAAGTCGCCTCTTGGCGTTCCGCCACTAGGCCCGCTTCCAAGTTCCAAAAACGCCGTCAGCTTTTCATCTGCAGACTGACCCTATCTGACAACACTTCCTTCCATCGCCGCGATTCGCGTCCGCGATCCAGATTGTTCCCCTGTCGGAATCAATCGGCTGAGACTCAGCCCCAACTCCAACCAGCTTTGCTGAGGTTGTCAGCGATGATTTCCCAATACATCACGGCTGCATCATACCCCACCCGCCGTGCTTCGCAGCCTTGGTCTCATTTTCTAGAGCGTAGATGCGCGAGATATTCGCCGGAGTCCCTGCCGTCTGGCAGCGGTGTGCGAGTCCCGTAAATTCGGGCCAGTCCGGAGCTGACGAGCAATTCGTTCAAGTCACGACCGTCTGAGGTTATGACGATTGCATAGTAGCGAGGTCCAAAAGCGCTCCGCCAGCGTGTGTAGATCGTGAACGGTTGTGCAAGAGCGTTTGCCGTGAATATCTTCGCCTGCCTGCCAAGTTCGATTGCCTGCGCTCGCGTTAGTCCGAAGTAGGCCGCCTGCTCATCGGAGCGTTTGCTAGCCGGTGGGCCAGCCATCGACGGCGACCTCCCAGGCTCCCCGGCTGCGCGTTCCGGCGCGCAGCAGGCCCTTGGGCGCGTGGAATGCGATTTGGGTCACCATGACGTTGGGCAGGTTGGTGGAGAACGGCGCCCAGGTGTGGCCGCCGTCGCGGCTCTCCCACACTCCGCAGTCTGTTCCTACCCACACGCGTGGATGGCGGAGGTCGAGGGCGATCGAGTTGACGGCGACGTCGGGCAGTCCCACTGAGCGATCGTGCCACGTGACGCCGGCGTTATCGGAGCGGAAAACGCGGCCGCCGCCGCCCTTGCTGTACGTCGCCCAGATCGAGTCGGCATGGACGAAGAGATCGCTGATCGCCGCATCCTCGCGCGGCCTCGCGAGAGCGAAAAAGCTAGTCCAGCCGCTGAAAGACGACCAGTGCGTGCGGAGCAGGCGCCCGTCTTTGAGACCGACGACAATCGTGTCCGTGTCAGGGATGAACAGGGCCGTGCCTGTGACCTCTGCCGGGTATGCCAGCCGGTCCCATGTGGCCCCGTCATCGCGCGTGATGTACAGCGCGCCGCCTGCGATCGCAAACGTCGATCCGTTGTCGGCGGTGTACGCGACCGGCGGATAGAACTCGCTCACCTCGTCTTTTGGCACTGGTGGGTTGCGCCGCTCGAAGCTACCCGACGTTCCGCCGCTGTCGGACCAGCAGGGTGACATGAAAAATTTGGTCGCGACCATCACGTTCGGGTCGGCACGCTTGATCGCGCAGTTGCCGCCGTCGCTGCCCAGCACGTGCTCCCATTCGTGCCGTCCGACGCGTCGGATACTGCCGTTGTCCTGGAGGCCGGCCAGCAGCATCGATGAGCGGAGATCGTGCGCGAGCCCCCGGAAGTCGGAGATCACGAGGCCGTGGTTGAGGTGCTCCCACGTACCGCCGGCGTCACGCGAACGGAACAGGCCGCCGTCGGACCCGGCATACACGATGTCGGAGTTGCGCGGGTCGAACGCGAGCGCGTGGAAGTCGGGATGAATGCGGTACTTCTCGTTGACGTAGCTCAGCGGCGTCCAGTGGCTCTCCGCGCCAAGGTCGCCACGCCAGAGTTGGATGGCACCGCAGTAGACGCGGTTCGGCTGCGTCGGCGACACGGCGAGCACCCAGTTGTGGCCGGCGCGCAGCTTGATTGCGACGAACTCCTGCTGACGCGTCCATTTGCCCTGCGCGCGTTTGTAGAGGCGGTGAACGGCGTGGGGGCCGCTTTCGGAACCCTCGTCATAGGCGGCCCAGGCGTAGGCGACGCTCACGTCAGATGGAGCGATCGCCACGGCCATGCGCCAGATCTGCGAGCGGCTGGGCAGGGCGACCTCGGCCCAATGGGCGCCGCCGTTGGTGGACTCGAATAGCCCGTCCTCGCAGGCCGCCAGCAGCTGCGGCCGGCCCTGGCCCGAGACCACTGCAAGCGACCACGTCACCTTCGTGCGCCGCCGCATCCACGTGACGCCGGCATCGTCGGACACGTAGAGACCGTTGTCTGTGCCGGCGAAGAGGTGACCGCCGGGCAGCACCTTCAGGTCAAAGAAGCCGACTCCCTTGAAGGGCGCGGTGCAGCGCGTGTGCCATGTACGGCCGCCATCAGTCGAGCGCAGCAGCCC
This sequence comes from uncultured Actinomycetota bacterium, assembly GCA_963782695.1. GTDB lineage: Bacteria > Actinomycetota > Actinomycetes > Actinomycetales > Dermatophilaceae > Fodinibacter. Next base: position 37,595 of record CAWAKY010000021.1, on the reverse strand, counting down.
GACGCCGAGGTAGCCACCATCCTCCGCGTCGCCGGTCGCGCAGTAGACGATGTTCGAGTTGGTCGGGTCGAATGCGAGTGCGCCGATCGATGTGGTCGCCTGATCGTCGCCGCGCGGCGTCCAGCTCGCGCCAGCGTCGCGGCTCTCCCACGTGCCGCCGGCGCTGCCAGCGACGAGCAGGTGCTCGTGATCGGACGGATCAATGGCGATCGCTGACACGTGGCCGGAGGCGTTCGAGCCGTTGACGTCTGCGATCGTGTCGGGCCCGATGGAGCGCCACTTGGGCGTGACCTCGGCCTTGCGAAGGTCAGCGAAGGCTTTCGCGTGGGTCTCGGCGACCTGCTCGCGGCGGCCCGGACGCGCGGGCGGCCGGGTTGGCAGGTCATACCTCCGAAGCCGGAAAGCGGCGCGGGCGGCGGGCGGCAGCGAGAGATCGATTGCGTCGTGCGCCTGTTCGGTCAGACCGGCCCTGTCGAGCTCGAAGAGGCGCCGCTCCAATGGCCTATCGTCGGCATCCGCCACGGCGCGATGCTCGTAGATCGCCGCGCGCTTGTCAAACTGGCGGTGCGATCCGCGCTTTCTGCGCAATCGCCGCCGCACTGAGGCAGACGAGCAAGATCAAAAGAGGAAATGTTGATCTTTGAAGATGAATATGTTCAACTGAACATGATACGCTCACGGCAGCTTCACGACGCTTTAGAGAAGCTTACCAAGGCGATTCGTGAAGTGGAAGCGGTTCTCGAAACCATGCGCGTTGAGCACGACCCGCTGGCGTCACACATTTCGTCTCTCGCCGCTACTACCAGAACTTGTCCGATACAAAGAGCGGGAAGCGGCGCGCGATTGTCGGCGCACTTAAGCTGGCAAACCGCTTGCGCACTCGGATTCCGCGGCGATCGGGACGAATGGAAGCGTCTGATGGGTGCGAGGATTGTTTCCTCGCGTGCTGCGTCGGAGCTTATCCACCGCCCCACCAGAGTCGTGACTCAACGCGGTCACGACGTTAGGCTTGACATCAGTACATCAGGGAACTCGCGGCGAAAAACGTTCGCGGTGAGGACGCAGGGAAATCAAAACAGAAACTAGGCAAGGCTCATTTCTGAGGACGTGCCTTGCCTTGCGCCAAGCTGAATTTTTGCAGGGACAACAAGATCGTTCCAACTAATGCAGTCAGGATTAACGCTTCGGTACCTCCCAGTACCACCATCAGGCGAGATTTCAAAAATTCTCTCGATTAAATCCATACGCATGTATTTAATCCCCTCGGATTAAGTTGTCACGCCGAAATGTTCGTCCTGAGAATCGCTTTACACTGCACTTCTCCTGGCGCGCGCGCCGCTTTCATTGCCTTCGCCAACAGCGTGGACGGGGCGGCTACGTGATGATAACGGACGAGCACCCGTCCAACATTGGTTAGCGCCCACAGATAAGGCCGTTTGCGTTTTTGCCCAGGCAAGCTTACCTGTTCGATTGAACATGAGTGAGCCAAGTAATGGCCAAGCGTTATCGCTTCCGAAACACAATCCGCGTCTTCCCCACGGTCATCAGGCACGCTACACCGCCGAAACCGTCCTGCGCACTCGCCCAAAAACCTACCGTAAAATTGTCCATCTACTCGCTGACCCATACTGGAGCGTTCTCCAAATCTCCAAGAACTGCCGCGTCTCAGTCGGCGACTCCAAGGCTGCTGACGCGCCGATGTGCATGACCTGCGGCACGAAGATGCGCCCGGCTGGTTCGTGCTACGTCTGCGAAGGCTGCGGAAGCACCTCCGGCTGCAGCTGACGGCTCAGACGCACACGAGGGGGCCCGCCGCGAACGGTCCGCCTCGGGGCATGTCGTCCGGGCTCGAGCCCTCCGCAACACGCGGCAGATCGCCGAGGCATTCGGGCCGCTGGCACCGATGCGGATGTACGCCCGCGGCGGAGAGGGCCCGGAGGTTCCTTCGTCGAGCCGCGGCCGAGGATGCCCTCGACGTCGCGGACGACCAGATCGACCCGCTGCTGGATGAGGGCTGGCGACCCGAGGACGTCGCCCTGCTGACCACGGGTGCACGGCATCCCGAGCAGGTGGCCCTGCAGGAGTCCGAGGGACAGGAGGGCTACTGGCGCACCTTCTGGGACAAGGACTGTGTCTTCTACGGGCACGTCCTCGGCTGCAAGGGCCTCGAGCGCAAGGTCGTCGTGCTGTGCGTCAACGAGCGGATGCCACGCGAGCGATCCCGTGAGCGGCTGTACGTCGGGCTTTCGCGGGCAACCGACAAGCTGGTCGTCGTCGGTCCGGCCGACGTGATCCGTGAGATGGGTGGCCCGGCCGTCGCTCAGCGACTCGGAATCGCCTGAACCCACCAACCGCACGAGGCGCTCGGCATCGGCGGCAGCAGGGCAGGCAGCATGCGATCCAGATCGCGATGAACGTCCAGCCGCCACCGCCCGGCCCCGGCGCAACCGCGCCCGAATGAACCGGCGACCACGCGGCATCCGCACCCACGACGAGGGCCCCGGTCGGCGAACCGACCGGGGCCCTTTCACGACGTGAGGCAACGGAACCAGTCATGCGTTGGCGCAGGTGACCTTCGGGTTCCAGTCGTCGAACATGCCGCGCGGGTTCTGGTTCCACACCCACAGGTGCAGCTCCCAGAAGGCCGGCAGCCCGAACCGGTTCGGGTTCGCCTCGCCCGGGCCGGGCTGGTACTCGAACGACTGCCCGAACAGCTCCGGCGCCCCGGGGCCCTTCCAGTCCGAGTCGAGGATGACGTACTCCAGCGCCCCGAGCTTCATCGACCCGTCCGGCCTGCGGCTCGTAGACCAGGGCCTCGGGCAGCGCCGGGTCGAGCACCGAGTTCAGCCGCGAGCCGTTGACGAAGTGCACGCCCATGCCCCCGGCGGGGTTGTCGATGCAGGCGATGCCGGCGGCGTCCTTGAGCTCGTCGAAGCCGGTCGGCCTTGGTGATGTCGTGGTACTTGGCCGTCGCCGCCCGGGCGGCCGCGAAGTCGTCCTGTCGCGCCGAGCCGTCGGCGGCCGACGGCCGAGCCGGCCCCGGCGCCGACGGCCGCGACCACCGACCCGGCGAGGGCTGCCGCGGCCAGCCCCGCGGCCAGGCGAGCGCGCATCAGGAGCCCTCCTGCACCTGGTAGATCGCGTCGGCCACGAGTCCGTGCGCCTCGCGGTGCACGGTGTTGGCCGCGTCGGCCGAGGGCGCCTCGACGAGGCAGAAGATCTTGCCCTGGCCCTCGTCGACCCAGTAGCGCAGGTAGCTGACGTCGTGCGCGGCCTGCTCCTGCAGGTCGGCCATGTGGGCGTTGGCGACGTCGCCGAGGGCGACCCCGCCATCGAGGTGGTGGACGTCCATGAACAGTGGCATGTGGTGCTCCTTGATGTGGTGGTTGTGCTGACCCCGACGACGCTAGGAGCGGGCCGCCGACGGGAGATGGGGCATCGCTCCCCATCTGGTGCGCGCGGCTCCCGGTCTTGTCCGCGCGCGCTCCGGGCCACCGACTAGGGATGCCGGTCACCTCGCCAGCGCTCGGCTCCGCGGTGGAGCGCCCGTCGCCGGATGCCGGGAGCAGGCCCGCCGCCGGGCCTCGGCCACGGCCTCGCGCCGCCCGGACACCCCGAGCTTGCTCAGCACCGCCGACACGTGGTGCCCGGCCGTCTTGACCGAGATGACCAGGCGGCGCGGCGATCTCCTCGTTGCTCAGGCCGTGGCCGAGCTGCTCGAGCACCTCCTGCTCCCGGCTGGTCAGGCCGGCCGGGTGCTCGCAGCGTGGTCGAGCGCGGAGCCCCCGGCAGCGAGCGCACGCCGGCCTTGCGCAGCTGCCGTCGCACCACGGGCGGCGACCGCCGTGGCACCCAGCGCGTCGAGCCGGCGCAGCGCACTCGACCTGGTCCTCCGTCGACGGCGAGAACGCGAGAACGAGGGCGGCCTCGTAGGGCGCGCTCACGGCATCCCACCCGGCGACCGCGCCGGGATGTCACCGCGCAGCTCGGCGGCCCACCGGTCGGGCACCGACGACGGCTCGGGGTGCGGCAGCCCGAACCGGCGAGCCCACACGCCGGTGCTGCCCGCGAAGCGGGTGTCGAGCGGCGCCAGCGCGGCGGCGTCGAGCGCGCCCGACGACGGCTGCGCGGGCCCGCTCGCGGTGGCCGCCCACCCACTGCCGCTCGACCTCGAGCAGCCGGAACGGCACGAGCCACTGCGGCTCGCCGGGTGCCCTCGGCGATGGCGAGGCCCTCGTCGATAAGCCGCTCGACGTCCGGGCTCCCCGCGCCGCACGCCGATGCGGGCCAGACTCAGCAGGGCACCCAACCGCCGGACCGGAGAGACGGTCGGGTCCTCGCAGGTGCTGCCTGCCCAGGCGACATGGCCTCCTGCCAGCGGCCGGTGGCCTCGAGCGCCCCGACGCGGTGTCGACCGGAGGAAGTGCGCCGCAGGAGTCACCTCGCGCTCCTCGCAGAACGCCAGCCCTTCGAGGAAGACCTTGCTCGGCCTCCTCGAGGCGGCCCTCGTCGGCGAGCTCGCCGTAGTAGTTCATGTAGGCCCGGCCCACCTGCTCGTCGCACCCGGCAGCCAGGCCGACGGCGAGGGCGCGCTGCATCGTCGGCACCCAGTCCTGGCCGAGCGAGGTCATCGCAGCAGGCCCTGGTGTTCAGCACGTCGCTGAGCACGTCGGGAAGGTCGAGCTGCTCGGCGAGCGCCGCGGCGCGGTCGCACGCCTCGATCGCCTCGATGGTCGCTCCCTCGTGCCAGAGGACCGCGGCGAGGTACTCCACGGCTGCGCGCGAGTGCGGGCGTCGGCCCGAGCGGCTCGAGCACGGCGAGCGCCGCGGTCGAGGGCCTGCCGCGCCTCGGCCCCGCGGGCCAGCCGCGACAGCGCGCGGGCGTGCATGCGCAGCGAGTTGCCCTCGTGCAGTGGCGTCGCCCAGGCCCTGCCAGAGCCCGATCGCCTCGGCCCGCCAGTGCTCCGCCTCCTCCCACTGGTCGACCAGCCCGAGCTCGGTGGACAGGTCGTCGAGCACCTCGGCCCGGGTGCGTGGGTCGAGGCCGAGGTCGGTCGCCGGCCGCGAGGGTCCGGTGGAGGTGCTCGACGGCCTCCCGGTGGGAGGCGAGCGCGGCGGCGCGTCGGGCGGCCGCCCATGGAGTGCTGCACCACGGCCGCGGTGTCGCCCGCGCCGGCGGCGTGGAAGGCGAGCCGGGAGTCGTCACCCTCGCCACGCTCGAGCAGCGCGGCGAGGAGGCGCCCGTGGAGGGTGGTGCGCCGTGGCTCGGGCACGGCATCCGCGACCGACAGGCGGGCGATCTCGTGCCGGAACCGCAGCGAGCGCCCGTCGGTGACGAGCAGCCCGGCGTCGACGAGGGTCTCGTAGGCCGCCTCGGGCGCGTCCGCGACCGCCGCCGAGCAGCGCGGGGTCGACGCGGTTGCCGGCCAGGGCCGCGACGTCGAGCAGGTGCCGGGGCGTCGGGTCGAGGTGCTCGGCGCGGGCCAGCACCGCGTCGCGGGCGGATGCCGGGAGCCCGCCGTCCGCGCTGCCCGACCACCTCGGCGACGAAGTAGGGGTTGCCGCCGGTGAGGTGGTGCACCTCGGCCGGGTCGAGGCCGGTGCCGGCGACGAGCTGCGCGACCGCGCGTGCGGGAGAGGGGAGCGAGGCTGACCCTGCGGGTGGCGCGCTGCCGCGCCAGCTCGCCGAGCGCCTTGCGCAGGGTGCTCGACGACGCCGAGTCCTCCTCGCGGAAGCGTGACGAGCAGCAGCGCCCGCTCCTTCTGGATGCGCCGCCGAGGAAGCGCAGCAGGTCGAGGGTCGCCTCGTCGGCCCACTGCACGTCCTCGACGACGAGCACCGTCAGTGACGGGTCGGCGCGGACCGCCTCGAGGAGCGCGGCGAAGAGCGTCTCGCGGGAGGCGTCGGCGCGCGACGCTCGAGCAGCGGGCCGCCGATGCTCGTCGGCGATGTCGCGCAGCGGGGCGAGGGGGAGCGGGGTGAACAGGCCGTCGCAGGCGCCCCAGTGCCAGGTCGCGTCCGGCAGGCGCTCCTCGACCTGCTCGAGCAGGGTGGACTTCCCGCCGCCGGCCTCACCCTGGACGAGCACGAGGCGACCGGTGCCTGCCGCTGCCTCGGCCGCGTAGCCGAGGACGGCATCGACCTGGGAGTCGCGCTCCAGGAACGTGGGGTGCATGCCATCCTCCAAACCTTCGGTGCAGCGTAGACCGGCCGGCTCGGGCGACGTCAGCCATTTCGCTGCCCGCGCTCGACCGCGCGCCCGGCGAACGTGGGGCCGGTGTGGGGGCGCTGTGGGTGGGGTGGGACGGCATCCGTCGTGAGGCTGGAGGCACCACTTCCAGCCAGCCCACGAGGAGCCACCGATGACCACCACGACCCGCACCGACCAGCGTCCCGACGTCCACGAGATGGTCGTCGTCCACCGCGCCTTCCGGCGGGAGTTCCCGGCCGCCGCGGACATGATCCGCCGCACGCCCGACGGCGACACCCGCCGCGCCAAGGTCGTCGCCGACCACCTCCGCCTCGGCCTGGCCGGCCTGCACATGCACCACACCGGCGAGGACGAGATCCTCTGGCCGTTGCTGCTCGAGCGCGCCGCCCCGAGCACCGGCCTCGTCGAGACGATGCAGGCGCAGCACCACGGCGTCGACAGCGAGCACCGCAGCGATCACCCCGGCGCTCGCCGCCTGGGAGGCCGCCCCCACCAAGGCCGAGGGGGAGCAGCTCGCCCGCCTCATCGAGCAGTTCACCGCCGCGCTGACCGAGCACCTCGACCTCGAGGAGCGCGAGATCCTGCCGCTTGCCGCACGCCACCTCACCGTCGCCGAGTGGACGCAGCTGGGACAGCACGGCCAGGACGCCATGAGCGCCAGCCAGAAGCCGATCATGTTCGGGCTGCTGCTCGAGGACGTCGACGCCGACGAGCGCGCGCTGATGCTGGGAACGCTGCCGCTGCCCGTCAGGTGGCTGCTGCTCACCGTCGGCGCGTGGCAGTTCAAGCGCTACGTCAAGCGCCTGCGCGGCGCGTGACCGCGGCGGCCACCGCCTGGATCTCGGCGGCCGTGGCCACCCGCCCCAGGTCCCACTGACGGGTGAACACCTGCTCGTCGAGGGCCAGGCGGGTGGCCGCGAGCCCGCGGTCGGACAGCGCGCGCGACACCGGGAAGCTCTCGTCGGCGGCATCGGTCTCGGTGAGCTTCGCGGCCGCGCCGAACAGCCAGGCCGCGGATGCCGGGTCGCCCAGCCGCAGCGCCAGCCCGCCGAGCGCCGGGAGCCCGTACGCGAGAGCCCAGCTCAGCCGGCCGTCGAGGGAGAGCGCCAGCGCCTCACCGAGCAGCGCCGCCGTCGCCGGCTCGTCGCCCACCAGCTCGGTGACGGTCGCGTGGAGGTTGAGGGACGTCGCCAGGCTGAACGCGTTCCCGAGCTCACGCGCGGCCGACACCACCTCAGGCACCAGCGCGCCGGCGGCGGCGAGGTCGCCCGAGGTGAGGGCCATCTGGGCCTGCGCGAACCGCCCCTGGACGACGACCCAGCGCCGGCCGGCATCCACCGCCTGCGCCAGGCCGCGGGCGAGCAGTGCGTCGGCCGCCTCGAGGTCGCCCGTGAAGACGGCTGCGTACCCGGCGATGAGCAGGGTCTCGCAGGTCACCGCCGGGTCGGGAACGCGGCCGGCCACCGCCAGGGCGACGTCGGCCTCCTGCCGCATCCGCTCGATGTCGCCGGTGAAGAGCAGCAGCCCGAGCCGGCCGTTGAGACCACGACAGCGCGCGACGTCGGACGCCCCCGGCCCGATCCGCTCCAGCCACGCCAGCCCCTCGCGGGCGTGACCACGCAGCGCCAGGTACAGCCACAGGCTGCCGGCGAGCTCGGCGGCATCACCGTCGCGGTCGAGCTCGAGCAGCCGCAGGTAGGCCGAGCGCAGGTTGGCGTGGTCGGCCTCGAGCCGGTCGAGCGTGCTCACCAGCTCCGGCCCCTCCAGCAGGTTCAGGGATGCCGTCGCGCTCGCGAGGAAGTGCGCGGCATGCCTGTCCGCGGTCGCCGTCGCCTGCCCCGAGGCGTGGAGGCGCTGCATCGCGTACTGCCGCACCGGCTCGAGCAGCCGAAAGCGTGGCTGGTCGTCAGGGGAGGGCACGCGCAACACCAGCGACTGCTCCACCAGGGTGCCGAGCGCCGGCAGCACGTCGGCTCCCTCGTCGTCCGGACCCTCAGGAGCCGCCACGGCCTCGACGGCGTCGAGGAAGAAGCCGTCGCTGAACACCGCCAGCCGCTCGAAGAGGTCGACCTCCTCCGGCTCGAGCAGGTCCATGCTCCAGTCGAGCACCGCGGTCATGGTGCGGTGCCGTTCGGGAAGGTCGCGCGGGCCGCTGCCGATCTCGGTCTGCGTCAGTCGCTTCAGCAGGGTGGTCGGGGAGAGCAGCCGCAGGCCCGGGGCGGCCAGCTCGAGGGCAAGGGGGAGGCCGTCGAGCTGGCGGGTGATGGCGGCCAGGGCAGCGGCGTCGTCCTCGGTCGCCTGGAGGGGGGCGCCGGCGGCCGCAGCCCGGTCGAGCAGCAGGGCGACGGCGGGGGAGCCCACCACCGTCTCGACGTCGTCGTCGGTCGGCGTGGCCAGCGGGCTCAGCACCACCTCGTGCTCGGCGCGCACCCTCAGCGGCGCACGGCTCGTCGCCAGTACGACGAGGTCGGGGCAGCGGGCGACCAGGTCGGCGAGCACCGGCGCCGCCCCGGGAAGCTGCTCGAGGTTGTCGAGCACCAAGAGCACCCGCAGGCCTCGAAGGTGGCGGACCAGGTCGTCGAGCGGGTCGGCGTCCGCGGCCTCGGGCAACCCCAGGGCGGCCGCGATCCGCGGGACGACGAGGGCGGGCTGGCGCAGGGGTGCGAGGTCGACCGCGACGGCACCTCCGGGGAACGCCGATGCCTCGCGGGCCAGCACCTCGAGCGAGAGCCTCGTCTTGCCGACCCCACCCGGCCCGGTGATGGTGACCAGCCGGCGGCCGCGGCTGATCAGCGCACGCAGCCGGTCGACCTCGGCCTCGCGCCCGATGAGCGGCGTCGCTGGCGCGGTCGGGACTTCAGAGCCGGCCAGCGCGGATGCCGTGGGCTCGCCGTTCGCGCGGCCCCTCACCTTGGCCGGCCACATCGTCCGGCCGCACGGCCGCACCGTCCGGACCGGCCGCGCCCAGCCGCGCCCGCCGAGCCGGCGTGCGGCGGTCCGCTGGAAGCCGACCCCGCAGTCCCGGCCGACGCGCTGAGCGGCGCATCGAGCGCGGGGCGCGCGCCGGCATCCCGGCTGGGGACTGCGGCGACCAGAGCGGCGCGCTCGTCGTCGTCGAGGGCGAGGCCGTCGGCGAGGGAGCGGACGGTGTGCGGGTAGGGGCGGCGGCGCTCGCCGCGCTCGAGGGCTCCGATCGCCTTGGCGGTGAGGCCGGACCGCTCGGCCAGCTCCTCCTGGGTGAGCGACCGCGACTCGCGCAGGCGGCGCAGCACGACGGCGAAGTCGCCCGGAGCCGCACCCGAATCCACGAAGGAACGCTAGCGGTTCGGTGTGCGACGGGCGCCCGCCACTTGTCGCGGCCGGGTGTGGTGCCGGTGTGGGCCTGCTGTGGGTGGGGTGGCGCTCGCCGCGCCGCGAAGGTGGTTCGTGGCGGCACCCGGCCGCTCACGAACGAGAGGCACGACCATGACCGCCACCACGGCATCCGGCACCACCCACCACACGACCACCGCCGACGACCCGAGCCGGGCCACCGCGGTGCGGACGGCGACCTACGGGAGGCACCTGTCCGGCATCCTCGCCGTCGCCTTCACGCTGTCGGCGGGGCACACCGTCTACGCGTGGGTCGAGGGCATCGAGGACCCGACCTTCACCGTGACCACTCCGCTCGCGTGGGCGTTCTACGTCGTCGGCTTCGGGTCGGCGGTGCTGGCGCGGCGGACCGGGCGGGTCGCCCAGGTGTCGCTGCTCGCGTACCTGGCTGCGCTGCTGGGGATCTCGGTCTTCTACTACCCGACGACGTTCGGGGCTGCCGCAGCAGACGACGTTCGGCTGGTTCGAGAACGACGTGTACGTGGGGCTGCTCATCACCGCGACGTACCTCGCGGTGCAGCGGCTGCGGCGCACGGCGCTCACGCCGACGTGATCAACAGCGACGCGCACGGCCAGTGGCTGGAGTCAGCGGTAGCGGTCACGCGCAGTGATGATCGCTGCTCGGCGCGTCGAGACGAGGAGGCCCGCGTCGCCGAGCCGGTCGACCTCGACCCACCCACCGTTCGCCCAAGCCCGGAGCAGCGCCTCCGCCTTGGCCGCGAGCGCACCGGAGACGCCGAAGTCGGCGGCGAGGTCCTTGACGAGCACGGCCCCCTGCGGCCCGCAGCAGGTGGTTCGCGGTGCCGGTGGCCCAGAGCAGCCCGCAGGCGCGGCCGCTTGCCGAGGCGCGGCGGCGGAGCCACCCGGGGTCGTTGACGGTGGCGCCGACGAGCAACCGGTGGGATGCCGTGCGCCACTCGCCGAGCACCGGGCCCAGGTGGGCCACGCGGGGCGACGTCGCGAGCCACTCGTCGACCAGGGCCGCGATCTCGGCGACGGTGTCGCGCACGTCGACGGCGACGCGGTCCAGAATCAGGGGCTCCGAGGGCAGCGGTGAGTCGTCGAGGCCGCCGAGCACCTGCTCGCCCCCGACCTCCTCGGCGAGCGAGTGCAGCAGCAGCGGGCCGTGCTCGCCGTGCTCGAAGGCGTCGATCAGCGAGGCGGTCGCACGCCACCGGGTGGGAGCGGCCGCGTGGCGCAGGCGCTCGAACGCCGGCATCCACTCGTCCACCGCTGCGAGCGTCTCGGCGGTCGGCCCCGGGAGACCTTCGAGCGTCGCCGTGGGCGTACCGGATGAAGAGCGGCAGCACCTGCTCGACGGCGTCAGCCCGGCCTCGGTCGCGTCCGCCGACCACGGCAGCCGCTGGCTCAGGGCCAGCTCGACCTGCACGGGTGACCATCGAAAAGGGTGCCCGGCCAGGGCGGCTGCGTCGTCGGCGAGCAGGAACGCGGCCTCCTCGAGGTCGCCGAAAACGAGTGACACCGCGGTCCCTCGGGGGACCCCAGGAAGCCTCGCACCGCCTCGAGCACCGACATCTCGGGCAGCGCGCTGGACGTCAGCACCGAGGTGCCTCCGGGCGGCATCCGGCGCAGCAGCATCTCGACGAACGGGCGAGTCGCGGGCCACCCGAGCGGGTCGCCGTCTGGGCCGGACCAGTCCTCGGGGACGAGCTGGGCGTCGGGGCGAATCACCGCGGTCGATGGCGTGCTGGATGCTGGCGCGCGCGTCCGCCAGTCGATGGCGGCCAGGTCGGAGGGCGGCGGCCCTCGCTGGCGAGCACCTCGCGGTAGCGGGCGCAGACCTCGTCGAACGATTCGGGCACGAGGAAGACGTCCTTGACCCGGGTGCCGAACGCCTCGTCGACGTAGACCACGGCGGTGACGCCGCCGATGTCCGGCCAGGCCAGACCGAGGAGGACGTTGTCACCGTCGCCGAGGTCGTCGCCGATCTTGGCGGCCTGCTCGACCGCGATGTCGCGCACTCCGCTGACGTTCAGGGGCACCGGATGCCGTCTGCTCACCAAGGCGCGGCGGACCCGGGCGGCATCGAGCTCGTCGGGAGGAGCGCGGCCACGACGTGGAGGGCTGCCGTCGTCTCGGCGTAGGGGGTGCCGACGAACATGTCGATCAGGGCGTCGAGGGGAACGGGTCGGGGTCTCTCGAGTCGAGTCGGGGTCGTCGTCATCACGCCACCAGGCGTCGGTCACCGCGAGCATCGACGAGATCAGGGTCGTGAATGCCGTGGGTCCTTCGAGCGCAGGGAGGTGCGCAGGGTGCCGACGAGGTCGTCGTCTCCGGCCGTCGGTGCTCCACCGCCTGGAGCGGACGCTCCTCGCGCCCTCGTCGCGGACCTGTTGGGCCCGTGCTTTCCACGTCGTCCGGACTTGCGAGTCACCCCGTCATCGAACCACGTCGCCTCGGCCCTTCGGGGTACAACCGGGGCGCTACGGCATCCGGGCACGACAAAGCCCCGGTGGGCTGGTGCCGACCGGGGCTTCGTGGTTCTGACAAAGGCCGCGTGCAGGGTTCGCGACTGTCGGTGTCAGACGGTTGCGGGGATGCTCTCGATGGCGGGAGCGTCGACGCCCTCGACCTTGTGAGCGTGGCGCAGGCCCAGGACGCCCAGGGTCATCATGACGGCCGCACCGATGAAGGAGGCGATGGCCGCCCACATCGCGATGGTGCCGAGGGTGGCGAAGGCGTAGGCGTTGAGGAGCATGCCGCGAAGGGTGGTGCCCATGAAGAGGGTCTGACGCAGCTGGCCGAGCTCAGCAGTGGCCGGGGCGTCGGGCGTCGGTCTTGTTGGCGGCCATGAACTCGCCGGAGATCTGCGAGTAGGTCTTGCCACCGGAAGCCTCGTCCATGTGCACCTGGATGTACTCGTCGGCGTAGGCCTTGGCCTGCGCGCCGGTGGTGAGGTCCTGGCCGGCGTACTGGCCGAGCGCGGCCTTCTGGGCCGGGGTGGTCAGGGCCTCGGCGGTGGGCATCGTGATCTGCTGCGCCTTGAGCTGGTCGTGGACGTTCTGGGTGGCGAACGAGGAGGCCCACACGAGCAGGCCGCCGGCGAAGAGGAGGACGACGGCGACGACGATGCCGGTCCAGGAGATGAGCTTGTCGAATGAGCTGCGCATGGTGGTCTCTTGTCCTTCCGATGGCCCGGGGGGTGGTGGGCCGGTTCTGTTTTGCTTGCAGGTACAACGTACTACTACGCGTAGTAGTTAACGTACTCAACAAGGTGTCTCGTACGCCACACTGCCGCGGCGGCGTTTCGGGATGACGAGCGGCGGGTGGGCGCGTACAAGGTGCGGCGGCCCCGGCATCCGGTCCGGTCGCACGCTGGATGGGCAGCGGTAAACCGTTGGCCTGCAGTCGATTTCGCCCGGGAGCACTTACCAGTTTGGGGCGGCTCGCAGCGGTCGGGCGCCGCCGACGGTTGTCGGCGCCGCCACCAGGCGTGTGATCTGCGTCCGAGTCGTCAGCCACGAGGCGGCCCGCGGTCTACGTTCGAGGGAGCCGTGTGGTCCGGACGCCCGTGGGAGGCAAGCAGTGCGAGGCAGGGACGTTCCTACCGTCGTGTGCTGCCGTCGAGGCAAGGACGAGTACGTCCTGCTGACCCACGACCTCGAGCGGATCCACGCGTGGGGGAGCCGCGCCGAGATGCTCGCCGCCGACGTGCCGGAGCGCGCGCTGGACCTCGCGGACCGAACCGGCTCCGCGCAGCTCACCGACCCGCCGGCTGCCGGCCGCTATCCCTGGCCGGTCACCGACATCCAGGAAGGTGACTTCTTCATCGACCGGGCGCGGGCCGCGGAGTACTGCGCGTCTCGCGCGGATGCCGCTGGCCCGGGGGTCGCTGGCGTCGCCGACCTCGCCCTCGACTCGGTCTCGTGGGCCGAGGACAAGGTCGAGTAGGAGTCGTCAGGGTCGGGCGCGTGCCCTCGGCGGACCGTGCCCTCGTGCTGACCGTGCCGTCAGCGGACCGAGGCCAGCGCGGTGTGCTCGACGCGGTCCTTGGCCCACCAGATGAACTCGGCCACGTGCTGCGGCCCGGTGAAGTCCTCGCCGGCGAGCTCGAGCAGCAGGTCGTTCGACCAGACCGCGAGGCGGCCGATCTGCATCGAGGTCAGGTCGACCTTGGGCAGGTGCAGGCCGTAGACCGCGCGGGTGAGGTCGGCCTTGCCGGTCTCCTCGGTGGCGTAGGTGAGGATCGGCAGGAAGCGGTTGGGCTCCATGATGCAGAGCACCTTGGTGAGCACGGCCTCCTTGAAGCCCGGCATGCCGGTGCCGGCGTGGTCCTCGATGAGGTGGGTGAGGCGGTCCTCGAGCGGCACGGCATCCGGCCCGCGCAGCAGGTAGCTGATCGAGGCGCGGGTGCGGTCGGCGGCGACGTCCTCGCCGAGGCGCTTCCAGGCGCGGCTGAACATCGAGGTGTTGCCGATGTTGGCGCCGATCGGGGTGCTGACGAAGTCCTTGAGGTCCTGCGGGATGCAGTTCTCGAGGCCCTCGGCGGAGAACAGCTCGCGGCAGCGGTCGTAGTAGGCCTCGACGGCGGGGTCGGTCTCGGCGCCGGTACCGGCCTTGAGGAACTTGGTCTTCAGCCTCTTGACCCGCGCGGCCAGGGCCGGCTCGACCATCTCGGCGTTCGCGAAGCGGCCCTGGGCCATCTCGAACGGGGTGCGGGTGAAGGTCGGGGAGTGGTTGACCACGACGGGGGTCCAGGTGTGGCCGCAGTCGCCGCAGCGCAGGATCCGTGCACCGTCGGGGCCCATGCCCTCGAGGTGGATGTCGTTGTCGGACTGGCAGTTGGCGCACGAGATGATGGCCATGTCGCGATCCCTTCCAAGGGTGGTGGTGTCGAGACGGCACGGAGCCCGGCGCGGCAATGTTGTGTTTTCGTCCCCAATCTACCATCGATAAATTGTCACTTTGACCCCTAAGATGCGCTGGGTGACGTACGCCAGCGAGTTCCCTCCGTTCTATGTCACGTGCGATCTGGTCGTGCTCTCGGTGCGTTCGGGGGCCCTGCACGTGCTGCTGGTGCGGCGGGGCGGGGAGCCGTTCAAGGGGTGCTTCGCGCTGCCGGGCGGGTTCGTCGAGATCGACGAGAACCTCGAGGATGCCGCCTACCGCGAGCTGGGCGAGGAGGCCGGGGTCGGGCGCGACTCGGTGATCCTGGAGCAGCTCGCCGCGTACGGCGAGCCCGGGCGCGACCCCCGGCACCGCGTCGTGACGGTGGCCTGGCTCGCGCTGGGCGCCGACCTTCCCGAGCCCACGGCGGGGTCGGATGCCGCGGACGCCCGGTGGGTGTCCGTCGCCGACGCTCTCGGGTCGGGGGCGTCGAGTGAGGCTGGGTCGTCGAACGGGGCCGGGGCGTCGCGTGGTTCGGGGGAGGCGGGGACGGCGGGGAGTCCCTGGCGTTCGACCACCACCGGATCCTGGCCGACGGGGTGGAGCGGGCCCGGGCCAAGCTCGAGGACTCCGGCTACGCCGCGGCGCTGTGTGGCGAGACGTTCACCGTCGCCGACCTGCACGCGGTCTACGAGTCGGTGTGGGGGATCGAGCTCGACAAGGCGAACTTCCACCGCAAGGTGACCGGCGTGGAGGGGTTCCTGACGCCGACCGGCGAGGTGCGCGAGGGCGGCCGAGGCCGGCCGGCGCGCGTCTACCGCGGCGACCCGCGGGCCATCCTGTCGCCGCCGATCCTCCGCGGCGACCGCTGACCCGAGCGGAGTGTGACGTGCGTCGTCAACCGATCGGACGAGCCTGCGAACCGTACGGCTGAATTCACTCGCCGGAACGCCGGGATCGGGCATGGGGGCATGGGTCGCCGTCCTACTGGTCCGAGGTGGGGGCGTTCGGGGAGATGCGCCCGGATGAACAGCGAGCGCAGATGGGGACAGCATGTCGACGCCAGCAGGTTGGTATCCGCAGGACGACGGACAGCAGAGGTACTGGGACGGAACCCAGTGGACGGAGCACTTCGCCCCAGGCGCTAGCGGCGGACCCCGCCGCCGGCACCTCCTCGGCCGGCGCTCCGGCCCTCGGCGACACCGCCGCCTACAGCTACACCACCCCGGTCGCAGCCGACGGTGCGCCTCGGGGCCGGCCGCCTACCCCGCGGCGAACGCGGTTCGCGGCACAACGCCCTTGGTTCAAGAAGAAGCGCTTCCTCATTCCGGGCGGGGCCGTCGCCCTCATCCTCGTGGCGAGCATGGCCAGCGCCGCCGGCGGCGGTGGCGGTACCCCCGAACCCACCTCGGCCGCAGCTGGGCTGCTGTCCGCCAGCAGCACGCCGACGCCGACCGCGGAGCCCGTCGAGGCCACTGCGACACCCACGCCCACCACAGGAAGTGGCCAAGCCCACGCCCGCCCCGACCAAGGCGGCGCCGGTCGTCGACAAGACGCCGAAGTTCGGGACGAAGGTCCGCGACGGCAAGTTCGAGTTCGTCGTCACCGGGATGAAGTGCGGCATCTCCAAGGTCGGCGACCAGTACTTCAACACCAAGGCTCAGGGACAGTTCTGCCGCGTCTCGATGACGATCACGAACATCGGGGACGAGCCGCAGACCATGTTCGCTGACAACCAGGTGGCCTTCGACAGCAAGAAGCGCGAGTTCTCGGCTGACAGCGAAGCATCCATCTACGACGGCAAGTCCGAGGTGCTGTTCGAGGAGATCAACCCTGGGAACACCGTCAAGGGTCGCGTTACTTCGATGTCCCGAAGAACGCCAAGCTCGTCAAGATCGAGCTGCACGACTCGATGTTCTCCGGTGGGGTCGAAGTGGCCCTCAGGAAGTAGTCACCCGGACGCAAGGGCTGCCCCACGGACCAAGTGGTCCGTGGAGCATTCGTTTGTACGGGTGCGAATCGCCTGGCGGAGAGCGCCTTCGCGCGCAGGTGTGCGCTCAGGCGGGGGAGGGGAGGAACGAGACCAGCGACATCGCCAGGGCGAAACGACGGTCACCGTCGAACGGCCCCTCGGCGCCGACCTCGTCCGCCAGGTTCAGCGCACTCGCCAGTCGAACGTTGCCGAACCGGCGGTTCTTCGCCCGCCGCGGAAGCTGGGCGTCAACGAAGCAGAGCACCGGGATCACCGGTACCTCGCCCTGGCCGAGGTCGTCCAGGCCGGCGGCGACCTCCGCGCACTGGGCGTGCACGGCATCCACGAGATGGGTTGCGCGAGAGCCCGCCACGGTGAGTACCGAGGTGCCCGGACCGAAACGTCCGCGGGTGCGCATGACGGCCACGTCGGCATCCGGAACGTGCACGAGGTCGATGACGAAGACGCCGGCGGCGCCGATGAACAGGTGGTCGACCCTGGCGCCGTTCTCGGGGAGGGTGCGGCGGTGGAGGGCGTAGCCACGCTCGTCGGCGACCAGCTCCGTGAGGGTGCGGCGGGTGGTCAGCGCGCTCTCGGCGGCCTCGGCGTCACGGCAGGAGGGACACAGGATCTGCCTCGAAGAGCGGTGCAGCACATGCTGATTGCTCTGGGGGACCTCGGCGCCGCAGTTGCACAGCACGACATCGTGCAGCCGCATCGCAATGATGTCTGCCACTGACGAACCTCCCGCGCAGGTGTGCTCGGTCGACCCGATCGCCACGAGCCGGAGCCCGCTGCGTCGCACCCCTGCGCGTCGCTTGATTCCGACAATAGCGGCGGATGCGACACGCCGTCACGGAAATGGCGTCAATCACATCAACACCTTCAGAAACGGTTCAGCGGCACCCGACCTGCACGGATGCCGCTGAACCGCTCTCGACGCCGAGGCCTCTGACCGCTCAGGCGTCGACGTTCTCCGGCATCGTCGGTGCCGGTACGACCCCCATCTGGATGAGCGCGCCGAGCTCGTCGCGCACCCCCCAGTGCTCGGCAAGCCGGTCGCCCTCGGTGCGGTACACGTGGATCGTCTGCATCGTGTACGGCTTGCCCTCCGCGGCCGGCCCGTGGAACGCGGTCGCGCCGATACCGTGGGCCAGCGCGCGGATGACGACGCGGTCGTCGGTCTCGATCGTGTCGAGGAGGTCGTAGCGGATGCGCAGCACCCCGTGCACGAATCCGAGGATCTGCGCGTACCCCTCGGGCCCGGGCGGCAGCGGGAACGGCGACCCGTGGTCGACGAAGTCGGGGGTCACGCACTCGGGGAGGCAGGACAGGTCGCCGGAGTTGATCGCGTCGAAGACGCGCGTCGCTGCCGAGCTCGCGGCGTTGCTGCTTCCTGGCATGCCATACTCCCATTCAGTGGATCGATATTCCAATGGAAGGAGGTTCTACCAGACATGGATGCCGTGTCAAGGCCACGCGCCTACGACAACTCCGGTCGCGTCCAGGCCGCGGCCGACACCCGCCGCCGCATCCTCGACAGCTGCGC
This sequence comes from uncultured Actinomycetota bacterium, assembly GCA_963782695.1. Classification (GTDB taxonomy): domain Bacteria; phylum Actinomycetota; class Actinomycetes; order Actinomycetales; family Dermatophilaceae; genus Fodinibacter. The sequence goes on along the minus strand of CAWAKY010000021.1, from coordinate 19,642 downwards.
GCACGATGCTGCTCGACGGCGGCTACCACTCGATGTCGGTCGCGGGCCTGGCGTCGGCCGCCGGGGTCAGCCCGCAGACCGTCTACAACGCCGTCGGCGGCAAGGCCGAGGTCGTCAAGGCGGTCTACGACGTGCTGCTGGCCGGTGACGAGGACCCCGTGCCGATGAGCTCGCGCCCGGAGTTCCTGGCCATGGGGGAGGCGCCCGACCGTGCGTCGTTCGGCCGGGCGTACGCGGCGTTCTCGGCCGGCATCTGGCGCCGGGTCGGGCCGCTGCTGGGGGTGCTGCTCGCCGACGGCCCCGGCAACGACGCCACGCTCGCGGCCTTCGTCGCCACGATCGACGGCGAGCGGCTCACCGGCAACACGCACGCCATCACCATGCTCGAGTCGCGGCACGGCCTGCCCGACGGCCGGGAGCGCGGCGAGCTGGTCGACGAGGTCTGGACCCTCACCGCGCCCGAGGTCTACGACCGGTTCGTGCGGCGCCGCGGCTGGTCGCACGAGGCCTACACGGCGTGGCTCTCGGATGCCGTCGCCGCCGCCTGCACGCGACCGGGAACCCCTGCGGCTGGCTGAGTTTCGCGGCGCGGCCGTGGTCGTCGTGGCCTGTGGACGACGCTCGGCGGGGCTGTCGGTGGACATCTGTACGATTAGGTCATGGCAGGGGGACTGACGCTTCAGGAGCGACGCGAGCGGTGGGCTCGCCGCGCGCGAGGCCTTCGTGGGCCTCGGCGACGAGCTCTGGCGCGGTGGGTCGGCCGAGCTCGAAGCGGTGATGGGCGAGATCGACGGGCTGGTCGTCGCGGGGGAGGCCGCGCGCGTCGTCGTCACGGCCGAGGCGATGAGCCGGGGCGAGACCGGTTCCGGGCGCACTGGCGCTGACGCCGGTGCAGTGGGTGCGGCGGCACGCCCCGTCCCTGAAGTCCGGGGGAGCGGCACCGGTGGTGGCGGTGGCCGAGGCCTTCGCGGTGGCCGGCAACGCCCCGGTCAAGGATGCCGTGCTGTCCGGCGTGCTGCCCACGCGCAGTGCCGCAGTGGTCGTGTCCGAGGCCGACAAGCTGCGCCCTCTCCTCGTCGACGACGCCGAGCCGGCCGTGCTCGAGGGCCTGATCGAGATGGCGGTCCGCGAAGGCCCGCGCGGGTGCCGTCAGCTGCGGCCCGCCCTGCTCGCCACCTACGGGCTCGACGGTCAGCTCCAGTCGCGAGCAGGACCGGATGAAGCGGTTCGTGGCGCTGTCCCAGCCGCAGGTCGACGAGTGCGGTCTCGCGGAGTACCGGCTGACCCTCGACGTCGAGGGGCGGGCCGTGCTCGAGGCGGCGCTCGGCCCGCTTGTCGGCGCCGCAGCCGATCGACGGTGAGCGCGACCTGCGGCCCAGCGACCAGCGGCGGGGTGAGGCCCTGGTCGCCCTGGTCAAGCGGGCGGTGGCCTCGGCGGATGCCACGCCCAGGAACACCAAGAGCCAGCTGTTCGTCACCGTCGACCTCGAGACCCTGCGCAACGGGCTCCGCGGCGCGGGCGAGACGCTCGCCGGTCAGCGAGTCAGGCACGTTGCTCGCGCCCGAGACGGTGCGCCGGCTGGCGTGCGACGCCACGATCATCCCGACGGTGTTGGGAGTCGCCGGGGCGGTCGTCGACCTCGGGATGGACGTGCGGCTCTTCACCGCGGCGCAGACCAAACGGCTGTGGCTGCGCGACCGGTCACTGCACCTATCCGGGTGTGCACCATGCCTGCGTCAGTGGTGCGATGCGCATCACCTGGTTCATTGGGCCGACGGCGGCCCGACCGACCTCGACAACGCTGCCCTGCTCTGCGAACGGCACCACACGATCGTGCACACCCGGCGGTACGCGGGGCGCCTCGTGGAGGACCGGGCCGGAACCCGCGTCGAGTGGGACCTGCGGCCCGGCTCCTACGACGAGCTGCTCGCCCGGCTCGCTGTGCAGGAACCAGCGTGACCCCGCTCCGCACCCCGCCCTGCCCGGCGGGGTCGCACCCATGTCCGCAACCTCTGCAGAGGGCGGGGGTGCGCGTCGTCGGCGACGGGTGCGTTCCCCGAGTGTTCGGTCGAGCGGGGTGCCGGGCGCTTCGGCCGAGCGGCCGCGGTGCTGCGGGTCATCCGGCCCAGCGGGGCGGTCGGCACGGATCACCGGTCAGGCCACCGTCGACCTTTTGTCGAACGCCCTGCCCGCGGGGCCGAGCCTACGTAGGCTCGGAAGTCACACGGCATTCGAGGGGCACGCAGCAGTTCGAGGGGGATGGGGCAGATGACAGAGGCAACGACACCGGCGGGGTGGTACGGCCAGCCCGACGGCAACGAGCGGTTCTGGACCGGCAGCGGCTGGAGCGACCAGGTGCGCCCGCGCCCTCTCGCGCGCTGAACCCGTCGCCGCCACCGGCGCCGGGGTGGTCGGCGTACTCCGCCGCCCCGTCGCCACAGCCCGGCACCCTGGTACCCGTGCAGCCGGCACCGATCGGCGCACTCGCGGACCCCCAGCTGGCCTACACCCAGCAGGGCTACGTCGCCGTCACCCAGGTCGCGCCGAAGAGCCCCGGGCTGGCGCTGCTCGGCAGCTTCTTCTTCCCCGGGCTCGGCCAGCTGATCAACGGGCAGGTCGGCAAGGGCATCGCGATGTTCGTCGCCTACCTGGTCAGCATCGCGCTGCTCTTCGTGTTCATCGGCTTCCTGCTGGTCCCCGCGATCTGGATCTGGTCCATGGTCGACGCGTACAGCGGCGCCAAGCAGTGGAACGCACGGCACGGCATCCTCGCAGCTGAGCGTGTGCTAGGCCGGCCGACCACCCGCTCAACCCGGCCACGACACGACCCGGGACCACCTGACGGCCACGGGGTGCTCCGACTACGCTTCGTCGCATGCTCATCATCGGAATCATCCTGCTCGGCATGATCGCCGGCGCCGGCGCCCAGCTGGTCCTCCAGCGCGGCACGGGCATCAACTGGCCCATGGCGTTCGTCACCGGCCTGATCGGGTCGTTCGTCGGTGGGCTGTTCTTCAGCCTCCTCGCGGGTGACGGCATCGAGCTCCGCCCGAGCGGGATCATCGGCTCGATCTTCGGCGCCGTCCTCGTGACGCTGCTGTGGGACTGGATCCAGGGTCGCCGCGCCCCCAAGAAGGACGAGGCCCCGCGCCCGCACGTCGGCCCCTGACCGACCACGGCCGGCTCCGCCCGGAGCCTGTCGAAGGTTGACCGCCGGCATGCCGGTCGGTACGCGTCGGACACCTAGGTTTGGCGCATGCCAGCCCCCGACGCGACCCCCCGTCACCCGGCCGCGCCGAGAACCGTGCTCGTCACCGGTGCCACCGGCTACGTCGGCAGCCGGCTGATCCCGCGGCTGCTGCGCGAGGGGCACACCGTGCGCGCCGCCGTCACGAACCTCGACAAGGCTCGCGGCCGCTGGTGGGCCGACCAGGTCGAGCTGGTGCGGATGGACGTGCTCGACGTCGACACCGTCGACGCGGCGGTGGAGGGCGTCGACGCCGTCTTCTACCTGATCCACGGGATGAGCGGCGCCGACTTCGCGGTCCGCGACCGGGAGTCGGCCGAGAACATGGCCTACGCGTGCGCGATGGCCGGGGTCGAGCACGATCGTCTACCTCAGTGGTCTGGTGCCCGACGTGCCCGAGGACGAGCTGTCCGAGCACATCTCCTCGCGGCTCGAGGTCGAGCGCATCCTCACCGGCGCGAGCTCCGGCATCCGCACCATCACCCTGCGCGCCGCGATCGTGACCGGGTCGGGGTCGACCAGCTTCGAGGTGGTCCGCCAGATCAGTGAGCGGATGCCGGTGCAGGCGATCCCCGCGTGGATGGACAGCCGGGTGCAGCCGATCGCCGTCGTCGACGTCGTCGAGGCCCTGGCCGGTGCGCTGCGCGTGGAGGCCGAGTCGCGCTCCTACGACGTCGGAGGACCCGAGCGGATGCCGTACACGCGCCTCCTCGACGTGTACGCGGCGGTCGCAGGGCTGAGCCGCCCGCAGGTCGTGGTGCCAGGGCTGCCGACCGACCTCGTCGGCACGCTCGCGGGTGCCATCACCGACGTGCCCGGGCACGACGGTGGAGGCGCTCGTCGAGAGCCTGCGCCACGACATGATCTGCCGCGACGTCGACTGGACCTACGACCTGCTACCGCACGACCACGAGCTGCTCGAGGTCGAGGAGTCGTTCGCCCGCGCGCTGGCCGAGCCGGACGAGAGCGTGCCGCCCGCCGAGCGTGACCCGCTGGGCCCGATGCCGGGCGACCCGGACTGGGCCGGCGGACAGGGCGGCGGGCTGGCCTCGGCGGTGGCCGGAGCCAAGGCCGTCGCCACGGGCCTCGCCGGGCGGCTCACCCCGGGCGCCTGACGTCGAGGGTCCGGGCCGCACCGTGCCGCGGCCGCGGAGGTTCGACCGACGTGCGGTCGACAGGTCGGCTGCGGCCCGCGGTGACGGGGCGGCGGTCAACCCGGCATACGGTGGACCCATGGACTACCGATACCTCGGCAACAGCGGACTCAAGATCTCCGAGATCACCTACGGCAACTGGCTGACCCACGGCTCGCAGGTCGAGAACGACGTCGCCACGCCAGTGCGTGCGCGCCGCGCTCGAGCACGGCATCACCACCTTCGACACCGCCGACGTCTACGCCAACACCAAGGCCGAGACGGTGCTCGGCGAGGCGCTCAAGGGTGAGCGGCGCGAGAGCCTGGAGATCTTCACCAAGGTCTACTGGCCCACCGGCCCGGGCGGCAAGAACGACACCGGCCTGTCGCGCAAGCACATCATGGAGTCGATCAACGGCTCGCTGACCCGCCTGCAGACCGACTACGTCGACCTCTACCAGGCGCACCGGTACGACACCGAGACGCCGCTCGAAGAGACGATGCAGGCGTTCGCCGACATCGTGCGGCAGGGCAAGGCGCTCTACATCGGCGTCAGCGAGTGGACGGCCGAGCAGATCCGCGCCGGCCACGCCCTGGCCAAGGACCTCGGCGTCCAGCTGATCTCGAGCCAGCCGCAGTACTCGATGCTGTGGCGGGTCATCGAGGACGAGGTCGTGCCGACCTGCGAGCGAGCTCGGCATCAGCCAGATCGTCTGGTCCCCGATCGCCCAGGGCGTGCTCACCGGCAAGTACCTCCCGGGACAGGCGCCCCCGGCAGGGTTCGCGGGCCACCGACGAGAAGGGCGGCGCCGACATGATCAGCCGCTTCATGAACGACGACGTGCTGACCGCGGTGCAGAAGCTGAAGCCGATCGCCGACGACGCGGGGCTCACGATGGCCCAGCTCGCCGTCGCCTGGGTGCTGCAGAACGACAACGTGGCCGCCGCGCTCGTCGGCGCCTCGCGGCCGGAGCAGGTCGGCGAGAACGTCAAGGCCGCCGGGGTCACGCTCGAGCCCGAGCTGCTGCCAGCGGATCGACGACGCGCTCGGCGACATCGTCGTGCGCGACCCCGGCATGACCGCCCAGACCGCCCCCAAGGGCCGCGTCGCCTGACCCGCGCCCGAGGCGCCCCGGCTGAGCCGCGACCCGGGTGACCGCACGCCACGCGCGCCGACGGGCCCGGCATCCAGACCGGATGCCGGGCCGTCACGTGAGCGCCCCCTGTCGCCCGGGGCGCTCGGAGTGGGACGCTCGGCACGAGGTGGTGAGACCACCGAGCCGAGCAGGAGGACGTCATGGGCCGCAGCCGGGATGTGTATCGCGCCGTCGTCGACGAGAACCACGACCCCCAGCGGCGCGGCCGGCTGCAGGTGTCGGTGCCGAGCGTCGGCGTCAGCTCGACCTGGGCGGAGGCCTGCCTGCCACCCGTGCCGATGGTGCTGCTGGCGCTGCCCACGGTCGGGTCGACGGTGTGGGTGCAGTTCGAGGACGGTGACCGCAGCCGGCCGGTGTGGACCGGAATCGTCTGGGAGACAGCGCTGGCCGCGGACCAGGCCGTGACGAGCGCGGCATCCCTGCGGGTCCGGGCGCCCCTGGTGACCGTCGAGGCGGGGTCGACCGAGTTCGCCGGCGTGGTCAAGTGCCAGACGCTGATCGCCGAGGCGGTCATCTCGACGTCGTACACCCCGGGAGTCGGCAACATCTCCTGACCGGCGGCTGCCGCTGGCGACCCTGTTGCCGCGGAGCCCGGCCCGGTGCAGCATCGGGTGATGCGCCACCGTGACGTGACCCGGGACGACGTCCCCGCCCTCATCGACGTCGCCATGGGTCGGTGCCCGCACCTGCAGGCCTGGTGGGTCACCGGCCTGTTCGCCGACGGGGTCGACGTGGACGTCGCCCGGGTGGTCGAGTCACCCGACGGCGTGCCGGTGGCCTTCGGCGCGGTGACGCACCGGCACGGCCGCCCCGAGCACCAGCGCTGGGTCAACGTGTTCGTCGGTCGCGAGGTGGAGGGCGGGGGAGTGGCGGCGGCGGTGCTCGCCGACTGCCTCGCCGGGGTGGCTCCCGGGACGACCGAGCTGTGGGCGCAGGTGTTCGACGACGACGAGCGGTCGATGGCCGTCGCCTCGCACTGGGGGTTCGAGACGGTGCAGCTGTCGATCACGAGCGTCGCCGAGATCGACCCGGCGACGGCACCGCACCCGGACCTTCCCGACGGCGTCACCGTCGAGGCGTGCGGCGACCTCGACCCACCCGACCCGGACGCGTTCGACGCCATGCTCACCGCCAGCCAGACCAACCCCGAGGCGCGCACCAGCCACGTGATGACCCGCGACGAGATGCGCGGCTGGGTCGACGAGGGCGAGCTGCCGTTGGGCAGCGTGGTGCGGGTCGACGGAACGCCCGGCCGCGGTGACGTTCGGTGGGGTGGTCCCGGCCGACGGCATCGGCGGGGTCGGCTACACCGGGGTCGACCCGCGGTTCCGCGGGCAGGGCCTGGCCCGGCTCGCCAAGCAGCACCTGCACCACCAGGCGGCCGCGCTCGGCGTGCGGCGGCTGTACACCGACAACGAGGAGAACAACCACGGCATCCGGCGGGTCAACGCCGCCCTGGGCTACGTGCCCGACTACGGGCTGTTCCGGCTGCGGAAGCACCTGCGCGAGAACTGAACCCGAGGGTGCCCTGTGGAGCGGCCCGGTGGCGCCCCGTGGCGGTCAGGCGGTCAGGCGCGACCCAGCCGGCGCATGACGACGTCGTCGGCCGCGGCCAGCGACTCGTCGACCCCGAGCACCGCGTCGAGGAAGTCCTCGCGGGCCAGGCTGTAGAGCGTCGTGTCCTCGACGGCCGTGACCGTGGCGGTGCGCGGCACGTCGCGCAGCAGCCCGATCTCGCCGAAGAACTCGCCGGGGCCCTCGAAGCGCACGTGCTCGCCGTCCTGGGTCACCTCGACCCGCCCGCTGACGATCACCAGGAAGCGGTCGGAGACGTCGCCCTCGCGCACCACGGCACTGCCGGCGGATGCCGTCTCCGTCGTGAGCACGCTGGCCAGGGCCTCGATCTTGGCCGGGGCGAGGGGCGAGAAGATCGCGATGCCGCGCAGGAGGCCGGTGCCGGCCGGCGCGCGCAGGGTCGCGTCGAGGCGCAGGCACCGGGGGAGGAAGGTCAGGGCGGGAACCCCGACGACGAGCGCGAGCACGGCCAGGGCCCAGCGCAGCCCGAGGCCGCTGATGAGGAACGGCATGACCGCCGACCCCAGCGCCATCGTCGCGATCAACGCGCCCTCGTAGGCGCCGAAGACCCGGCCCAGCACGGCGTTGGGCGTGAGCCGCTGCACGATCGTCGCGAAGTTGACGTCGACGAGCGGGTTGCCGAAGCCGAGCAGGATGGCCGACGCGAACACCGTGACCGGCGACGGGTACGCGACGACGAGCAGCAGCGGCAGCGACCACAGCGCCGTGCCCAGCGCGAGGTCGCCGGCCAGCCGGTTCTTGGTGGAGCGGGCGATCGCGTAGAAGCCGCCGACGATGGCGCCGATCCCGAAGACCGAGTCGATGACGCCGACCCCCGCAGGCCCCGTCTCGAGGATCTCCACGGCGAACGTCACGCCGAAGACGATCGTGGCGCCGGCGACGATCGTCTGGGCGCACACCAGGATCGCGACCATCACCAGGTCGCGGTCGTGGCGGATGTGCGTGAACCCGCTGGCCATCTCGGCGAAGGCGCCGACCTTCTCGCCGGGCTCGTCCTCGTCGTCGTCGGCCTCGTCGTCGCCGGGAGTCGGGCCGGCGACGGGGTGGATGCCCCACACCAGGGCCGCGGAGAGCAGGAAGGTGGCGGCGTTGAGGAGGAACACGACCTCCACGCTCGTGGTCGACACGAGCAGCGCCCCGAGCGCCGGGCCGACGAAGAAGGCGAGGCTCTCGATGGTGCTCGACGCCCCGTTCGCCGCGGTGAGCTCTTCGGGGCGGCGGGTGAGTGACGGCATCCAGGCCATCTGGGCCGGGCGGAAGACGCACCCGACGACCGAGAGCAGCGTCGCGACGACGAGGATGACGCCGGCCGGGGCGTCGATGAACAGGCAGATCGTCGCCACGACGGCCAGCCCGGCGCGGAGCAGGTCACTGCTGATGAGCACCGTCTTGCGCGGGAGCCGGTCGGCGAGAACCGAACCGATCGGTGAGGCGAACGCCATGAGGAGCAGGCGAACCGCGCCCCAGATGCCGACCAGGCGCGCCCCGCCGACCCCGTACGCCCACACGACGACCGCGGTGGCGTAGGCCCAGTCGCCGATCATCGAGCCCGCGAGCGCCAGCTCGATGCGGCGCAGGGCGGGGTTGACGAAGACGGAGCGGAGAGAGGTCCAGGTGTCGCGGAGGGCAGCGCCGATGACGCCACGAGGCACGACGTCCTGGTCAGCCTCGACAGCCATCGGCGTCCCTCCATCTGCAGGACGGCGCCCTGACCCTCAGACGATGGCGGGGCGGCTCGCGGGCTGTCCATAGCCCGAAATGACTAGACGGGGCCCTTCCGGCCAGTTCAGCGGGGTCGCGGGCTCAGCCCAGCCGGCTCGTCACGATGTCGTAGGCCGCCGCCATCGACGCGTCGGTGCCCTGCACGGCGCCGAGGAAGTCCTCGCGGATCAGGCTGACCAGCTCGGTGTCCTCGACGGCCGTGACGGTCGCCGTGCGCGGGACGTCGCGCAGGAGGCCGATCTCGCCGAAGAACTCCCCGGGGCCCTCGACGCGCAGGGCCCGACCGTCCTGGGTGACCTCCACCCGACCGCTGACGATGAGGTAGAAGCGGTCGGAGGGCTCGCCCTCGCTCACGATCGCGGTGCCGGCCGGTGCGGACCTCGGCACGAGGCGCCGTGCGAGGAACTCGAGCGAGGCGGGGGCGAGCGGCGAGAACATCGGGATGCCGGCGAGCAGGTCAGTGCCGGGCGGCGGCCGGAGCGAGGCGTCGAGCCGGCGGGCGCGGGGGATGTAGGCGAGCGCGGGAACCCCCACGACCGCGGCGAGGATCCCCAGGACCCCACGCACGCCGAGGTGGTCGAGGAGGAACGGGGTCACCGCCGACCCGAGCGCCATCGTGCCGATGCAGGTGCCCTCGAAGGCGCCGAAGACGCGCCCGAGCCGGTCGTCCGGGGTGAGCCGCATCGTGAGGGTCGCGTAGTTGACGTCGACGAGCGGCAGTCCGAAGCCCATCACCGCCACCATCGCGAAGACCGTCGCGGGGGAGGGGGCGGCCACGACGAGGAGCAGCGGCAGCGACCACAGCAGCGTGCCGGTGACCAGGTCGAGCGCGATCTTGTTGCGCACCGAGCGGGCGATCGCGACGAACCCACCGACGACGGCCCCGATTCCCAGCACGGAGTCGATCAGACCGACCCCGGCGGGGCCGGTGCCGAGCACCTCCACGGCGAAGACGACCCCGAGCACGACCATCGCACCCGAGACGACCATCTGCACGCAGATGAGCACCATGACCATCGACAGGTTGCCGTCGCGGGCGATGGTCGTGAAGCCACTTGCCATGTCGCGCAGGAGACCGTCCGCCGCGCGGCAGTCCTCGGCATCCTCGGCATCCGCGGAGGAGCCGGCCCGGTGGGTGCGCGCGGCTCCCGTCCGGGGCGGGGACCGGCGCGCCGGCGCCCGGGTCGATGCGGGCGACGAGGCCGGCGGCGACCAGGAACATCACCGCGGTGACGACGAACATCGTCTCGACGCTCGTCGTCGCCACGACGAGCCCGCCGATGGCGGGCCCGATGAGGAAGGCCAGGCTGTCGATCGTGCTCGAGGCCCCGTTGGCCGCCGTGAGCTCGCCAGGGTGCGAGGTGAGCGAGGGGAGCCAGGCGAGCTGGGCCGGCCGGAACACGCACCCGACGAGCGGGATCAGGGTCGCGAGCACGAGCACGACCCACGCCGGGGCGTCGACCACCAGCGCCACGACCGCTGCCACGACGAGCACCGACCGCACCACGGTGGACACGAGCAGCACGGCCTTGCGCGACAGCCGGTCGACGACCGAGGCCCCGAGGGTGTCGCGACGGCGATCAGCGCCAGCCGCACCCCCGCCCACAGGCCGACGAGCTGGGCCCCGCCCTCGCGGTAGGCCCACACGGTCACCGCGGTCGAGAACGCCCAGTCGCCCACGAGCGATGCGGCGAGGGCGAGCTGCATGCGGCGCAGCGACGGCTTCCGGAAGACCGCACGCAGCGCCCGCCAGGTGTCGCCGAGCGCAGCGCGGCCCGACCGGCGCTGCGCGTCGGGGGCCTGGGTCTCCACCGCCACAGCAACCCCTCCGACCGCGGGACATCCGTCCGAGCATGATCCAAGGTGCCTCCGGGGTGTCTCAATGGCCCGATCGAGCCATTGACTCCGGCGAGAGGGCGTGCGCGCGACGGGCTGCGCGAGCAGGTCGCGTGCCGGACTACGGCTGCGCGAGCAGCTCGCGCAGCCCGATCGGGGCCTGCCCGGTCACCCGGCGCACGTCGCCGGTGACCCCCTCGACCTCGCCGGCGGCGATCGCCGTGTAGGTCGAGACCCAGGCGTCGTACTGCCAGTCGGGCGCCTCCCACTTCTTGCGCGACTCGTACGCCTCGTCGACCGTCTCGTCGTGGAAGGTCACCTCGCGACCGGTCGCCTCGCCGATGATGGCGGCCGCCTCGGTCAGGCTGAGCGACTCCGGCCCGGTGAGGTCGTAGGTCGCGGCGCGGTGCGACTCGGGGTCGAGCAGCACCGCGGCGGCGACCCGGGCGACGTCGGCGCGAGCCACGGCGGACACCCGCCCCGCACCGGCCGGCCCACGGATGACGCCGTCCTCACCGACCGTCAGCGGCAGGAAGTCGAGGTAGAAGTTGTCGCGCAGGAAGGTGAACGCCGTTCCGCGGGAACGGATGTGCTCCTCCGTCGCCCAGTGGTCGCGGCCGAGGGTGAAGGTGCAGTCGGCGGAGGCACCGAAGAACGAGGTGTAGACGATCTGCTCCACCCCGGCATCCACGGCGGCGTCGACGAAGGTGCGGTGCTGCTCGAGGCGGTCGGCGGACTCCGAGCCGGAGACCATGAGCAGCGTCCGCACGCCCAGCGAGCGCCCGCACGGAGGCATCCCGGTCGCCGTAGTCGGCGGGTACCGGCACCGCACCGGCCAGCCGGGGCACGCGCTCCGGCGACCGGGCGAGCAGCCGGAGGGGCACCCCGCGGTCGGCGAGGTCGCGAGCGACCAGGCCGCCGAGGGCACCCGTCGAGCCGGTGACGGCCAGGGTGGGGAGGGTGGTCATGCAGCCAGTGTGGCAAGCGACGCGTCGACGGCGTCGCGAAGCGACGTGGGGGTGCGGCCGATGAGCCGCTCGAGGTCGCCGGTGGTCACCTCGAGCTCGCCGCGAGCGATGCCGAGGTCGGCGTCGACGAGCACCTCCGCGTAGGGCTGCGGCAGACCGGCGCCGACGAGGATCGCGGTCAGCTGCTCGGGCGAGCACCTCGGTGTAGGCCGACCGGGCGCCCCGAGGCGTCGGCCACGGTGGCCGCGAGCTCGGCGAGCGTGAAGCCGGCGCCACCGAGCTCGTACACGCGGCCCGCGGAGTCGGGGTCGAGGAGGGCGGCGGCCGCGGCATCCGCGAAGTCGGCGCGGGTCGCGGCGCTGATCCGCCCGTCGCCGGCTGCACCGGCGACGCCGTGCTCGAGGTAGGTGGGGATCTGCGGCAGGTAGTTCTCGAGGTACCAGCTGTTGCGCAGGAAGGTGAACGGCACACCCGACGCCGCGGATGACCTCCTCGGTCGCGCGGTGCTCGGTGGCCAGGACCATCCGGGAGGTGTCGGCGTAGGGGATGCTCGTGTAGGCGATCAGCTCGACCCCGGCGTCCTTCGCGGCCTGCACGACGGCGGTGTGCTGGGCCACCCGCTGGCCGACCTCGCTGCCGGAGACCAGGAGCACGCGGTCGGCCCCCTCGAACGCGGCGCGCAGGCTCGCCGGGTCGGCGTAGTCGGCGACGGCGGTGCGCACGCCGAGCGCGTCGGCCAGCTCGGCGAGGCGCTCGGCGTTGCGGCCGGTGGCGACGACCTCGTCGGGGGAGGCGCCCCGCTGCAGGAGGGACTCGACGACGAGGCGGCCGAGGTGGCCGGTGGCTCCGGTGACGACGATGGTCATGTGGTGCGTCCTTTCGGGGGCCGGCCCGCTGGGGGCGGCGAGGAGGTGGTTCGGGGTCGCCCGGGCCAACCTCGTCGGGCGCGGGTTGCTTCCTCACGGTTAGTACGCACTTTGAAGTAAGGTACGCACATGCAGGTAAGTCATGAGGTCAGCGGCTCGCAGGTGCTGAACAGCGTCCGGATGCCGGGCCCGGGCGAGGTCTTCGCGGCCGCCTGTCCCAGCCGGGTCGTGCTCGACCACGTCACCAGCAAGTGGGGCGTGCTCGTGCTCGTCGCGCTGTCCGACGGGCCGCAGCGGTGGAGCGAGCTGCGCCGCCGGGCCGAGGGCATCAGCGAGAAGATGCTCGCCCAGACGCTGCGCACCCTCGAGGCCGACGGCTTCGTGCACCGCGACGCGCAGCCGGTGATCCCGCCCCGGGTCGACTACAGCCTCACCGACCGCGGCACCGAGCTCGTGACCCTGCTGCTCCCGCTGTTCGGCTGGGTCGTCGCCAACGCCGACGACATCGTGGGGGAGCGCGGCCCGGCCGCGCTCTGACCGCCGAGCTACCGCAGCTCGGATCGGCGATCGGCCGGCCGGCCGGCGCACCTTCGACAGCGCCCGCCGCTCGCCTTGCCGGTGTCGGCGGCTCGTGGTGTGGTTGCCGCACAACCACCCCGCAACGGCGCGGGGTGGCGGCGAAAGGTGAGCGCGTGCGACCCGACTCCTTCCGAACCGGACGACTCCACCAGCCCGGCTCGAGCCCGGCCGTCCCGCTCCGGCGGCTCGTCCTGGCGGCCGCGCTCGCGGGCGCGCTGACGGCATCCGCCGCCGTCACGGCATCCGCGACCGCCGTTCCGGCGCCGACGCGCTCCCGCGCGCCGGCTGTCGCCGCCGCGGCCCCCACGCTGAGCGCCGACACCCGGTTCGGGCCGAACGTGCTGGTCTTCGACCCGAGCATGCCGACGAGCGAGATCCAGGCCGCGGCCGACGCCGTCTACGCCGCGCAGGTCAACGACGAGATGGGCACCAACCGCTGGAGCCTGCTCTTCCTGCCCGGCACCTACGGCACCGCGAGCGAGCCGCTGCAGGTCAAGGTCGGCTACTACACCGAGGTCGCCGGTCTGGGCGCGACGCCCGGCGACGTCGTCGATCAACGGCAAGGTCGAGGTCTACAACCGCTGCCTCGGCGACGGCGGCACGAGCAACTGCTTCGCGCTGACAACTTCTGGCGCACGCATCTCCAACCTCACCATCGCGTCAACGCCGCCGGGCCAGGACGGTGCCGTGCCGCCGCCAACTTCTGGGCGGTGTCGCCAGGCCGTCTCGATGCGCCGGGTCGACGTCACCGGCGGCAACCTGTCGCTGATGGACTACTGCACCGCCGGGCCGCAGTTCGCCAGTGGCGGCTTCATCGCCGACTCGAGGCTGCCGTTCGTCATCAACGGCTCGCAGCAGCAGTGGCTGACCCGCAACAGCGAGGTCGACGGCTGGAGCAACGGCGTCTGGAACCAGGTCTTCTCCGGCGTCCTCGGCGCCCCCGCCGAGGACGCCTTCCCGAACCCGCCGTACACGACGCTCGAGACGACCCCGCTGAGCCGGGAGAAGCCGTGGCTCTACGTCGACGACACCGGCGCGTACCAGGTGCGGGTGCCGTCGGCGCAGCGCCGACACGCAGCGGCACCAGCTGGGTCGACGGCGATGACCGCCGGGCCGCAGCATCCCGCTCAGCCGACTTCTTCGTCGCCCACCCGGGTGACTCGGCCCAGACGATCAACACCCAGCTGGCCCGCGGCAAGAACCTGCTGCTCACCCCCGGCGTCTACGACGTCGACCGGACGATCGAGGTCAAGCGGCCCGGCACCGTCGTGCTCGGCATGGGCCACGCGACGCTGCACCGCCGTCGGCGGGGCCGTCCCGCTCGAGGTCTGCGGACCGGCCGGGCATCGTCGTCGCCGGGGTCACCATCGACGCGGGCACCGTCGAGTCGCCGGCGCTGCTGCGGGTCGGCGCGAAGGATGGCGTCAGCCGCAGCAGCACGCTCCACGGCATCCAACCCGCTCACGCTGCAGCGACGTCTACTTCCGCGTCGGCGGGCCGCACGTCGGCAAGGCCGACGTCGCGCTCGAGGTCAACAGCGACCACGTGCTGATCGACCACACCTGGGTGTGGCGCGCCGACCACGGCGTCGAGGGCTTCACCGCCGGCGCAACCAGGGCGACACCGAGCGCTGGCGCACCAACACCGGGCGCAACGGCGTGGTCGTCAACGGCGACGACGTCACCGCGACCGGCCTGTTCGTCGAGCACTTCCAGCAGCACAACACGATCTGGAACGGCGAGCGCGGCCGGGTCGTGCTCTACCAGAACGAGCTGCCCTACGACCCGCCGACCCAGGCCGACTGGACCCAGCCCGACGGCACCCTCGGGTACGCCGGCTACAAGGTCGGCGACGACGTCACCACCCACTCGCTGTGGGGCGGCGGGGTCGTACGTGTTCAACCGCAACAACCCGTCGATCGTCACCGAGCACGGGTTCGAGGTGCCGCGGACGGCCGGGGTGCGGCTGCACCACCTGCTGACCGTCAACCTCGGGGCCGGCACGATCCGGCACGTCGTCAACGACGTCGGCGCGCAGGTCGACACCGGCGCGATCGGGACGCCGGCGTACGTCGTCGACTACCCCTGAGGCGCGGGCGTCGGTCTCCTCGTCGGGCACGTGCTTGGAGGCGATGTGCTCACCGTGCACGCCGTTCTCCGGCTCGTCGGGCTCGGGCTCGCTCGTCACCGGTGTCCGGTTCCTCGGGCACGTCGGCGGGCACGCGCGGCGCCCTCGGCAAGCACCACGGCGATCGGCGGCGCCGCCCGGGCGGCCTTGACCCCGGCGGCGATCGAGTGCCAGACGTGGTCGGGGCCGAGCTCGTCGAGGAAGCCCGAGCGGGTCAGCACGTCGCGCACGTTGCCGAAGACCCGCACCAGGTAGAGGTCGATGCCCCGCCGGCGCAGCCGCTGCATCATCTGCTGCAGCCGCTCGGCGGTGGTGGTGTCCATCTGGTTGGTGGCCTCGAGGTCGAGCACCACGGCGTGCAGGTGGTGCGTGCCCGCGCACCATGGTCTCGATGTGCTGCACCACCGAGTTCGCGTTCGCCCAGAACAGCGGGCCGTCCGGGCGCAGCACGGCGACCCCGCGGTACGTGCGGCGTGACGGGTCGTTCGCGACCGACCCCCAGGCCGCCTTCTCCCCGTCGACCCGGCCCATCTCGTCGATCTCGACCTGCATCGACCGGTAGACCAGCCCGAGCAGCGACTGGCCGATGGCGAGCAGCAGCCCGTTGAGCGGGCCGAGCACCAGCACGCCGAGGAACGCGACGACGGCGGCGAGGAAGTCGTTGCGGCGCACCGCGGCGTAGCGCCGGAAGGAGGAGACGCTCACCAGCCCCCACACGGCGTGGATGACGATCGCCGACAGCACGGTGCGCGGCAGGTTCGGCGAGCAGCCCGGCGGCGAACAGCACGAACCCGAGCACGACGATCGCGGCCGCGACCCCGCTCATCTGGGTGTAGGCGCCGGCCCGGGCGTTGGCGGCGGTCTTCGACAGCGAGCCGCCGACCCCCATCCCGCCGAACAGGCCGGAGGCGAGGTCGGCGGCGCCGTGCGCGACGAACTCCTGGTTGTCGGTGTCGGTGTCGACCGCGCCGCTGGGGGCGAAGGTGCGCACCGCGGCCAGCCCCTCCGCGATGCCGACCGCGGCGATCGCGAGCCCACCGGTGATGATGCCGCTCCACAGCGAGACGTCGACGATCGGGATGGACGGGATCGGGATGCCGGTGGGCACGTCGCCGACGACGTGCACCCCCTTCGCGGCCAGGTCGAGCCGGGTCGAGACGACGATGCCGCCGACGAGCACGATGAGCGACCACGGCACGCGCGGGGCGAGGCGCGAGCCGCCGAAGAGCACCGCGAGCGAGATGAGCGCCGACGACGAGGGTGAGCGCCGTGGAACTCGCCGGAGTCGCGCAGCAGCACCGCGATCCGCTCGAAGATGCCCCCGGTGGGGGTGGCGAGCCCGGCCAGCGCGGGGATCTCGCCGACCACGATGAGCACGACCAGGCCGGCCACGAAACCGGTGACGATCGGCTCGCTGAGGAACTGCGCGACCCAGCCCAGGCGCAGCAGGCCCACGAGCGCGAGCACGACCCCGGCCGTGATGGCGAGCACCGAGGTGAGCTGCACGGCGAGCTCGGGGTTGCCGCCGGCCAGGGCGCGCACGATCGACCCGGACAGCACCGACACCGTCGAGATCGGCCCGACGAAGAGCAGCCGCGAGGTGCCGAACAGCGCGTAGGCGAGCAGGGCCGGCGGCAGCGTGTAGAGGCCGACCTGCACCGGCACGCCGGCGACGACGGCGTACCCGAGGGACTGGGGGATGGCCAGGGCGGCGACGAGCAGCCCCGCGAGGATGTCGGCGGGCAGGTGGCGACCGGTGTACCCGCGCAGCAGACGCAGCCCGTTGGGGAGGCCCGGCGCTGGGAGGTTCACGGGGGACAGTCTGCCCCGTCGGGTGATTCGGTGACGGGCGTTCTCGGGCCGGCGGACGGTGCCGGCGGTCGACTTGGTCGTAGCGGGTGCCGGATGCCGCGGTGTGACGTGGGTCCAACTCGCGGAAGCTGCTGGTCGCCGGGTCCTACGCTTCGTAGTAGAGCCGCGGGCTCCCTTCCCCGCGGGCGGCCGGAGCGAGAGGGACTGACCACCATGAAGCGCACGTACGTCGTCACCGGGGCGGCATCCGGGATCGGACAGGCCACCGCGGCACTCCTGCGCAACCGCGGGCACCGCGTCATCGGCGTCGACGTGCGCTCGGTCGACGTCGTCGCCGACCTGTCGACCCCGGAGGGGCGTCAGGAGGCGATCGACGGCATCCTCTGCGAGGCCGGTCGACGGCTCGACGCCGTGATCGCCAACGCCGGGCCTCGCCCTGCCGAGCCCGGCCACCGTGGCGGTCAACTACTTCGGCGCGGTCGAGCTGCTCAACGGGCTGCGGCCGGCGCTGGCTGCGGCACGGGCGCCGCGGGCCGTGGTGACGTCGTCGATGGCGACCCTGATGCCGGTCAGCCCGCGAGCTCGTCGACGCCTGCCTGGCCGGAGACGAGTCCCTGGCGCTCAAGGTCGCCGCCGAGCTCGAGGCCGCGGGCCGGCAGACGGCATCGATGATCTACCCGTCGAGCAAGCGGGCGCTGTCGCGGTGGGTGCGCCGGGAGGCGACGCTGCCGCGCTGGGCCGGGTGCGGCATCCCGCTCAACGCCGTGGCCCCGGGCATCGTCGAGACGCCGATGGTCGCCGGGCTGATGAGCGACCCGCGGCACGCGAGGCCACCGACGCGATGGTGCCGATGCCGCTCGGCGGGCACCTCCAGGCGGGCCAGGTGGCGGCGCTGCTCGCGTGGCTGACGTCCGAGGAGAACACCGACGTGTGCGGGCAGACCATCTACATCGACGGTGGCTCGGACGTCGCGGCTGCGCGGGGACGACGTGTGGGGCTGGAACGACGCGGCGGTCGCCGTTCACGGCTGCTGCTCCGGCGCTCACCGGTCCTGCCGCTGGGTGAGGTCTGTCGGCGCCGGCGAGCCGCTGCCTGTGGATAACTCGAGTGGCGAAGTCGGAGGTTTTGGCTAGCGTTTTCCGTGCGGGGCCGACGAGGGGCGGCCGGGAAGGGACGCATGGAGCGACGTTCGATCTGGATGCCGTCCGGCCGGGTCCGGCGGCGCGCTGCGGTCACGCTGGCGCGGGCTGGTCGCGGTGGTGGGGGTGCTGGCGGGGTGTCGAGTCGGAGGCGACACCGCCGGCCACGACGAGCCCGTCGGCGTCGGTGACGAGTGCGTCGCCGAGCCCGAGTCGCGTCGTCGCCCTCGCCTTCGGCGAGTCCGTCGGTCGACATCCCGGCAGCCGCCCGGGAGAAGTCCGACAAGGGAGCCGAAGCCTTCGTCCGCTACTTCTTGGACCAAGTCAGCATGCGCCTGGATGGTGCCTCGATCCGGGCCTCATCGAGTCCTCTGAGCAGACGCTCCGATGCGAGTTCTGCAAGACCAAGTGAAGGCAACGCTCGAAGCTGGGCGAGGCCGGCCAGCGGTACCGCACCGAGCACCCATTCGCGTCGAGCACTGACCAGGCGCTCCGGTGGTCGGGCAAGTCTGCATTCGTATGTCGGCTCGATCACAGCACGCCGTGAACGTCGTCGATCCAGCAGGGGCGGTCGTGAGCTCCGATCAACGGCGAAGATCCAGAGCGGATCATTGCACTGGTCTGATTCGGCAGCGGGGCACATGGGCGCGGTGGCGTAGATGCATGACGATCGCGCTGGCCATAGTCGCGGCTGCTGGCGCATCGCCGACGTCCGAGTCCCCGCGGACGCCCGGGGCCCAGCTGGCATCGGTGGAAGCGGCCGACAGAAGGGCGCGACATCAAGTTCCTCGGCTCGACACGCTCTGAGCAATGTCCTCGGACCTGCTGCAGGCCTCACCAGGACAAGGGCCCTTGGTACGAATATCGACTCAGTTTCGGTATGTGGAGGCTGCCCGGCCGGCCCAGTTCGGACAACCTGTGCTGCGGCGCCGTCGTGATCTGCCAAGGGCAACGACCTAGGCGCATGGGACCGGCGCCGATGGCCGTCTCCTGCCGAGAAGTCGATCGCGGCGGGCAACACCTCCCCGGGCCAGGCGGGTGTTTGGGACCACTCAAGGCATCACGTGCTTTCCTGACCTGCTGCCGGGGGCGGCGAGGGCACTCACGATGGCGATGATCAGGGACGCGTTCCATGACACCGACTTCGCGGTTCCGACGGTCAACATCCAGCCCGAGGGTGATGTCACCCTGGTGAACCTGCCGACCTTCTTCGAGGTGACGTTCCCGGCGGCCGGCTTCGGTCCGAACGAGGTCCACACCCCCGACTCCGGCGCGGCTGCTCGGCTACCACATCGAGGTCCGGCCCCGGCTGAAGTCGATCACCTACCACCTCGGCAGCGACGACGATCGGGCCCACGACCTCCCTGGGCGGTCCGCACCCGTCGGGTGACATCCGCGCCACCGTACACCCGCCCGGGCACCCACCAGGTGAGGGCCGACATCGTCTACACCGGGCAGT
>CAWAKY010000020.1:0-9064 GCA_963782695.1 uncultured Actinomycetota bacterium | reverse complement strand
TCCGCCGAGCTGGCAAGAGGTGATGCAGAGGGCGCGGCCCATCGCGCACCCTGCATCACCTGATCCCCGACTGGTGCTCGGCCGCGAGCTGCCCCGCTCGCCGTCGCCCACGAGCGCACGTGGTCTTGACGTCGGTGCGCCACGGGCATTGACTCGCCGCGGAAGGATCGGTGGTGGTTCGGTGGTCAGCCCAGAGCAGTGGTGGCGTGCCGGCGAGCGCGTGGCGCTCAGGGTCGGTGGTGCTGAACGGGGGGTCTTCGTGCGGCGCCTGGGCACTGGGCCGTCGATGACCGTGCTCCATGGCTTCCCGAGCTCCTCGCACGACTGGGCGCGGGTTGCGCCAGACCTCGCCGCGGACCACACCCTGCTGCTCCCCGACTTCCTCGGCTTCGGCGCATCCGACAAGCCGGCAGACCATCACTACTCGTTGACGGAGCAGGCCGACCTGGTCGAGGCGCTCTGGGCGCACGAGGGAGTTGAGTCGACGGTCCTGGTGGCACACGACTACGCGGTCTCCGTCACCCAGGAGCTGCTGGCGCGCCGGTCCGAGGGTGCGTTGAGCGTCGACCTCGTCGCCGTCCACCTGCTCAACGGCGGGCTGTACCCGGACCTGCACCGACCCGAGCCGATCCAGACCGCGTTGCTCGACCCGGAGCTCGGCCCCCAGATCAGCGCGGGCATCACCGAGGAGGCGCTCACCGCGGCGCTCGTGCCGACGTTCGCCGACGGCTTCGACCCGGCACCGGACGGTGCAGCCATGTGGACGACCATGAGCCGCGACGACGGGCAGCGGCTCCTGCACCTCCTGATCCGCTACATCGTGGATCGACGGGAGAACGAGAACCGCTGGGTCCAGGCCCTGGAGACGACCGACGTGCCGCTCAACTTCGTCTGGGGCATGCGTGACCCGATCTCCGGCGCCCACATGGCCGAGCGCATTCGCGAGCGCATCCCGCAGGCTCCGTTCGAGGCCCTCGAGGACGTCGGGCACTGGCCACCGCTCGAGGCACCCGAGCGCACGGTCGCGGCCATCCGGGCGCACTGACTGGTGCAAAGGTGTCGCATTCGCCGGTCGCTGTTCGTGGGGTAGGTGAGCGCGGTCCACCGGGGCCGCCCGAGCAGAAGGAGCAGTCGTGGCCGAGTACCTCATCTATTTCAACCAGCAGTGGGTGGGCGATCACACCGAGGAGTGGTTCCGCAGCCGCGGACCGCTCGCCATGGCGGTCGTCCAGGACATGAAGGATGCCGGTGTGTACGTCTTCGCCGGTGGCCTCGAGGTGGGCGGACCGGTCTACAGCGCCGACGCGACCAGTGGCTCCGTGGTGGTGACCGATGGCCCCTACGTCGAGACCAAGGAGTTCCTGGGCGGGTTCACGGTGGTCGACGTGGCTGACGACGAGACCGCCACGATGTGGGCCGGCCGGCTCGCGGAGGGATGCGGCTGGCCGCAGGAGGTCCGACGCTTCGGGTCCCAGCCCCAGGCGGAGTGACTCATCGTCGGGGGCTCACCCGGCGCACTCATCTGCCGCTGGGCCGAGGTTGGTCATCCGGTCGTACCGCGGTGCGACCGGACGCCTGACCCCGAACGGAGCGCTCGTCGGGAGCGAGCGCGATAGCCGAGCTGGGCGAGCCGGGCCAGCGGAAACGTCCAGCCGCCCACGACCCCTACCGGCCTGGTCAGTGAGCGCAGGGTGAGCCAGACTTCGCCGTCCGCGGTGCGGTGGACGATGAACGCCTCCTCTCCGGACACGGGGTGCCCCGTGCGGGTGCCGTAGGCGAAGCCGCGTCGATGTGGCTCGTCGACGACGGCCACGACCCGCACCGGTTCACGCAGCGCGCACGGCCCGAGACGTGCGGCGAGGACTCGCGCCTGCCCCGGCACGACCCGCAGGTCGTCGTTCGACCCGACCACCACCGAGAAGCCGCTCCGTGTCTTGACGCCCCACTTCAGGACCTCCGCCGACGCGTCCTCCCAGAGCTGCTGGCCGTGCCCGAGCAGGGTGGTGCTCTCGTACCGGTGGTACCCGGGCGGTGCCGATGTCCAGGTCGGCTCTCGACACGTGTCCCCCCTGCAGCGTCGTAGCTGAGGTCGTCGTCCACACCACGAGTGTGACCCACGGCCCTCATCCGAGAACGGTCCCACACCAACCCACCCCGGTGGGTTGGTGAGCCTCTCAGCGTGCGAGGTGTCGCCGCATCCGGAGCCACAGACGCCGGCGTCTCGGCACCGGCACGTGACCCCCGTGCACCTGGGAGGCGACGCCGCCGGCCACGATCATGGCCCCGAAGGCATCAGCAGTGGTGCCGGTTCCGACCAACCCCGGCGCGGCGGCCATCGTCGGGTTGTAGTGCTTGTCGCACAGCCTCTGGCCCCCGGGCCCGGTCGAGACCGCGGGGGGGAAGCGCCTCCGCTCCGTCGCGGATCGCGCTCAGACCGCTCTGCAACCGGGAGGGCGCCCGGCGCATCACAGCGCCATGCGACGGCGGCGGGGGGTTCGGGTTGCCGTCACAGCCGCGGTGCTGGTGGCGGCCGGCGCAGGTCTCGGCGGGTGCGAGGCGTCCCGGCTGCGTGCAGAGGCCGGGGCGAAGGCCGCCGAGTCGGCAGCCGTCTGGAGCGACCCGGCCGTGCAGGGGCGGTGGTCGACGGCACTGGTCGTGGCGCCCCCACTGTTCGACGCGCCCGCAGGCACCACCACCGAGCTGGTGCTCGCCAGCGTCCGTCGTGGCCTGGTCGAGCCCAGCCCCGAGATCACCGACGAGGGTGGGCAGGGTGTGGTCGACTACGCGACCGCGAGCGACCGGAGCGTGCAGACCCTGGGCGCGAGGTCCGCCCTGCGCGCCTTCACGGACGCGCAGGCCCTACCGTGTCCGGACTTCGTCCCGTGCGAACCCGTCAAGGTCGCTCGTGCCGCGCCGACGACGATGCTCGCCCCGACGGCGCGAGGCACGGCCACCGTGCCCGCGTGGTCGTTCGAGGTCGACGGGCTGCCCGCGCCACTGGTGCTGCCGGCCGTTCGGGTCGCCGGCCCCGGGGACGTCGCTCCCGGTCAGTCACCGTCTGGCTGGGCATCGCTGCTGGCACGCGACGGGTCCACCTTGAGAGTGACCCTGGTCGCGCCCTTCTGCGGGGGCCACTACCAGCGGCACCTGCTCGAGACCGACGCCGTGGTCGTGGTGTGGGCGACCGGCGCCTCGGACGGTTCCTCGTGCGCAGCCCCGGTGAAGATGACCGAGACCTTCACCCTGCGTGCCCCCATCGGGGACCGGCCGGTGGTCGACTCCATCGCCGGGCTGGTGCTCCAGGAGACACCGTCGCGACCGCAGATCCCCTAGCGGCATCGCGGGGCACGCGCGACGCCGAGCTCGAACGACCCTGGCCGGCCACGGCCACGCCCGTGCTGCTCGGCCTCTGATGCGCCCGCCGCGTGCCCGGTAGCGTGCGGGGCACTGACCGGGGCTTCGGGCGGAGGGAGGACCACGATGGCACGGCATCCGCGCCTGGCCCTCGGACTGCTCTGCTGCGCAGTGCTCACCGGCTGCAGTGGCAAGGCCATCGACGCGCACGGAGTCACCGTGCTGGTGTCAGGGCGTGCCAGTTCCGGCATGGATGCCGCCCTCACCGCGAACCTCGAGGTCGTCGGTGGCTGCCTTGGCGCGGGCGGCGCCGTGGTGCTCTGGCCCTTCGGCACCACGGTGGTCGACGACGACCCGCTCACCATCGAGATCCCCGACAACGGCACGTTCGCGCTGGGCCAGGAGGTCAGCGTCGGGGGAGGCTTCGTGCTCGAGCACTCCGCCGCCGCTCGCGAGCCCGGACCCTCGAGGTCTCAGACGTCACCGTGCCGACGGAGTGCGCCGACCACGACGTCTTCCTGGCCCGCTGACGGGCCGAGGACCACAGCGCACCAGCCGCGGGGCGGCGCATCGCGGACGTCACCTGCCAGCGGAAGGGCCGGCCGTGAAGGCGCTCCTGCAGGAACACCTCGAACGACTCGGCTTGGTGGATCGCGTCGTCCCAGCGAAGCGGCTCCCAGGTTCACCAGCACCACGGGGGATGACCGCCAGCGTTCGTTCAGCGGAGGGATCGCCTCGTCCATGCCGGTCACGACTCGAGCATGGCGCAATCACCGGCGCCACGGCATCCGCTCGCTCACACCGTGAAGGGGGCGGGGCAGGGATGCCGGTGGGTCGGGCCGAAGGTATGTGCGGTTGACCATATATGGGATGACGTATGTTGAACGGGTGCCCAGCACCCTGACCGTCCTCGAGGTGATCGCCGACCCGACCCGCCGGCGGATCCTCGACGCCGTCCGGGGCGGTGAGCGTTCGGTGACCGAGCTCGTCGACGCCGTCGGCATGCACCAGCCCGGCGTGTCCCGACACCTCAAGGTGCTGCGGGACGCCGGCCTCGTCGAGGTCCGCCGCGACGCCCAGCGCCGCCTGTACCGCCTGCGCGCCGAGCCGCTGCGCGAGCTCGACGAGTGGCTCGAGCCCTACCGCGCCGAGCTGGCCGGCGCGCCTGGACTCCCTCGAACGCCACCTCGAGCGCACCGCCCGTCCCATCCCCCCGAAGGAGCGATCCCAGTGACCGAAGACCTCACCACCCGCTACGACGGGGTGCTCGACCGCACCGCGGACGGCGGCGTCATCCGCTTCGAACGGCACCTCGCCTACGACGTGCGCGACGTGTGGGACGCCATCACCAGCCCGGCGCGGCTGGCCGACTGGTGGCTCCCGTTCGAGGCGGACATCACCGTCGACCTGCGCGAGGGCGGCGAGATGGTCTTCGCGGGAAAGGGTGAGGGCGAGCCGGTCACGCTGACCTGCACGATCCTGCGCGTCGAGCCGCCGGTGCTCCTCGAGCACACCCACCCCGCACCGGGGTCTCGCATGCGCTGGGAGCTCGAGCCCGCCGACACCGGGTGCATCCTCCGGCTCAGCCACGTCGTGCCCGACGTGCAGGAGGCCGTCGACAACTGCTACCTCGTGGGGCTGCAGACCTCGCTCGACCGGCTCGAGCCGAGCCTGGCCGGCCGGCCCGAACCGTGGGACTGGGACGCCTTCGCCGCCGCCCAGGCCCACTACGCCGGCCTCGGCCTCGCCGCCCCGGTGGCCGCGTCATGAGCGCCCCGCGCGAGCAGCTCCTGCGGGTGCAGAACTTCATGCTCTCGACCGACGGGTTCGGCACCGGCGAGGGCCAGAGCATCGAGCGGCCGTTCGGCCACGCCGACCCGGCCCAGCTGGCGTCGTGGGCGGGCGCGACGGCGAGCTGGCCCAACCGCACCGACCCGGGCGGCACCCGCGGCCTCGACGACTACTTCACCCGCGACTTCTCCCACAACATCGGCGCCGAGATCATGGGCCGCGGCAAGTTCGGCCCCCAGCAGGGGCCGTGGCAGGACCTCGAGTGGGAGGGCTGGTGGGGCGACGAGCCGCCGTTCCACACCCCGGTCTTCGTGCTGACCCACCACGTGCGGCCGTCGATCTCGCTGTCGGACACGACCTTCCACTTCATCGACGCCGACCCGCACGAGGCCCTGCGGCAGGCCAAGGCTGCCGCCGACGGCAAGGACGTGCGCCTCGGCGGTGGCGTGGCAACGCTGCGCGAGTTCCTCGAGGCCGACCTCGTCGACACCATGCACGTCGCCGTCGCCCCGGTCGAGATCGGCCGCGGCGGCAAGCTCTGGGACTCACCCGACGAGCTGCTCGACCGCTTCCACCACGAGCGGGTGCCGAGCCCGAGCGGCGTCATCCACCATCTCTTCTGGCGCCGCTGACGCCCGGCGGCCACTGCGGCCACACACCGTCGTGAGGTGGCCTCACGAGGACTGGTCGAGGGTCATGCCGTGCCGGATGGCCGCGTGCAGGGTCTCGGCGTCGATGTCCGAGAGCCGCCTGAACCTGATGCAGTAGCCCGTGACGCTGGCCTTGCCGATCGAGGCGCCGTAGGTGCGCGAGAGGTAGGCCTTGTCGTCGAGGCCGAGCACGTACACCGAGATGCCGGTGGTGTTGGCGCTCAGGCCGATGCGGTAGAACTCCCGCGTCGACCCGTCGGCGTAGGTGATCGTGTAGGCGCCGTAACCGATGTTCGGGTTGGCGACGACCTTGCCGGCCTCGTTCGTGCCGTCGGTGAACCACAGCCGGCACCCGGGATGCTCCGCCACGACGTGCGCGTGGATCCGTCGGAGGTCGGTCTGCTTGGGCTCGGGCTGGCTGGCGAGGTGGGCCTCGACCTGCTCGGGGATGTCCATCTCGGGACGCTAGCAACCCCGAGACGGCGCCGAACAGGGCCCGGCAGGCTGGGGCCGGTCAGTGTCGGTCCGACCCGTGGTGTCGAGGGTCCCCGACCCGCACCGCGGCGCTGAGGTCGGTGGCTCCCGCGTCCCGAGGAGCGACGGGGGGCAGCCCGAAGCTGTGCTCGATCGTCGCCATGATGGAGGTCGTGTCGTAGGTCGTGCTGTCGACCCCGGACTTGACCATGCCGGCCGACAGGACGAGCGCGGGGATGCGGGTGCCCGGCCCCCAGTTGTCGACGGCGGGCGGCGCGACGTGGTCCCACTGGCCGCCGAACTCGTCGTACGTCACGACCACGAGCGTCTTGCTTCGCCTGGGGGCCCGACGTGATGGTCTTGAGCAGGTCGACGAGGTGGTCGCTGCCGTCGGGCTCGCTCGCGTAGCCGGGGTGCTCGTTCTCGGCGCCGTAGGGCTTGACGAACGACACCTGGGGCAGGGTGCCGGCGCGGGCCGCCGCGATGAACTTGGTCTCGTCCTGCAGGTGCGAGCGGCCGGGGGCGCCGCGGCGTAGTTCTTGAAGTAGTTGAACGGCTGGTGGTGGTACTGGAAGAGCGGGCCGGGGTTGCCGGCCGGCGGCGGCGTCCCAGCCGCCCGAGTACCAGTTCCAGCTGACGCCGGCGTCGGTCATCCGGTCGCCGATGTTGGGGTAGACGGCGTCGTCGATGAGCGGGATCTTCGCGCCGCCGCCCGAGGGAGCGCTCGACGGCTGCACGGTGTTGACGGCGATGTTGCCGCACGCCGCCGTGTAGTCGACGGCGCTCCGTTGCTGCAGGCCGGGTCAGCTGGGCGTCCCTGACCGGCGACGTGGCGGTGTAGAGGGGGTAGGTCGTCGGCATCCCGTTGCCGTCGACGATCGAGTTGGCCGCCGTCGGGGTGGCGCCACCGGTGTCGACCGGAGCCCGCGCCGCGATGAGGTACTGGTGGTTGAGGAACGAGCCGCCGAAGGCGCGCCTGGAAGAACCGGTCGGCGACGACGTAGTTCGGGCGCGCCCTTGCTGTGCAGGTACTGGTAGATCGGCAGCGACCTCGTCGCGTAGCGGCCCATCGTCAGGCCGACCGCGTCGGAGCCGGTGACGTAGCGGTCCTGCTTGCCGCCGTCGATCTGGTACTGCTCCTGGTAGAAGCGGTGGACGAGGTCGCGGGTACAGCCGCCCGGCGCGCCCGGTCCGTTGAGCACCCCGTTGGGGGCGAAGACGCCGGGGGCGGGGCAGGTCGTGTCGGTCGGCCGGATGTACTTGTCGATGGTGAACCAGCTTGTTCCGAAGTGGCTCGCCGGCACGGTGTGGGCGGGGTCGGTGCACGTCGTGGCCAGGGGCGACGGCGAGGTGAGGTTGACGTCGTTCTGCAGCAGGCACCCGTAGGGCGTGCCGTCCTGGGCCGACCTGGGTCGTCGTCCCCCGGCGTTCTGGAGGCCGTCGACCACCCGCCCACCGACGCGGCCCCACTCGCCGTAGAGGTTGTCGAACGAGTGGTTCTCCTCGTAGATGACGACCAGGTTGGTGTAGCCGCCGGGCAGGGGACCCCCGTGGTGCCGATCGGCGGGCGTTGCGCTGGCGGCGGGCACGGCCGCCACGAGTGCCAGCGCCACGGCGCCGCCCAGCAGTCCGATCGCGGGCCAGGACGTCTTCGGGTGACTCATGGGATCCCCTTCCCTCGCTCCGGCCGCCCGGACCCCCCGAGCGGCCAACCGTTCCAGACTGCCACCGATGGCCGCACCCGGCGAGGCGAGACGACGACCGTGGTCGGCCACCGCCCGGCTCGCGGCCGCTCGCGCCGAAACCGCTCGCCCGCTCGGCCCGTTGGTCGTACGGTTCGGTGCCATGACGCCGGCCGCCGAGATCCACCGGGACACCTCGCTGCCGGCGGGCTACCGGCACCCGCACGCGTCCGAGGAGGCACGGGCGGTCGCCGAGGCCGGCCTGATCCTGCGGGTCCAGGTCGGCTCGGGGGTGCACGGCGCCTCCGTCAGCGGTCAGGACGACCGTGACGAGATGGGGATCTGCCTCGAGCCGGCCCGGTTCGTCACCGGGCTGGCGCGGGTGCCGAGCGGCATCGACGGCAGCGCCGACGTCGAGTTCGAGCGGTACCAGCGACACGCGGTGTGGGACCGGCCCGGTGGCCTGGCGAACCGCTCCGGAGCCGGAGACCTGGACGTGGTCGTCTACTCGGCCCGCAAGTGGTGCCGCCTCGCCCTCGCGGGCAACCCCACCGTGCTGCTCGCGCTGTTCGTTCCCGACGGCGAGGTCGTGTACCGCGACCGGGTCGGGGCAGGGCTGGTCGACAACGCCCCCCGGTTCGTCTCGAAGCTGGCCGCTGCGCGGTTCCTCGGCTACCTCCAGGCCCAGCGGGCGGCCATGACGGGTGAGGTGGGGGCCCACACCAACCGACCCGAGCTGGTCGCCCTGCACGGCTACGACACCAAGTACGCGATGCACGCCCTGCGACTCGGCGTCCAGGGGGTCGAGCTCCTCACCACCGGTCGGATCACCCTCCCGGTGCCCGAGCCCGAGCTCGGCTACCTGCGACAGGTCCGCCGCGGGGAGGTGCCCCTGGCCGAGGTGGTCGACCGGGTCGACCTGGCCGAGTCTCGCCTGGCCGCCCTGCGCGACTCGTCGGACCTGCCGCCCGAGCCCGACCGGGCGTGGGTGGACCAGTGGCTGCACCGGTCACACCTGGCGTACTGGGCCCACTGACCGTCCCGCGCCCGACCGCGCCTGACCGCCTTCGACAGCACCAGCCTGCAGTGCGCCGAAGCAGGGCGCCGACCCCC